>CAZYJR010000016.1:0-76467 GCA_964647905.1 uncultured Desulfobacterales bacterium | reverse complement strand
GGGATCATGAGCCCGTTCGACATCGCCAAGCTGGTGACCGAGCTCAAGAAGGAGATCGGCATCCCGATTCATCTCCACACACACTATACAAGCGGCATGGCCTCCATGGTGTACCTGGAGGCCATAAAGGCCGGGGTGGACATAGTGGATACCTGCCTTGCCCCGTTCGCGTTGAGGACCTCCCAGCCCGCGGTGGAGCCCATAGTGGCCACACTTTACGGGACCGTGCGGGACCCGGGCTTTGATATGGAGCTCCTCATGGAGATGGGCGAGCACCTGGAGGAAGTGGTCCCCAAGTACCGCGACTACCTGGCCAAGCACAGGATGGCGGTGATAGACACCGGGGTCCTGCTCCACCAGGTCCCGGGCGGCATGATCTCCAACCTGGTGAGCCAGCTCAAGGAGGCCAAGGCCCTCCACCGTCTGAACGAGGTATACAAGGAGGTGGCGGTGACCAGGAGGGAGCTGGGCACCCCGCCCCTGGTCACCCCCACCAGCCAGATCGTGGGGGTCCAGGCGGTATTGAATGTGCTCTTCGGCCGTTACAAGATGGTCACCAACGAGGTCAAGGACCTGGTCTACGGGCTCTACGGAAAGACGCCCACCGGCGTTTACCCGGAGGTCCAGGAAAAGGTCCTCAAGGGCTACAAGCGGGGCGAGACCCCGGTTACCGGGAGGGCTGCGGACTACCTGGAGCCCGAACTCCCCAAGGGAAAGGAAAGGGTTAAGGACCTGGCAAAGGACGACTATGATATGCTAATAGCCGCCCTCTACCCTAACACCGGAGAGCAGTTCCTGAAATGGAAGTACGGTCTGGAAGAGAAGCCCCCAGAGGTCAAGCCCAAGACCCTGGAAGACATCCGCAAGGAGGACGAGGCCATGGCAGAGGCCATCGAGCGGGTGTGCAAGGCCTCCGCCTGACCTCCGGCGCCCCTCCCTGCTCGATGGGCGCCCTGGACTTTTTGATACGTATTCTGCGCTCCCCGCCGCTTGGGCGGGGGGCGTGAATGCGTTCGAGCGGACACTAGAGCAAAGCGGAAAAGGAGAGAGAAGACCATGAGTGCCAACGAAATTTTCGACTTACTAATGGGCACGCTGCGCACCACCGGGATCTGGAACTTCCAGTTCAATATCGTGGTGATGTGGGCCATAGGATGCCTCTTCATCTGGCTTGCCATCGCCAAGAAGTATGAGCCGCTGCTGCTGCTGCCCATAGGGTTCGGCATCTTCATCGTGAATTTCCCGTTGGTCCCCCTGATGGGTCATTCCAATGACCACGCAGAGCTGCTCCGGATTTTCTACCACTACGGCCTGGAGTGGGAGGTGATCCCCTGCGTGATCTTCCTGGGACTGGGCGCCATGACCGACTTCGGCCCGCTGATAGCCAACCCCAAGACCCTGATCATAGGAGCCGGCGCGCAGTTGGGCGTTTTCATAACCTTCACCGGTACGGTCCTGGCCGGATTCACTCTGAAGGAAGCGGCGAGCGTGGGAATCATCGGCGGTGCTGACGGACCCACCACAGTATACCTGACCCAGCACCTCGCCCCCCAGCTCCTGGGGGCCAATGCATTGGCCGCATACTCCTACATGGCCATGGTGCCCATAATTCAGCCCCCGATAATGAGGATGCTCACCAACAGGCAGGAGCGGGTGATCAAGATGAAGCAGTTGAGGCCGGTCTCCAGGCAGGAGAAGATCCTCTTCCCCTTGATCACCGCCGGGATCATCGCCCTGCTGGTTCCCTCGGTCATTCCACTGATGGGGATGTTCATGCTGGGCAACCTGATGAAGGAGAGCGGCGTGGTGGCCCGCCTGACAGATACCGCTCAGGGGTCGCTCATGAACATAGTCACCATCTTCCTCGGTCTTTCAGTGGGCGCCACCATGCACGCGGACAAGTTCCTGAGCTGGAAGCCTCTTTTCATCTTCGGGCTGGGCCTGGTGGACTTTGCGGTGTGCACCATGGGCGGGATACTCACCGTCAAGATCATGAATCTCTTCCTGAAGGAAAAGATCAACCCACTGATCGGGGCCGCGGGCGTATCCGCCGTCCCCATGGCCTCAAGGGTCGTACAGATGGAAGGGATCAAGTACGACCGGAGCAACCACATGCTGATGCACGCCGTGGGACCCAACCTGGCAGGGGTGATCGGGTCGGCGGCCGCGGCAGGGATGTTCATTGCCATGTTCGACTAGTAGATACGACTCCTCCGGCGGAGTTTGGAAAGGAAGAGAGCCATGAAGCGATACGCGATCTTGTTTGCCGTTCTTATTATGGGGATCACCGGAGCGGTGGAGGCCAAGGAGGCCCACGAGGACTTCCTGGGGCTCCCGGTCCCGCAAGGTGAGGTCCTGGGGCGAACAGAGGACAGGCTGGAGCTCAAATCCCCCTGGACTCACGACCAGGTCCTGGACTATTACAAGGAAAAGCTCGAAGGCATGGAGGACATAAAGATCAGGAACTGGAAGACCCAGTCCTATGTCGAGGACGACAGCAATCGTCCCTGGCATTCCATCACCATTGACAAGGAATTCAAGCAGGGGACCAAGGTGGTGATTGTCAAGGACAACTGGACATGGATAATCGGCACCCTGCTCCTCCGGTACGTGGGGGTCTTCGTGGTGCTCCTGATGCTGATGATAGGTATGCTCGTCTCCGGCAAGATCATCTCCAAGTCAGTGAAGAAGAGCGAGGAGAAGAAGTGAAAGGAGTAAGGGCATGAGCAGAAACAAGGTCACCGTGGTGGGAGCCGGCAACGTGGGCGGTACCGCGGCCATGCGCGTAGCCGAGAAGGGGCTCGCTGACGTCGTCCTGGTGGATGTCCTGGAGGGCGTCCCCGCGGGCAAGGCCCTGG
This sequence comes from uncultured Desulfobacterales bacterium, assembly GCA_964647905.1. Classification (GTDB taxonomy): domain Bacteria; phylum Desulfobacterota; class DSM-4660; order Desulfatiglandales; family HGW-15; genus CAZYJR01. The sequence continues at coordinate 73,609 of CAZYJR010000016.1, read as the reverse complement.
ATCTTATGGAGGCCGCGCCCATTGAGAAGCACGACTCCCTTATCACCGGCGTGACCGGGAGCTACAAAGAGGCCGAGGGCTCGGACATCGTGATCATAACCGCGGGAATACCCCGCAAGCCGGGAATGAGCCGGGACGACCTCCTCTCCACGAATATGGGGATAATGGAGACCGTGGTGCAAGGGGTGGTCGATGCGGCGCCGGATTCCGTCCTGATCGTGGTCAGCAACCCCCTGGATGCCATGTGCCACGTGGCCCTTGAGGCCAGCGGCTTTCCCAGGGAAAGGGTCATGGGCATGGCCGGGGTGCTGGATTCGGCCAGGTTCAGGGCCTTCATAGCCATGGAGCTGGGCGTATCCGTGGAAAATGTCCACGCATTCGTCCTGGGCGGACACGGCGATACCATGGTGCCCCTGCCCCGCTACTCCACGGTCGCCGGGGTCCCGATCACCGAGCTAATGTCCGAGGATCGGATCGAGGCCCTGGTGGACCGAACCCGCAACGGCGGGGCAGAGATAGTCGGGCTCCTGAAGACGGGAAGCGCCTTTTACGCCCCGGCCTCGGCCGCAGTGGAAATGGCCGAGGCCGTTCTCAAGGACAAAAAGAAGATCCTCCCCTGCGCTGCTTACCTCCGGGGTGAATACGGCATCAGTGACCTCTTCGTGGGGGTGCCTGTGAAGCTCGGCGCCGGGGGCATAGTGGAGGTCGTGGAGATTCAACTCACCCCGGAGGAAGAAGAGGCCCTTCACCTCTCAGCGGCCGCTGTAAAGGGGCTGGTGGACGACATGAAGCGTTTGAAGGGCGCCTGAGACCGCGGGGGCCGAGATGCATTGGCTGGGAAGGATCCTCGTCTCCTCAATCGGGAAAAAGCTGTTGATGGCCGTCACGGGTACGGCCTTTGTGGGTTTCCTCTGCATTCACCTGGCAGGGAACCTGACCCTTTACGGGGGAGAGGGGCTCTTCAACTCCTATGTCGAGCATCTCCACGCCCTGGGACCCTTGATCCCGGCGGCCGAGTGGATCCTGGTGTTTCTGGCCGCGGTCCATGTGGGGACCGGGCTGGTCCTTTTCCTGGAGAACCGCCGGGCCAGGCCTCAAGGGTACCACTTGAAGAAGCGCGCAGGCGGCCGCACCCTGAGCTCGGCCACCATGCCCTACACCGGGTTTCTGATACTGCTCTTCGTGGTCTTTCACCTGGTTGATTTTCACTTTGCCGACCGGACAGGCACCACGCTGTACCATATAGTGGCCGGTGCCTTTTCCAACCCTCTCAGGGTGGCGGTCTATGTGGTCGTCATGGCCGTGGTCGCGGTTCACGTGAGCCACGGGTTCTGGAGCCTCTTTCAGACCCTTGGGCTGAACCACCCCAAGTACATGGGCCTGGTGGAGCGCGCCGGCTTGGTGATCAGCCTGGTTTTCGGGATCGGATTCGGCTCCATTCCGCTGTTCGTATCCCTCTTTGCGCATGGAGGATGACATGGAGCTGGACGGACGGATCCCTCAGGGACGCCTCCAGGACAAGTGGGAACAGCATCGTTTCGAGCTGAAACTGGTGAACCCGGCAAACAAAAGGAAGTTCACAGTCATAGTGGTGGGGACCGGGCTTGCCGGAGGATCCGCCTCGGCCGCCCTGGCCGAGCTCGGGTACAACGTAAAGGCCTTCTGCATACAGGACAGCCCACGGAGGGCCCACAGCATAGCCGCCCAGGGCGGTATAAACGCGGCCAAGAACTACCCCAACGATGGGGACAGCATCCGGCGGCTCTTCTATGACACCATCAAGGGAGGGGACTACCGTTCCAGGGAGGCCAACGTCTACCGCCTCGCCCAGATCAGCAACCACATCATAGACCACTGCGTGGCCCAGGGGGTGCCCTTTGCCAGGGAGTACGGGGGGCTCTTGGCCAACCGGAGCTTCGGCGGCGCCCAGGTCTCCAGGACCTTCTACGCCAGGGGCCAGACTGGACAGCAGCTCCTGTTGGGGGCCTACAGCGCCATGTGCAGGCAGGTGGCTGCGGGCAAGGTGAGCGTGTTCTCCAGGCGGGAGATGATGGACCTGGTGACGGAGGGCGGGCGCGCAGTGGGGATAGTCACCAGGAACCTAGTCACAGGGGAGTACGAACGCCACCAGGCGGATGCCGTGGTCCTGGCCACAGGCGGGTATGGAAACGTATTCTTCCTATCCACCAACGCCATGTCCAGCAACGTGAGCGCCGCGTTCCAAGCCTACAGGAAAGGCGCCCTGTTCGCCAACCCCTGTTTCTCCCAGATCCACCCGACGTGTATCCCCCATACAGGGGAATACCAGTCCAAGCTGACTCTTATGAGCGAGAGCCTGAGGAACGACGGCCGGGTCTGGGTGCCTGCCGAGGCCGGCGACAAGCGGCCGCCCGAGGAGATCCCAGAGCAAGAGAGAGATTACTTCCTGGAGAGGCGATATCCCAGCTTCGGAAATCTGGTGCCGCGCGACGTGGCCTCGAGGGCGGCCAAGGCCGTATGCGACGCCGGAATGGGCGTGGGCCCCACAGGCTACGCGGTCTATCTGGACTTTGCCGAAGCCATACGCCGTGAAGGAAAGGAAGCCATCCGGAAGAAATACGGCAATCTTTTCGACATGTATCTCAACATCGTGGACGATGATCCGTACGAGACCCCCATGATGATCTACCCGGCCACCCACTACACCATGGGCGGGCTTTGGGTGGACTACAACCTGATGAGCAATATACCCGGGCTGTTCGTGATCGGGGAGGCCAACTTCTCGGATCACGGGGCCAACCGCCTCGGGGCGAGCGCCCTCATGCAGGGGCTGGCCGACGGCTACTTCATTCTCCCCTACACCATGGGCGGGTACCTGGCCGAGGCCGGTCCTTCAGAGGTCCCGGCCGAGGCGTCCGCTTTCATGGAGGCGGCCGGAGGCGTGGAAGACCGTATAAGGACCCTGCTCGAGGCAGGGGGCAAACAGACCCCTGATGCCTTCCACCGGGAGCTGGGGAGGATAATGTGGGAGTACTGCGGCATGTCCCGCAACCGCGAGGGGCTGCGCAAGGCCTTTGATATGGTCAGGGAGTTGAAGAGACGGTTCAGCACCGACCTCCTTGTCCCGGGATCCGAGGACGGCTACAACCTGGCCCTGCAGAAGGCCTCACGGGTGCAGGATTTCCTGGAGTTTGCCGAGCTCATGATCCTGGACGCCCTGGAGCGGGAGGAATCCTGCGGCGGCCACTTCAGGGAGGAGTACCGGACCGAAGAGGGAGAGGCCCAGCGGGACGACCTGAATTACTCCCATGTGGCCGCCTGGGAATACCGCGGCGAGGGAGAGGCTCCTGTGATGCACAAGGAACCCCTGATCTTCGAGTATGTGGAGCCCTCAACGAGGAGTTACAAGTGAGAGGCGTCGACACCGGCAGGATCCGCATCACCCTCGTGGTATGGAGGCAGCAGGGACCGGATGACCCCGGATTCTTCGAGACCATAGAGGTCCCTGACGTGGAGACCCACATGTCCTTCCTGGAGATGCTGGACGTGATCAACGAGCGCCTGGCCCTGGAAGGCGGAGAGCCCATAGAGTTTGACAGCGACTGCAGGGAGGGTATCTGCGGGACGTGCGGTGCGGTGGTAAACGGCATACCGCACGGGCCGGAGCCAGCCATGACCCTCTGCCAGCTCCACATGCGAAAGTTCAAGGACGGCGACACCATAGTGGTGGAGCCCTGGCGCGCCCGCGCCTTCAAGGTCGTAAAGGACTTGATCGTGGACCGGGGCGCACTGGAGAGGGTAATGGCGGCCGGCGGCTACATCTCGGTCAACGCGGGCTCGGCGCCGGATGCCAATACACTCCCGGTCCCTCAGGAGGTGGCTGAAAGGACCATGGACGCGGCCGCGTGCATTGGTTGCGGCGCATGCGTGGCCGCCTGCCCCAATGCTTCCGCCATGCTGTTCGCGGGGGCCAAGGTATCCCACCTCGCTCTTCTCCCCCAGGGCCGCCCGGAGGCCGCCAGGCGGGTACTGGGCATGCAGCGCGCCATGGATCGGCTGGGATTCGGGAACTGCTCCAACGAGAGGGAGTGCGAGGCGGTCTGTCCCAAGGAGATCAAGATAACAAACATCGCCCGCTTGAACCGCGAGTTCATCAAGGCGGGGTTCGGATCCACGGAAACCTGAGGCACACTCAACCCGGATAAGGCAAAGACCTTTCCCTTGGCCCTGGCGTCCGAGCAGCCGGGGCTCTTTTCGCTGGGAGAACCGATATGGACGAGCGATTTGTGTACCAGGAGCCTTTTCCGCTGGGGGAAGACACCACCAGGTACCGCCTCCTGACCACAGAGCACGTAAGGACCGACGGCTTCCAGGGAGTGCCGGTGACCGTAGTGGAGCCCGCCGCCCTGACACTGCTGGCTCAGGAGGCCTTCAGGGACGCTGCGCACCTGCTGCGGGCCTCGCACCTGAGGCGGTTGGCAGGCATATTGGATGATCCCGAGGCCTCTGAGAACGACCGCTACGTGGCCCTGGAGATGTTGAAAAACGCGGTAATAGCGGCTGAGGGCGTATTCCCCATGTGCCAGGACACGGGAACAGCGGTGATCATCGGCAAAAAGGGACAGCAGGTATGGACCGGAGGTGCGGATGGAGAGGCCTTGAGCCGCGGGGCCTTCCATGCCTACACCCGGAACAACCTCCGCTATTCCCAGAACGTCCCCCTCACCATGTACGAGGAGGTGAACTCTGGCTCCAATCTGCCCGCCCAGGTGGACATACAGGCCGATGGAGGCGACTCCTACAGGTTCCTGTTCATAGCCAAGGGAGGAGGCTCCTCCAATAAGACCTTTCTGTTCCAAGAGACCAAGGCCCTGCTCGCCCCCGACACCCTGGTCCCCTTCATGGTGGAAAAGATGCGGGGCCTGGGGACTGCGGCCTGCCCGCCCTATCACCTGGCCTTTGTGATCGGCGGGACCTCGCCCGAGGCCGCCTTGAAGACAGTGAAGCTGGCCACGGCCGGATACCTGGACGGCCTTCCCCTGAGCGGCGACCGGAGCGGCCGCGCCTTCCGCGACCCTGCCCTGGAACAGGAGCTCTTGAAACGATCCAGGGAACTCGGTATAGGAGCGCAGTTCGGCGGCAAGTACTTCTGCCACGACGTCCGGGTGATACGCCTGCCCAGGCACGGGGCCTCCTGCCCGGTGGGCCTGGGAGTGAGCTGCAGCGCTGATCGCAACATCCTGGGAAAGATCACCCCTGAAGGAGTATTCCTGGAGGAGCTGGAGAGGGACCCGGCCAGGTTCTTGCCCGAGCCCGAGCCGGTCCCCGGCAGGCCGCCCGTGGCCATTGATCTCAACAGGCCCATGAACGAGATCCGGGAGGAGCTAGGCAGGCATCCCGTGGCCACCCGGCTGGTCTTGAACGGGCCCATAGTGGTCGCCCGGGACATAGCGCACGCAAGGCTCAAGCAGAGACTGGAGAGCGAGGGCGACCTTCCGGACTACCTCAAAGACCACATCATTTATTATGCAGGCCCTGCCAAGACCCCCGAGGGACACCCCTCAGGCTCCTTCGGGCCCACCACCGCCGGCAGGATGGACCCCTATGTCCCCTTGTTCCAGGCCTGCGGTGCGTCCCTGATCACCCTGGCCAAGGGCAACCGCTCCAAGGCGGTGACCGATTCCTGCAGGCGCTACGGCGGCTTCTATCTGGGGTCCATCGGAGGCCCGGCCGCACGCCTGGGAAGGGACTGCATCCGCAGCGTGGAGCTCCTGGAGTTTCCGGAGCTCGGAATGGAGGGGGTATACAAGATCCTGCTGGAGGACTTCCCCGCATTCATCATAGTGGACGACAAAGGAAACGATTTTTTTGACGAATTCATCCATGGAGACAATGCGCATGCTTGATTCACTTTTCACCCCTTTCAACCTCAAGGATCTGACGCTGGAAAACCGCATCGTGATGCCCGGCCTGGCCTCCTTTCTGATTGAGGAGGACGGGGGAATCACTGAAAACACCATAGAGCACTACCGCCGCCGCGCTGCCGGCGGTCCGGGAATGGTGATCATGGAGGCCTGCGCGGTCTCTCAGGAAGGCATCGTGTCCCCGCACCAAGCCCGCATATACGAGGATCGGTTCGTGGACGGACTGGCCGGGATAGCCTCGGTAATGAAGGCCGAGGGCGCGGTGCCCGCGGTCCAGATCCATCACGGAGGCCGGCAGACATCGCCCCGAGTAATCGGGCGGAGGCCTGTGGCCCCGTCCCACCTGCCCTGCCCCACCATACGAGGCGAGGTGGAGCCGTTGAGCCTCGAGGGGATCCGCGAGATCGTCCGCAAGTTCGGGGACGCGGCCGAGAGGGCCCTGGCCGCCGGCTTCGAGATGATAGAGATACACGGCGCACACGGCTATCTCATAAACCAGTTCCTCTCCCCTTTTTCCAATGTCAGGGAGGACGAATACGGCGGGGACCTGGAAAGGAGATGCCGCTTCGCCGTGGAGGTCGTGGAGGAGGTGCGCCGGAGGATCGGGCCCGGATACCCCTTGTCATGCAAGATCAGCGCCCAGGAGTTCGTGCCGGGGGGGCTGACCGTGCCGGAAAGCATCAGGATCCTCGAGAGGTTGATAAGAGCAGGGGTGGACATTGTTCAGGTATCCGCCGGCAACGACGCCACCCCGGAGTGGATCTCCCAGCCCATGTTCATGCCCAAGGCGTGTCTGGCCGATTCCGCAGCGGAGATCAAGAAGGCCCTGGGGATCCCGGTCATGGCCGTCGGGCGGATCAATGACCCGGGGACTGCGGAGCGGCTGGTCGCCGAAGGGGCCGCAGACCTGGTGTGCATCGGCAGGGGGCTCCTGGCCGACCCCAAGATGCCCCTGAAGGCCAGGCAGGGTAGGCTGGACGACATACGGACCTGTATCGCCTGCAACACCTGCATGGAGTCCATTTTCAGGAAGGGCCGGGTGGAGTGCCTGGTCAACCCCACCCTGGGCCGGGAGAACGAGATGTCCCTCACCCCGGCGGACCCGGTCAAGAAGGTCATGGTGGTGGGAGGCGGTCCGGGCGGTCTGGACGTGGCCTGGGTGGCGGCCAAGAGGGGCCATCAGGTGCACCTCTACGAACGGGGCCCGGCACTGGGCGGCCAGCTCCTTCTAGGCTCGGTTACCGGCTACAAGAAGGAGCTGCTGACCCTGATAGAGTACCAGAAGAAACAGATAGACAAGTACGGAGTCCATTGTCACCTGGGTTGCGAGGTATCGGCCGCGACCGTGGCCGAGGTGAACCCGGACGTCCTAGTCCTGGCCACGGGATCGGTCCCCAGCCACCCGCCGGTTCCGGGGATGGACCGTTCCATAGTCAGCAGTGTCTCCGATCTCCTGCAAGAGGCGGTGCCCGGGCTTGATCACAAGACCGTGATAGTGGGGGGGGGGGCCACCGGGTGTGAGATCGCCCTCCACCTGGCCGAGGCCGGCTGCCCTGTGGCCATAGTGGAGAAGCTCCCCCGCATAGGCACCCAGATAGAATCGGTGACCAGGAAGGTGATACTCCAGAAGCTGGATCGGTACGGGGTGGAGATCATTCCCAGGGCCGCCCTGGTCCGAATCGAGGACAACGGAGTGGTCATAGCCGGCCGCGACGAGCAGGAACGCCTCATAGAATGCTCCAGGGTGGTGGTGGTCACCGGGAACCGCCCTGACAACACCCTCTATGAACAGGTCAAGGGAATGGGAATGCCGATCTATCAGCTCGGGGATTGCCTGGAGCCAAGGAGCGCAAAGGCGGCCATATACGAGGGTGCCCTGATCGGCAGGCGGATATGAACCCCGCAGGCCCTTACTTTTTCTTCCTGGCCTCCCTTATGAGCTCCTCCCCGAAGCGCTCCAGGAAGAGGTCCAGGTCCCGCCTCCAATCCTGCATCAGGTGGATCCCCTGCTTTTTCAGGAGCCGGTTCTCCAGTATGCAGTTTCGCGGCCTCCGCGCCGGGCTGGGGAGCTCGTCCCCCTTGACCGGCTCCAGATCCGCCTTGATCTCGAGCTTCTCCAGCACGGCCCTGGCGAACTCCAGCCTGCTGCAATAGCCTTCGGCGGTTGCATGGTATGTGCCGTGGGCGTGGTGGCGGATCATCTCCCGGATCTGGTAGGCCAATCGAAAGGTCCAAGTGGGGGACCCGAACTGGTCTTCCACCACCCGAATCCTCTGGCGTTTCCTGCCTGTGAGCGCCCCGGCCACGATCTTGTGGACGAAGCTGTTCCCGTGCCTTCCGTATAGCCATCCGGTTCGAACGATGATGTACCTGGGGGCGTTCTCCCGCACCGCAGTCTCGCTGTAGACCTTGCTTATACCGTATTCGCAGAGCGGATCCACAGTGTCGTCCTCGAAGTACGGCTGGGGAACGGGCTTCGTTCCGTTGTATACATAGTCACTGGAGATATGAACCAAATCGGCTTCAAAACGGGCTGCCCCTTGAGCCAGATTCCTGGGCCCCTCCACGTTGACCTTCTTCACGGTGAGCTCCTCGGTCTCGCAGGCGTCGACATCCGTGAAGGCCGCGCAGTTTACCACTACGCCGGGATTCACCCTCTGCATGGTCTCGATCACCTTGTCCCAGCTCACGATGTCCAGGGCCTTCCTGTCCGGGGCCACCACCTGACCTTCTCTTGCCAGCACTGTCTTACAGTCGCCGCCTAACATGCCGCTGCTACCCAGAAGCAGTATCTTCATCCGTCCGCCAACCCCCGTGGATCAGTGACCAACTGTCCCCTTGCCTGATTGAAAAATAGCTTGTTAATATAATTCTTTTATCTCCGATGCGCAATGCCGGAGGATCAACGACACACTGGTGATCGCGGCGTCCCGGGCCAAAAAACGGTTGCATTCGATGAGGGCACCTGTTATGAGGAGCCTGCCTCCACGCCCTGGTGTTTTAAAACCTATCTATATTCGATAAGATAGGCTGACAGAGCCGGCCGAGGACATCAACTTCCCAACCCAAAGGAGACCGAGACATATGGAAGAATGGATGGAACAACTGCAGAATGCGGTCAACACCCTGGACAAGTTGGAGGGCTACATCCGGGTGACCCCTGACGAGGCCGAGGCGATCCGCTTACAGGACACCAAATGGGGGACCACGCCCTATTTCGCTTCATTGATGGACCCGGACGATCCCGCCTGCCCGGTCAGACGCCAGGTGATCCCGTCGGCCGAGGAAAAGGAGAACCGCTACGGTATCCCGGACTATCTGATATGGAAGGAGAACCGGGCCGGCGGCGAGGAGCGGCCGGACAGCATAGCGCGCCAGTATTACGACCGTATAGCCTTCACCGTGACCGATGTGTGCGCCAACTACTGCCGTCACTGCTTCCGCAAGGAGGTGGTCGTGGACCGGGCCCTAAAGCTCAGGATGGACGTGGAGGAAGGCCTCCGCTGGATAAACGAGCACCCCGAGATTCGGGACGTGCTGGTGACCGGGGGTGACCCTTTCATCCTGTCCGACGACAAGATCGAGTACTTGATCCGTAAGCTCCGAGAGGTCCCTCACCTCCAGATGATCAGGTTCGGCACCCGCACCCCCATAGTCCTCCCCCACAGGGTGACCGACGGGCTGAAGAAAGTGCTGGCCGGATACCACCGCATCCCCATCTGGGTCAACACCCAGTGCAATCACCCCAAGGAGATCACGGAGAGGACCGCCCGAGCGATCTACGACCTGCTCTCCTGCGGTGTGAACGTGGGCAACCAGGCCGTGCTCCTCAAGGGCATCAACGATGACGCGCCCACATTCAGGGAGCTCCACCAGAAGCTCCTTCAGGCGCGCATCCGGCCCTACTATGTATTCTACTGCGAGCCGGCTCCAGGGATCGACCACTTCCGCACCCCGGTGGAAAAAGGGGCCGAGCTCATCCGCGACGCCATAAGGGGGCATACCACGGGCCTGGCACAGCCCATGTACGTGATCGCCACCAATATAGGCAAGATACCGTTAATGCCGGACTATTATATCCAAGCAAAGACAGAAGAGGTCTACGAGCTCGTCAATTACAAGGGAGAGAGGACCACCATCCCCAATATTCCGGAGTAAGCCGTGAATGATGAAACCTTTTGCCCGGAGCGGGCTCTATAATATAAGACAGGGATTCAAGGCCCGGCACTCAAGGGCCTATGTATAGGGAGGTGCGTATATAATGCCTATTTATGAATTCATGTGCCCGCGATGCGGCAAGACTTTTGAGACGTTGGTATTCTCATCGGACCGGGACGGTTCACCGATCTGCCCGGAGTGCGGAGGGGAAGAGACCCGGAGGGTCCTTTCCTCTTTCTCTCGAGGCTCCGGCGGCGGATCCGCCCTGGACGGAGCCGGTGCAGCGGCGTGCGGTCCTTCACCCGGCGGTTTCTCCTGAGCATCCTGACATGCCTGCAGCCGTGAGCTGCTTGAGTCCTCCATGCGGGACAGGAGAGGGTAACATTGAGAGACCGCAGTAATGAGAAAGAGAGGAACGGAATGACGGGACTGGGATGGTTGCTGTTGATCCTCGTGGCCTGGGTGGTGCTCCAGGCCTTTATTCTGCCCAAGATGGGCATATCCACTTGAATGAGACCCAGTTGTCCGGTGGACAACTCTGAACAGGCCGATACCAGGAACCGCCCTTCCCCGCCCTCGCTCGGGGAGGGCGGCGGGGTTTAGGCCTCGGCCCTGCGCTCTTCTTCGCCGCGGATCTCGCGGCGGAGCAGTTTTCCCACCTTGCTCTTGGGGAGCATGTCGCGGAACTCTATATACTGGGGGATCTTGTAGGAGACCAGTCGACTCCGGCACCACTTGATCAGGTCATACCCGGTGATTCCCTTGACGTCCTCCTTGAGCACTACAAAGGCCTTGATCCGCTCGCCCACCTTGGGGTCAGGGAGGCCCACGGCGCAGGCCTCCACAACGGCCGGGTGCTCTTGGAGCACCGACTCTATCTCGGATGACGAGACACGGTACCCCTTGTGCTTTATGGTGTCCACAGTCCGATCCATGAAGTAGAAATAGCCTTCTTCGTCCATGGATACGATATCCGAGGCCCGGTAGTAGAGCAGGCCGTCTTCCATCTCCACGAACGCGGCGGCGGTCTCTTCGGCCTTGTTCCAGTATGCGCGAACCATCCGCTCCGAGTGGACCAGGAGTTCTCCGGGCGTACCGGGCGGGACAGGCTCCAGGGTCTCCGAATCCACTATCTTCACCCGCTTGCTGGGCACCACCTTGCCGATGCTCTTGGGTGGATTCTCTCTGTCGGTGGGGCACATGGTCACCCCGCCGCAGGTCTCGGTGGCCCCATAGCCCTGGTATAGCGGTTTTTGGAACTTGCGCCTCCAGCGCTGATTGACCTCCACTGGAAGGACGTCCCCCCCGTTGAAGCAGTACTGCAGGGTGCTCAGGTCGTAGAGATCCAGCCGATAGTGCTCCAGGATCATCCGGTAGAGGGTTGGGACTCCGATCAGGGTCTTTGCGCCGAATCTCTGCACCGAGTCAAAGATCGCGTCCAGATTCACCTTGGGCATCACAATGATGGAACCACCCACCAGAAGCGTGCTCAGGGCGGTGGTCTGCCCGAGTATGTGGAAGAGAGGCACCGATCCCACCACCACGTTCTCCTCCGGCGGGAACAAGTGGTCGCTCACGTGGATCTGCTCCAGGGCGGAGACCAGGTACAGGCCGTGGGAGATGGGAACCCCCTTGGGGAACTTGGTGGTCCCGCCGGTGTAAAGTATCTCCGCTGTGTCCCGGCCCCCGGCCTCGAGCGGGGGGAGCTCCCGCTTCCCGCCGGGCTTGACGGCTTTGCGAAAACGCACCACGCTCCCGTCCCTGGGGATCTTTCCCCTGGGGACTTTGTCAAAGGCCCAGCCGAAGATCCGCTTCCAGGCCGGTAGCGGGTCGGATAGGCGTGTGACTATGACCTTTCTCAGGGGAGTTCCGTCCATCGCCTCCTTGACGTATCCGTAATTGGTGTCCAGACACACGATATGCTGCGCGCCGCTGTCGTTTGCAATGTAGGTGAGATCGTGGACCGTATATATCGGTGTTATGGGGACAGCCTGACCCCCGGCGCGTATCACGCCCAGCCACGCCACCACCCATTGGAGGCTGTTCGGGAGGTATAGTATGACCCGGTCTCCCCGGCCCAGTCCTGTCTTCAGCAGGGATGCGGCGAAGCGTTCCGCCAAGTCCACCACGTCCTTATAGGTGAAGGAACTGCCGAGGTAGACTATAGCCCTCTTGTCCCCATAGCGCTGACCGGCCGTTGAAAAGGCCTGGAATATATTATCCGTTTCTTTGGCCATCCAGCCTTCCTCATTTGATCGTGTGGGTTTCAAGCCCGGCTCTTGATCATCAGCCGTTTCAAATCCCGAAATAGGCCCCTTTTACTTCGGGGTTCTCCATGAGCTCCGCGCCTGAACCCCGCAGTGACAGCATGCCGTTTTCAATGACATATCCGAAGTCTATGATCGGGAGCACCGGCCTGGCGAACTGCTCGCTCAGCACCACGGTTATGCCCTTGTCGTCCCGGAGATCGATGATGGCCTCAACCAGGAGCTTCTGCATCATGGGGCTCAGGCCGAGGAGCGGTTCATCAAGGAGCATGAGCTCGGGAGCCGCGACCAGGGCCATTCCTATGGCCAGCATCTGCTGCTCCCCGCCGCTCATGAACCCCGCCTTCTTGTGCTTGAGGGCCTCCAGGGCCGGGAAGAGCTCGAAGACCTTTGGGAGCGCTTCCTTGAGGCGGGATCGCTTCTTCAGGTACGAGGCGATCCTCAGGTTCTCCAGCACATCGCTCTCAGGGAAGATAGGATGCCTCTCCCTGCAGAGGACAATCCCCTTCTTCACCCGTTCGGCCGGAGGCATATCGGTTATCACTTCACCTCGGAAGCGGAGTTCGCCGTAAACCGTTATGCGTTCGCCGCCCCTGCGTTTCTCCTTGATCCGCATGTCCAGGATCAATCCGGAGAGCGTATTCATCAGGGTGGTCTTGCCCGCGCTGTTGGAACCGATGATCCCCACTATCTGGCGCTCCTCCACCGCCATTGAAAAATCGTTCAATGCGAGCGCATTCTCGAAGAAGACCATCAGGTTCTCGACCGACAGCATGGGAGTATTCATGATCATGTCTCGCTACCCAGATAGGCCTGCTTCACCGAATCGTCCTCCATGACCTCGTCTCCCCTGCCCTCGGCGATCTTTCGGCCGTAGTTGAGCACCACCACGCGGTGTGCGATCCGGAAGAGCTCCTTCAAGCGGTGCTCGATCATTATGATGGTCTTGCCCTGGAACATGAGCTTCTCGATTATAGGGACGATGCTCGCCACCTCGGCGAGGCTGAGCCCGGAGAAGAGCTCGTCCAGGATGATCAGCTCGGGCCTGAGTGCAATGGCCTTGGCCAGTTCCAGCCTCTTGAGATAGCCCTGGGGCAGGGATCCCGCGACCTTGAAGGCGGCGTGAGAGTCCCGCTCGAAGCCCACTTCTTCCAGTAGATCCAGGGCCACTGCATCCCGGTCCCCGAACCGCCCGCCGGCCAACTTCCTCACTCGGGGCGAATACAAGGGCACGATGACGTTCTTGAACGCGGGCAGATGATAGAAGGGGCGCACCATCTGGAAAGCACGGGTAATACCCAGCTCCACTATTCTGTACGGCGCCCATCCGGTGATGTTCCTGCCCCTGTACCGGACGGTCCCCGAATCCGGCTTGACGAAGCCGGTGATCAGGTTGACCAGGGTGGTCTTTCCGGAGCCGTTCGGCCCGATCACCCCCATGAGCTCGCCCTTTCGGAGCTCCAAGTCCACTCCTGCAACCGCCATGACCCCGCCGAAGGACTTGGTGAGCCCAGAGACCTCCAGCAACGTCTCGGAAGAGCCTGGCTGTTTCATTCCACCACCACCCATCGCTCGAACTGGTGGTACTTGCGCCTGATGTACGAGAAAAGCCCTTCAGGTACACCCACCACAAAGACCACCAGAAAAAGGCCGTAAAAGACTATCCTCAATGCACCCAGGGCCCTGAGCGCCTCGGAGAGGGGAACCAGGATGAAGGCCCCCAACAGCGGCCCTGCAAAGGTCCCTGTGCCTCCTATCACGGCCGCGGCCACCGGCATTATGGAGTAGTCCAGGGCGAAACCGGGCATGCCCGCGAACATGTCGAAGTGGGTCCCGAAGGCCCCTGCGAAAGACCCCACCGCAGCGCCCAGGAAGAGCACCTGGGTCTTGTACCAGTGGATGTTGAGCCCGGCGCTCATGACCGATCTGTCGTTGTCCGCTATCCCCCTGATCACCAGGCCGTAGTCCGTGTCTATGAGCCTCCTGAAACCGAAAAGAGCGGCAAGCACCGCCACATTGATAATATAAAGGGAGGTTATGACCCCTGGAAACGGTGTTAGCCCGGTCAACCCTTCAGTCCCACCCAGGATCCTGGTGGCTTCCACCAGACGCATGAACATCAAGGGGAGCACCAGTGTCACCATGGCGAAATAGATCCCCCTGAGCCTCAATACCGGCAAGAGCATAAGGGTGCAGGCCGCCCCCCCGGCTATGGTGGCGACCGGGATGGTGACCAGGGGAGGCAGGCCCCAATAGTAGTTGAGTGATCCGGCAATGTAGGAGCCCACACCATAAAAAAGCGCCTGCCCCAGGGATACCAGCCCGACGGATATCAGCAGGTCCCAGGATATGGCGAGCAGGGCGTATACCGCCGTGGAGACCATTACTTCCTGCCAATAAGGACCGAGGAGAGGCACCAGCACCAGGAGTCCGACCACAGGAACGGCCCTGGGTGCCAGCAGGTAGAGCATCTCCCGGTAGGAGTTCAGGGCGAAGATGTCCTCCGAGCGGGCCTTGATGCCTCGGTCTATTCGTTCTTTGCGCCTTTTGGTCTCCGCCACGATCAGATCCTCTCCTCCAGTTCCTTCTGGTGGCTGAAGAGCCCGGAGGGCTTGACCACCAGGATCAACGCAATGGCAATCAGGCTGACCAGCATCATCCAGTGAGGTTCAAGGTAGTTGGCCGTAAAGGTCTGGGCGTACCCAATAAGCACGCTCGCGACCAGAATCCCAACGGTGCTCCCCAGGCCTCCCACTATGCATACGGCCAGGGCGTTGATCAGGACCTCGTAACCCCCTTCCACTGCAATGGTGCCCAGGGGGAGTATTACAATGGCGGCGACCGCCCCCAAGCCCGCGCCGAAGGCCATGCTGAGCGCACCCACCCGGTCCGAATCGATCCCGAAGGTGAGCGCGGTCCGCTCGTCCTGGGCTATGGCCCTGAATGCCAACCCCGTGCGGGTGTGGCGGGTGAATACATAAAGGAACAGGGTCAGGGCGACCGCCATTGCGGCGATGATAAGCCGCTG
The DNA here is from genome assembly GCA_964647905.1 of uncultured Desulfobacterales bacterium. Lineage (GTDB taxonomy): Bacteria > Desulfobacterota > DSM-4660 > Desulfatiglandales > HGW-15 > CAZYJR01. Next base: position 58,253 of record CAZYJR010000016.1, on the reverse strand, counting down.
GTAATCGATATAGACCGGTCCCACGACCAGGCTCCCGTCCACGAATACGGGCAGAGTGTAGCGGAAGCCCACGAAGTCGAAGTAGCGGAAGAGCTCCATTATGGCCAGGCCCAGCCCGAAAGTGGCCATGACCTCTGAAAGGGCCAGGCCTTTCACTCTGAGAATAATCACATAGTACATCAGGAGTCCAAGGAGTGCGGAGCAAAACACGGCCAGGCCCACAGACAGGAGATAGGGAAGCCCCAGGGAGTTGAGCAGGATCCAGGTCAGGAACCCGGCGAATATGTATATGGCCCCGTAAGCGAAGTTGGCCACTCCGCTGATCCCGAAGGTCAGATTGAAGCCCAGGGCCACCAGCGCCAGCAAGGAGCTGTTGACGAATCCGTATACCAGGGTCCCTAAGAGCATGTGCTCACCCCCGTGGGAGTATGCCTCTCTCGGACGAAGCGCTTTCAGCCCCGCCCGACAGAGGCCCAGTGAAAAGATTTACTTCACAGGTTCGAGCCCTTCCGGGAGCACGATATCCGCTTCCGCAACCGACTCGGGGTATACCACCACCCGCTTTCCTTTCCGCCACTGGATCATACATCCCATGGCGGTCTCTTCGGGGTCCTCCCCGTAAATGATCTGGTGCCCGTCGTTGAAACGCAGGCGGCCCATCGCGCCCATCCGATCGGTCTTTTCCATCTCGGCCACGACCGCGTCACCGTCCAGGGTGCCGGCCCTCTCTATGGCCTCCTTGAGGATATAGACCATCTCGTATGCAGGAGCAGGAGAGTGACCCGCCTCGATGGGGTTCCCATATCGTTCCTTGTACTTGTTGTAGAACTCCACTGACTTTGGGACCTTGGGGACGGGTACGTTGCCGATCTCGAATATGCAGTTCATCGCGCCGTCGATCTTGCCCTCAAACAAATCCCAAGCCCCGGGACCCGCCAGCGGTGAGATAAAGCCCGCCATTACCGCCGGCACCTCCATGATCTTCCACTGCTTGACCAGGATGCCGCTCTGGGGCATGTCGAATATGGGAAGGATCACTTGGGCGCCCTTGGCCCTTGCCTGCATCAGGCCGGCGGAAAAATCGGATGACCCCGTGGGGTATGTCTGCCTGCCGACCACGTCCCACCCGGCTTTTTCGAAAACCAACTTGACCATCAAGTCACCTGTCTTCCTTGCCCAAGCCACGTCCTGGTTCATGATGAAGACTTTGTTAAAGCCGAACTGCTTGTTGAGATACCCCATGGTCCCGCCCAGGTACTTGATCAGATAGACCGCATTCAAACAGGTGCGAAACGTATACTTGTACTTGTCGTAATCGCTCTTGACCTTCGCCTCCATGCCGGGAGACATGGCCGTTCCCAGTATCATCGGGATCCGGTGTTGCGCGACTACGTCCATGCAGGCGATGGCGCACTCGGAGCGGAACGAGCCGAATACGATAAAATCCGCTTTGTCTTCGAGGATAAGCTTCTTATGGGCGCGGATGACATCGGCCACGGGCACCCCCGGCTCGGCGCCCCGGGCGTCGATGGGAACCACCTTGAAGGGCCGCTTCTCCCCTCCCACGTTTACTCCTCCGGCCTTGTTGATCTCGTCAACCGCCATGTTGACGGAGAAAAGGCCCTCCTTTCCCTCCAGGAAGCCCAAGGAGGTGGGCACACCCAGGATCACAGGCTCCTGGGCCCGGACCGGCTGGGCACTCCCACCCAGGACCATGGCCAGGGCGAATGTAACAAAAAACAAGACATAGAGACTTCGCTTCATCACCTACCTCCCTTTCGATGAGCGCCCGCACTTCCGGCAAAGAGGCGCTCGGTTTCAAGGTCCCCGGCCCTACCATTAGGAGCCGGTACACCAGCGCCGCTGCAATAGGCATGCCTTCATTCGGCACGACCCTCGTAGCCGGGAATCATCGGCCCGAACCCCGGATCACCCCTGAGCAGGGCGCTTATAGGTGTTTCTTTTCGTAACGCCGGACAAGGGCAAAGATCTATGAACTCGGCGCTGTCTGTCTCAGAACCGCCATTTTTCAAGGTAGTTGTGCCTGGTGTTACCGAAGGTGACATGACCAGCACCAATGGTGTCACGCGGCATGAGCCGTCAGCGGTTCATTTGAGTGTTGAAGGGAGTTCGATCTCGCCCTCGGCAATGGACTGGGGGTAGACGACCCGCCTAGCCCCGTCCTTTGTCCACTGTATTACGCAGGCCAGCGACTCCTCCTCCGGATTGCGGCCGTAGATGACCTGATGGCCTCTGTGAAAACGGATGCGACCCATGGCCCCCCGCCGGTCCGTCTTCTCCAGCTCCGCCGCCAGGGCGTCCGGTTCGAGCGTCCCCGCGCGTTCAATGGCCTCGGCCAGCACAAAGACCGATTCATAGGCGGGCGCCGGACCGTGTCCCGCTTCAATGGCCTTTCCGTAGCGTCTTTGGTAGGCCTCGTAGAACCATGCGGAAGGCGGATATGCCTGCGAAGGGGCGTTACCCAGCTCAAAGACGACGTTCAAGGCGCCGCTGATGGAGCCCTCGAACTTGCTCCATGCACCCGGGCCCACCATAGGAGAGATGAACCCTGAGAGCAGCATGTCCGCCCCCACCTTGTTCCATTGCTTGACCAGGATCTCGCTCTCCGGCATGTCAAAGACCGGCAGAAGCACCTGGGCTCGGTTCCGCTTCGCCCTTCTCAGGCCTCGGGAGAAGTCCGAGGCGCCCGAGGGATAGACGTCCAACCCGAGGACCTCCCAACCCGAGCCCTCCAGATAGAGCTTTATCATCATGGAGACGGTCGCCCTGGCCCAGGCCACGTCCTGGTTCATCACGTAGACCCGGTCCAGTCCGTACCTTTCTTTCAAAAACTTCATGATCCCTATGAGATACTCCACCAGGTACTTGGAGTTCAGTCCCAGCCTGAATACGTGGCGATATTCTCTGGAGCGCATCACCATATCCTCGGATGCCGCTGTCATGGCTATGGTCCCCAGCACCGGAATCCTGAGGCGGGCTATGGCATCCATTCCGGCCAGCAGGGCCTCTGAACGAAAAAAACCCACCAGTACGGCGTCCAAGTCCTTCTCCACAACGAAGCGCTCGAACCGGGCCACGGCGATCTCCGGCGGGGTGCCCGGAACGGCGTCGGCAATATCCATAATCTCGAGTTTGAAGAGGCGCTTGCCTCCTCCAAGATTCACCCCCCCGGAGCGGTTTATCTCCTCCACCGCCAGTCTCGCCGCGTTCAGGCTCTCGCGTCCCTCCAGTGAGGTCAACGTGGTCGCCGCACCCACAACTATCCGCTCCCCTCCAGCGGCACGCGCGGGCCCCGGCAATAGGGCGCAAATCAATGCGGCCGCCTGTAACAGACACACAAATATGGGATTGAAGCTGCGCGTCCTCATCGCACTCGATTGACAGACACCCGGGCGAGTCTTATGCTGAAAACTTCGAGCCCTCCCGGATCCTGTTGGGAACGACCTATGAACGTCAGGTTCACCATAACCCTCAAGCTGCTCATGCTCGTACTCCCCCTGGTCTGCATCCCCATAGCCACGGTGGGGTACCTGTCCTACCACGCCTCAGTGGAGCGGGTGAACCGCCTGGTGAGGCAGGAGCAGATGGTGAAGGTCCGGGCCACAGCCAAGCGTATCGACGACATCTTCAACACCTGCCGCGTTGATATGAATACGCTCTCCACCCTGCCGGTGCTGACCGATTATCACCTGGCCCGCTCCTTCCGCCTGGAGGCCGAGGCCCGGTTCAACAGGGACCAGATCGTCAGGATATTTCAAGACTTCATCGCCAGGGCGCCCAGCTACTACCGTATTCGTTACCTGGATGCAGGCGGAAAAGAGCTTATCAGAGTGGGCCCCTTTCAGGCAACTGCAAGGGATCATCAAACCGGGCGGGACGATACGTTTCCCCTTGATCTCCTTGAGAAAAAAGCCACAGGGATCCACATCTCCGAGGTTGTATACTCGGATGCCCGCGGCGGCCATCTCATGCACTGGGCCGCCCCCATATTCACGGCTTGGCAGGAGCTGGCGGGCGTACTGGTGATAGATCTGGATTACGAGGCGATTCTGGAGATCGTGGGGGACATACAGGTGGGGGAGGAAGGATATGCATTCCTGGTGGACGGCCAAGGCAGGAGCCTGGCCCACCCGGAGTTCAGACCTTACGAGCTCGGCACGGGGGATTACCAGCACCCCAGTCTGGAGAACCTGGTAAAGGACATGTCGGCGGGTCTCTCGGGGTGGAGTCGATACTCTTACCAGGGGGAGAGTAAACTGGCGGCCTTCACCCCCATACCCGGGATGGGGTGGTCCCTGGCCGCCACCATACCCGGCAGGGAGCTGATGAAGGAGGCCGGTCTGATCAGGACACGGGTGCTGGGGGTGGTCCTGGCGGCGCTGTTGTTCGCGGTGAGCGGGATCTGCCTGCTCTCCTACCTCATGCTCAAACCGGTGCGCGAACTGGCCGCCGCCACCCAGAAGATAGCAAAAGGAGATCTCACCCAGGAGATCCCGGTTCGGTCCAGTGACGAGCTGGGCGAGCTCACACACTCGTTCAACTCTATGGTCAGGGACCTTTCCAGGACCCAGGCCGAGCTGGTCCGCTCGGAGAAGCTGATTTCACTGGGTCGCTTGTCAGCGGGCGTGGCCCATGAGATACGCAATCCTCTCAACGCAATGAAAGGTGCGATAGTCCACTTGAAGAGGCGCAGGCCCGGCGACCCCCTGGTGCAGGAGTATACGGAACTGGTCTCCGAAGAGATAGATCGTTTGAACACCTTTGTGAGCGAGTTTCTGTACTTTGCCAGGGAATCCACTCCAAGGACCGCTCCCACCGATATCAACCGGCTGATAGGCTCGGTACAGGAGCTTTTCGAGGACGAGGCACGGGACCGGGGAGTGCGTTTCGTCAACACCCTTGACCCCGGACTACCCCCTATCCTGGTCGACCGGGACCAAATGGAGCAGGTGCTCCTGAACTTGCTGGTCAACGCAATGGATGCGATGCCCGAGGGCGGAGAGATCCACTTCTCCTCAGGGCTGGGGAGCAACGGGGAGAGGGGAGACGGCCGCCCGTGGGCGCGAATAGTGATTCGTGACCAGGGAGAGGGCATTGCATCCGAGCAGCTCAAAAACATATTCGACCCTTTCTTTAGTACCAAGGAGATGGGAACCGGCCTGGGCCTCCCGCTCAGCCTGGGTATCGTAGAGGGCCACGGCGGAACCATACACATAGCCAGCCGCCGGGGCGGAGGAACCAGGGTGACTGTGGAGTGGCCGGCGCGGTTCCTGGAGCAGCAAGGGGAAAGCGATGCACGGTAGGAAGATACTTTTGGTGGATGATCAAAAGAATACGGCCAAAGTCCTCACGGCCATCCTGACGGACGAGGGCTACCGGGTACTGTGCGCCGGAACCGGACAGGAGGCCCTGGCGCTTTTGGGGGCCAACACCGACATCGCCCTGGTGCTCTCGGACCTGAAAATGCCGGGAATGGACGGTATAGAGCTCAACCGGAGGATGCAGGAGATGGAAGACCCGCCTCCTTTCGTGATCATGACCGCGTACGGTACGGTCAAGTCCGCGGTGCAGGCGATGAAGGAGGGTGTGGCCAATTACCTGATGAAGCCCCTGGACTTTGAAGAGCTGGCTGTCGTGGTGGAAAGGGTCATTAGAGAATCCGAGATGTCCAGGAGGCTGAGCTCCCTGGAATCGGGGCTTGCAGGGGATCGAGACTTTCACGGCATCATAGGCTGCAGCGGCAGGATGCAGGAAATCTTCGACATGGTCAGGACGGTGGGGGCAACCGATGCCTCGGTCATGATTTACGGCGAGACCGGCACGGGCAAGGAGCTCCTGGCCCGCGCCCTTCACAATGAGAGCGAAAGGCGTGAGGCCAATCTGGTCTGCATCAACTCCGCAGCCCTTACCGAGACCCTCCTGGAGGCCGAGCTCTTCGGGTATGTCAAGGGCGCATTCACAGGCGCCGGCACCAGGAAAAAGGGGCGCTTGGAGATAGCCGACGGCGGCACCTTGTTCCTTGACGAGATCGGTCACATGAGCCTAAGGCTCCAGAGCAAGCTCCTGCGCTTCCTTCAGGAGAGGAAGCTGGAACCGGTGGGAGGAGTGGAGTCCAAGCAGGTTGATGTCAGAATCATAGCCGCCACTAATCTGGACCTCAAGAAACTGATCAGTGAAGGCGGTTTTCTGCGGGACCTCCTTTATCGGATCGAAGTCATAGCCATCCGCCTCCCGCCCTTGAGGGAGCGCAAGGAAGACATCCCCCTCCTCACAGAGCGCTTTGTCCGGCTCTACGCGGAGCAGTACGGCAAGAGGGTCGAAGGAGTTGCTCCCGAGGCCATGGACTTCCTAATCACCCAGCCCTGGCACGGGAATGTGCGGGAGCTCAAGAACTCCATCGCCAGGGCGGTGATAATGTGCAAGGGAAACTCCTTGAAACTCTCGGACCTGGCCGATGGGGAGCCCACTGGGGAGGGAGCGGCCGGACCGGACGCCCCTTCACTTCTCGGTGAGCTCCCGCCGGAAGGAGTGACCATCAAGGACATGGAAGCGGAGCTGATCAAGAGGACGCTGGACAAATGCGACGGGAACAAGAGCCTCGCCGCCCGCAGACTGGGGATATCCCGGAAGTCACTCTACGAGAAGCTCGGTCGCTACTCGATTCCCGGTGATTAGGCGGGCCCAGGGTCCTCGGGCCGGATCATACAGCGGTTGACGGCCTATCGGAGTCGGCCTTTTCCAAGCCAAACGTGAAGCCCACAAGCAATCTCTCGTGATCCTCTTGGGTGAAGGCCTCTTTCAACTTGTCCTCGGCAAGGGACAAGGCCCTTTCCACCATTTGGTCGTTCAGCCTTCTCTTTGCCATTTCAAGCTTGGTCTGAGACTCGTCCTGTGCGCCCTGGATCATCTGATCGGCCGCCCTGCGGGCGTCCTCCAGGATTCTATTCTTCTCTCTCTCCCCCATCTCCAGGATGCTCTCCCGGACATGTTTGAGTTGCTCGTCGATTCCTTCCAGCTTCTTTGACTCTTCCTCCACACGGCTATTGGACTCTGCGAGTTGGCTGTTGATCTCGTCCAAGGTCCTCTTGACCTTGGACGTCTCGCTCTGGAGGAACTCTGCCAATGCAGGCTTGCCGTACTTCATGAAAAAAAAGACCAGGATGCCGAAGTTGACCCACCGCATGACCGTGTCCCAGATCTTCCGCGCATCGCTGATCTCTTGGGCGGCCCACGCCTCCCCTTGAACGGCCCAGAGGCAGACCGCCATCAGGCCCAATCCCAACAGGGATACCCTCAACATCCGTCTCGCTGACAGGCTCAATTGCTCATTCTCCTCCCCGCGACCTTCTGAGCGATCTCCACGGCCAGGCCCGCCGCCTCCTGGTTCAGGGCGTCAACAGCCCTGTCCATTTGGGCTTGAATCTCACGGTTGATCCTCTCCCGGATAGCGGCGACCTCCTTTCGAGTTTCCTCGAAAATACCTTCGGCCTCCTCCGAGGCCTGCCGCTTCAGCTCATAGCGCTCATTGGCCGCCTTTCTTCTCGCCTCGGCCTCAATGGCGGCGCGTTTGGCGGCCAGTTCCTCGGCCTTGGCGGCCATGGCCTCGGAGTCCTTTTTCGCCCGGGTTATATGCTCCTCACGCTCTTGTATCTGGCGCATGATGGGCCGGAGCATGAGGCGATTCAGGATGAACACCATCAAAAGAAATTGGAGCACCTGAACAACAAGCGTTGCATTGATGCTAATCATGATTAAGTACCGCTTGAAATAGAGTTAAACCACGAACAAGAGCAATAGGGCGACCACGAGGGAATAGATCCCGGTGGATTCGGAAACCGCCTGTCCCACCAACATTGTCCTGGTCAACAGTCCTGCTTCCTCGGGTTTTCTCCCGATGGCCTCACAGGCCTTTCCTCCAACGAATCCCTCGCCCACGCCCGGGCCGATGGCGCCCAGACCCATGGCCAGGCCGGCTCCCAAGAACGCCGCTGCCTGAATAATGTCCGCACCTGAAATTTCCATTTCCATATCCTCCTGAATCCATTAAACGAGTAAGTTGAAACCAAGAATAAAAACTAAAGCACAAATACCAGCACCAGGCTGACCACCATGGCGTAAATCGCCGTGGATTGAGATACGGCCTGGCCCACCAGCATGGTCCTGGTCAGTATGCCCGAGGCTTCGGAATTCCTTGCAATCCACTTGACCGCTTTTTCCGCGGTATATCCGTTGCCGATACCCGGGCCGATCCCCCCGAAGCCCATGCAAAGGCCCGCACCCAGCGGGGCCATGGCCGCTGCGAGGCTTGATGACTCGGGAAAGACCTTGAACATCAGAATGAAGCTCACCAGCAGGCCGAAAATGGCAGGGGTCTGGGAAACCGCCTGCCCCACCAGCATGGTGGTAGTCACCGGCCCCATGGTCTCAGGGGTCCTGGCAATCCCTGCGCAACTCGAGCCGGCGGTCAGCCCGCCGCCGAACCCGGATCCGATAGCCGCCAGACCCGTGCTGGCCCCGGCCCCGATCAGAGCCGCCCAGGTCGGCTGCAGGGCCAGGTGGTCGAATTTCATGAACATGAGCATCAAGGCGACCACCATGGAGAAGATGGCCGGGGTCTGGCATACGGCGGATCCGATCAACATATTGGTGGTCAGCTTCCCGCTTACGGCCGGCTGCCTTGCCATGCCCATGCATGCCTGCCCCGCCGGAAAGCCGGACCCCGCACCCGAGCCCACCGCCCCGAAACCCATACAGATACCGGCCCCGAGAAGAGCGGCGGCCCCCAGGAGGCTCTCCCCGGGAAAGCCCATGAAGATGAGCAGGATCGCGATCACCAGGGCGAAAATCGCGGCTGACTCGGCCACCGCCTGCCCCACCAGCATGGTCTTCATGATATCGCCTGATTTTTCCTGTTTGAGCGAGATCGCCCGATTGGCAAAACCGGCCGTATATCCCTCACCCAGTGCTGCACCGATCGCTCCCAAGCCGATACACAATCCGGCACCCACGTACGAGGCTAGTTCAATACTTTGAGCAACATCCAGACCCATGACTATTTTACCTGTACAGAAATATAGACCAAAGTGAGCATAGTAAAAACAAAAGCCTGTATCGTTCCAATGAAAAGACTAAAAAAAGCTATCAAAAATGGGGGTAAGATCAAGCTGTAAACCAGGTGGGAAACCACCAAAACTATGATGGCCCCTCCCATTATGTTGCCGTAGAGCCGGAATGATATGGATACAACCTTGGCGATCTCTCCAATCATGTTCAAAGGGGCCATCAGGAAGATGGGCTCAAAGTAGTCTTTTGCATACCCCTTTAACCCCTTGGCCTTGATCCCTGCGTAATGAGCGATGAAAAAGCCCATTATGCCGAGTCCCAGCGGGGTATTCAGGTCCTTGGTGGGCTCGGCCAAATGGGGGAAGACACCCAGCCAGTTGCCTATCAACAAGAAGAGGAACATTGTGCAGATAAGCGGGAAATACTTTCGAGCCAAATCCTCGTCCAATGCGTCCCTGGTCAGGTCCCAGAACCCCTTGACAATCAATTCCGCCAGGACCTGGAACGGATTCGGTAGAATGGAGAGGGTCCTTCTCGAAAAGAAACCGAACAGGACCAAGGCGCCCATGACTATCCATGTCATAATCACGGTCTCGGTATTTATGACAAGGTTTAAACCCAGCAGTTTAATCGTAATTTGAGGCAGATGGGTCAATTCGTCCATGGCGTGAACACCTGTTCTATGTATTTCGGGAAACCATGATGCGTCTCCCCACGAGATGATCGAACAGCAAGGTCATCTGGACCATGAAAAGCCCGGGGACCACGCCGATGATGTGAATGGATTCCACTCGAATCGAGATGACGAGCGGTACGGCAAGGAGTGCGAAGCGGAATAGGATGGAACCCAGAGCCGCCGCACTCGCCCTGGTCCTCGAGCCGGCCGCCACGCTGAACGGAAGGAAATGGGCCATCAGCACGAAATTCACCACACTGAGAAGAGTCCCGAGCACCAGACCCTTCCCTACCGCCTTTTCCCCGAAAATAAAGAGGATCACGGCCCCTACGATGGCGGCCATCATGGCTTGTGAGCAGACCCTCTTCCTGAGTCTTCTAACCGCTTCCATCCACGCCTTCTGTTTTTTCTTCTTCGCCCTCTTCGGGGTTGAGGACCTTCATGATCTGCCGGTAAACGGTCACTCCACCTCCGATTATGCCCAATACGATGAAGACCGCAATAAAGAGGCCTCCGGTGTCGAGCCACTTGTCCAGCAAGTACCCGAGGGCGAAGCAGAAGAGTATGGAGCCAGCCATAGTGAGGCCCACCTGGCTGACTACAGCAAGATCATCATACCAGTGGCCGTGCTTCTTGAAATCGAAGATGGCCCGCCTCCTCTGCTGGTCGGGCCCCGCCGGACCTTCCCTTCAGGGTCCCGCCCTTGTGAAGGAGTGAACGTATAACGCAAAAGACCCCTGCTGTAAAGGGAAAATCTCCATCCCGGAAATACTCCCATCGAATCCGATTTTATTTCAATTGTATCGGTTGATTAGGCGTCTCGCATCCCCCCGCCTGTCCAGGGCCTCTCGTACGACCCGGAGCAGTCCGGACGCGTCGTAAGGCTTCTCCAACACCCCGGCCGCCCGTGGTGCCTCCACCAGCTCTTTGGCGGCCTCCTGCATTGGGTAGCCTGTGGATACGACCACCACGGCCTCGGGATCCGTCTCGGTTATGGCCTCCAGGCGGCGATCCCCCGCTGTGCCCGAGTTACGGCCTGCTCCCGGTCACCACGAGCCCGCCGCGATCAAGGCGGCGCCCAGCGCGCCAGCCGACTGAGGGTCTTGGGGCACCAGGACCCTCTTTTCGATTTGTTCCTCTAACAGAGCCACTACCCCGGAATTCCTGGCCACGCCACCGGTCATCACCACCTGCTCGCGCACCCCGATCCCCCTCAACATGGCCGCTATCCTGGTGACTATGGAACGGTGGATCCCGCGGACGATCTCCTCGGTGGGATGGTTCCTGGCCACCAGAGACACCACCTCGGTCTCGGCGAATACCGTGCATACGCTGCTGATGGACGCCTCGCCCCGGGCCTCTAGGGAAAGCGGACCCATACGGTCCAGGCCCACCTGCAGCTTGGCCGCCATGACCTCCAGGAAGCGTCCCGTGCCTGCAGCACACTTGTCGTTCATTGAAAAGTCCAGGACCTTGCCCCCTGTCCCCAAACTTATGACCTTGGAGTCCTGCCCTCCCACGTCCACCACGGTCCCTGCGCCGGGGAACAAAAAGCCCGCGCCCCTGGCATGGCAGGTGATCTCGGTCACGGCCCGGTGGGCGAACGGGACCGATCCCCGGCCGTACCCGGTGCTCACCACCCGGGTGAGATCCCCGGGGACCAGCCCCGCCCTTTCCAGGGCCCCTGCCATTGCGGCCTCCGCCGCAGTTGTGCTGTTGGCCCCGGTCTCCAGCATGCTCCATCCGAGCACGCGATCCCCGGAGCCGAGAATCACCGCCTTGGTGGTCAGGGACCCAACGTCCACGCCTGCGAAGAATTCCAAAGCATCCCGTCCTTTCAGGCCCCGAGCCCCTCCAAGAAGGCCTCCAGCCTGGTCATTGTCTGTTCCTCCGAGTAGGCCCTCTGATCGGCAATATCCGCCTCTATTATCACCGCCGGTACCCCGGTGCGCTCGGGGAGCATCCGCCTGATGTCGTACTGGCCCACAGAGTAAGGCTTGCAGCTCCTGGCCGAGTGCATGACCAGACCGTCCACCCGGTATCGCCGGATCAATTCGGACATGAGCTCCAGCCGATACCCCAAGTCCCTGTTCAGGATGACCTTTGTGTAGGCGTGGGCCAGGGACCGGAGGGGATTTTCTTCGTCCATGTATCCGGCGGTCTCCGCCCATGCGTTGGTGTAGGTGGCCGTTACGAAGCCCATTCCCCGCTCGGCGAAGAATCTCGAAAAATCACGCACCTTGTACCAGACGGCTATGTTGTCCCACATCAGCCTCTTGCGCTCGTCCGTTATTCCTCCCACGCCCCGCCGCACCCGGTCCCTGAGCTCCTCGAGGAGGGAGTCGTAATACCTGAGGGCCACCGGCAGACCGCGGAGGGACACCACAGGGGCCAGGTGCATGAATGCGTCGAAGATGGTCATTGGGGCCGGCTTTGCCTCCAGGGTGGAAAGGACCTTTCCCCAGGTCTCCGCCGTGAGCCTGGAGAGGCGAACGGCATCCCTCAGCCGGTCCATGTGGAGATCCCTGCCGGCCACGCCCTCCAGCAAAGGGATCATGGACTCCAACTGGGAGGTCATGTAGTCCATGTCTTGGGGGCGGGGCTCATTCCCGTAATTGAACGGGGTGTCGAACACGACCAGAGGTACGCCCCAGTGCCGGGCCAGGATCCTGTACCAGTAGGCCACGGTCTGGCAGATGTTGTTGGAGGCGAACAAGAGGTCCGGCCGGGGTAGACGCCCCACAGGGGTCTTGCCCGAGAAGACTGAGCCGAGGTCGATTCTGGCATACGAGCACAGATCCTGGGAGTAGCCCGTGTCTTCAGCGGCCCTGCAAAGATCCGCTCCCATTCCGCGGGCCCCGCAGAGCGCGCCGTGGTTTTCCGGGTAAACCGTGTAAAAGCCCGCGGCCCGCAAGAGCTCGACCGGCGCCCCGCTGGTCACCCAGGCCACAGGCATGGCCCACTTTGCGTGCCTGGCCAGGTAATAGTGCCTGGTCATTATTTTTCTCAGGAGTGCGGTGCTCTTGAGAGGCGGTCCAAGGCCGGCCCCCCGGGGCCTAGGGGTTGAACCGGGGCGCCGCCTGAAGGCGCGCTGCATCCGCATGAGCATCGGGGCGCCCGCATCCCTCATGAAAAAGTACTTCAGCTTCCTGTGGAAAGACCCTCCGAATTCAAGAAAAGGCCGCTCTTCTCCGCCGGGACCCCGGCCCTCCTCGATCCCGGGCCGGTCCTCTTCGGCCCGCCGCCCCCTGAGAATCTCGGCAAAGGCCTCCAGGCGGGTGGCCGAACGACCTCCGGTTTCCTTGCTCGGCTCCGCCTCCAGTGTCAAGGATCGTATGCCGGACGCCTTGAGGGCCTCCTCGAGGGCTGGGAGGTGGAAGAGCTCTGGCTCGCAGAAGTTGATCCGGCAAAAGATCACCCCTGAGGCTCCGCATTGCCTGACCTTGCCTTGGAGATAGGCCGCCCGCTCGCCTATGGATCCGCCCCCTGTGGGACAGGGGGGCATATCCATGTAGAGCCGTGTGATCCTCTCCAACGGGTCGGCCCCGGCGCCGGCCCCGGCGGGTATCCGTCGGGCGCACGCCAGGAGGTCGTCATCAGCCACCGCGATCCCCTGATCGTCCAGAATGGAGAGGAGTCCGGGCGGAGGAACGATCCCGCTCAGGACCACTGAGGGACCCGGACGGGCTCGGCACGGGGCCGCCTCCCTTTCCTCCAGGAATCCCCGGAGCCCCGGGATGGAATCCTCCGGGTGGAGGTACTCGATCTTCCTCAGCACCCTGTAGATCTCGCTGTTGGAGGCGGCGATCCCGCCCCTGGAGCGCATTTCATGGAGGCGCACCAGGAGCTCCCTCAGCCCCTCTCCCATGATCAAGGCCTGTTCCAGGTCCACCGGGCGGGGACGGCCGAAGCCCTCCTCCATATCGCCCAACAAGGCCTCCAGGGCGGCCCTGTGGAATCGACCCGCGCCGGCCCCCGGGCTCCCTTTGGGCGGGTGGAAAAAGTAGCAGGGGAAAGGGAGCTCCAGGCAGTCCCTGCACAAGGACCCCAGGTTCTGGAGCGAATCACATGTGTGAGGGAAGAGGAGACCGTCCAGCAGGCCGTCGCACATACCGCTCAGGACCAGCTCCAGGCCCTGTCTGGCGATCGGGCAGATGTAGGTCTGGAGGTGCCCGGCCGCCCTTTCCGGCTCCAACGGCGGATCCCAGATCTCCACCGGGAGGATGTTCAAGGCCCAGAGGACCTCCCTGGGATACCGGCCCGGGAAGACGCCCAGGACCCGGCGGCCGGAGCGCTCCTTTTGAGAGAGTATGTATTCCCGCCTGGGAGCGGCGGCCAAGGGGTTCATGCCGTCCCCCGGGTCATCGGCCCTTCACTTTCTTGAGCACCCGTATCTCTGATATGCGGGTGGCCGGATACTGGCCTTGGTCGTCTTTTTCCAGGTACTTGACCATGTCCCAGATCGTACAAAGGGCCGCGCTGACCCCCACCAGCGCCTCCATCTCCACCCCGGTTCGCGCCCTGGCCCTGACCAGGCAGGCGGCCTCAACCCGCCCCTCCCCGAGCGAGAACCTGAGCTCCACGGTGTCAAGGGGGATCTGGTGGCAATGAGGGATCCAGACCGAGGTCTGCTTGGCCGCGGTCATCCCGGCCACCTCGGCCACTGCAAGGGGGTCGCCCTTCCTGACGCTTCCTTGCCTTATCGCCCGAATGGTCTCATCGGACAGGGTGATCCTGCCCGAGGCCTCGGCCTCGCGCAGGATCACCGGTTTCTCGCCCACGTCTATCATGCCCATCACATATCCTCATGCCGGGCTCCCGGGGATCTCGCGCTTCTTGACCGCCCGGGACTTGATCAGGTCGACCGCCCGCATCAGGGCGGGGAAGACCACGTCCCTGGTCTCGCCCGCCACGGCCACGCACAATATGGGATCCCCCACTTCCAGGCGCCCCTCAAAAAATTCAACCAAGACATCAACTATACCTGTTTCATTCCTGGTTTGATTGACGATATCATCCACAACCTCGTTGTCGTATGAGACCTCCAGGGCCCTTACCGCCCTGCCCTCCAGGTCCACGGCCCTTACCACTCCGAGGTGGGAGGCGATCATGCCTATCCTGCCCGCCTCAGGGTGGGCCGTCAGCCTCTGGGCCATTTTGTCCAGGCTCGCTTTCATTAATGGTTACCTCCCTCGCTATTATCGTCCAGGTTGAAGAGCCGCCGCGCCATGTCCAGGTACGCGTCCCTGGTGGAGCGGTCCGCCTTGCTCTTCAGGAGCAGTATGGGGTCATGGATGATCTTCTCCGCTATGGATCGGGTCAGGGTCTCCACGGCCTCCATCTCCCCCGAGGATAAGCCGCTGAGGGCGGAGAGGCTCCGCTTGATCTCCGCCTTGCGTATGGCCTCGGTCTTTTCCTTCAAGGAGACGATGGTGGGCACCACACCCAGGGTCTTGAGCCACTTCTCGAACCGGAGCACCTCCTCGTCCACTATGCGCCCGGCCTTTACCGCCTCTGTTTCCCTCTGGGCCCTGTTCATCTCTATTACGCCCTTTAAGTCGTCTATATCGTATACGTACACATTGCCCAGATCGTTCACCCTGGGGTCCACGTCCCTGGGTACTGCTATGTCTATGAAGAAGAGGGGCCGGTTGCGTCTCTTTCGCATCAGACCCTTGAGTTGGTCGTGGTGGATCACATGGCCGGGGGCGGCCGTGGAGGTGATCACAATGTCCACTTCCAGGAGCTCTGCACCTATTTCCTCCAGACAGACCGGTTTGCCCCTAAAGGCCTCGGCCACCTCCACCGCCCTCTCAAAGGTGCGGTTGGCCACGCTGATCGAGCTGACGCCTTGTCCCAGCAGATGCCTGGCGGCCAGCTCTGCCATCTCCCCCGCCCCGATCAAGAGCGCCTTCCGCCCGCTCAACTGGTGAAATATCTTCTTGGCCAGCTCTACCGCTGCATAGCTTATGGACACGGCCGCGTCCGAGATCGCGGTCTCGGTCCTCACCCGCTTGGCCACGTGAAAGGCTCGATGCATCAGACGGTTCAGGATCACCCCGGATGTCTTCTCCCGGGTGGCCTGAAAGTATGCCTCCTTGATCTGTCCCAGGATCTGGGGCTCACCCACCACCATGGAGTCCAGGCTGGAAGCCACCTGGAAGACGTGTCGGACGCTCTCCATGTCCTCCCGGAAATATAGATTGCCCTCCATCTCCCCGGCGCTCATCCGCCCCAGCCCGGCCAACAGCCCGAGCACGGCCTCGCGTGCCTCCCGCGGCTCTTCCGTCGTGTAGAGGGCCTCCACCCTGTTGCACGTGGACAGGAACAGCCCTTCTCTTACCGCCGGGTGCTCCCTCATTGCGGCCAGCATGCGGCCGGTGTTTCCCGGGTCTTCGGCCAGCCGCTCCCTGAGCTCCACCGGAGCGGTCCGGTGGTTCATGCCCATTGTGACGATCCGGGTCATTTGAGCGCCCGTCCCCCCAGGCTCTCGAAGCTGTGGTAGTCACTGGACCACAGGCTCACCCCGACAAAGGTGAAGATCACCAGTGCGAAACACACGATGGACATCACCGCCGCCCTCCGGCCCCTCCATCCCACTGTGAGACGCTCGTGGAGCAAGACCGCATAGGCGAGCCAGGTGATCAGCGACCAGACCTCCTTAGGGTCCCAACGCCAGTAGCTCCCCAGGGCCTGCTGCGCATAGACCGCCCCGGTCACCATCCCCAGGGTGAGAAAAGGGAACCCCCAGACCAATGCATGGTGATTGATGGAGTCCAACGTCTCCAGGGACGGGAGCCTCTTGTAGAAACCGCCCAGGCGCTTCCTCTTTATCTGCCGCTCCTGGAGCAGATACATCACCGCAGCGGCAAAGGCCACGGCGAACATCCCGTCCCCGGCAAACACGGTCAGGACATGAACGGGCAGCCACAGGCTCTTGAGTACGGGATTCACCGCCACGGCCTCGGCTGCCGGGATGGAGGTTGAGACCATCATCATGGCCGCGGCCAGCGGCGCCACGAAAGAGCCCAGGACCATCAGCCTGAACCGCTGCTGGAATAGGATGTAGGCCCCGGTAACCGCCCAGGCGAAAAAGGAAAGCGACGCCTTGAGGCTCAGCACCGGCGGCGCGCCCGTGGAGTAGTAACGCTCGGCCAGGAAGAGCGTGTGGCAGATGAAACCGGCCACCAGAATGCGGTAGGACCAGCGGAACACCGGTCTTTTCTGGCCTATGACATATACCACGAAGCCGCCCGAGGCCGACAGGATCAGGAGCAATGAAACCAGATATAGCAGGATCGACATATGGGTCCTCCTCGGGTTGCGCCCCGGGACTCAGCCGCAAGGGTCTTGTTGCCCGGAATCCTGTCCGGGCCCGGCCGCCCGCTCCACGTCCGCGGCGTCCCAGGGGCTCCCCAGTATCCTGGTCAGGATCTCCCCCGCCCTCTCCCAGTCGTGCATCCTTACCCTCTCCAGGAGGTCCGAGTCCACCAATTCATTGAAGATGCGGCTGTTTTCCTCCTGGCTCAGACCCCTATCCAGGACAATGGACCGGATCCCCGCCATCAGCCTGAGCAGGTCCCCGTACTCGGACCCGAAGGCCTTCTCCAGCTCCTCCCTCACCCGCCTGGCCAGTGCAGGGCTCCGCCCCGAGGTCGAGACCGCAATCACCAAATCCCCCCTGCGAACCACCGCCGGGACGATGAAGGTGCAATCCGCAGGCTGGTCCACAGCGTTTACGGGAACACCCCTCGCCCTCGCTGCCAGACTGACCCTGTGGTTCAGTGATTCGGAGTCGGTGGCCGCAATCACCAGCACGACCCCTCGGAGATGGTCCTCCAGGAAATCCCTGGCCACCCACCTGACCCGGCCCTCTGAGACCAAGTCCATGACCCCGGGGTTCATCTCCCTGCTGACCGCCTCGACCAGGGCGCCCGAGGCCAGCAGGCCCTTGATCTTCCTCTCGGCCACGCCGCCGCCGCCCACCACCAGGGTGCGGCGGCCTCGGAGGTCCATCAGGATGGGATAATATGCCATTAAAACAAGTCCGAATCAGATGTATCGGTCAACCATATCCTTGATAAAGCCCTCCACCGCCTCCTCGCCGCCCTCCGATCTGACCTGCTCCACCAGGCTCCGGATCTTCCGGTAAGTCACGGGGTCCCGCTTGAGGTCCTGGGGAGAGCGGAAGGCGCCACCCCTCCGGCCCACCCGGTAGATTATCCGCTCCTCGTCCGGGAGGTCCTGGTAACGGTGTACGGCATCGAGCATCTTGGGCTTTTCCTCGGGGAGCTTGCCGCTGACGTCCTCCATCAGGTTCATGATGTGATCGCTGGTGACCACGCTGGTGATGCCGTCCAGCCTCTCTATGAAGAGCTCCAGCTCCCGGGCCAACAAATCGTCCGTCTGCATGGTGAAGGCCCCCTCTTGGATCTTCCGGTACAGGGGCACGCGCTTGGGGACCCTCAGGCTCCTCAGGCGTATGAAATGGGGGTTGATCCGGTTCAGCACCTCGGCCGTGGCAACGGCATGCTCCCGCCAGAGCTCCTGACCCCCGAGCCCGGGCATCACATACTCGGAGAGCTCCATCCCGGCCTGTAGCAACTTCACACCCGCCTCCACATGCTGCTCCGCCGTAACCCCCTTCTTGACCATCTTGAGGATGGGGTCATAGCCGCTCTCAAGGCCTATGTGGACCCGGTCCAGGCCCGCCCGCCGGATCGCGTTCAGGGCCTCCGCCGATTTCCGCACCACGGTCCTGGACCTCGAATAGGTGGTCACCCGCTTGACCTCGGGGAGCTTCTCCCGCAAGAAGCGCAGGGCCTCCACCAGATCCCTGGTCTTCATCACCAGGTTGTCCGCGTCCTGCAGGAAACATGATCCTGTTCCGTAGTACAGCCAGGCGGCCACCCCGCGGAACGCCTCGCTGTAATTCGCGCTGTTGAAGACCGCGCTCGCCACCGGATCGTTTATGTCCCCGCTCTCACCCAGTCTCCAGGAGAGGGCCTTGATCTCGTCCACCATGTCCCTGACCGCCCGTATGTCCTTCTTGATCTCGTCCACTGAGCGCAGGGAGAACTTGCGCCCCTTGTAAACGGGGCAGAACAGGCACTGGTTCCAGGGGCAGTTCCGGGTGAACCTCAAGAGCAGGCTCTGGGCCTCGTTGGGCGGCCTTATGGGCCCTTGCTCAAAACTCAACGGGTGTCTTTCCCTTTTCTCTTCCATCGGTTCCATTCCCTTTGTACATGGCAAAGCTCGGCCCGCGGCCGGGTAAGACGCCTGCCGCGGGCCGGCCAGCCGTTCTGATTTTATCCCCGGGGTTCAGGCGAACTCGTACTCGCCCTCCTTCAGCTTGGCATGCGCGCAGGCCAGCCTGGCAATGGGCACCCTGGGCGGGGAGCATGAGACATAGCTCAGGTCTATGTGGTGGCAGAACCTGATGGTGTCCGGATGTCCGGCTTGCTCCCCGCAGATCCCGATCTTCATGTCCGGCCGGGTCTTCCTGGCCCACTCCACGGTGATCATCATCAGTCTTCCCACTCCCTTTATGTCCAGGACCTCGAACGGGTTGTGCTGCAGTATTCCCCTTTCGTTGTAGAGCGGCAGGAACTTGTTCTCCGCATCCTCCCTGGAAAAGGAGAAGGTGGCCTGGGTGAGGTCGTTGGTCCCGAAGGACATGAACTCGGCGAGCTCTGCAATGCGCCCGGCCCTCATGCAGGCCCTGACCACCTCTATCATGGTCCCGAACTTGAAAGGCACCGAGGTCTTGAACTTCTTTTCCACGTCCTTGTGTATGTCGACCACATACTTGTGGACCCATTTGAGCTCCTGGAGCGTGCACACCTGGGGGACCATTATCTCCGGGGAGACATCTCCGCCCTCCTTGATGTGTTCGGCCGCGGCCTCCAGGATGGCCCTGATCTGCATGGCGTAGATCTCGGGGTAGGTTATGCCGAGCCGCACCCCCCGGTGCCCGAGCATGGGATTGGTCTCGGAGAGCGCCCTCACCTTCTGCAGCATGGCCTCCTTTTCCTCGATGAGGTCTTCGGCAAGCCGGCGGTTCTTGAGCTCCTCCAGGCCGTGGGTGATACCCTCCAGGCTGGCGGCGTAGCGGTTGAGGAAATCCGGGTCCAGGAGGCGCAGGGTGTCCGGCAAGGCGGCCATCCCCTCCACAGTGGCCTTGAGCTCCCTGAGGTGTTCGATCTCGTTTACCAGCTCCTCGGCCGAGGGCAGGAACTCATGAATAGGAGGATCCAAAAGCCTAATGGTAACAGGGAGTCCACTCATAATTTTAAAAATTTCCTTGAAATCATCCCGCTGGAAGGGAAGCAGCCGCTCCAGGCACTGCCGCCGCTCGCCCTCGGTCTCGGAGAGTATCATCTCCTGGACTATGGGCAGCCTTTCCGGCTGATTGAACATTCGCTCGGTCCTGCAAAGCCCGATTCCCACCGCCCCGTACTTGATGGCCTGCGCCGCTGATTCCGGGGTGTCCGCGTTGGCCATGACCCTGAGCCTGCCCATATCGTCGGCCCACTCCAGGAGCACCATGAGGTCTTCCACGAACTCGGGCTCTATGGTGGGGACCTCCCCCTGATAAACATTGCCCGTGGTCCCGTCGATGGTGATCACGTCCCCTTCCTTCAGGGTGACCCCGGATATCACCGCCTCTTTGGCCGTATGGTTTATCCATATGGCCTCGCACCCGGAGACGCAGGGTTTGCCCATGCTCCTGGCCACCACCGCGGCATGGGAGGTCTTGCCGCCCCTGCTGGTAAGGATCCCCTGTGCGGCGAAAAAGCCATGTATATCGTCCGGCTTGGTCTCCTCCCGGACAAGGATCACCTTCTCGCCCAGCCTGGCCTTGCTCTCCGCCCGGTCGGCGTCAAAGACCATCTTCCCGGAAGCCGCTCCGGGCGATGCCGGAAGGCCCTGGGCCAGCAAATCCACCTTGGCGTTCGGATCCAGTCTGGGGTGCAGGAACTGGGTGAGCATCTCAGGTTGGATTCGCAGGATGGCCTCTTCCTCTGTGAGCAGCCCCTCGTTGACCATATCTATGGAGGTCTTGATAAAGGCGGCCGCGTTCATCTTCCCGTTCCTTGTCTGGAGGCAGTAGAGCTTGCCCCTCTCTATGGTGAACTCGAAGTCCTGGACCTCCTGGTAGTAGCTCTCCAGGGTATGGCGCAGGTCTTCCAGCTCCCGGTAGACCTCGGGCATCTCCCTTCGGAGTTCCCTCACCGGTTTGGGTGTGCGTATCCCTGCTACCACGTCCTCTCCCTGGGCGTTTATCATGTACTCGCCGTAGAGCCGGTTCTCCCCCGTACCCGGATTCCTGGTAAAGGCCACGCCTGTGCCGCTGTCATCCCCCATATTGCCGAAGACCATGGTGCAGATGTTGACCGCCGTGCCGTTGGCCATCTCAGGGGTGATATTGAACTCCCTGCGGTAGTCCACCGCCCTCTTGCCCATCCAGGAGTTGAAGACCGCGGTTATGGCCTGTTCCAGCTGCTCGTAAGGATCCTGGGGGAAGGGCCTGCCTGCTTTCTTCTCCACCACCGCAAGGAAGGCCTCGCTTGCTTCCTTCAAGGCCTCGGCATCGAGCTCGATGTCGGTCTTGGCACCGCGTGCCTCCTTGATGCGGGTGAACTCGGCATCGAACTCCTCGTCCTTGATCCCCAGGCATACGCTCCCGAAGAGCTGGATCAGGCGGCGGTATGCGTCATAGACGAACCGCTCCTTGTTGGTGAGGCGGATCAGACCGTGAACGGTCTTTTCGTTGAGGCCCAGGTTCAGGATGGTATCCATCATTCCGGGCATGGACATGGCGGCACCGGAGCGGACGGAGACGAGCAACGGGTTGTCCGCCGATCCGAAGCCCTTGCCGGTCTTCTTCTCCAGCTCGGCCATGGCCTCCCTTGCCTGCTCCATGACCTCCGGCTGCAGCCCCTTGTCGCGGTTCTCCAAGTATGCGAGACAGGCCTCCGTGGTGATCACGAATCCCGGAGGCACGGGCAGGCCGATTTGGGTCATGCCGCAGAGGTTGGCCCCTTTTCCCCCCAACAGCTTCTTGTCCGTGGCATCCCCTTCCTCGAAGGAGAAAACGAACTTCTTCCGGTCCTGAGTCTTAGCCTTTGTCTTGGTCTTTGACACCTTGGCTTCCATGGCCTCACCCCCTGTCGCGGCGTTTGGTGTACTCGAAGAGATATGCAAACCCCAGCAATGCCAAGGCAAGGCCGCCCACCCTTACGGGTGATGCCGAGCCGAAGAAGAGCCGGGTCAAAAGGACCGCCAGCCCCACGGAAAGAGCCAGGCGGATTAGGAAAGTGTACCATTGAGTCATTCCCTGCGCACTCCTATGGCACCCTCGGGTGATGGTTGAACCCGAGTCAAGGTCTTCACGTTCGAGTCGTCTTCTTTCGAAGCGGGACCACCTTTGCCGGTCCCCCGCCCGGAAGCCCCTCTCCGCCGGTCGAAGGAGACGGCTCGGCCGAGTCCCGGGCGGGTGACGCAATGGGGACCGCCTCTATGCGCAGGGGCTGACCTCCCATGGTAAAGGGCTCGCCGTTTATGTACTCCTCGCGAAGGATCCAAGTGACGGGCTGAGGCGGGAGCGTGAGCATGAGAAGGCTCACCTGGTACCAGCCCTTTTTCACATCGGGTTCGATCAGTTCTATGCGGGCGTAGACCGAAGGCTCGTCCTTGTAGTAGATCAAGACCACATCGCCTTCCGTGTTCGAACGCGGGTTGCCGCTGCCGGTCATTTTTCACCGCCTGTCTGAGTGTTCTCGCTCCATTCCCTTCTCGGGCCTGAATCGACCGATTTCATACCGGGTTATTTTAGGGGATCCCGGGTCCAGGGTCAACACCGGTATGAGTCCTTGGCCCCGGCACGAGGAGGACCGCTCCAAGCCCTGTTTTTTCTTGACTCCCCTGGATTCCGTGTGGCATGTATCAAGTTTCACAAAGTTCGCCCGGAACGGCGGAACCACGCTAACTCCGGGCGATTTCGGTTTGCGGAGCCCTTCCCTGATCCGGTCCGGCAGGAGCCGCGGGATGGGCATGGCGGAGATAACAGCGCTCGAGCGTTTCCAAGAGGAAGAGGAGAACCTGGAACCCATGAGTACCAAAAGCACACCCAACGGCTCGGTAATGGTCGTCGGCGCGGGGATCGCCGGAATTCAGGCCTCCCTGGATCTCGCCGACTCTGGATATCTGGTCTATCTGGTGGAGAAGAACTCGGCGATCGGCGGGGTAATGGCCCAATTGGACAAGACATTCCCCACCAACGACTGCTCCATGTGCATCATATCGCCCAAGCTGGTGGAGTGCGGGAGGCACCTGAACATCGACCTCCTGACCAACAGCGAGGTCCTGGAGGTATCGGGCGGGCCCGGCGACTTCCGGGTGAAGGTCTTGGAAAAGCCCCGCTACGTTGATGTCGCCAAGTGCACCGCTTGCGGGGAGTGCGCAAAGGTCTGCCCCATAGAGGTCCCCAACCTGTTCGACGAGGGGCTGCGAAACAGAAAGGCCGCTTACAAGCTCTACCCCCAGGCCATGCCCAGCGCCTTTGCCATAGACAAGAGGGGGACCGCGCCCTGCAAGGCCACCTGCCCGGCCCATGTGAGCATCCAGGGCTACGTGGCCCTCATAAACAACGGCAAGTACCGCGAGGCCCTGGAGCTCTTCAAGCAGGTCCACCCCTTTCCCGCAGCCTGCGGCCGGGTCTGCCACCACCCTTGCGAGGGGGTCTGCACCCGCGGTGATGTGGACGAACCCGTGGCCATCCAGTACCTCCACAGGTTCCTGGCCGACCTGGACCTGGAGGCGGAAAGCCGTTACGTGCCGGAGCCCGAAGAAAAGAGACCCGAGAAGATAGCAGTGGTGGGCGCCGGGCCCGCTGGTCTTACAGCCGCATATTTCCTTGCCTGGAAAGGCTACCAGGTCAAGGTCCTGGAGAAGCTGCCCGTTGCAGGGGGAATGATGGCGGTGGGCATCCCGGAATACCGCCTGCCCCGGGACATCCTGGCCCGAGAGATCAAGGTGATCGAGGACATGGGCGTGGAGATCCGAACCGGCGTGGAGTTCGGAGCGGACGTGACCCTGGACTCATTGGGAGGGGACGGATACCAGGCCTTTTTCCTGGCCACCGGGCTCCACCGGAGCCGTGCTCTCAACATTCCCGGAGAAGACCACCCCGGGGTGCTCAAAGGCGTGGACTTCCTCAGGCAAACCGCCCTCGGCCGAGAGGTCGGTGTGGGAAGGCGCACAGTGGTGATCGGAGGCGGCAATGTGGCCGTGGACGTAGCCCTTACAGCCAAGAGGTCGGGGGCCGAGCAGGTCACCCTGGTGTGCCTGGAGACCAGGGAGGAGATGCCGGCCTGGGACCACGAGATACAAGAGGCCCTGGAAGAGGGGGTGGAGATAGTGAACAGCCTGGGTCCCACCCGATTCCTGGCCCAAGGCGAGGACTTGACCGGAGTGGAGTTCAAGCGCTGCACATCGGTCTTTGACTCCGAGGGCCGTTTCAACCCCGCATATGACGAGACCGATCTCACCTCCATGGAGGCCGACACCGCAATAGTGGCCATAGGCCAGGCCGCTGATCTGGACTTTGCAGGAGGTCAGGAGATAGCCGTTTCCACCAAGGGAGGACTGGAAGCCGACCCCGTGACCCTGGAGACCCCCCTGCCCGGGGTCTTTGCGGGCGGAGACGTGTTCTACGGTCCCAAGTCGGTGGTTGAGGCGGTGAGCTGCGGCCGGGAAGCGGCTGAGAGCATTCATCGTTACTTGAACGGAATGGACCTCAGGGAGGACCGGGACAAGGACTGGCCCTATGAAAAGCCGCCCGTGGAAGGAGAGCCCGCAAGGCCCAGGGCGGCCATGCGCACCCTGCCCCCGGCCGAGCGTGAGGGGACCTTCAAGGAGATAGCCCTGGGCTACACCGAGGAAGAAGCGAGAATGGAGGCCGAGCGGTGCCTCAAGTGCGGGATCTGCTCGGAGTGCTACCAGTGCGCGGAGGCCTGTCTTGCGGAAGCGGTGCTCCACGACCAGCAGCCCGAGGAAAAGGTCCTGGAGGTGGGCTCCATCGTCCTTGCGCCCGGCTTCACTCCGTTCGATCCCACGCCTTTTGACACCTACAGTTATTCCAAACACCCGAACGTGGTCACCAGCATGGAGTTCGAGAGGATACTCTCGGCGTCCGGGCCGTACGAGGGGCACCTGATCAGGCCCTCTGATCACAAGGAGCCCAAGAAGGTCGCCTGGCTCCAGTGCGTTGGCTCCAGGGACATCAACCGCTGCGACCATGCGTACTGCTCCTCGGTCTGCTGCATGTACGCCATCAAGGAGGCGGTGATCGCCAAGGAGCACAGCAAGGATGACTTGGACGCGGCCATATTCTTCATGGATATGCGCACTTATGGAAAGGACTTCGAGAAGTACTACATGCGGGCCGAGCAGGAGAGCGGAGTCAGGTTCATCAGGTCCAGGATCCACACGGTCCTCCCCCGGGAAGACGACTCCCTGGTTATTACCTATGCCACAGAGGCGGGCGACCTCCAGGAAGAGGTCTTCGACATGGTGGTGCTCTCGGTGGGGCTCTCCCCCAACCAGGACATAGTGGCCCTGGCCGAGGGCATGGGGATCCGCCTCAACCAGCACAAGTTCGCAGAGACCGGGAGCTTCACCCCGGTGAGCACCGACCGCGAAGGCGTATACCTCTGCGGCGTGTTCCAGGGCCCCAAGGACATCCCCACTTCGGTCATGGAGGCGTCGGCCGCAGCAGCGGCCTCGGGACGGATCCTGGCCGAGGCCAGGGGGACCATGACCAGGACCAAAGATCTTCCCCCGGAGAAGGACTTCTCCGCCGAGGAGCCCTGGATAGGGGTCTTTGTCTGCAACTGCGGCATAAACATCGGGGGGATAGCGGACGTCCCGGCGGTGCGCGAATACGCGCAAACCCTGCCGAACGTGGTGCACGTGGAGGACAACCTCTTCACCTGCTCACAGGACACCCAGGACAAGATGAAGGAGGTGATCCAGGAAAAGGGCATCAACCGGGTGGTGGTGGCCTCCTGCTCCCCCAGGACCCACGAGCCCTTGTTCCAGGAGACAATACGGGACGCAGGCCTCAACAAGTATCTCTTTGAGATGGCCAACATCCGGGACCAGGACACCTGGGTGCACATGAACGAACCGGAAAAGGCCACTGAAAAGGCCAAGGATTTGGTGCGCATGGCGGTGGCCAAGGCCGGGCTGGTGGAACCCCTCCAGCAGTTCGAGATCCCGGTAAAGCCCTCCGCCCTGGTGGTGGGCGGCGGTGCGGCCGGTATGGAGGCGGCCCTGGGAATCGCAGAGCAGGGCTACCAGGCCTATCTGGTGGAAAGGACGGGCGAGCTCGGCGGTGTGGCCGGAAAATTGCGCTCCACATGGAAGGGCGAAGACGTGGCCGAATATGTGGAGGGCCTGAGACAAAGGGTCCAGAGTCACCCCATGATAAAGGTGTTCATGGACACGGCGGTCAAGGACTCGGCCGGGACCATAGGCAACTTCGTCACCAGCCTCTCCCCGGTTAGAGGGGACGGCCCGGTCCAGGTGATAGAGCATGGGGTGACCGTCCTGGCCACCGGGGGCAAGGAGTATCGCCCGACCGAGTATCTCTACGGCGAGCACCCCAATGTGCTCACCCATCTGGATCTGGACCGGGCCATGAAGGAGAACGACCCGCGCATAGCCGAGGCTGGGACAGCGGTCTTCATTCAGTGCGTGGGCTCCCGGACTCCTGAGCGGCCCTACTGCAGCAAGGTCTGCTGCACGCACAGCCTGGAGAGCGCCCTTGCCTTGAAGGCCGCCGACCCCGACATGAATGTCTTCATACTCTACCGCGACCTGCGGAGCTACGGGTTCAGAGAAGACCTCTACAGCGAGGCGCGCAGGCGGGGGGTGCTATTCATCCGCTATGACCCGGAGGATCCCCCTTTGCTCCAGACAGCCGAGGGCGGAGGCCTGGACCTGCGGGTCAAGGACCACGTGCTGCAGCGCCCGGTCAAGATCTCGCCCGACCTGGTGATACTGGCCTCGGCCGTGCTTCCCAATGAGAACAAGGAGCTCTTCGAGCTCCTCAAGGTCCCGGTGAACAACGAGGGCTTCCTGATAGAGGCCCATGCAAAGCTCCGCCCGGTGGACATGGCCTCTGACGGGCTTTTCATAGCCGGGCTCGCCCACTACCCGAAGCCGCTGGACGAGACCATTGCCCAGGCAAACGCAGCAGTGGCCCGCTCCATGACCATCCTCACCCGGGACAGAATCATGGTGGGAGGAGTGGTGGCCGAGGTGATCCCGGAGCGCTGCGCCGTCTGCGTCACCTGTGTCAGGACCTGCCCCTACGGCGTCCCCAGGATAGGACAGGAAGGCCATGCGGTCATCGATCCTGCGGAGTGCCGGGGCTGCGGCGCCTGCGCCGCGGAATGTCCCGGCAAGGCCATTGTTCTGCGACACTTCACGGACGAGCAGATAATAGCCAAGGAGGACGCATTGTTCCAGGCGGGCGGATAGGCCCGCCCGGCCGTAGTCGTGCCGCGCGCGTATCCGGCGGGACCGGGCGCGGCCGTACCTGGTTGAACCCAGAGCTGTGATTGGACCCGCGGCCGCCCGCCGCGGGCAGGAGGAACGACATGGCAGAATTCGAACCGCGTGTGCTTGCTTTTTGTTGTCAATATTGAGCCTACTCGGCTGCGGACCTGGCAGGTTCGATGAGACTTTCATACCCGAGTAACGTCAAGATAATACAGGTGCCATGCTCAGGCAGAGTGGACATGATCCATCTGCTCAAGGCGATCGAGGACGGCGCGGACGGTGTCTACATAGCCGGGTGCCTGGAAGGCGAGTGCCATTTCCTTACAGGCAACCTGAAGGCAAGGAGGCGCGTGAACCAAGTCCGTAAGATCCTGGAGGAGATCGGGATAGAGCCGGAACGGGTGGATATGTTCAACTTGTCGGCGGGTGAAGGACCTCGGTTCGTGGAGATCGCCAGAGAAATGGTGGAGCGTATCAAGGCCCTGGGGCCCAGCCCTGTCAATGTCAGGAAAGCTGCTTAACGAGGTGAGCCATGATAGTTGCCGATCGAAAACCCCTGGCCGAGATCCTGGAAATGATCAAGGACTGCGACAAGGTCATGATCACGGGATGCAAGGGGTGCGTTACAGTCTGCAATGTGGGAGGGGCGAAGGAGGTGGGCATCCTGGCCTCGGCGCTCAAGATAGCCCGGAAAAAGGAGGGCCGCCCGCTGGAGGTGGTGGAGAGGACCCTGGAGCGGCAGTGCGACCCCGAGTACATCGAGCAAGTAAAGGGTGAGGTGAACGACTACGATGCGGTCGTCTCCATGGCCTGCGGAGTGGGGCCCCAGTTTCTTAGCCAGGCATACCCTGACCAGCGCTTCTACCCCGCCGTGAATACCACGTTCTTCGGCGGGGCGGTCGCCCACGGGATATGGGAGGAGCGCTGCGCCGGATGCGGGACATGCATCATTCATCACTTCGGGGGGATGTGCCCCATAGCCCGCTGCTCAAAGAGCCTGCTGAACGGACCCTGCGGCGGCTCGGCCGGCGGCAAGTGCGAGATCTCCAAGGATGTGGACTGCATCTGGGACATGATCGTGCGCAAGAGAATGGAGCAAGGCCGCCTGGAGGACCTCCTGGAGGTCAAGCCCGCCAAGGATTGGGCCACGGCGAGGGACGGGGGCCCCCGCAAGAGCGTTAGGGAGGAGCTGGTGCAATGAACGATCTCAAATCCGGGAGTAATCTGGAAAGGGTCCTGAAGGCCGGACATTTCGCCTTCACCGGCGAGTGCGGGCCCCCCAAGGGGGCCGACGTGGAACACCTCAAGGAGAAGATAGCCCACCTCAAGGGCATGGTGGACGCGGTCAACGTCACGGACAACCAGACCGCCGTGGTCCGCATGTCCAGTTGGGCCGCCTGCACCATCATGCTGCAGCAGGAAGTGGAGCCCAACTTCCAGATGGTCTGCAGGGACCGCAACCGGTTGGCCATGATGAGCGATATCCTGGGGGCGAGCGCCATGGGCATAAAGAACATGCTCTGCCTCTCCGGGGACCACCAGCGGTTCGGGAATCATCCCCAGGCCAAGAACGTATACGACATCGACTCCATGCAGCTGATCGCCCTGGCCAAGAAGATGCGGGATGGCAGATTCATGAACGACGAAGAGATCGACGGCCCTCCAAGTCTCTTCATAGGGGCGGCGGCCAACCCCTTTGCCGAACCCCACGAGTTCAGGACATACCGCCTGGCCAAAAAGATCGCCGCGGGCGCAGACTTTGTCCAGACCCAGTGCATATACAATATGGACAGGTTTCGCCAGTTCATGAGGCAGGTGGTGGACATGGGGCTCCATGAGAAGTGCTACATCCTGGCCGGCGTCACTCCCATGAAGAGCGTTGGTATGGCTCAGTACATGGCCAAGTCGGTCCCCGGCATGGAAGTGCCCGAGCCCCTGATCCAGCGGCTCAGGGGGGCCGGCAAGGGCAAGGTGGCCGAAGAGGGCATCAAGTTCGCCCTGGAGCAGATCGAGGAGTTCAAGGAGATGGAAGGGGTCGCCGGGGTCCACTTGATGGCCATCGAGTGGGAGCACCGGGTGCCCGAGATAGCGGAACGCGCCGGAGTCCTCCCCAGACCCCGGGTGTAGTCCACCCGGCTGAGCCGGCACCATTGTTCGGGAGAGGGCCCTGCCGGGTCCTCTCCTTTGAACCCCCTGCCCCGGGTTTCTTTCGTGGACAGGTTTTTCCTTGAACTGACCCCTTACCCTCCTCTATCATACGAACTCCCTAGTGTCGGCAAACGGACCGGTGCGTACGGCTCATGATCATCCGGACACAGACAGGGCGCGAGTACGATACAGACCTGGATCTCGGCCCGGCCGAACGCCACGTCTTGCAGAAGCTCTTCCTCTGGGAGCCCATGGTGGCGTCCCTGGAGGAGTTCCGCGAGAAAAAGGTGGAGGCCCTCTCCAAGGGATGGAATGATTCCGGCCCGGTGAGCACCGGCCCGGCCCTGGGAGAAATCATCACGGAGATGGAGGCCAGGGTGTCGAGGCGCACCGGCGGACAGGCCTCCAAGGGGCCGGCTCGGCCCTGATCACTGTTCTTGAGCCTTGCTCTGCCCGGATCCCTTGCACGCTGTGTTGCCCGAGGTGGACTGATTTGACCGAGAGCAATTCTCGACCTACTCAAGAAGCCCCCATGCATTTCCTGGCCCGGGAGCGGGCCGACAACCCCTTGAGAGTGGCCATAGTCGGCGGAGGGGAGGCCTGCCGCAACCTGCTTCTCCTGTTGGATGCCGAACACCTCACCCGGCTCGAGATGGACATAGTCGGGGTGTCGGACCCTGACCCGCAAGGTCCGGGCCTCAAATTGGCCCGCGATTTCGGGCTCTTCACCACCACGGACTTCCATGAACTCTACAAGCTGGACGTCAACATGATCCTGGAGATGACCGGCTCAGAGGAGGTCAGGGCCGAGATCGAGCGGACCAAGCCGGGCGACATCTCCTTCATGGATCACCGCTCCGTGCGCCTCCTCTGGGATCTGATCCAGATGGAAATGGAGCGGACCGAGTTCGAGCGCGAACGCCAGCGCATGCAGGAAAAGAGCCGCAAGGACATGCAGGCCATCATGGACTCCCTGCCCTACCGGATAATGGTGGTCAACCTGGACATGACGGTGAGCACGGTCAACCGCACGCTGCTCAAGGAGTACGGAATAACCAGGGAGGAGGCCATAGGCAGACCCTGCTACGAAATCCGCTACGGCCAGGACCGTCCCTGCAATGAATGCGGCAGGGAGTGCTTCCTGCTCGATCGCCTGGACGAGATACGCTCCCAGGGCCTGGTGAGCACCTTCCAGGAATATCAGGCGCGTGACGGGGAGACCCGCTTCGATGTGGTGACCATATCCTCCATCCAGGATGAAAACGGCGAGGTGGTCCAGATACTGGAGGCCTCCAGGGACGTCACCCAACGGGTCAAGCTGGAAAGGGAGGTCGAGCGGAGCAAGACCCTTTTCCAAAAGGTCATCGAGAGCACGGTCGACGGCATAGTAATGGTGGACATGAAGGGCAATGTCCTGATCTTCAACCAGGGAATGGAAAGGCTTACAGGGTACTCCGCGGATGAGATCATCAACCGGGGCCACCTGAGCACCTTTTACGACATGGACACCGCCAAGGAAAACATGATGAAGATGAGGAGCGACCATTACGGCCCTCCGGGCAAGCTCAACCCCACCAGCATGTCCATCGTGACCCGTGACGGCGAGGAGATACCGGTGACCCTTTCGGCCTCCATCGTGACAATAGACGGAGAAGAAGTGGGAAGCGTGGGTGTATTCAGGGACATGCGGGAGGTCCTGGAGATGCGCCGCGAACTGGAAGACGCCCACCTCCAACTGGTGGAATCCGAGAAGATAGCCTCTGTCGGGCGCATGGCCGCCGGGGTGGCCCATGAGGTGAACAACCCCCTGGCCGGAATACTCATGTACGCGGAAATACTAAAGGAAAACGTTAAGGATAGACATCAAGACCTTCAAGATATTCAGGAAATAATCGACCAGACCTTGAGGTGCAAAAAGATCGTGGCTGAGCTCCTGGAGTTCAGCCGCCGTTCGGTCGGGAAGGTCTCCACCTTCCAAGTGGAGGAGCTGATCAACAAGTCGCTGAACCTCTTGATCGATCAGGCCCTTTTCCAGGACATCGAGGTCCGGGTTGCGGTGGAGTCCGGCATGCCCGAGATGATAGGCGACATGGGCCAGCTACAACAGGTCCTGATGAACCTCTTCATAAACGCCGCCGACGCCATGGAAGGGAGGGGCAAGCTGGAGGTGGAGGCCTGCTACAACCCCCGGGAGGAGCGTTTCATAATCACGGTGTCCGACAGCGGCCCAGGGATCCCACAAGAACTCCGCGACAAGATCTTCGAGATATTCTTTACCACAAAGCCGGTGGGCAAAGGCACGGGCCTCGGGCTCAGCATCTCCAAGAAGATCGTCGAGGAGCTCCACGGCGGCGCCCTGAGCGCACACTCCCCGCCCCAGGGCGGGACCACGTTCCTCATAGAGCTGCCCAGGGGCTTCCTGGAGCACTCGGAGAGCGCGGAGGTGTTCGTGGACTGAGAGGAGGAAGCTGCTTGGAAGACAAGATCAACGTGCTGGTGGTGGACGATGAACGGGTGGTGCGGGAAGGCTGCAACCGGGTCCTGTCGGGCAAGGGCTATGACGTGCTCTCAGCCGAGGACGGCAGGGAGGCGGTTGGCCTCCTGGACAAGGAGCCGGTGGACATAGTGCTCCTGGACCTGAAGATGCCGGTGATGGGCGGTGAAGAGGTCCTGGATCACGCCCGCCGCAACCACCCGGACGTGCCCGTGATAGTCATAACCGGACACGGGACCGTGGACAACGCGGTGGAGTGCATGAAGAAGGGTGCCTATGACTTCGTGACCAAGCCCTTCCAGACCGACCAGTTCCTGCTCACAGTGGCCCGCGCCGCTGACAAACGGCGTCTGGAGCAGCAAGGCCGGCTCTTTGAGCGGGAAAGGGAGCGCAACCTCTACGACCTGAACCTGGAGAAAAGCCGTCTCAAGGCCATAATAAACTGCATGGCGAACGGCGTGCTGGTCACCAACAGGAGCCTGGAGGTCGTGCTCCACAATCCCGCCTTGACCCGCCTGATGGGCATAAGGGAGGAGATACACCCGCCGGTACCCCTGGCCCGGTTCACGGACAACGAGTCCCTGATCGAGACCCTGGAAAAGATCCAGGCCGGGGAACTGGGAAAGGACGAGTTCATCAGCCAGGAGATAGAGGCGGGCAAGAACACACTTAGGGCCATCTCGGCCCCGGCCGTGGTGACCGAGCACGGGGTGGTGGGCACGGTGACGGTGCTCGAGGACATCACCGCGTTCAAGCGGCTGGACCAAATGAAATCCGAGTTCGTAAACATGGTCGCACACGAGCTCAGGAGCCCCCTGGTAAGCATTCGGCAGCAGAACAGCGTCCTTTTGGAAGGCCTTGCAGGCCCACTCGAGGAGAAGCAGGAGGAGCTACTCGACCGGGGTGTCAGGAAGATCGATCAGCTCCTGGAACTGATAAGGGACCTTCTCGATATCGCCAAGATCGAGGCCGGGCAACAGTTCCAGCATAGGGTGCCCATCGACTTGGAGGAGACCATAAGAGAGACCGTGTCCCTCATGGAGGAGAGGGCCAAGGAGCAGGGCGTGGAGCTCACTTACGAGTGCCGGGATCTGCGCCCCATCCAGGCCGACCCCAAGGGGATCGGCGAGGTCCTGACCAACCTGGTGACCAATGCAATCAACTACTCCCCGGGCGGCCGTGTGGAGATTCGGGCCAGGGGCCGGGGCGACAACCTGGAGATGGAGGTGAGCGACACCGGCGTGGGCATCCCACAGGAAGAACTCCCCAAGATCTTTGACAAGTTCTACCGCGTCAAGCACCCCGAGACCCGCCAGGTGGTGGGCACCGGCCTGGGCCTTGCCATTACCAAGGCCCTGGTGGAGGCGCACCAGGGCGAGATAGAGGTGGAGAGCACCCCGGGCGAAGGGAGCACCTTTCGCATCGTCCTGCCCTTGATGAGCCCGAGCGATGAGTAGTCCGGCCGGAATCCGGAGCGTCCTGGTGGTGGACGACGAGGCGGTGGTGAGGAACGGCGTCCGCCGGGCCCTGGAGGGCCAGGGAATGGAGGTGGTCCCGGCAGCCTGCGGAGAAGAGGGCCTGTCCTTGCTGGCCTGCAGGGAGTTCGACCTGGTGCTCCTGGACATCCGAATGCCGGATATGGACGGAATCGCCGCACTAAAGGAGATCCGCTCCAGGCACCCGGCCCTCCCGGTCATCATGATCACCGGATACCCCACCATTGACAGCGCAGTGGAGTGCATAAAGCTCGGAGCCCAGGACTATCTGGTAAAACCCTTCAGGCTCCAGGATCTCGAGGCCTCCCTCAGCAAGCTCGAACAACGCCCACAAGGACCTGCCCCCCAACACGGGACCGGGGACCAAGCCCCGGGGCTCCCCATCGAGGGGGGCAGCGACCTCATAATCGGCAAGACCCGGGAGATGAGGGCCCTTTTCGACAAGATCCTAAAGGTGGCCCCCACCGGGAGCACGGTGCTGATCACCGGGGAGAGCGGCACAGGCAAGGAGTTGGCCGCCCGGGCCATTCACGCTTACAGCCGGCGCAAGGATCGGGAGTTCGTGGCCGTGGACTGCTCTTCCCTGGTGGAGACGCTCCTGGAGAGCGAGCTCTTCGGCCATGTCAAGGGTTCCTTTACCGGCGCGCTCCAGACCAAGCACGGGCTGTTCGAGCTGGCCAACCACGGGACCTTTTTCTTCGACGAGGTCTCCAATCTGAGCCTCAAGATCCAGGCCAAGCTCCTCCGGGTGATCCAGGAACGGGAGTTCATGAAGGTGGGGGACCAGAAGAAGATCAAGCTGGATATCAGGATCATCTCCGCCTCCAACCGCGACCTCAGGGAGAGCATAGAGGCGGGCGCATTCCGCGAAGACCTCTACTACCGCCTGAGCGTAGTCCCCATCCACCTCCCTCCGTTGAGAGACCACAAAGAGGATATCCCCCTTCTGGTGGACCACTTCCTGGGCAAGTTCAGCAACAGGATAAAGCGGGAGGTGCCCGGGGTGAGCCCGGAGGCAATGGAGATCCTAATGGAATACGCCTGGCCCGGCAATGTCAGGGAGTTGGAGCACACCCTGGAGAGGATCCTGATCCTGGAGGACACAGAGGTCATCCGGCCCAGGGACCTGCCCTCATTCATCTCCCAGAGGCAGGGAGACTTCCAGATGTTCACCGAAGACCCCTTTTCCCTGGAGGAGCTGGAAAAAAACTACATACGATTCGTGCTCCGCCGCACCAAGGGCAGCAGGACCAAGACCGCCGAGATCCTTGGAATCAACAGGAAGACGCTGGCCTCCAAGATAAAGAAATACGGCCTGCCATAAAGACTGCGGGCCGTGGGTAAAAACGCCTCACTTGGGGCGATACGCCCCATCCTTTGGTTTGGCTTTTTATTGCAAATAGTTATTCCCTGGCACCGGGTTCGAGACGGGAGAAAGTGCCCCGCCTGAGAGGCTCATACTCGAGGCCCCTTAGTTTGCAACTAATTGTTATGTATACTCTTTTTTCCATTAAACACCGGGGCACCATCCTTGCGGGGCTGGTGGTCGCAGCGGGACCGACTGGTCTTCCAGCCCCTTTGACATGGGAAAGGGCCTTTCATGGGAAAGCGCAAGACCATCCTCTTTGCCGAGCCCCACGGGGTGCTGCCCGGTGAGCTGGAGGAGTTCGTTGAGGCAAGGGGCTACAATGCAGTGAGGGTGTGCTCCCTCAAGGAGACCCTCCTCGCCCTGCAGGATATGCGCGTGGACGCTGCGGTCTTGAGCGCTTCACTGCTGGAGAGTGACTGCGAGCTGATCTCCGTGATCAAGAACATGAAAAAGGACCTTCCGATAATCGTGTGCGCGGAGAAGAACACGCCGGAACTGGAGAGCCGGATCCGCCAGCAGAGGATCTTTTATTATCACATAAAATCATTCGGAGTGCAGGATCTTGAAATGGCCATATCCAACGCAGTAAACGGCCTAAAGGATTGACCGGAGGATGCCATGTCACTAAGGGATAAACTCGAGAAGGGCAAATTCGTGATACTGGGAGAATTCGAGCCGCCCAAGGGAGTCGACTTTGCCCCTCTTCTCAGGAACGCCAATCAGGTCAAGGGCCGCGTTGACGCGGTCGTGGTCCCTGAAATGGCCAATGCCGTGATGAAGGCCGGTTCCCTGGGGGGATGCGCCCTGTTCCAGAGGGAGGGAATGGAGACCGTGCTCCAGGTATCCTGCAGGGACAGGAACCGCTTGGCGCTTCAGGCGGACCTGCTCTCGGCGGGCGCACTGGGGATCCCCAATGTAATGGCGGTCTCGGGAGAGGACATAACCCACGGGGACCACCCCCAGGCGAGAGCCGTCAATGACCTGGACCTCCATGAGCTCCTGGGGGTGGTGAGCGCCATGCGCGGCGGCAAGGACATGGCCGGGATCGAGCTCAGGGGCGCGCCCGATTTCCTGGTGGGCTCCACCGTGGACAGCGCGGCCACAGGGGGCCTGTTGGAGCTGGAGCTGGAAAACCTGGAAAAACGAATCGAACTGGGGGTGAGGTTCGTGGTCACCAGACCGGTCTTTGATCTCCATACCTTCAGGCATTTCCTCAAGCGGATACCCGCGGAGCGCGTGGCGGTGATCCCCACCGTGCTCCTCCTCAAGTCCGCAGGCATGGCCCGGTATATCGACCGCAACGTAAAAGGCATATCCATTCCTCCTGAGACCATTAGAGAGATACAAAAGGCCCCCGACAAACCCAAGGAGTGCGTCCGCATAGCGGCAGAGACCATCCGGCACCTCAAGGACATGGGCCTGGGCGGGGTCTTGATCTCCACCCTGGGATGGGAGGACAAGCTCCCCCGGATCCTGGAGCAGGCCGGAAGGTGATCCAAGGGGCTGCCGGTAAAAGGAAACCATAAAGAATACACAGCAAGGGAGAGGCAAGAGGCGATGAACGAGGGAACACTGACCAAGGGATCCGGATCGGTCATGGTGGTGGGGGGCGGCATAGCAGGAATGCAGTCAGCCCTGGATTTGGCGAACTCCGGCTACTACGTATACCTGGTGGAAAAGGCCTCTGCGATCGGCGGGGTGATGAGCGAGCTGGACAAGACCTTTCCCACCAACGACTGCGCCATGTGAATCATCTCACCGAGACTGGTCGAGGTCGGCCGGCATTTGAATATAGAGCTGCTTACCAACACCGAGGTGGAAAAGGTGGAGGGGGACCCGGGCGCCTTCAGGGTAACGGTCAGCAGGAAGCCCAGGTATATCGACACCTCCCTGTGCACCGGCTGCGGGGACTGTGCAGAGGCGTGCCCGGTGGAGCTGCCCAGCATCCACGATCAGGGACTGGCCAAGCGAAAGGCGGCCTATAAGAAATACCCCCAAGCGATTCCAGGCGCATTCGCCGTTGAAAAGGCGGATCGCGCGCCCTGCCGGCTGGCCTGCCCGGCTGGCATAAATGTCCAGGCCTATGTGCAACTGGTGGGCCTGGGAAAGTATGAGGAGGCCCTTCGCCTGATCATGGAGCGGCTCCCCCTGCCCGGGGTCCTGGGCCGCATATGCCCCCACCCCTGCGAGGAGGCCTGCCGGAGGGGCGAGCTGGACCAGCCCGTGGCCATTAGGGACCTCAAGCGCCTGGCTGCCGACTCCCACGACCCCCGCCTGATCCACGGCCGAAAGACCACGGCCGGGGAGGCGAGGGTGGCGGTCATAGGCTCGGGCCCCGCAGGCCTTTCAGCGGCGTATCACCTGGCCTTGAGGGGCGTTCTTTCAACCGTGTTCGAGGCCCTGCCCAAGCCGGGCGGCATGCTCAGGGTGGGAATCCCCGACCACCGGCTGCCCCGCCGTATACTGGACCAAGAGATCGAGGTCATCAAGGACCTGGGGGTGGAGATCCGGACCAACACCGCCCTTGGCAGAGACGTCACAGTGGACGGGCTCTTGCGGGACGGCTACGAGGCGGTGTACCTGGCGACCGGCGCCCATCAGGGAATGAAGCTCGGTATACCCGGAGAAGAGGCCGAAGGCGTCAGACAAGGAGTGGATTTCCTGAGAGAGGTCAATCTCCAAGGCCGGCCGCCCGTGGGGAACAGGGTCGCCGTCATAGGCGGCGGTAACGTGGCGGTGGACGTGGCCCGGTCCGCAGTCAGACTCGGAGCGGCCGAGGTCCATATTATATACCGCCGCACCCGGGCGGAGATGCCTGCATGGGAGGAAGAGGTCTCGGCGGCCGAGGCCGAGGGCGTAGAGATCACCTACCTGGCCGCCCCCACGGCAGTCCTGGTGAGCGACGGCAAGGTCAGCGGTCTGGGCCTGGTCCGCATGGAGCTGGGCGAGCCCGACCAGTCAGGGCGGCGCAGGCCGGTGCCGGTGGAAGGCAGTGACTTCAGGATCGATATAGATCAGCTCATACCGGCCATAGGACAGCGACCGGACCCCAAAGGCCTGGAAGACGTGGACGGGCTTACCTTCACCCGCTGGGGCACGGTGGAGGTTGATCCGGTCACCTGGGCCACGGGCAGGGACGGGGTCTTTGCCGGCGGGGACCTCCAGTCAGGGCCGGACATCGCCATCACCGCGGTGGCCGCGGGGTATGAAGCGGCCGAATCCATCGTGCGCTATCTGGAAGGCATAGACCTGAGCGAGGGCCGGTCCCCCAGGCCGAAAGGACCGGTGGAGGGAGGAAACTACCGGCCCATACCCGAGCTTGAGCCCGGGGCGGCCCGCGAGCCCATGCCCGAGCTCGAGCTCGAACGCCGGAAGGCCGGGTTCGAAGAGGTGGAGCTCGGCTATGACCCGGAGGCGGGGAGCCGCGAGGCGGCCCGCTGCATCAACTGCGGCTACTGCTGCGAGTGCTTCCAATGCGTCAGTGCATGCGGACCCGGTGCGGTCACCCTGGAGACCCACGCCCAGAAACAGGAGCAGGCCGAGCTCCAGGTGGGCTCCATCATTCTTTCCACCGGATTCCGCCCGTTCGACCCATCGAGATTCGAGACCTACGGCTACGCAGGGCACCCGAACGTGGTGACCACCCTGGAGTTCGAGCGGATCCTGTCCGCCTCGGGGCCCACCATGGGGCACCTGGTGCGAATGTCCGACCACCGGGAGCCTCGAAAGATAGCCTGGCTCCAGTGCGTGGGCTCGCGCGACATAAACCGGTGCGACCACGGGTACTGCTCGGCCGTATGCTGCATGTATGCGGTCAAGCAGGCGGTGATCGCCAAGGAGCATGCGGGGAAGGACCTGGATTGCACGGTCTTTTACATGGACATGCGCACCTTCGGCAAGAACTACGAGCTCTACTACAACCAGGCGCGGGAGACCTACGGGGTGAGATTCCTGAGGACCCGGGTCCACACGGTAGACCCGGACCCCGGCACCGGCGGTCTGACCCTCCAGTACCTGGATGAGGAAGCAGGCGGCCTTCCTGCTGAAGAGACCTTTGATATGGTGGTCCTGAGCGTCGGCCTGGAGGCGGACCCCGACACCATGGAAACCCTGCGGCGAATGGGCGTGGATCTGACCCCCGACGGATTCGCCCGGACCTCGCCGTTCAGGCCGGTGGAGACCTCCAGGGCCGGAATCTATGCCGGGGGGCTGGTCACCGGCCCCAAGGACATCCCCTCTTCCGTGGTGGAGGCCGGCGCGGCGTCCTGTGCGGTCATGGGGGTGCTCAGGCAGGCCAGGGGCATGGAGGCCAAGACAAAGGAGATCCCGGAGGAGCGGGACGTCTCAACCGAGGAGCCGCGCATAGGAGTCTTTGTATGCAACTGCGGCTCCAATATCGGCGGTGTGGTGGACGTGCCCGCACTGACCGAGTATGCATCCGGCCTTCCCGGCGTGGTCTACACCGACCAGAACCTTTTCACTTGCTCCCAGGACACCCAGGAGAACATCAAGAAGGCCATAGACGAGCAAGGGCTCAACCGGGTAGTGATTGCCGCGTGCTCGCCCATGACCCACGAGCCCCTGTTCCAGGAGACCATCCAGGACTCTGGGCTCAACAGGTACCTCCTGGAAATGGCCAATATCCGCAACCAGGACTCATGGGTCCACGGCGACGATCCCGAGACCGCGACGGAAAAGGCCAAGGACCTGGTCCGCATGGCCGCGGCCCGGGCCGGACTGCTCCGCCCGCTCAAGGAAAAGAGGATCCCCCTGAACCGGCGGGCCCTGGTGGTGGGCGGGGGTCTGGGCGGGATGACCGCCGCCCTGGGCCTGGCGGACCAGGGCTTCGAAGTGGTCCTGGTGGAGAAGGAAGCCCAGTTGGGCGGGCTCGCGCGCTCCCTTACCACCACCATAGAAGGCGCGGACATACAAACCCACCTGAAAGAGCTGGTGGAGCGGGTTCATGAATACGAAGGCGTACAGGTATTGACCGAGGCCCTGATCGTGGGATTCGGGGGGTTCAAGGGGAACTTCACCACAGAGGTCCTGGTGGGACCGGGCATGTACGAGAGGAAGATAGAACACGGGGTGGTGGTGGTCGCCACCGGCGCGAACGAGTACTCGCCCGCCGAGTACCTCTACGGCGAGAATCCCAGGGTCATGACCCAGATCGAGCTCGGCCGGCGCCTGGAGCTCTCCGGCGCCGAGGACCTCAACGAGGTGGTAATGATACAGTGCGTGGGCTCGCGCAGCGAGGAAAACCCCAACTGCTCCCGCATCTGCTGCCAGAGCGCGGTCAAGAACGCCCTCCACATAAAGGACCTCAACCCGGAGGCCAAGGTGTACATCCTGTACCGCGACATGCGCACCTACGGCCTCATGGAGGAGTACTATACCGAGGCCCGCCGCAGGGGCGTGCTCTTCTTCCAGTACGACCCTGAAGACCCGCCCGAGGCGGCTGCCGAGGGCGACTCCCTCAAGGTGGTCTTCAAGGACCATATTCTGGAAAGACGCATCTCGGTCTCCCCGGACGCCCTGGTGCTCAGCGCCGGCATGAGGGCGGCGGACACCGACGAGCTGGCCTCCATACTCAAGCTCGCCCGCAATGAGGACGGCTACTTCATGGAGGCCCATGTCAAGCTGAGGCCGGTGGACATGGCGGCGGAAGGCGTGTTTGTCTGCGGCACGGCCCAGGGCCCCAAGCTGGTCTCCGAGACCCTGAGCCAGGCCATGGCCGCCTCTGCACGGGCCGGCGCCTTCCTTTCCCAGAAGGACCTCACCCTCTCGGTGGTGACCTCCAAGGTGGACCAGGATCACTGCGCAGCCTGCCTGGTCTGCGTGCGCTCCTGCCCTTGGGGGGTGCCCAGGATCAATGAGAACGGGGTGAGCGAGATAGACCCGGCCCTGTGCCGCGGGTGCGGTATATGCGCGGCCGAGTGCCCGGCCAAAGTGATTCAACTGAGCTGGTATGAAGACGAACTGGTGTTGAGCAAGGTGGACGCCTTGCTCCAAGGAGTGCTCTGATGGAGGGATTCCCTATAATAGTGGCGTTCTGCTGCCAGGCTTGAGGGTACACCGCTGCGGACCTGGCAGGTTCCATGCGGCTTCAGTACCCGGGAAGCATCAGGATAATCAGCGTGCCCTGCACCGGCAAGGTGGACATCATCCACATCCTCCGGGCCTTTGAGCGCGGGGCGGACGGGGTGTACGTCCTGGGCTGCCTGGAGGGTGAATGCAGGTATGAAAAAGGAAATATACGGGCCAGGAAGCGTGTTGAGAAGGCGCAGGAGATCTTGGATCGGATCGGGATCGGAGGCGGCCGGGTGGCCATGTACAACCTGTCCTCCAGCGAGGCGCCCAGGTTCGTGGCCTTTGCCCGGGAGATGACCGAAAAGATCCGGGAGTTGGGTCCCAATCCCATAAGGGGGGCGCTGAAGGAGCGGGCCGCCTGATGATGAGCCGGCCCTGTGAGACGAGATTCGAGGGTCGCAGCCGGCTTGCTCGGCCCTTTTCCTAGGGAGGTTGGGGATATGATAGTGGCCAAACAGAAACCCATAGAGGAGCTCGTGGAGTCCGTCGGAGCGGTGGACAAACTCCTGGTGGTGGGTTGCAATGAATGCGTCACCGTGTGCGAAGCGGGCGGGCGAAAAGAGGTGGCGGTGCTCGCATCCGCGCTTCGCATGCACTTCATGAACCAGGGCCGCAGGCCTCAGGTGGAAGAGGTGACCCTGGAGAGACAATGCGACCACGAGTACCTGGAGGAGATCCGGGACCGTGTGGACCGGTATGACGCCTTGCTCTCCCTTGCCTGCGGTGTCGGGGTCCAGTTCATGGCCGAGAAGTACTTCCAGACCCCGGTCTTGCCCGGTGTGGACACCTGCTTCATGGGAGTGACGGAGGAAAGAGGGATCTGGAGCGAGCGGTGCCAGGGCTGCGGCCAATGCATCCTGGCGTACACCGGTGGGATATGCCCGGTGTCGCGGTGCGCCAAACGGCTCTTTAACGGTCCCTGCGGCGGATCCACACGGGGAAAGTGCGAGATAGACAAGGACCTGGACTGCGGCTGGCAGCTCATAGTAGATCGGCTCAAGGAGCTGGGGCGCATGGAAGACTATGAACGTCTGATG
The DNA here is from genome assembly GCA_964647905.1 of uncultured Desulfobacterales bacterium. GTDB lineage: Bacteria > Desulfobacterota > DSM-4660 > Desulfatiglandales > HGW-15 > CAZYJR01. Next base: position 16,288 of record CAZYJR010000016.1, on the reverse strand, counting down.
CCCATCAAGGACTGGTCCACCGAGCGGGCCGGGGGGCCGCGCAGGGTCATACGGGAGGACGTGAGGCAATGAGTGAAGTGAACACGCCCAGCAGACTGGAAAAAGTGCTTGCCGCCGGTCACGTGGCGGTGACCTCGGAGTGCGGGCCTCCCCGTGGGAGCGACGCCGGAGAGATCCGAAAAAAGGCGGAGATGATCCGGAATCACGTGGATGCCATCAATATCACGGACAACCAGACTTCCGTGACACGACTGTGCAGTCTGGCGTCGTGTATTCACCTCAAGGGCATGGGCATAGACCCGGTGCTCCAGATGGTGGTGCGGGACAGGAACCGGATAGCCATCCAGAGCGATATCCTGGGAGCGGCCTCCTTTGACATTCACAACATCCTTTGCCTCTCCGGCGATCACCAGAAGTTCGGGGACAATCCGCAGGGGCAGAACGTCTTTGACATAGACTCCATTCAACTGATACAGACCGTTCGCCGGATGCGGGACCAGGGTTGCTTCCTGGGCGGGGACCCTATCGTACGCCCGCCGAGGATGTTCGTGGGCGCCGCGGCCAACCCCTTTGCCGACCCCTTTGAGATAAGGGTGCCCAGGTTGGCCAAGAAGGCGACCGCCGGGGCGGAGTTCATCCAGACCCAGTGCATATACAACCTGGACAAGTTCGAGGAGTGGCTGTCCATGGCCAGGGACCGGGGCCTCCACGAAAAGGTGGCCATACTGGCCGGCGTCACCCCGCTCAAATCGGCGGGCATGGCCAAGTACATGAAGAACCGTGTCCCGGGAATGGACGTCCCGGACGAGGTGGTAAAGAGGATGAGCGGGGTTCCCAAGGAAAAGCAGGCACAAGAAGGAATAGACATATGCGTGGAGACCATACAGCGCCTGAAGGAGGTCGAAGGGGTCCGCGGATTCCATGTAATGGCCATAGAATGGGAGGAAAAAGTCCCGGAGATAGTGGAGCGGAGCGGCCTTTACCCCAGGCCCGAGCTCCGGGACTGATCCGGCCCACGAACTTCTAGAGGAGGAGAGCCATGTCTCAGAAGTATATCCTGGTTGTTGACGACGATCCCGATCTGGTGGAAACCCTGGCCATGATGCTGGAGAGCAAGGGCTGCGAGGTGGGGCGTGCATATGACGGCGTGGAAGGCGAGGAGGCCATCAAGGAACGCCGCCCGGACCTCATCGTCCTGGACATCATGATGCCCCGGAAGGACGGCTATGTCCTATGCTCCGAGCTCAAGGCCTCCGAGGAGACCCGGGATATCCCGGTGGTGCTCCTCACCGCTGTGGGAGAGGCGGTCCCCAGCACCCGCTATACCCATGCGGACGGCATGAGCACGGAAGCGGACGAGTACATCCCCAAGCCAGTGGACACGGAGACCCTGTGGAAGGTGGTCCAGGGCTTCCTGGAGTGACCCTCCAAAGGGTCCTGATCTTCCGGATATGGGCTCCCTGACCAGGCTTAACGGGTTCAAGGTCCTGAAGGAGGTGGCCGCGCTCAGACTGCTCTTTACGCGGGAAGGAGCATGCTCACCTGCGGATCTCTTCAAGGCCGCGGCCGGGGAGAAGATCAACCTGCCCTATGTGACGCTGGCTCGGGACGGCCCCTGCTGGAGCGTGACCCTCAGCGCGCACAACGACTCCCGGCGCGCACTCGAGTCCCTGGCCGCCGGGGCGGGCGCGGTCGAGGCAGACGGCGGCTGCGGGGATTGTGCGATCATGTCGCTCTTCCCCCATCGCGGGGATCCAACGGTGGCCGGGGATCTCTTCCGGCTCCTGGGTCGCAGGGGGATCCGGGTCAAGGGGGCCGCCAACTCGCCCTCGGCAATATCAGTGATAATCCCGGAGAAGGACCTGGACTGCGCCGGCCGGGATCTGTTCAAGGCCTTCAGCTTCAGCGCTTACCGCACCCCGGAGGACTGGAAGGCCGCTCAAAAGGGAAAGGAAGAGCTCTACAAGGAGGTCGTGGCCTCTTATCAAGAGAAGAGACCCAAGGTCTACGGACTCACCTGCGGCCGGGGGCAGTCCCTGATCCGGGGGCGGGTGCCTTGCTCCGCCCTGGAGGAGACCGGCACGGCCCTTTGCTCCCTGGGTAGGGCCGCCTCCTCTCTCACCTTGTTGACATCGGGCCCGGGGGCGACGGATGGTACCGAGCACCTGGTCTTTTGCCGTCCGGAGCATCAGGATCGAACCGCCGCCCGGCCCTTTGCCGCCGGGGACATACCAGGAGCCGAATTCGCCCCTTCTTTGCCTTCTGGTGTTTTTTTCATGAACGGTCCCCACTTCGGCGACAGGTACGGCATCATCCGGGACCTGGTATGCGCCATGGAGGATCGGGGGGTAAGTCCCATCGCCCTCAACTGCACTGTGGCTTCCATAGTGGGAGCGGTGGCCGAAGAGGACCTGGATCCCTCGGTGGAGGCGGTCTTGAGCTGCTTCGAGGTCCCTGAGGTCAACCGAATATGAGCCTAGGGGAAACTCGCCCCGTGCTTGCGGCCCCGCCTGAGTTCCTGTAACATCCAGTCTTTGTTCAAGAGCAAGTCGACCCGGGAGAGAAAGGGGCGGAGCTAAATGGGATCCAGCACGAGAGTACTCTTCGGCATGGCCGCATTCGTGGTCGTGGTATCGGGCATGCGCGCGGCCAGCTCCATCCTGGTCCCGTTTTTGCTGGCGCTCTTTATCGCCGTCATCTGCGCCCCGCTCCTCTTCTGGTTGAAGCGAAAGGGCGTGCCTGACCTCCTGGCGGTCCTTTCCGTCCTGGTGATGATCCTGGCCCTGGGCATGCTGCTGGCCGCGTTCCTGGGGACCTCGCTCCAGGACTTTTACAGGTCCCTCCCCTTTTATCAGGACCTATTGACCGAAAAGACCACCGGTGTGCTGGCCTGGCTCAGTGAAAGGGGCCTGGAGGTCTCACCCAAATTCCTGGACGAGTACTTCAACCCGGCCAAGGCCATGGGCCTGGCGGCCAACACCCTCAAGGGCGTAAGCGGGGTTTTCACCAACGTTTTCATGATCATCCTGACCGTGGTCTTTATCCTCCTGGAGGCCTCGGTGTTCCCTTCCAAGCTCCAGGCGGCGCTCAAAGACCCGGAGGACTCCATGCCCAGACTGGGCGGATTCCTGGAGAGCCTCAACCGCTACCTGGCCATCAAGACCATTTTCAGCCTGCTCACCGGCGTGGGGATCTGGCTGTGGCTGGTGATCCTGGGGGTGGACTACCCTATCCTTTGGGGGGTCCTGGCCTTCGCCCTGAACTATATACCCAACATAGGTTCGATCATAGCCGCGGTGCCGGCCTCGCTCCTCGCCCTGGTCCAGTTGGGCCTGGGACCCTCGCTCCTCACGGTCCTGGGCTACCTGGTGGTGAACATGGTCTTCGGGAGCATACTGGAGCCGCGCTTCATGGGGCGGGGATTGGGGCTTTCCACCCTGGTGGTGTTCCTCTCCTTGGTCTTTTGGGGTTGGGTCCTGGGTCCCATGGGCATGCTCCTTTCCGTGCCCCTGACCATGATAGTGAAGATCTGGCTGGAGAGCGGGGAGGACACCAGACGGGCGGCCATACTCCTGGGCTCGGGATCAGCCCCCGCGGCGCAGGCATCAGGCGGGGCCGGGGCAAAAGAGAAGGGGCCCCGGGACGACCAGGAATAAGGGTTCAGTCCGTGAGGCCCGCAGCCTCCATGATCTCCGGCACCCTTTCCTCCTTTCCTATGGCCATTATGTGAACGCCGTCACACATGCCCTCGTCCCGGATTCTGCGGATCATGCGGCCGGCGATCTCTATGCCTTTGTCCAGCTTCCGCCCCTTGGGCGCCGCATCCATCTCGTCTATCAACCCCTGGGGGACGCGCACTCCGGCCACGTTCTTGTTCATGAACCTGGCCATGGGGGCCGAGGTCAAGAAGATTATCCCGGCAAGGATCTTTACAGGGAAGTCCCTGGCATAGTCCATGAATTCCTTGAACCGGTCCAGGTCATAGACCGCCTGGGTTTGGATGAACTCGGCCCCTGCATCGACCTTTTTTTCGAATTTTATGAGCTGGGGGGCCAGGGGGCTGGCCTCCGGAGTCACGATCGCCCCTGCGCAGAAGCGGGGCGAACCCTCGAGGGAGTTTCCACCCAGGTCCTTGCCCTTCTCCAGAGTCCGCACAGCGGCCAGGAGCTGGCTGGAGTCGAGGTCGAAAACCCCCTTGGCATCCTTGTGATCCCCCAGAAGGACCGAGTCGCCTGTCAGGCAGAGCACGTTCCCTATGCCCCGGCTGGCTGCCAGGAGGAGATCGGCTTGCAGGGCCATTCGGTTGCGGTCCCTGCAGGTCATCTGCAGTATGGGCTCTCCGCCCATCTCCTTGACCAGGAGGGCCCCGCCCAGGGACGGAAAGCGCATGACCGAGCTCTGGTGATCAGTCACGTTCATGGCGTCCACCTTGTCCTTTAACAGCTCTATGTGGTGCGCCATGCGCTCCAGCTCGGTGCCCTTGGGCGGCGCCACCTCCGAGGTTACCAAGAACTTCCTTGATTCCAACGCCTGCTTGAATGACGATACCATGCTCTACCTCTGGGATTTGGCTCAGGCCTCGACCTCGGGGTCCTGCCATAAACCGGGCATGGGCGAGGCTTGATGGCTTCTCGCCCTCTGAAACCGCCTCATGGCCTCGAGCCCGCCGAGCTCCTCGAGCCGATTGTAGATCAGGGTCCAGGCGCAGTCCCTGCCGTCTCCTATCTCGCACTTGCCCTCGTTGGTGCCCCCACAGGGCCCGTTAACCAGGCCCTTGTGGCAGGTGGTGACCGGACAAATCCCCCCGGTCTCGCCCAATATGCACTCTCCGCATTGGGTGCAGATCTGGTCGAACCTCCCCGGTCCTGTCTCTTTTCCCACGAACAGCGTATCCAGGGCCGGGACCACCATCTTCTTCACCTGCCTGGCAACGGTCTGAACGCCGAAGGCGCACGTCATGACCAGGACCGCGTCGCACTGCCGGACGGCCTGGCCGTGCTCCTCCAGAGCCTCCCTGCTCAGGTTGTCGCATGCCACGGCGAGCACCATATCGCCTGTCACCATCTTGCCCCGGGAGGCCAGCTTCTCGACCATGGCCCGGACCTCCTCGGCGCCCCCGGTCCTGGTCAGAGTCACGCAGGTCCCGCAGCCCACCACGAATACCCGGGTCAGGCCCTCCAGTAGGCGTTCGATCTCCTCGTCGCTCTTCTGCCGGGTGATGGATCGAATCATCTCTCCAGGCCCTCCCTTTCCAAGTCGCACCTGAGACACCTGGTGGCTTCCTGGCGCGCCTGGGCCTCGGTAAAGCCCCGCTCCACCTCCCGGAAGTCACCAACGCGTTGGTCCGGCTGCTCCGTCTCCAGCGGCACCCTGGGTCTCGCCTCGGCGGTCTCCTCCTCCAGGGCCAGCCGCAGATCCTCCTGCATTTCGGTCTTTTCGTCCACTATCCGCACGAGCCCCCCTTCCCCGCGGAGGTACCGGTCTATGGCCACGGCCGCCCGCCGGCCCGAGGCAATGGCCCTTATCACATACGTAGGACCGGTGGTGAAGTCCCCGCCGGCGAAGATCCCAGGCACGTTGGTGCTGAGGGTGTTGCCGTCCACCTCCAGCGTACCCCACAAGGCCCGCTCCAACTGCCCGTCCCTCGAGAGAAACGAGACATCCGGGGCCTGTCCTATGGAGATGATCACAAAATCCCCTTCCACCAGCTTTGTCCTTTCCTTGTCCAACTGAGGGGCAAAGCGGCCCTCCTGGTCGAAGACGGCCGTACATGCGGCGAACTCCACCCCCTTCACCCGGCCCTGGTCATGGACTATCCTGATCGGTCCCCAGGACGGGTTTATTACTATGCCCTCTTCCTGAGCCTCTTGGATGTCCTTTTCCCAGGCCGGCATCTCATCCCTGGCCTCCAGGCAGAATAGCTGGACGTCTTCCGCTCCCACCCTCAGGGCGCTCCTGGCAACGTCCAGGGCAACGTTCCCGCCGCCGATCACCATCACCCGGCCGTGCAGCCGCTGCGCCCGGCCCAGCCTGATCTCGGTCAGGAACTGGAGACCGTAGAGCAGCCCCTCGGCGTCCTCCTCCCCGGGGATTCCTATGCGCTTGCTGGCCTGTGCCCCGGCGGCGATGAATACCGCGCTGTAGCCCTCCTCGATCAGGTCGTTCACCGTGTGATTGGCATCGATCGGGGAATTGTAGCGGATTTCCACCCCCCGGTTTTGGATATGCTCCACTTCCTTCAGGATCACCTCCCTGGGGAGGCGGAACTCGGGCACGGCTATCCCCAGCATCCCCCCGGCCACCGGCTGGGCCTCGAACACGGTCACCGCGTAACCCGCCATGGCCAGGAAGTAGGCGCAGGTGAGACCCGCAGGGCCCGCCCCGACCACTGCCACCTTCTCCTGGTTTATGACCGGAAAAGGCTCGGCCTCCGCCTCCAGGTTCTCGAAGTACCAGTCCGCTGCAAACCGCTTGAGGGCCCTTATGGCCACCGGGTCGTCCAGCTCCCCGCGCCTGCACTTGAACTCGCAGGGGTGCACGCAGATCCTCCCGCACACCGCCGGGAAAGGGTTCCGCTCCCTGATGATCTCCACCGCCCGGCGGTAGTGCCCGGCCGCGACCGCGGCCACATAGTTGGGCACATCAATACCGGCCGGGCACGCGTGCTGGCATGCGGAGATCACCATGGCATCGCATGTGGCCCCTGCGCACCTGTGCTCCAGTATGTGGTCCCGGTATTCCTCCAGGAAGTAGCGGAGCGTCGAGAGGGCCGGCTTTGCCGAGGTCTGCCCCAGCCCGCAGAGCGAGGCGGCGGTGATGGTGTTCCCGAGGTCCTTCAGTGTCTCCAGGTCGCTCAGGCGGCCCTCCCCGCGGGTGATCCCGGTCAGGATCTCCAGGAGCTGTGTGGTCCCCAGGCGGCAAGGGGCGCACTTGCCGCAGGACTCCGACTGGGTGAAGCTCAGGAAGAACCGGGCGATCTCCACCATGCAGTTGTTCTCGTCCATGACCACCATCCCGCCCGAGCCCATAATGGCCCCTATGCGCTGGATCGTGTCATAGTCTATGGGCAGATTCAGGTACCGGGCCGGGACGCACCCCCCCGAGGGCCCTCCCATCTGCACCGCTTTGAAGGCCCTTCCCTTGGGGATGCCCCCGCCTATGTCGAACACCACCTCCTTTATAGTGACCCCCAGGGGGACCTCCACCAGCCCGGTGTTGTTCACCTTGCCGGCAAGGGAAAAGATCTTGGTCCCCTTGCTGGCCTCGGTCCCCACGCCCGTATACCAGTCCACCCCCTTGGAGATGATCAGCGGTACATTCGCCCAGGTCTCCACATTGTTGATGTTGGTGGGTTTGCCGTCCAACCCGGACTGGGCCGGAAACGGCGGTCTGGGTGAGGGCATGCCGCGCTTGCCTTCGATTGAGCCCATGAGCGCGGTCTCCTCGCCGCAGACAAAGGCCCCGGCCCCCATCTTGAGGGAGAGCTCGAAGCCGAACCCCGTCCCCAGTATGTCATCGCCCAAGAGACCCATGCCGGCGGCGTCCTCGATGGCCGCCCTCAAGTGCTCCACCGCTATGGGATACTCCTCTCTTACGTATATGAAACCGTATTGCGCGCCCATGGCATAAGCGCCGATGATCATGCCTTCCAGCACCGCGTGGGGGTCGCCCTCCAGCACCGCCCTGTCCATGAACGCGCCGGGGTCGCCTTCATCCGCATTGCAGACCACATACTTGGGGGCCCCCTTTGCATCCCTTGCAAACCGCCATTTGCGTCCTGTGGGGAAACCCGCTCCCCCCCGGCCCCTCAACCCGGCCCCTGTCACCCGGTCTATGACCTGGTCCGGGCTCATGCCCGAGAGGGCCCTGGCCAGGCCCTCGTACCCGCCTGCGGCTATATAATGGTCTATGCTGGTGGGATCTATCCGGCCGCAGTTGGCCAGGACACGCTTGACCTGGGCCCGGTAAAAGGGGATCTGATCGCGGTAAGGCATGCTCTTGCCACCGTCCTGGTCCCGGTAGCACAGGCGTTCCACTATTCGGTTCCGCTTTAGGGTCAACCCCACTATATCCGGGGCGTCCTCAGGGGCCACCTCCTGGTACTGCACGCCCAAGGGTTCGATGGAGAGGACCGGCGCCTTTGCACAAAATCCGTGACAACCCGTGGACCTCACCTCCACGTCCCCGGTAAGCCCCTGCCTCTCGATCTCGTCCTGGAGCGCGTCGCGCACCCCCTCGGCCCCGTACGCCCTGCACCCGGTCATGCAGATGTTGACCCGGGTCCCGCTCCTTGCCTCGGCTGCGAGCACACGGCTCCTGTACCACTCCAGATCGCCTATGGAGGAAAGCCTTGTCATTCCTTATCCGCCCCTTCTTGTTCCATTTTGCCGCCGTATTGGGCCAAGACGCTCCTTACCTTTGTCGGTGAGAGCTTCCCGTAGTAGGTCTTGTTCACCATCATGGTGGGTGCGAGGAAGCAGGCGCCGAGGCAGGCCACGGTCTCCAGGGTGAAGCGGTAGTCCTGGTCGGTCTCGCCCTCCTCCAGGCCCAGCTCCTTTTTCATCAGACGCAGTATGCTGCGTCCTCCCCGCACATGGCAGGCGGTACCCCTGCAGACCCTCACCACGTACCTCCCCTTGGGCTCGAGGGAAAACCCTGCATAAAAGGTGACCACACCTTCCACCTCGGTGGGGAAGAGATTCAAGGCCCGTGCTATGGGCGCCAGGGTCTCCGGCGGCACGTATCCGAAAGTCTCCTGGACATCCTGGAGCAAAGGGATCAGAGCCCACTTGCCCCCCCGGTACCTCTCCAGTATGGGCTCCAGCTCCGAGATATCGATTTCCTTTCCCGCCATGTCTTACCGCCTTCCTCTTCCCTTACTTCTCAGCCCTTTGAATCCTGGCCCGGCAGTGCTTCCACCCCGCTGATGCACCCCGGCGTCCTTCCGAGGGACCGAGCAGGTCCAGGGCATTGTTCCCCTCCACCCCTGTAGGCAGATAGGCCGTGCCCGGGCCCAGGCGGTCGCTCAGGCGAACGCGCCTCTCCAGCCTTCCCCACCCGGAGATGACCAGGGCTGTTTCTCCTTCAGAGACCCCGAGCCCGGCGGCGTCTCCGGGCGAGATCTCCAGGTCGCCTGCAAGCCCCATGGTCCTCAAACGCCTGGAATGGGAGGTCCTGGTGCCCGATCCCAGGTGGTTCCTGATCCCACCCAGGATCACGGTCCACGGGTATTCGCGGTCATCCGCCCCGCGCGCGGCAAGGGCGGGGGCGTGAAACCGCGCCGCACTCTCCGGCTGAGGCGGCCTCCGCTCCACCCATGCACCGTCCCCGCCCGGGGATACCCCCAGGCCCCGGTACCCGGGAACGTGATCCCGGATCTCCTTTCTTATGGAGGAAACCGAGCCGTAGCCCCCGGGTGATGCGGCGAGCAGGTCATAGAGCCGGGCCAATATCGCCCAATCAGGCAAAGCCCGGCCGGGCGGATCCGCGGCCTGCCCGAGTTCCCGTATCCTGCCCTCGACGCTGGTGAATGCGCCCTGCTTTTCACTAAAGGCGGCTGCAGGCAACAAGACGTCCGCCATACCGGAGAGCTCGGTCTCCAGGATGTCTTGCACCACCAGGAGCTCCAGGCCCTCCATCGCCTCCCGGACCCGGGGGCGCTGGGGGAGGCTGGAGAGCGGGTTCTCTCCCATCACCCAGAGGGCCTTGATGTTGCCGAGTTCCATCTCCGGAACCAGCCGCGCGGGCCCCACCCCCGGGTCCGGGGAGAGTCTCACCCCCCAGACCCGCTCCCAGAGTCTTCTCCCCTCAGGGTCTGAGAGGCGGATCCTTCCGGGCAGCATGGCCGGTGCGGAACCCATGTCCAGGGCGCCTACCCGGTTGTTCTCCCGCGACAAAAAGATCATGGAGCTCTCCGCCGCAGCGCCGCGGCCGGTAATGCGGGCCAGGTCCCTCAGGGCCAGGAGCGGCAGGTGGGCGTTGTCCTGCTCCAGGATCCCGTGTCCCACCACGAACACGATCTCCCTGCCCGCCAGGACCCTGGAGGCCCGTTCCAGGCACCCGGCGGGCAGCCCGCCCGCCTCTTCCACCGCCCCGACATCCAGCGCCCTCAGGCCCTCCAGGTATTCCGCCAGTCCGGGGGCGCCGCCTCCCCCCCCCGGATTGCTCCCCCCCATGCGTCTGGAGTCAATCAGCAGGGCCGCAAGCGCGTCAATGACCTCGCTGTCACGGCCCGGCCTCACCGGGATCCAGGCGGCGGAGAACTTGACCAGATCGGTCTTGCGGGGGTCCAGCACCACCACCGGAGTCCCTTTCCGGCGGGCGGCCCGCTTGACCGCGTAGCCCAGGACCGGCATGGACTCCGTGGGATCCGCTCCTATCACCACCACGGCCTCGGCCTGCTCCACATCATTGAGGGTGGCGACGGGCCCGGAGGCGGGTAAGACCGGCTCCGGGTCCTCGGGGAGAGCCGCCTCCCACCCGGGAAGCCCGCTCAGGACGTTGTTGGTCCCGATGAGCGCCCTGGCGATCTTCTGGAACAGATAATTCTCCTCCAAGCTGCACCGGGCCGATCCCAGGAAGGCTATGCTCTGGGGGCCGTAGTGATTCCTGATCTCCCTGAGCCCGCCCGCGGCCTTTTCCAGCGCTTGGTCCCACCCGGCGGCCTTGCGCTCTTGGCCGCGGCCCAGGCCGGGCGTCCTGAGCCGCTCCTTTGCGTTTACATAGTCCTGCTCGAAATGCCCCCTTACGCAAAGCGTTGACCGATTAGGGGTCTCGGGGCCGCCCGAGGGCTGGACGTCCACCAGCACGTCCCCTGCGGTTCCCAGCTCCAGGGAGCAGCCTATGCCGCAGAACCCGCATACCGAAGCCGTCCATTTCTCCGGAGAACCGGCATGGCCCTGGTTCCTCGGCCTCAGGGCCCCGGTGGGGCACATGGAGATGCACGTGCCGCAAAATGTGCAATCGGAACGATCCAGGGGCCCTTCATGCAGGGTGGCCGGGAGGGCGTCGAATCCCCTGAAGTGATAGTCAATGGCCCCTACCACCACCAGCTCATGGTCCGCCCGTATGCACCGGCCGCAAAGGATGCACTTGGAAAGATCCCTGGAGATAAAGGCATTGGCCTGCTCCAGCTCGCAGTGGCGCTTCATGGGATAGAGCCCGGTGGAGCCGATGCCCAGCTCGGCGGCTATCTCCCTCAGGCCGCAGGCGTTGCCCTGGTCGCACACTATGCACGATTCCGGGTGATTGGCCATGAGTAGCCTGACGATGTTCCTCCGGTGGCGGATCACCGCCTCTGAGTCGGTCCTCAGGGCCATGTCCTTGGCCACCGGGGTGACGCAAGAGGCCAGCATACGGCCGCTGGCCTCGTCTTCCACCAAGCATATCCTGCAGGCGCCGGCGGGCTTGAGCTCGGGGTGATGACAGAGTGACGGGATACGGATCCCGTTTTCCCCGGCCGCTTCCATCACAGTGGCGCCCACCCTGGCCCTGACCGACCTGCCGTCAATGGTAAGGCTGACCTCTTCCAACCGGCTTCCCCCTGACCCCTTTCCTTCGTTATTGTGAAAAGACCCCTTGAAGACCCGAATCAGGGCATTCACAGGTCGCAAACCCCTCCCGCCCGTTGAGGGGCGGGAAGAGGTTCGGTTTCGATTGCGATATCGATTGCGATACCGATACCGATTGGGATTGCGATTGGGATGATAATAGAGATGGAGAGAAGAATCCTCTCATAAAGCCCTCAGAGCCGTTTTAACTTGGCTGCATCCAGGTAGTGCCTGAGCTTGTCCTCGCCTCCGATGGTGATGATATGGATGCCCTGGCACAGGTCGCGCAACCCGCCCACGATCTCGGTGAAGATCTCTATGCTTGCCTTTTGACGGTCCGGTGAGGAGGCGAGCTTCCGGATTATTCGCTCGGGCACCAGCCCGGACTTTACGTGCCGGTTCAGGAATTGAGCCATTCCGGCGGTACGGAGGATCATGACCTCGGCTATCACCGGCACGCCGAAAGGGCCGACCTCTTTCATGAACTTCTCGAACAGATCCACGTCAAAGACCGGGGTGGTCAGGAAGAATCCGGATCCGATCCGGGTCATCTCCTCCATCTCCTTCTTCTCCAGGTCAGGGACATTCTTGCCCCAGCGCGACTCCACCCCGGCGCCCAGGTTGAACTGGGCCTTGGAAGACAGGTCCTTGCCGTCCACTGACACGCCTTCTCTCAGGTGCTCCAGGACCGATTGGAGCTTTCCCGCGTCCACGTGGAAGAACATCATCTCCTGGAGGCTGTCCCCGGTGATCCGGTAGTCCTCGGTGAACACCAACAGGTTGTCCACGCCCGCCTGGTGGGCGGCCAGGAGATCCTTTTGGAGTTGGGGCCTGGCCTTGTCCCGCGTGGTGGTCTGGTATATGGACTCGAAGCGGTTCTTTCGCAGGAGCTCACAGGTGCGGATGGTGTCCCCCACCACGCCCTCCAGCTCCATCTCGGGAACGGTGACCCCGTCCACCCGGCCTCGGACCAGTTCCAGCCGCCGGATCAAGGCCTGGGGGTCTTCGTCCGCCGGGGCCTGGACCTCGGAGGTTACCACGAACCGCTTCTCATCCAGGGATTGCTTGAGCTTCATATTCTCCCCTGTCAACGGATCCCGCTGCCGGGGGCGCAGGCGGCCCGGGCGCGCGGGAGGATCCCTCTCAGGTCAGGCCCAGGAGCTGCGCCACTTCCTCCTTGAGCTTGGGCAGGGGCAGAGGCTTGGAAAAGCACAGATCCGCCCCGTACTCCTTCATCTTCTTGAACTTCTCGTCGTCCAGATAGGCTGATAGGACTATTATCTTGGTATCCTTGGTATCCTCGTTCTCCTTGATCTTCTTGCACACCTCGTATCCCTTGATGTCGGGCATCATGATATCCAGTATGAGGAGGTGCGGCTTGAAGTGATTCACCTGGAGACCCGCCTCGAATCCGTCCGATGCGGATATTATCTCGTAGTCGTGCTCCTCCTCCTCCAGGGCCATCACCAGGGTCTCCACGATTATGGGATCGTCGTCCACGATCAGGATCCTCTTCTTCTCATCCTCCGCCGCGTCCTCCTCCGGGACGGGTATGCCCTGCTTTCTCATGAAGGCCTCCAGGTCGGATTTCCTGATTCGCCTGTGCCCGCCCACCGTCTTGTAGGCCGGGATGTGACCCGCATCGATCCAGTTGATGATGGTCTTGGAGGATACGTTGCAGTACTGGCTGGCCTTGTAAACGGTCAGGATCTCTTCCATGGCTCTGCTCCGGGGTGTAGACGAGGTTGATTTTCTATCTATTATAGTTTTTGCTGGCTGTCAAGAAAAAAATTACTGGCCTTTTTTCCATAAAAATTAAAAAATCTATATTTCTAGGCCGGGTGGGGTCTACTCACCCCTCTGAGGGCACGTCCTCGGAATAGGCGGGCAGGATGACGGTGAAGGTCGTTCCCCGGCCGTATTCGCTCTCCACCCTGATGTCACCGCCGTGGCTCTCCACAAACCCATAGCAGACGCTCAGGCCCAGACCCACGTCCTTTACGTTGTCCTTGGTGGTGAAAAAGGCGTCGAATATCTTGTTCAAATGCTCCTCTTTTATCCCCACTCCGGTGTCCGAGACGGTGATCCTGACCTCGCCGTCCCGGGAACTCGTTGCCACCCCCAGGTTTCCTCCCTCCGGCATGGCGTCCCTGGCATTGGCGATCATGTTCAGGAAGACCTGGCGGAGCTCGTTCCTGGAAGCCAGGACACGGGGCAGGTCCTGTTGAAAAGAGGTGCTGACCCTTATGCTGTGCTCCTGGAGCTGCTTTCCCACCAGGAGCAGGATCTCGTCCAGGATGGTGTTCATGTCGGTGGGCCGCCTCTCCTCCTCGTCAGGCCTGGAGAAGTTGAGCATCTTGCGAAGCAGCTCGGTCAGGCGGACCGTCTCGGAGAGAGCCATCTCCAGTATGCGCCGGCGTTTGCTCTCCGGAGGGATCTCTCCTTTCAAGAGCTCCAGGGTGTTCATTATGCCGTATAGCGGGTTGTTGAGCTCGTGGGCGATCTGGCTGGTGAGCTTGCCCATCGCGGCCAGCTTCTCGGACTGCAGTAGCTTTTCTTGGGTCTCCCTCAAGCTCCGCTCCATTTCCAGCCGCTCCTTGAGATCCACAAAGATCCCCACCGAGGCTATTTCCTTTCCCTTGGGGTCGTAGATGATGGAAGCGGAGAGGTTTCCCTCCACCACCTCGCCGTCCCTCCTCAAGTAGACCATGGGGTAGGAGCGCAGGCGCCCAACGCCTCCGTACTCGGGGCTCCTCATCATTCTCATTACCTGCCGGGCCATCCCCTCGGGGTAGATCTGGCGGATATTCATCCGCCTTATGACCTCCTCCGCCTTGTAGCCCAAGGTCTCCTCGGCCGCCCGGTTCCAGAGCACAATCTCACCCTTCAGGTCCGTTGCGATAATGGCGTTGGGCGAACTCTGGATTATCTTGTTCAAGAAGTCATAGGCCTCCCTCAGCTCCCCTTCCATGCGTTTTCTCTGGGACTGATCCGCTATGATCCCTTCGTAGCCCGTAACCCGCCCCCCGGCGTCGCGCCGCACATGGCTGGTGAGTATGACGGGCACCGGCGTCCCGTCTTTGCGCTTCAGCTCCGCCTCGTAGTCGATCACCCTGCCGTCTCTTTCGATCATTTCCTGGAACTCTTTTCGGTCCGAGGGCCTGACATAGAGATCCCGGGTGATGTCCATCTCCAGGAACTCCTTCTTGCTCTCGTAACCCAGCATGTCGATGAGGGCCTGGTTGGCGTTCAGGAATTTTCCCTCCTTGCTGCTCAGATAAACCCCAACGCCCACGTTCTCGAACAGCCTGACATAGTCCTCCCTGGTGGCCCTTATCGCCCGCTCGCGCTGTTTCCTCCTGGTCACGTCCCTGTATATGCTGACCTTGGAGATCGTACCGTCCGGGTTGTGAACCGGATACTCGGTGACCTCGAAGATGCGCCCCTCCCCGGGGACCGTGTGCTCCCACTGGACCTCTTTTCCGGAGAACACCTCCTCGGCCCGGCACCAAGGACAGACATTGGATAAACCGTAGAGTATCCGGTGGCACTTGCCCCGGGACTCCCTGCCGAAGTCGTCCTGCATGGGCTTGTTCATGTACTCGAGATCCAAGTCCCGGCCGATTACGTAGACCCCGTCCTCGATTGCATCCAGTATCTGGGCGATGCGTTCCGTGTCCATGCGCGCCATACCCGCACCCTCCTGTCAGACTTTTGTGCCGTAGGGTCAATGTTACACCAGAGAGGGCCCATGCATAAACGACTTTCCGGTGCCGGCCCGCAGCCTCGGTCCGGCCCGAACCGGCATAATTTGGTTGCCATCCAGGGCCTTATCAGGTAGATTTTTCGATTTCAGGCCTCTTACGCAATTGAGCGTTTAGACTTGGGACGGCAATTATTTTAGGAGGAGCAAGGAGGAGAATTTATGGATTTTGCACTGAGTGAAGAACTCCAGATGCTGCGTGATATGGCACGTGACTTTGCCAAGGAAAAGATCGCGCCTTATGCAGACGAGTGGGACGAAAAGCACTATTTCCCTTACGAGGAAGTGGTAAAGCCCATGGCCGAGCTGGGATTTTTCGGCACCGTGATCCCGGAGGAGTACGGCGGAAACGAGATGGGCTGGCTGGCGGCCATGATCCTCACCGAGGAGATCGCCAGGGCCTCGAGCTCCCTCAGGGTCCAGGTCAACATGTCCGCTTTGGGCTGCGCCTACACCATCTACAAGTACGGAACGGACGAGGCCAAGGAAAAGTACGTCCCCAAGCTGGTAAGCGGCGAATACCTGGGCGGATTCGCCATCACCGAGCCGAACGCGGGATCTGACGTCATGGCCTTGAAATCAACGGCCGAGGACAAGGGCGATCACTGGCTGCTGAACGGATACAAGACCTGGATCTCCAATGCCACCGTGGCCGATGTACTGGTCTACTACGCCTACACCGACCGGGAGGCCAAGAGCAGGGGCCTGTCGGCCTTCGTGATCGAGCCCAGGAACTTCGACGGGATCACCACCACGGACCTGGACAAGATGGGATCCAGGTCTTCACCCACGGGCGAGGTGATCCTGGAAGACGCCAAGATCCCCAAGGAAAACATACTGGGAAAGCCCGGGGACGGCGCAAAGATCGTATTCAGCTCCCTCAACCAGACCCGGCTCTCGGCCGCTGCAGGCGGCGTGGGCCTGGCCCAGGCCTGCCTGGACACGGTGACCACCTATGCCATGGAGCGGGAGCAGT
>CAZYJR010000015.1:0-85185 GCA_964647905.1 uncultured Desulfobacterales bacterium | reverse complement strand
AGATAGAAAGGGCCCTTCAGGCCATAGAGAGCCTGCCCAGGCCCAAGCAGTACAGGTCGGGCAAGTAAGTAGGCCGGGGGCTGCGGGTGAGCCGGGCGGGCCCGTGCGGCCCGGCCCCTTGCCCCCGCTTTCCGGTCTGTCCAGGGGGATCCCGCCCATGAAGGACAAGGATAGAACAACGCCTCCGGGAGAGGACTACACAATTCGCTGCCCCAGGCTGGGCCACCAAATAACCTTCGGCTACTGCCGCCGGGAGCGCGGTGAGCTCCCGTGCTTCAAGACCCTGGACTGCTGGCACCACCACTTTGACGTGGAAGGGCACCTCCGCGGGGAGTTGGACCGGGAGCGGTGGGAGCGGGCCTTCAGCCCTCCGGGGAAGACGAAGATAATGAGCCTCCTTGATCTGATCGAAGAGGCCAAGCGAAAGACGGATGGGGAACCATGAGCAGGACAGAGATCGTACTGGGAAACGGGGCCATTGCATTAGGGCTGGTGGAAGCAGGGGTGGGGGTGGTGACCAGCTACCCCGGGACGCCCAGCTCCGAGATCCTGCCCGAAGTGGTCCGCCGAGTGAAGCAGTGGGGCCTCGGGACTTACACTGAGTGGTCCACCAACGAAAAGGTGGCCTTTGACAATGCCTTTGCCGCCGCCATTTCCGGAAAGAGGGCGGCCTGTTCCATGAAGCAGGTGGGCTTGAACGTGGCGGCCGACTCGTTGATGAGCGCCGCATACCTGGGTTGCGTCGGGGGGTTCATGGTCATTTCCGCTGACGACCCGGGCCCTCACTCGTCGCAGACCGAGCAGGACACCCGTTTCATGGCGAGGCTGGCAAAGGTGCCTGTCCTGGATCCCTCCAACCCCGAGGAGGCACGCCGCATGGTGAGCTACGGCCTTGCCCTTTCAGAGGAATTCGGGGTCCCCGTGGTCTTGCGGCCGGCCATAAGGGTGTGTCATGCCCGGCAGGCGCTCGAGGTGGAGGAGGTGAAAGCCTCCCATACAGAGGCCTCCTTCAACAAGGACCCGTTCAGGTGGGCCGCCACACCGAGGTATCGCTATGTCCTCCACGGCGAGCTGAACCGGAAGCTCCGCCGAATCGCCGAGCGCTTCTCATCAGAGGAATTCCCGTTCAACGGGCACGACCTGGAAAGCGGCAGGCGATATCCTCTGGGAGTTATCGCAGGAGGGGTTCCCTGGGCGGTGGTCCGTGACATATTTCACGAAGAGGGCCGCGAGGGGGAGATCCCGGTTCTCAAGCTGGGGGCTCCCGGGCCGTTTCCCGAAGCCCTGGCGACGCGGTTCATGGAGGCGTGCGAAAGAGTTCTCGTCGTGGAGGAGACCGACACACTGATCGAGTACCAGTTGGGTGAACGCGGCAAGGTCTTGGGCCGCTTGAGCGGCCATGTCCCTTCCGAGGGGGAGCTGGTCCCCGAGGTCGTATATGGGATCCTGGACCGGGTGCTCAAAGAGACCGGCCTGGCCGGGCTCCCCGGAGGCAGGGAGCATGTGGAAGCCCAAGATCTGGTAAAGAACCTGGATCTGCCGGTCAGGCGCCCCACCCTCTGTCCGGGTTGCCCCCACCGCGCCTCGTTCTATTGCATACGCAAGGTCAAGTCCAAGGCGATCTTCACCTCGGACATCGGCTGCTACACCCTCGGGTTGAATCTCGGCGGCGTGGACACGGTCCTGGACATGGGGGCCGCCATCACCATGGCCTCCGGGTTCTACCACGCGTATGCCAGCGACGGCCTTCACCAGCCGGTGATAGCCACCATGGGCGATTCAACATTCTACCATTCCGGGACCGCGGGTCTCCTTAACGCGGTCTACAATGACGCGCGGTTCGTCCTGGTCATACTGGACAACCAGACCACAGCCATGACAGGTATGCAGCCCACCCCGGGCCTTGGCGTCCGGGCGGACGGCAGCGAGGGCAAGTCCGTCTCCCTGGAGCGCGCGGTTGCCGGGTGTGGTGTGGATTTCATCGAGGAGGTCGACCCCTACGATCTCAAGAAGACGCAGGAGGTGCTCAAGCGCGCCCTGGCTTACACCGAGGAGCCCGAAGGCGGGATCGCGGTGGTCATAGCCCGGCACCCGTGCGTGATCGCCTATCCGGCCGACGCCGTCCCGGAGCGGATCATGGTGAAGGTGACCGATGAGTGCGATGATTGCGGGCTGTGCATTCAGCGCTTCGAGTGCCCGGCCCTCTACCGGGACGAGGAATTGGGCAGGACAGGGGTGAATCGTCAAATCTGTGCCGGGTGCGGGCTCTGTGTGGACGTGTGCCCCAGGGGCGCCATAGTGAGGGAGGATTGAGCCCTTCGGGCCGGGTGTCCGGGCTGAAGACCGCGGTTTGGAGAGGAGAGGAGATGGACACGCTTAACATCGTGCTTTGCGGCCTCGGGGGCCAGGGGATATTGTTCATGACCAAGGTGCTGGCCGAGGCCTCGCTGGGCAAGGGGCTCCGGGTCCTGGGGGCCGAG
Organism: uncultured Desulfobacterales bacterium; assembly: GCA_964647905.1. GTDB lineage: Bacteria > Desulfobacterota > DSM-4660 > Desulfatiglandales > HGW-15 > CAZYJR01. The sequence goes on along the minus strand of CAZYJR010000015.1, from coordinate 82,705 downwards.
ACTCACGGCATGGCCCAAAGGGGCGGATCAGTGGTCTCTCACTTGAGGATCGGCGAGGTGGAGAGCTCGCTGGTGCGGGCCGGGGGTGCCGATATAGTCCTGGCGCTCGAGGAGCAGGAGGGATACAGGAGCCTGGCTTTTCTGCGGCGGGGCGGCAGGTTCTACGCCAATGCGGGCGGCGACGGCTTCCCGAGAAAGGAAGTCAAGGAGTACTTGGACAAGCTGGAAGTCGCCTATCGTTCAGTGCCGGCCGGGGCCGCAGCCATGGACTTGGGGGCCCCCAGGGGGACCAATCTCTTCCTCCTGGGCTTCTACTCGGCCTTTGAGACCGTCCCGGCGGACTCGGGAGGGCTCAGGCGGACCATTGAACGGATTACACCGGAACGGTTCCTGGAGGCCAATCTGAGGGTCTTTGACGCCGGCTGCGAGGCGGGCGGCCGGGCCGGGAGGACCGGAGACAAAGACAAGACGCCGGCCATGGAATGAAACGAGGCGGGCCTTTACAAGGGAGGATAGTGATGAGCGGGAAGAGGATACACAATTTCAACGCCGGTCCTGCGGCCTTGCCCCTGCCTGTGCTGGAGAGGGTCCGCGAGGAACTCCTGGATTTCCGGGGATCCGGCATGTCCATAACCGAGGTGAGCCATAGGTCCAAGTGGTTCGAGGAAGTCCTGGACGAGGCCATAGAGAGGGTCAAGGGGTTGCTGGGCCTGGGCCGGGACTTCGAGGTCTTGTTCATCCAAGGAGGGGCTAGCCTCCAGTTCTGCATGGTCCCGATGAACCTGTTCGTGGAGGGAAGGCCGGCCGACTACGTCAATACAGGCACCTGGTCCACCAAGGCCGTCCAGGAGGCGCGCCTACTGGGCAAGGAGGTGCGGGTGGCCGCCTCGTCCGAGGACCGGGAGTTCTGTTACATCCCGGGGAGCCTGGATCTGCGAAGTGACGCCTCTTATCTCCATTTCACCTCGAATAACACCATCAAGGGCACCCAGTGGAGGGAGTTCCCTGATGCCGGCGAGGTGCCTCTGGTCTGTGACATGAGCTCGGACATCATGAGCAGGCCGTTTGACCCCGCCGGGTTCGGGCTGATCTATGCCGGGGCCCAAAAGAACATCGGGCCGGCGGGGGCTGCCCTGGTCATAATCAGAAGGGATATGCTGGAGCGGGTGCCGGAGGGCGTTCCCACCATGCTGAGCTACAAGACCTATGCGGACAAAAAATCGATGTTCAACACCCCGCCCTGCTTCGTGATCTATGTGATCTGCTTGGTGCTCGGGTGGCTGCAGGACACCATCGGCGGGCTCCGGGAGATGGACCGGCTGAACTGGCAAAAGGCCGGGCTCTTATACGATGTCATAGACAAGTCCGAGTTCTACCGGGGCACCGCTGACCCGGACAGCCGTTCACTAATGAACATCACCTTCAGACTGCCGGACAAGGAGCTGGAGTCCAGGTTCGTGGAAGAGGCCCTGAAGGCCGGCATGGGCGGGCTCAAAGGCCATCGCTCGGTCGGGGGATGCCGGGCCTCCATATACAACGCGGTCCCCTTGGAGGCGGTGGAGGCCTTGGCCGGGTTCATGGCCGAATTCGAAAAGAGATACGGCTGATGGGAGGCTTTATGAAAGGACTTAATGCTGTTCAATGTCAAGCGGGCAGGAGATTTTTGGGCCGACTCCCTCACGGCGAAGACCTGGTCGGATCAATTGAAGATTTTTGCCGGATACAGGGGATACAAACCGGCACCTTCTCTCTGATCGGAGCCGTATCCTCCGCCGTATTCGGGGCCTATGATCAGGAGGAAAAGACCTACATCAAGATTCAAAAGGACGAGCCCTTGGAGATAGTGGCCTGCTCGGGAAACATCTCTCTCAAGGACGGCACCCCCTTTGTCCACGGCCACATCCTGCTGGGAGACGAGCAGGGAAATACCTTCGGCGGGCACCTGTTTTCGGAGAGCATCCTCTTCGCCGGGGAAATCGAGATCCAGGAGAGCGGGGGCCCGCTCCTCGAGCGCACCTACGACGAGACTACCGGCCTTATGCTCTGGGATTTGTAGGCCACGGTCTCGGGTGAATGTGTGGAGGTCCTTCCCCGGGGCCTTTCAGTCAGCTTGTGTCTCCAGGACCCACTGGTGCAAGCGGCTGGCGATGATTCGGTGGCCGAGCGGGCTTGTGTGGGCGTCGTGGGGTAGCAGGTAGAGCTTTTCCGGCTCTTCGATGCCCTCGAATATCGGGGTCATGTCTATGAAGTCGACGCCGCGCCGGCTGCAGATCCTCTCCAGAATCTCGTTTACCGCCTGGAATTCCGGGTTTCCCAACTGCGTGACATCGGGTATCAGGAACACCAGCGGCAGGACACCCCGCTCCCTGGAGAGCATGGCGAGTTCAGCCAAACGATTTTCAAATCTGCGGTAAATCTCCGGATCCGCGGTTCCTTCAAGTATGGGGCCCTCAGGACCACCTTTGATCAGGGCCTTCCTCTGCTCGACGCTCCTCAGCCATGAGGCGCCCAGGACATGGCGGTAGCGGTACTTTATGAGCTCGTAGGCGTTCCGCACCAGGTTGGCCGTGCGCAGAAAACTTAAGGATCTATTCCGATCGGGCCGGGCCGGTGCGCCTCTTCCGGGTGGATCCTCCCTGAAGTCATCGAAAAAAACGCCGACGGTGGCGATGTCGGGTTGGTAGCGATAGCCGTAATGGCGGAAATAGGCCAGATATTGCCACATATTGTATCCAGGCACTCCTGCATTGATTACGTCCCATTGTCGGCCGTTTCGGTTCAACAGCCTCTCCAGCTGCTTGAGGTAGCATTCATCCAGCTTGACTTGGTAGCCGAAGGTGAAGCTGTCCCCGATCCCCAGAATGCGTTTCGTGTTTGCGGGTTTCTCCCATCCTCGTTCCCTGTCCCTGAGGCCGTGGGAGTTGATCCGGATCTTCCTGCCCTCGAGACCGGACGCCAGCTCATATCCCAGTATGGGAGAGGGACGTGTGAGATTCTTGAGTTCAGGCAACGAAGCCTGGATGTCGGTGATCCGGAGAATGCCCTCGGTCATGCCGGCGGCAAGAATCAGGCCTAACAGGAAGGCAATGCTGTTGGCCAATCCGATGGAAAGGCAAATTCTTAGTAAACCCAGTAGGATAACTATAAGGATCGGGTTTAAGAGATTGCGGCAACTGATGGTCGCTCCCGGCAGCTTGACCGTGAAGCCCCCTGAAAAGACTATGGACACGATAAGGATCACCACCAAAGCGGCTAGTATATCCAGGACCCTCTTGAAAATGGCGTCTCTTTTCCGGTTCATTTGTCCCGGGGGGTGATTACTCTGGCTGGTTTGATAACAGCGAGTCTACATTCCGGTCCGCGTGGTTGTCAAAGACAATGAGCATGACCGGGGGCGGTTCTTTGGTCCGCCACACAGTGGCAGGGCCCAAATTTATGCTTGACAGACTCAATTCCTAATGGTATTAGGCAGGTAAGCCTTAGAGGGGGATCCGGCAAGTAAATCTATTTTAATATTAAGAGGTTGAGCGCCCTAATAAGCCAAGGCATCAATGGGAAAACTCGCTGTTCGAATTGGGTGAATACAAAGCTGGTGATTGATGCTCGTGCCGGAGTCTTTATCAAAAAATACAGGGGATTAGTAGGGATTAGAAAAGCCGTCTCTGCATTTAGTTGATCCCTTGCCTCAGGGTTTATGCGCACGGTTGTTAATGGGGCTAGGCAGGCACTTGATGGCGACCCGGAACAGCAACAAGACCAAGACCAGAGCCAGGATAATCGACTCGGCCAAGAAGCTCTTTGCTGAACAGGGCTACCAGAAGACTACGGTCGTTGACATCTCACGCCAGGCCGGTCTTTCCGAGGCTGCGCTCTACGAGTACTTCCACGGCAAGGAGGACCTGCTGCTGACCATCCCCCATCTCTGGGTCTCCGAGTTGATAGCGGACCTGGAGGAACAGCTCTTCGGGATCAAAGGCGCGTTCAACAAGCTGAGGAAGTACCTCTGGTGGTACCTTAGGAGGGTGGAGCAGTCGCCCCTGGATGCAAAGATCGTATACCTGTTCTTGAAGACCAATGCGAACTTCATGGAGACAGAGGTCTACTCCAACGTCAAGAAGCTCTACTCGTACCTCTTGGACATATTTGAAGAGGGGTGCGCCACAGGAGAGATGAGGTCCGACCTGGAGCCTTATGTGGCCAGGGATATCTTCGTCGGCACGATGGATCACATAGTGACCCGCTGGCTCCTCAAGGACCGGTCTTATTCGTTGTTCGACGGTCTGGATAAACTGTTCGATCTGCTGGCAGGGGCCTTCCGGCCCCCGAGCGGCCCGTGTCCAGTCTTTTCCCGGGAAACCGCCCTGAGCCCTAAAGAGCCGGGCCGGGATAGCCAGGGCGCAAGGCCCTTGACAGCAGGTGATTGTATACAGTATACATCTCTCTGCCGCGTAATCCCGGTGCGCCCGGAGCAGGGGGCTTCCGGCGGAGCGGAGGGCAGAGACGGAAGGGGCGATCCCACTGGGGGCTCTCCGGGCGATACCGGCGGGCCTCCCGGGGTGGAGCCGGGCCCGGCTCCAGAATGAACCTCAGATTTGTCTAAAGGAGGAAGGATAGATGGCGAAACAACTGTTTGAATGGGACTACTCCTCGTATCCGGGGGCCCAGAAGTACCCCAACATCTTTAAGCCGATCCAGATTGGCAACCTGATCGTCCCCAACCGCATCAAGTATGCCGCCACCGAGGACAACCTGAATCAGCATGACGGGTTTGTCACGGACGCGGACGTTGAGTACATGAGGCGGCGGGCCGAAGGCGTGGTGGGTGGTCTTTGCTTCATGCAAGGGGTCTACATGGACGAGGCCAGGAAAGGTCAGGGCTACGTGGGCCAGGCCGCCTGCTGGGACGACAAATTCATCCCAGGGCTCAAGAAGATCGCGGACGCCATACACGGGGAGAAGGCCGTCGCCGGGTTCCAGCTAATGGACTGCGGCCGGGTCGGGGCGGTGGACGTGCCGGTGGGCCACGGTCCTTCAGCGGTCCCCCAGAGGCTCAGGATCTTCAAGCCCATGGCCGAGATGACCAACGCCGAGGTCAAGGAGATGATACAGCAGCACATCGACGCCGCCAAGAGGGGCGTGGAGGCCGGCTTCGATGTCATCGAGATCTCCGGCATCGTTGGCTACCTGGTATCCAACTTCATCTCCAAGTACACCAACCGCCGCACTGACGAGTACGGCGGAGACATCCGCGGCAGGATGCAGGCGGTGGTGGAGATCATCCAGGGAGTCAAGGAGGTCGTGCCCGACGATGTGCCCGTGGGCATCCGCCTCTGCTCCGAGGAGCTCCTGGACGACGTGGGCGGCAACACCCCGGAGGAGTCCATGGAGTCCTACAAGATAGCCGAGGAGGCCGGGGTGGACTACATAAGCTGCACCCTGGGATGGCAGGAGTCCATCTTCCCGGTGATCAGCCGGGACATCCCCCAGGGCAACTGGCTGTACCTGGCCAAGCGGGCCAAGGAGCATGTTGGCGTACCCATCCAGATGGCTTACAGGATCTTCCTGCCCCACTTCCCGGAAGAGGCTATCTCCAAGGGCGAGCTGGACATATGGGAGATATGCCGCTCCATGATAGCCGATCCCTTTATGCCCAAGAAAGTCCTGGAGGGCCGAGAGGACGAGGTCAGGCATTGCGTGGCATGCAACCTATGCTTGGCGCGCCTCTTCCGCGACGCACCAATGACCTGCTACATAAGCCCGGTCTGTGCGCATGAACACGATCCCGACTTCTTCCCCAAGCCCATTGAGGACGAAGACGACAAGAAGGAGGTCATGATCGTGGGCGCAGGGCCTGCCGGCCTGGAGTGCGCCTATGTGGCGGCCCAGCGCGGCCACGAGGTCCATGTCTATGACAAGCGCTCAGAGCTCGGAGGCACCCTTAACGAGGCCTCCAAGGCGCCTTACGGTGACGAGGAGCTCATGACCTGCGTGAACTTCCAGAAGACCATGTGCGAGAAGTACGGGGTCGAGCTTCACTTGGGCGCCGAGGTGACCGAGGACCTGATCCAGGACGAGATGCCCGACGCAGTGGTGCTGGCCACCGGACCGGTCTATCCCCAACTCGAGGGGGCCGATCCCGGCAGCAAGAAGATCGTCAATGTCCTGGACGTTATGAGGGGCAAGGCTGAGGTCGGGGACAGGGTCGTGGTTTGGGGCAACCGCAAGCCGGGCATCGGTGTGGCCCTCAAACTCGCCAAGGAAGGCAAGAAAGTCACCCTGGTTGGAAAGGAAAAGACAGCGGGATTCGACATCAACCCTTCGTTCAAGTGGCGCTACATGATCTACCTCAGGCAGAACGGCGTCACGGCATACAATGACTGCGACATCGAGGAGGTGGGCGAGGGCGAGATCACCGTCAAGACCGTTGACGGCTACCGATTCCCGGTCCAGTACGACACGATCATCCTGACCGAGCGCGAGGCGAACGAGGATCTGAAGAGCACCGTCCAGAGCGAAGGCATCGAGCTCTATGTGATCGGCGACGCCCTCGTTCCCCGCAATCTCTCCAGTGCGGTCCATGACGGGTACCGGATCGGTCTCAGGATATAAAGGGAGGTTTGACTATGCCAGTGAACGCCGAAAAGGAAATCACCAAACTGTGGAAGAACCTTCAAGCCGCACAGAAGGAGATCCATCAATCCTACTACCGGTGGCGGGAGTTCGCCCTGGAGCTGGCCGGCGACGGGGCCGACCCCACCGAGACCGCCTTGAAGACCGCCGACGCCTTCGGGCGCTACATAGGCAAGGGGCTACTGCCCAGGATGAATCTGCTCAAGGGAGAGGAAGGCTTCATGGGCATGCTGGGCAAGCAGCTCGCGGGTCTTTGGGCCGTGGAAGGGGCCGTGGTGACCGTGGAGAAGGGGGAAACCCCCCTGGAGGTCATCATCCGCTGCACAAGGGATCCCTGGCCCACGGCGGCCAAGGAGTTCGCCGTCCCGATGGAAGAGGTGGCCCTGACCAGGGAGAGGCTCTTCCAGGCCATGCTGGTGGACATAAGCGTCTTCTTCAACCGCCCCCTCAAGATCGAGATGCAGAAAGCGATTCCCAGGGGCGAAGGAGAGTGGGTATTCCGGCTCTATATGGACAAATAACACATATGATAGGAGTAAAGTATGGCTGCTCAGATAGACCTGGAAAAGTGCAATATGTGTGGAGGGCTGACTCAGCCCATCTGCGTGGAGGTCTGCCCGGACTCGGCAATCCGGGTGCAGAACGGCCGTCCTGTGGTGACCGAGTTCATCTGCGAAGATTGCAATGAGTGCGGTTGCGCCTGCCCGGACGAGGCCATAGACGTCCCCCTTTCCAAGGTGACCTTCTAAGGATCGGGGAGAGTTCGGCCCTGCGCACCGGGCGCCCGGGGCCTGGTCCGGATGGGTGCGCACGCTGCGGGGATTCAGGCGATCTTCGGCCGGAGGATTTTAGCGGCAGGCTCGTTCTTGCGGTCAAGATTCCCTGATTACGGGCGTGCCGAATCTGCCGGAGCGGATCGTTTCCTGATGGAAGAAGGAGAAGCGAGGAGAGTCCAATGAAAGTCAACAAGGTCGACCATATATGTATTGCAGTCAAGGACCTGGATGCGGCGCGCAAGATTTGGGAGCCGGTCCTGGGAAAGTCCGAACCCGATGATCCCTATGTGGACGAACCGGAACAGATTCGGGTGGCCCGCTACCATATAGGGGAAGTGGGTCTCGAGCTGATGGAGTCAACCACGCCGGACGGGCCGGTGGCCAAGTGGATAGAGAAGAACGGGGAGGGGATAATGATCCTGAGCTTCAACGTGGACAACACCGCGGATGCGGTGGAGGAGCTGAAGGAAGATTACTCCTTCATCCCGGCCCCGAACGGAAAGGTGCTCAGGCCCTTCCGCAGCGGGGAGTTCGCCTTTATTCACCCGAAGAAGATGAACGGCGTGTTGACAGAGCTTATCAGTGACTAGAACAGGGTTGCCGCCGGCGTCCGTCGCCTGAAGCCTGGAGAGTGGAAATGCCCAAGGAAAGACGAGACTTCGAGGTCTATCTGGTCTACGTGGATCAGGAGCGATGCGACGGATGTGATTTGTGTGTTGTCTATTGCCCGGCGGACGTATTCGAAGTGGCGCATAAGGCGACGCCGGTATGGCCTCAGAACTGCCTGGGATGCAGGACTTGTGAAGCGGTTTGTAAATCGAAAGCTGTGATTATAACCGAGATCTGATGCTGAAGTGGGTATAGCGGGAGCTGACGTGGATGCTGAAGCTGGAGTGACGGTTGATGCGCGTGTGGGAGTTGAATCGGAGCTGCCGCCGTATCGGAACGTCTTATAAGGAAATCCCCTCTGGCGCCCCCCGGCGTTCGGCCGGCAGAGGGGATTTCCATATTCATAGCATTATTAAGGGCCCAGGATACTCAAGTTGGGTTCGAGGTGAGGAAAATGAGCGACGAGATCCTGATAATCGGAGGCGGGGTGGCAGGCATCAATGCGGCCTTGAATGCGGCCGACTACGGGGCCAAGGTCTACCTGGTGGACGACACCCCGAGTATCGGCGGGATCATGGCCAGGCTGGACAAGACCTTCCCCACAAATGACTGCTCCATCTGCATCGAGGCCCCTCAGATGTACGAGGTGGACAACCACCCGAACATCGAGATCCTTACCAATACAGAGGTCCGCAAGGTCAAGAAGTCCGGTGAAGGCTTCAAGGTGCGGCTGGTCAGGAAGGCCAGGTTCGTGGACGAGGAGTTGTGCACGGGCTGCGGCGCCTGTTTCGAGGCCTGCCCGGTGACCATCCCTGAGGAGATGGACGGGCGGATTTTCGGCACGCGGAAGCTGGTCTACATGCCCTTTCCCCAGGCGGTCCCCAATATCGCTGTGATAGACCCGGACTGCCGCTACGGAAAGATGAACGACCGGGGGGCGTGCGTGGGCGGGTGCGTGGTGGACTGCAGCCAGTGCCGGGAGTGCCCCATAGCCCTCTGTGTGAAGGCCTGCAAGGAAGAGGGGAAGGACGCGGTGCGGCTCTGGCAGTCAAACAAGAATGTCAACCTGACGGTGAAGAGCATCATCGTGGCCTCGGGCCTGAGCGACGCCGTGCCCGAGGAGGGACTCCACGGATACAAGCTCTGCGAGAACGTAATCACCAACATGGAGTTCGAGAGGCTTATGAACGCCGGCGGCCCCACGGGCGGAGAGATCGTCCGTCCGTCCGACAGGGAGCATGCCCACAGGATAGGGTGGATACAGTGCGCCGGCCGCAGCCTGGACCATGGAACACCGTATTGCTCCAAGGTCTGCTGCATGATCGCGGCCAAGCAGACCATAATCACCAAAGAGCATGACGCCTCCGTTCAGACCACCATCTTTTACAACGATCTCAAGGCCTATGGGAAAGGCATGTGGGGCTTCTATGAAAAGGCCAGGGAGGCGGGAGTACGCTATGTCCGCGCCCGCCCCTACGACGTGGGGGAAGACCCGGAGACCAAGAATCTGACCATAAGGTATGAGGACCAGGCCACGGGCGCACCGGTCGAAGAGGAGTTCGATCTCCTGGTGCTCTCCACCGGCTTGGTCCCCAGCGAGAGAAACGAACGCCTGGCCAAGGTGCTGGGCATTGACCTGGACAAGTTCGGGTTCTTCAAGGAGGAGAACCCGATCACGGCCCCTTTGGAGACCAAGGTCAAAGGGATCTATCTCTGCGGCGGGGCCACGGGGCCCATCGACATCTCAGAGTCCGTTGTCCAGGCCACCGCTGCGGGCATGAAAGCCGTGGCCAACGGCGGTTGATTCCCAATCAAAGGGGCCGGCACCCTGAGCCGGTCTTGGATCATATCAGGCGAGGAACGTTCCATGAGTGACGAGCTGAGAATCGGCGTGTTTGTCTGTGACTGCGGGTCCAACATCGCGGGTGTGGTGAACGTACCGGAGGTGGTGGAATACGCCGGGACACTGCCCCACGTGGCCCATGTGGACGAGGGGCGATGGTCGTGCTCGGTGGATGCGCTGAACACCATGAAAGAGGCCATCCGGGAAAAGGAGCTCAATCGGGTGGTGATAGCCTCATGCACGCCCCGGACCCATGAGCCCCTGTTCAAGGCCTCGGTCAAGGAGGCCGGGCTCAACCCATACCTGCTGGAGTTCGTGAGCATCAGGGAGCAGTCATCCTGGGTCCACATGAACGAGCCCGAGGCCGCCACCCTGAAGGCCAAGGACTTGGTCAAGATGGGAGTGGCCAAGGCCGCTCTCCTTGAAGAGGGCGAAGAGATCCGCCTCCCGGTGGGCCGGGACTGCATGGTGATCGGCGGAGGCATGGCCGGGATGAGCGCGGCCCTTTGCGTGGCCCGGCAGGGATTCAAGGCCTACATAGTGGAGAAGTCCCCGGAGCTGGGAGGGATCCTGAACCGGGTATCCACAGTGGCCCACGACCATGAGACCATGCCGGCCTCGGAGATCGTGAAATCAATGGTGGAGAAGGTGGAGGCGGATCCCAATATCACGGTCTTTACCGATGCCCGGATCGAGTCGGTGGACGGGTACATCGGCAACTACAAGGTGGCCTTGAAGGTGGGCGGCGACGGCGGCCGGGACGAGGCCCTGGAGGTCTCCACCGTTGTGGTGGCCACCGGTATGCGGGAGATGGAACCCGAAAAAGGGACCTTCCAATACGGTGAAGACCAGCGGGTGGTCACCCAACTGGGCCTGGAGGGGCTTCTCAGGGAGGACAAGGTCAAGGATATCAAGAACGCGGTCATTATCAACTGTGTGGGTTCCAAGAACCAGGAGCGCGGTTGTTGCAGCATCGGGTGTCCGGTATCGATAAAGAACGCCCTGGCCCTCAAGTCCCGCAACCCGGAGGCCGGCGTCTACGTATTCTACCGGGATCTCAGCCTGGTGAAGGACGAGCAGGTCTCCTACCAGGAGGCCAAGGCGGCCGGGGTCAAGTTCGTAAGGTTCCCGGACGACCGCTACCCGGATGTGGCCCCTGCCGGGGAGGCCCTTGGAGTGAAGGTCCATGACCTCCTCCTGGGGAAGGATCTGGAGATACCCTCGGACCTGGTGGTGCTTACCGTGGGGTTTACCGGGGACGAGAGCATCGAGGCGGTAAGGGGACAGCTCAAGGTCTCCACCAACCAGGAAGGCTTTTTCCAGGAAAGGCACATCAAGCTGGGGCCGTTGGACTTCCCTGCGGACGGGGTCGCCCTCTGCGGGTGCGCCAAGAATCCCAAGACTCTCAAGGAGACCTGCGAGGAAGGGATCGGGGCGGCCATGCGGGCCTCCATACCCATGAATAACGGGTTCATCGAGGCCGAAGGAATTGTGGCGGACATTGATCTGACCAACTGCGACAAGTGCAACCTCTGCTACAAGAGGTGCCCCTTCGGGGCCATCGAGATCGACGAGGAAAAGCGGCCCTCGGTGATCAAGGCGCTCTGCAAGGGATGCGGGCTGTGCGCCGCGGACTGCCCCAAGGAGTGTATCACCATTGTGCACTACTCGGACGAGCAGCTCCAGGCCCAGGTGGACGCCGCCCTGGAAGAGGATCCCGAGAAGAAGATCCTGGGCTTTGTCTGTCACTGGTGCGCCCTCGGGGGTGTGGACATGGCCGGGGTGAGCAGGCTGCAGTACCCGCCCAACGCCCGGCTGATCCGGGTGATGTGCTCGGCGAGGGTGCCCATAAAGCTGATAGAGAGGGCCTACGAGCTGGGCGCGGGCGGGGTCCTGGTGGTGGGGTGCGAGTTCCCCACCTGCCACTACATCTCGGGCAACTACGCCTGCGACACGCGGATCAAGCGGGCCCGCAAGCGGCTCAAGAAGAACGGCTGCGATCCCGACAAACTCCGCCTGGAGTGGTGTTCGGCGGCTGACGGGCCCAAGTTCGCCCATATCATGCGGGACATGGTGAAAGAGCTGAACCTTGGCTGAGAGGTTTAAAGTTACTATGGATGCAAACACTGTGCTGGCGGAAGATTTCGGTAACGTGGAGATGTTGAGGGCATGCGAGCAGTGCGGCTGCTGCGCCTCGGCCTGCCCGATCACGGGAAAGGGAGACTTCAACATCCGCCGCCTGATCCGGTTCATTGAGCTGGATATGGCGGAAGACGCGGCCCGGACCGGGCTGGCTTGGTCATGCACCACGTGCGGGCGGTGCGAGACGGTCTGCCCCAACGGAATCGCGGTGCTGGACGTGGTGCGCCCGCTCCGGGTGCTCGGCCCCCCGGATTTTGTCCCGGAGGACGAGACCCCGCCGTGCGCCCGGGCTTGCCCCGCTGGTGTGGACGTCCCCGGCTACGTGCGGCTCATAGCCCAGGGGAGACCGGAGGAGGCGTGCGCCCTGGTCCTGGAGAAGGTCCCGTTCCCGGGCATCCTGGGCAGGGCTTGTATGCACCCCTGTGAGACCGAGTGCAGGAGGGGGGAGGTCAACGAGCCGGTATCCATATGCGCTCTCAAACGTTATGCGGCCGATAATGCGGGGGATGTGTTCGAGCGGGCGGCCAAGACCGCCGAGCCTACCGGGAAGAGAGTGGCCGTTGTGGGCTCGGGTCCCGCCGGGCTCACTGCGGCCTTTTACCTGCGCAAGAAGGGCCATGAGGTCACCGTGTTCGAGGCCAGGGAAAAGCCTGGTGGTATGATGAGGTACGGTATTCCGTCCTACCGGCTCCCGGAGGAAGTCCTGGACCGTGAGATCGAAAGGGTACTGGGAATCGGCATAACGCTGGAAACCGGGAAGATGGTGGGGAGAGACCTGGCGCTCCAGGCCTTGGCCGGTGACTACGACGCGGTCTTCCTTGCCACCGGACTCCAGGAGAGCCGCAGGATAGAGCTCGAAGGCGCGGATTCGCCGGACGTCCTTTGGGGAGTGGATTTTCTCTCCCGGGTGAGCAGTGGAGAAGAGATCGCCCTCAAGGATCGGGTGGTGGTGATAGGCGGTGGAAACGTGGCCGTGGACGTGGCCTTGACCGCCCTCAGGGCGGGGGCCGATCAAGTGGCCATGGCCTGTTTGGAGAGCCCCGAAGAGATGCCCGCCAACCCCTGGGAGGTGGAGCAGGCCGTCGAGGAGGGTGTGAGGCTCATGCCCTCGTGGGGGCCTGGAAAGATACTGGCGGGCGGCGGGACGATAAGCGGTGTGGAGCTTGTTAGGTGCACGTCTGTCTTCGACTCTGAGGGCCGGTTCGCCCCATGCTTCGGCGAGGAGACCGAGCGAGTGGAAGCCGACCAGGTGATTTTGGCGATCGGCCAGGCAGCCGACCTCTCATTCGCCGAGGAAGCCGGGCTGAAGATTGAAAGGGGACTGGTCGCTGCGGATCAGGAGACCATGGAGACCAGCCTACCCGGTGTATTCGCAGGCGGCGACGTGGGACGGGGCCCCGGCGCGATCATCGACGCGGCGGCTGCGGGGCGCAGGGCGGCCTCATTCATGGACCGGTTCCTGGGAGGAGACGGGGGGATCGACGAGACCCTTGCCGAGCGCCCGGACGAGGGCTCCTACGACGGCAAGCGCGAAAGGGGCTTCGCCGACAGGACCCGGGCCGAGGAGCCGAGCCTCCCGGTGGAAGAGCGGCTGCGAGGGTTCCAGGAGGTCCACGGTTGCATGGAAGCGGAGCAGGCGGTGGCCGAGGCCTGCAGATGTCTCCAGTGCGACCTCGAGGTGCGCATGATCAAGGAGGCCCGAGCCCGGGGGTGATACAGGAGCGTCCGTGGGCATGAGTTGTCCTGGAGTGCCGCAGGAAGAGCTCGCCCGAAGGAGGAGGTTCATCCAGGAGTCCATGGAGCTCCATGACATGGAAGGCCTCCTGGCTGTTCATCCCCCTGACGCGGAGTACCTCTGCGGCTTCCGGGGGACGAAGGCGGCCTATTTGCCCTCCGCAGGGGAGGCCGTGGTGGCGGAGGCGGGGCAGGGAGAGGCCGGGTGCGACCCGGCGGCCCTGCCTGAACATTTATTGGAAAGGGCGGGTGTAAGGCCCGGGAGCCTGGGTGTCAGCCTGGACGTGATGCCGGTGGACGCCCTTCAACGAGTAAGGAAAGCCCTTCCAGGAGTCACCATTCTGGATTCATCAGGGCTGCTTTTGGGAGCACGCGCGGTTAAATCGGACTGGGAGCTCGACCGGATGGAGGAGACGGCGGCTCTCACCGCTCTGGTATTCGAGTTCGCAGCGGACAATATTCGGGCCGGAGAGACCGAGATCGTCTTCTCCGGCCGGATGGAGGCCAGGGCCGGGGAGCTCGGCCTCGGCAGCCGTGTGAGGGTCAGGGACAGGAGGACGGAGGGCTACCCATGGCATGTACTCGCGGGCGGGAGCGGGGGCGCAGTAGGGGTGCTCGACGCGCCTGCGAGCGGCGAGGGGACATCGGCCGCATTTCCATGCGGCGCCGGCTATAGGGTCATATCCCGGGGTGAGCCCGTGATGGTGGATTTCGCGGTGGAGCACCGGGGCTACCACATGGACGAGACGCGGATCTTCGTCCTCGGCGACCTCCCGGTAGAGGCCGAGAGGGCTTGGGAGGCGACCCTGGAGATACACGACCGAATCATGGAAGCAGCAAGGCCCGGGGTCACGGGAGACCGGCTCTTTCGCCTATCCGTTGCGGCCGCCGGAGAGCTGGGCTACACTGAGCAGTACCTCGGGCCGCCGGGGAACAAGGTGAAATTCGTGGGCCACGGGATCGGGCTCGAGCTTGTAGAACCCCCCTTTATCGCGGAGGGAAAGCACGAGCCGCTGGCATCGGGCATGACGATGGCCCTGGAGCCCAAGATGGTTTTCCGGGATCGGTTCGCAGTGGGCGTGGAAAGCGTTTGCGCGGTCACCGAGACGGGATGCCGCCTGATCAGCAGGGTCCCTCTACGGGTCTTCCGTGCCTGACGAAGGCCGGGGGGCGGGCCGCCCGGGGGCAGACACCCTATGAAAGACCAGGAGGACCAGATGTCGGAAAAGTGCTATCGCCTGGGTTGCGACATAGGCGGGACGTTTACTGACTTTGTGCTGTTGAATGACGAGACCGGCGAGATCTTGATCAACAAGTGCCTGACCACCCCCAGCGACCCTTCGGATGCGGTGGAGCAAGGCATAAAGGAGTTGGAGAGCCGCGTCCCGGGGCTGACCGGGAAGCTCGAGGAGCTGATCCACGGGACCACCCTGGTGATAAACGCCATCATAGAGAGGAAGGGCGCCAGGACCGGCCTCATAACCACCAAGGGGTTCAGGGACGTACTGGAGCTGGCCAGAGAGATCCGGTACGCCCCCTATGACATATTCGCCGAATTCCCCGAGCCCTTGATCCCCAGGAGGCTTCGCCTGGAGGTGGACGAGAGGGTGCGCAGCGACGGGACCGTCTTGCGGCCCCTGGATCGGGAGGAAGCCGGGCAGGTGGTGAGGGAGCTCGTGGGGACGGGCGTTGAATCCATCAGCGTATGCCTGCTCAACTCCTTCGAGAACCCTGAGCACGAGATGACCATAAAGGAGATCATCGAGGAGGAATACCCGGAGATATCCGTATCCGTCTCATACAAGGTCCTCCCCCAGATCCGGGAGTATGAGAGGACCAGCACCACGGTGACCAATGCCTATGTAAAGCCGCTGACCGGGAGATATCTCTCAAAGCTGAGAGGAAGGCTCAGGTCCATCGGGTTCGAGGGCAAACTCTTCATCATGCTCTCCAGCGGGGGGATCACCTCGGTGGAGACGGCCACCGAATTCCCTGTGCGGATCATCGAGTCCGGGCCCACGGCTGCGGTGATCTCAGGGGAGTACTACGGCAAGATGTTCAATCTCCCCGAGATGTTCTGTTTCGACATGGGCGGTACCACGGCCAAGTCCTGCCTCATACAGGGCGGTGTGGCCGGTGTGGTGCCCACATTCGAGGTGGGCCGCGTCCAGCGGTTCATGAAGGGGAGCGGTCTGACCATCCAGGTGCCGGTCGTGGATCTGATGGAGATAGGGGCCGGCGGAGGGAGCATCGCCAAGGTGAGCCGCATGGGGACCCTCCAGGTGGGCCCGGAGAGCTCGGGCGCGGACCCGGGCCCGGTCTGCTACGGCAGGGGCGGGAAAGGCCCCGGGGTTACCGATGCGGACCTGCTTCTGGGCTACCTGGATGAGAACTATTTCCTGGGCGGTGAGATGAGGCTTGACAAGGAGGGCGCCCGCAGGGCCGTGGAGGAGCAGATCGCCCGGCCCCTGGGGGTCCCGTTCATCCAGGCGCTCTGGGGGATCCACGACCTGATCAACGAGACCATGGCGGCGGCGGCCAAGACCCATATAGCGGAGAAGGGGGGCAATCCGAACCTGGTGACCGTGGCCGCATTCGGCGGGGCGGGCCCGGTCCACGCATACGGCCTGGCCAAGAAGCTGGGGGCGCCCAGGCTCATAGTCCCTCCCAATGCAGGCGTGGGATCGGCCCTGGGGTTCTTCACGGCGCCCAGGGCCTTCGACCTGGTCCGCAGCCACAAGGTCTCCTTGAGGGACGCGGACTTCGGCGAGGTGGAGAAGATCTTCAAGGAGCTGGAAGAGGAAGGGGCCAGGACACTCCAGGCCTCGGGATCGGCCGGCGATATCCAGTACGAGCGCTCCTTGGACATGCGCTTCGTGGGTCAGGGCTCGGAGACCAACGTGTACATGCCGGAATCAGACTTCACCATGGTGGACAGGGACAAGGTCAGGGAGCGCTTCGACACCATATACAAGCGACTCTACGGCAGGACCTACCCTGACAGCCCGGTGGAGTTCATCAATTTCAAGGTGCGGGCCAAGCTGCCCGAGAGGCTCCTCCGGCTCCCCAAGGTAAAGGGCTCGGGCAAGGCGGAGGATGCCATCAAGGGTGAGCGGCAGGCGTTCTCCGGCGTTTCCAAGGAGTTCATACCGTTTGTGGTCTACGACCGATACAGGCTTTTCCCCGGGGCCGAATTTCAGGGCCCGGCGGTTATCGAGGAGCGCGAGTCCACAGTGATAGTGGGCGAGGACGCGTCCGTGCGGGTTGACGACTACGGATTCCTTTGGATAGAACTGCCGCCTCAGGACTAGGAATCCTATGTGGACAAGGCAAGCGGGGCCCATACCGGGGCCCGCTGCGGACCAAGGGGAGGTAAGAGATCATGGGAGAGAAGTTTGACCCGGTCACCCTGGAGATCCTCTGGCGACGGTTGATCTCCATTGTTGACGAGGCCGACACGACCGTTTCCAGGACCGCTTTTTCCAGCCTGCTCAGGGATGCGCACGACTACACATGCATGTTCACGGACCGCAAGGGCCGGGAGCTCGCCCAGGGGACCTTCGCCACTCCGGGTCAGTCCGGGGCCATGGCCCTGGGCATCAGGAGCCTGGTAAACCAGATCCCACGGGATTCCTATAAGCCCGGGGACGTCTTCATTACCAACGACCCCTGGGCCCTGGCCGGTCACCTGAACGACGTCTGCGTAATGAGCCCCATCTTCCACAAGGAGGAGTTGGTCGCCTTCACCGCGTGCGTGTTTCATCACTCGGACATAGGGGGAAGGGTCTCCTCGGACAACCATGACGTTTTCGAAGACGGCCTGTTTATCCCCTTGATCAAGCTAGAGGACGGCGGCGAGCTCAACCGGGCTGTCATCGATATGATTCGCTGGAACGTGCGCACCCCTGACGAGGTCATAGGGGACATCCGGAGTCAAATAGCCGCCAACCATGTGTGTTCGGAGAAGATCTCACAGATGCTCTCCGAGTACGAGCTGGACGGCCTGGACGACCTGGCCGACGAGATCATAGGCCGCACCGAGCGGAGCATGCGCTCGGCCATAGCCAAGGTCCCGGACGGGGTTTACCGGGCCCAGGGTGTGGTGGAGCAGATGGAGGGCAAGGATGACGTAGTGATCAAGGTCGCGGTGGAGGTAAGAGGCGACGACCTGCTGGTGGACCTGGACGGCTCATCGCCCCAGGTGGACTGGGGCGGCAACGTGGTATACAATTTCACCTACGCCTACGTCCACATGGCGATGAAGAGCATGTTCGACCCGGAGATCCCGAACAACGAGGGCTGCGCAGCACCGATCACCCTGAAGGCCCCCGAGGGAAGCGTGGTCAACTGCGGATTTCCGGCTGCAGTAGCCGCCCGCATGCAGATCGGTCATTTCATCACTGAGATCATATACCGGGCCATGGCCCAGGCCCTGCCTGACCGGGTCATAGCAGGGAGCGGGGGGACTCCCGCCACCATGAACGTCTTCTACGGCAGGAGGAGCGACGGGGCCCCCTGGCACTCGGTCATCATCCGCGGAGGGGGCATGGGGGCGAGCTCCCGAAACGACGGCTACTACGACTACATCTTCCCGGCGAACGGCGCCAACACCCCGGTGGAGATCTTCGAGAGCGATACGCCCCTGATCGTGGAGAAGCGTGAATTGATCCCGGACTCCGGAGGACCGGGCACAATGAAGGGGGGCCTCGGCAGGACCGTGGTATTCCGCATACCCGATGACGACTACGCCCCGATTCCGCCCGTCAACCTGGGGATCCAGTCCGGCAGGTACAGGTACCCGCCGGAAGGCCTCTTCGGCGGCCGTCACGGCTCCCTTGCGAGGTTCCTGGTGAACGGCAGTCCGGGCAATCCCTATGGGCTGACCAGGCTCGACCCGGGTGACGTGGTGGTGATGGACGCAGCCGGGGGCGGGGGGTACGGAGATCCCCTGGAGCGGGACCCGGAGCGGGTGGAGCAGGACGTGTCGAACGGCTATGTGACAGTGGAGCGCGCCAGGGAGGACTACGGCGTGGTGATCGATCCGGCGGATATGAAGCTGGACGCGAGGGCCACAGCCCGGCTCCGTGAATCAATGAGGGAGGCCTCGAAATGAGCACGCAAAAGACCCACCAGACCGAGCTACAAAGACTCCGTGATCTGCAGGAGAAGGCCCGCCTGGGGGGCGGGGCCAAGGCGATCGAGAAGCGCCGCGCTGCCGGGAAGCTCACCGCAAGGGAGCGAATCGATCTCCTGTTCGACCCGGGCAGCTTCGTGGAGATAAACCAACTGGCCGAGAGCCAGAGCCGGGACTTCGGGATGCAGGAGAAGAAGGTCCCCGGGGACGGCGTGATCACCGGCTACGGCACGGTGGGCGGGCGTCTGGTCTACGCCTACTCCCAGGACGCCACCGTGCTCGGGGGCTCTGTCGGGACCATCCACGGGAAGAAGATCTGTCATATCATGGACGAGGCCCTCAAGGTCCGGGCCCCGTTGATCGGGCTCAACGACTCGGGGGGCGGGAGGCTCAACGAGGGATTCTTCGCCTCGGAAGGCGTGGCGGGCATGTTCTTCCGAAACACCGCGGCCTCGGGCGTGATCCCACAGATCTCGGCCATGATGGGCACCTGTGCGGGCGTTGCGGTCTACTCCCCGGCAATAACCGACTTCATCGTAATGGTGGAGGAAAAGAGCCACATGGTGATCACCGGCCCTGCGGTCATAAAGGCGGTGACCGGGGAGGAGGTCTCCATGGAGGACCTGGGAGGGGCCAAGGTGCACAGCCGGAAGTCGGGCACCGCCCATTTTACGGCCAAGGACGATCAAGAGTGCATAGACCTGATAAAGAGGCTCCTGGGATACCTCCCGGACAACTGCGACCAGGCTCCGCCCGTGGTGGAATCCACCGACGACCCGGATCGCACGGATGAGAGCCTGATGGACGTGGTGCCGGCTGATTTCAAGAAGCCCTACGATATGCGCGACGTAATTCGGAGGGTGGTGGACCATGGCGAGTTCCTGGAGGTGCTCCCCATGTTCGCGCAGAACATCATCATTGGCTTTGCCCGCATGGAGGGGCGGACCGTGGGCGTCGTGGCCAATCAGCCGAAGATCTGGGCGGGGAGCCTGGACGTGGACGCCTCTGACAAGGCGGCCCGCTTCATACGGTTCTGCGATGCCTTCAATATCCCGCTCCTGAACTTCGTTGACGTACCCGGCTACTTCCCGGGCGTGAGGCAGGAGCACATGGGGATAATCCGGCACGGGGCCAAGATGCTCTATGCATACTCAGAGGCCACCGTGCCCAAGATAACCCTGGCCCTTCGCAAGGAGTACGGGGGGGCGGTCATGGCCATGTGCTGCGTGGGTATGGGGGTGGACCAGATGCTGGCCTGGCCCATCGCCCAGTTGGTGGTCCTGGACACCAAGACCGCGGTGAACCTGATTTACCGAAAAGAGATAGAGGCAGTAGAGGATCCTGAAGCGTACCGCCGGGAAAAGATAGAAGAGTACGACCACCACTACTCCAACCCGTTCCACGCGGCGTCCAACATGCTGGTGCACAGGGTGATCGAGCCTGACCAGACCCGGCCGCAGCTCATCCGGGCGCTCCGGGCCCTGAGGAACAAACGCCGGCCCACACCCTCCCGCAGGCACGGGAATATTCCCCTTTGACCACCGGGCCGGGCTCGAGAATGGGGGTTGCGATCAGGCCGCTGAGTTGGTCCTTCTGAGGATTTTCTTGAGGCCTTCGAGGAGGTCCTGCTTGAGTTCGTCGGTATAGCCTTCCAGGTAGTGTTCGAGGAGCTCGTTCTTCTCCACCTCAATGTCCGAAAGGGCCTTTCGCCCCTTGGTGGTGATCTCAAGTATGGTAAGCCGATCGTCGCCGGGGTCCTTCTTCCTGATGAGAAACCCGTTCTTTTCCAGCCGCTTGGCGATCCCCGTCATGTTCGCCCCGGAGACCAGCATGACCCTTCCCACATTGGACATAGTGTTCCGGCCGTCCACCGAGGCCTCCAGGACCCTCAAGACCGTGTACTGGGCGAAAGTCAGGCCGTAGTTGCGGAATATTGACGAGCAGTCCTTCTTGTAGGCTTCCGAGGCCCTTACAATCGCAATCAGTACTTTTTCATTCAAATCCAGGTTACTTTTATATCCGTATTTTGGCATGACATCCTCACGCTAATTCATTCAATCCGGAGCTATTTATACTTTGATTATATATATCTTGATTATACTGGTTGCGTTCTCTTGTCAAGCCGAAAACAGGCCCGGATACCGCTGTTTTCAAATGAAAACCCTTGACAAGCGGGCCTGTTGAGATCTATAAATGGTCAACAGCTTGATAGTTAATATATAAATCATTTGCAGGGTCTCTGTCCATATCCAAATGGCCGGCCCTGTGAAAACCTCGCTCAATGGGGTAACATAACGGTCATCCTCTGAGAAGGAGGCCGGAGAGGGGACCCGAGAATACAATGACCTGTGAGATGTGGCAAGAAGAGCACCAGATACTTAGCGATTCGTTCAGGAAATTTGTGGCCAAAGAGATCACTCCCAACTCGGAGAAATGGGAGGCCGATCGGAGACTTCCAGTACAACGCCTTCAGGCTGGCGGAGATGGCCACGGAGGTGGAGCTGGGACGGGTGCTGCTGGACCGCCTGATCCGGGATCACATCCAAGGATTGGACATTGTCCAGCGGGTCTCCATGGCCAAGTACTGGTTGGGCGAGATGGTGAACCGCATAGCCTACCAGGCGGTACAGATACACGGCGGCTATGGCTACATGGAAGAGTACCGGATATGCAGGCTCTTTCGTGACGTGAGGTCTTTGTCCATTTTCGCCGGTACCAGTGAGATAATGAAGCTCATAGTCAGCAGGAATCTCGGCCTGTCGCCGAGGTAGGAAAATGAGCCTGAATAGTTGCGGTATTCTGGAAGGAGAGCGTAAGCCATGCCGATGAACAGTGTCATCCGGAAGAGCGCAAACCGCTTCCCGGACAAAGTCGCATTGATTTCCAAGGATGTCCGGCTTACTTACAAGGAGCTGAACGAGCGGGTCAATCGACTTGCCAACGCCCTGCTGAGCAAGGGCTTGAAAAAGGGCGACAGGGTGGCGGCGGTCTTGCACAACCGCCCCGAGTTCATTGAGGTCTACTTCGCCTGCGCCAAAGGGGGTTTTGCTTTTGTGCCCATAAACAACCTGCTCAGGGAGCGGGAGCTGCGCCGGATAATCGGGTATATAAGGCCCCGGGTATTGGTAGCAGACCCCGACTTCGAAGGCACTGTCGGTCCGATAGGGAGTGATACGGGATCGGTGGAGCTCATGCTGAGTCTGGCGGAGAGCCCTTCCCCCCGGTTCGCGGCGTACGAGGAGTTTCCGGCCGGGGCGAGCCCTGAAGAGCCGGGCGTGGTCATCAATGACAACGATATCATGAGCATCTTTCTCACTTCCGGCACCACCGGCCTTCCCAAGGGCGCCATACGCACTCACGGCCACAATCTCCTGAACTCCATGGCCTGCGCGGTGGAGCTCAAGATGGATTACAACGACCGCTCAGTGCTCCTTTTTCCCCTCTATCATATTACTTTCGAAGATCATCTCAGGCATTTCCTCATGAGCAACACGGTCTACATAAGAAGGGAAGGCGGATTCGACCCCAAGGAGGTCCTCGAGATCCTGAGCAGGGAAAGGATCACGATGTGCCAGTTCGTGCCCACCATGGTAAACGCAATGCTCCAGGAAAAGGAGATCGAGAAGTACGACCTGAGTTCACTCAGGCTGATCCCATACGCCGCGGCCCCGATGCCGGTGGAGCTCTTGAAGCGCGCCATGAGGAGATTCAAGTGCGACTTCGTCCAGTTCTACGGCCAGACCGAGACCGGCCCCTTGACCACTATCCTCCGTCCCGAGGACCATGTACTGGAGGGCTCGGAGGATGAAACCGCCAAGCTGGCCTCGGCGGGACGCCCGGCAATCCACTACGAGGTCAGGATCGTGGATGATGACGGAGAAGATCTGCCTGCAGGCGAGGTGGGGGAGATCATTGTCCGCAGTGAGGCCATGTGCACGGAGTACTGGGAACTGCCCGAAGAGACCGCGGCCAGCGTAAAGCAGGGGTGGCGGTACACGGGCGACTTCGGAAGGTTCGACCGAGAGGGCAATGTCTACATCGTGGACAGAAAGAACGATATGATCATAAGCGGGGGCAAGAATATCTATCCAAGGGAGATCGAGGAAGTGATCTACGCGCATGACTCGGTCCTCGAAGTGACCGTCATCGGCGTCCCCGACGACTACTGGGGGGAATCGGTGAAGGCCCTGGTGGTATTGAAGGAGGGGATGGAGGCCACGGAGGAAGAGATCGTCGAGCTCTGCAAGCAAAACTTGGCCAGCTACAAGAAGCCGCGATCGGTGGAGTTCTTGGACGAACTCCCCAAGAACCCCACCGGCAAGATACTAAAGAGGGTAATTAGGGAAAAATACTGGCAAGGTCGCGAAAGACGCGTTTAAGAACAGCAAAGATCTTTGAAGTGATGAGGTAAGGACATGAAACGCAATATAACTTTGAAGGTGAACGGAGACCGGTACACGCTCGCCGTGGATCCCTGGCAAACCCTGAACGAGGTGCTTCGCGAAGATTTGAATCTCACCGGCACAAAGCTAGGCTGCGGCTCAGGTGACTGTGGCGCCTGTACCGTCATGGTGGACGGCAGGACGGTGAGCTCGTGCCTGACACTGGCCGCCTCGATGGACGGCGAAGAGATCCTGACAGTGGAGGGCCTGGCCCCTTCCGGTGAGGAGCTCCATCCCATACAGGAGGCCTTTATACGGGAAGGGGCCATACAGTGCGGCTTTTGTACCGCAGGGATGGAGATCTCAGCCCTCTACCTGCTCGGGAAGAACCATTCGCCCACAGAGCGGGAGATACGGGAGGGGCTGTCAGGGCATCTGTGCAGGTGCACGGGGTATAATCAGATCGTCGAGGCCATTGCCTCGGCGGCGGAGATCATGAAGCAATCGTGAAAAGAGCGGGGTACTGAAAATGCACTCGGTGAGATTCGAGTATTTTGAACCGACGAGTTTGGACGAAGCATTGGGCCTCTTGGCGGAGCACGGAGACCGGGCCTCCCTGATGGCGGGAGGGACCGATCTCCTGGTCAAGATAAACCACGGCCTCCTCAAGCCCAAGGCGGTAATAGGACTCAAGCGCATCGATTCCTTGGGCAAAATCGAGTTCGAGCCCGGGCGGGGCTTGACCATAGGAGCCACCGCACTCCTGGCCGATGCGGCCTCCCACCCGGACGTAGTGGAGCACTACCCGACTGTTGCATATGCGGCTCAAAACACTGCAAATGTGCAGATCCGGAACATGGGGACGGTCTCGGGCAACCTGTGCAACGCAGCCCCTTCGGCGGACAACGCCCCGACCCTGATAGCCATGGGCGCCCAGACGGTACTCATAGGACCGGACGGGGAGAGGCGGGTCCTGCTGGAGGACTTCTTCAAGGGACCGGGAGCTACGGCCGTTCAGCCGGGTGAGATCATGACCTCGATTTTCGTGCCCGCCCCTCCGGAGCGCTCCGGCACCTCCTACCAACACATCTCGGCGCGCGGCAAGGTGGATATAGCTGCGGTATGCGTGGGAGTGATGCTCACACTGGATGAGGAGGGCGCCTGCAGCGAGGCCAAGGTCGTCCTGGGGGCGGTCGGCCCCACGCCGTTCAGGGCCGCAGGGGCCGAAGGGCTGTTGAAGGGCAAGCGTTTGGATGCCGAGTTGATCCGGCGGGCCGGCGAAAAGGCCTCGGAGGAGAGCCGGCCGATTACCGATGTGAGGGCCGGTGCTGAGTACCGCAAGGAGATGACCGGTGTCCTGACAGCCAGGGCGATACGAGAAGCCCTTGATAATGCTCTTAAAAAGACTACCTAATGATATTGAAAGAAATGTATGTCTCTTTCCGGATGCCGGTCTCACAGTTATTTCGATAAGGAAGGTAGCATTATGAAACAGTTCAATATGGTCGGCAAAGATGTGCCGAGAAACGATTCAAGGGCCAAGGCGACAGGATCCGCCATCTATACAGACGATATGAAAC
Organism: uncultured Desulfobacterales bacterium; assembly: GCA_964647905.1. Classification (GTDB taxonomy): domain Bacteria; phylum Desulfobacterota; class DSM-4660; order Desulfatiglandales; family HGW-15; genus CAZYJR01. Next base: position 57,875 of record CAZYJR010000015.1, on the reverse strand, counting down.
TCCCCGGTATGCTTCACGGCAGGATCCTTCGAAGTCCTCATGCGCATGCAAGAATAGCCCATATAGACGTCGGGAAGGCGCTTTCGCTGCCAGGGGTCAAGTGCGTGATCACCGGGCAGGACATACCCAAGGTCAAATACGGCAACTGGAGGCTTTTCCCGGACACCCAGGACGAGTATGCACTGGCGGTGGACAAGGTCCGCTTCATCGGCGACGAAGTGGCCGCGGTAGCGGCCGTGGACAGGATGACCGCAGAGGAGGCCCTGTCCCTGATCCGCGTGGACTACGAGGAGCTACCCGCGGTCTTTGACGTGGACTCGGCCGTGAAGGAAGGCGCTCCGGTGCTCCATGAGAAGGTCACCAACAACATAAGCGTGAATCGAAAGATCCAGTACGGGGATATAGACAAGGGCTTCTCAGAGTCCCATCACATCCAGGAGGACGTCTTCACGGTCCACGCGGTCTCCCATGCCTATCTGGAGCCCTGCTCCGCCCTGGCCCAGGTGGACCTGGACGGGCGGATAACCCTGTGGACCTCCACCCAGGTGCCCTACATAGTCCAGTGCCTGCTCGCCTCCACCCTGGAGATGCGTGAGAACGATGTCCGGGTGATCAAACCCTATGTGGGCGGCGGGTTCGGCGGCAAGATGGAGCTCAGGACCTGGGAGTTCTGCGCCGCCTTCATGGCCAAGAAGACCGGCAGGCCGGTCAAGTTCACCCTGACCAGGGAGGAGGAGTTCCTGGCCGGGAGGCGGAGGCACCCCATGAAGATCCACTCCAGGGTGGGCTTCAAGAAGGACGGCACAATAACGGCCAAGGACCTCCGGATAACCCTGGACGGAGGGGCCTACAACGCCATGGGGCCCACCGCCACATTCCTCTGCGGGAATTTCGGGGCCATGCTCTACCGCTACCCCAACTACCGCTTCCACGGCGAGCACGTCTACACCAACAAGCCGCCTGCGAGCGCCATGCGGGGCTTCGGCGCACCCCAGTCCCTTTATGCCTCGGAGATCCAGATGAATGCGGCGGCCGAGGCCCTGGGCATGGACCCGGTGGATCTCAGGCTCAAGAACGCCCAGGTGAGCGGGGACGAGATACCGGATGTGGCCACCATATCCAGTTGCGGGTTCAGCGAGTCGATCCGGGAAGTGGCCAGGATGAGCGGCTGGAAGGAGAAGCGCAAGAACCTCAAGCCCGGCCGGGGGATAGGTATCGGCTGCTACAGCTTCATCTCGGGCGGTGTCTTCAACTGGTTCAATACCCAGTACCCGTTCTCGGCGGCCGAGGTAAGGGCCTTTACCGACGGTACGGTCCATCTGCTCACCATGGCATCGGATATCGGGCAGGGCTCTGACACAGCTCTCAAACAGATCCTCGCGGAGGAGCTGGGCCTGGGCATGGAGGACATCCGCATAACCTCGGCAGATACCTCGATGACTCCGCAGGCGGATCTGGGCTCTTGGGGCAGCCGCGTGACCCTGATGGCCGGCAACGCGGTGGTGGATGCCGCCCGCAAGCTGAAGGAACATCTCTTCGGGGCGGTCTCGGCCCATTACAAGCTCAATGTCATATACGACATGGAATGCAAGGGCGGCCGGGTGCAGCCGGTGGGAAGGCCGGACAGAGGGCTTTCATTCGCCGAGGCTGTGGCCTTCGCCCAGAAGGCCAACAGGGGAGAGCCCCTGGTGGCCCGCGGCTCCTACACCCCTCGGGGCAAGGGGCTGGTGACTCCGGCCTTCGGGTTCGGCGCCCAGGTGGCCGAGGTCGAGGTGGACAAGGAGACCGGTCTGGTGGAGGTCAAGCGCATGTGGACGGCCCACGACTGCGGGACCGTTATCAATCCCAAGGGCGTTGAGGGCCAGCTCGCGGGCTCCATCCAGATGGGTCTGGGCTATGCCCTGTCCGAGGGCTTCGTGGTGCAGGACGGGAAGACCTTGAACACCAACTTCCTGGACTACAAGATGCCCGCCGCCCTGGACATGCCTCCCGGGGACGTGGTCCACATCGATACCTACGAGCCCGAGGGTCCCATGGGGGCCAAGGAGGCCGGGGAAGGACTCGCTTCGCCCACAGCGCCGGCCATATCGGACGCGGTCTACCATGCCACCGGCTACCGGTGCCTGGATCTGCCCATCACCCCTGAGAAGATACTCAAGGGCAGGACAAAGGTCTGATAACTCTTTCCTCCCCGGCTCAGGGACTCAGGGCGCGGGCGTACCTTGTGAACCGCATTCAAAGGAGGCCGATCTCATGTCAGGTGAACTGGTAAAGCTGCTCTCAGATTCACAAGGGCGCCGACGGGTTCATGTCGGACGAGCAGTTCAAGAAGTTCTACTGGCCCACCCTCAAGGCCCTGATCCTCGGGCTGGCCGAAGAGGGGTGCGTGCCTTTCCTATTCTGTGAAGGAGGCTACAACACCAGGCTGGAATATCTCCAGGAGCTGCCCAAGGGCTCGTGCATGTGGATCTTCGACCGCACCGACATGGCCAAGGCCAAGGAAATGCTGGGCGACAGGCTTTGCATAGGCGGGAATGTGCCGGCAGGCCTGATTCTCACCGGCACCGCCGAAAAGGTAAGAGACTACTGCAAGCAGCTCATTGATACCGCAGGCAAGGGCGGCGGCTACATCATGTCCTTCGGGACCGCCATGGATGAGGGGAAAGAAGAGACGGTACGTGCGATGATCGATGTCACCAAGGAGTACGGGGTCTACCGCTTGCAAGTTTACGACCGGAAATGGCCCTTTCTCCCAATCTCGGCGTCGATCCGGGGGCTTGGTCGTGCGATGTACCCCAGCACACCTCCTCCTAACCCCTTGATCTTCTTGACCTTTGAAGAAATTGCTCATTTCCGCTCTGGAAACTCGTTCATCTCCACCCGGCCTACAAGCGCGGGACCCGGAGGGCGGCCGGCTTGATTGGTCAGTCCTGAGGGCGGGGCCACCAAAACTGCCAGGGACATGAAAGAACGGAGGGGGGTGATAGCGCCTGGGAATCAATCCGAATGATTAAGGGATGACTGTTTTTGATCATGGAATTTCTTGTGGTCGAATCACAAGGGGAGGAGACAAATGAAAAAGACAATATTACTCCTGTTAAGTATTTTTGTATTGATTCTTATTGGTTCTACAAACGCTTTCAGCGAACCTATTGTCATCAAAGGAATCACCGCCTTTCCCAAGAATCATCTAAACAACGATCCGGTCCAAATGTTCATTGACAAGATCAATGAGCGCTCAGGAGGAGAGTTGAAACTTGAATGGTTGGGCGGTCCGGAAGTGGTGAAGACCTTCGATCAGGTACACGCCTTGAAGGCCGGGACTATCGACATGAACTACTACTACCCGTTCGGGTACATGAAGTCTGTTATGCCCGAGGCTTGGGCCAAGGGCCTGACTCGCCTTGCAGAATGGGAGGAGAGGAAGACCGGTGCTTATGAGCTCTGGTGCGAGATATTCGAAAAAAGGGTCAATGCCAAGTATATAGGGAGATTCCACAGCCTGATCCCGTTCAAGGTGTTCAGCAATAAGCGCATTACGAAGGTGGAGGACTTCAAAGGTCTGAAGCTGAGGGTGATGCCTCTGTACATCCCCTTTATAGAAGCCTTGGGGGCCACGCCGGTGACCATCCCTCCACCGGAGATATATACCTCAATGGAGCGTGGAGTAGTGGACGGCTTCATGTGGCCCAACGTAGGGGTCATAAGCTGGGGGCTCCAGGAAGTCACCAAGTACAGCATTGACCCGGGTGTCTTCCAGATGGAGCCCGCTACCATGATCAGTCTGAAGAAGTGGAATTCGCTGCCCGAAAAGCATCAGGCCTTAATCATGGATGTCATGAAAGACATGGAGTATATTGCATCCATGAGAAATGAAATGATAGAGCAAAAAGAAGCTACGGTGAGGCATGAAGCCGGCATGGAAGTCCTTGAATTGCCACCTGAAGAGGCTAAAAACTTCAAGGAGATTTGCTATAATAAGACTTGGGAGTACGTCATTAATATGGCCCCGGAGTATGGTCCCAAGCTGAGGGAGCTCACCACCAGGGATGCCCTTCCAAAGGGCACCTTTCCCTGGCAATGATCATGACCCCGGTGGCTGGATAACGTTCTCGGGGGGTCTTGGCGGCCCCTCGAGAGTCGGCGCATACTGAACGGTGACTGCGGTTCTGTAGGAGGGATGAAGCCCGTGGCGACAGAGAAGGGCCTCCTGGAAGGCAAGAAAATACTGATTGTGGATGACGAACCGGACGTGCTGGATGCCCTGGAAGAGCTGCTTCCCATGTGCGAGGTGGCCAAGGCGGGGACCTATGAAGAGGCCGTGAGCCTGATCGAAGGCCGGGAGTTCGACATGGCGGTCTTGGACATCATGGGCGTGAACGGCTACAAGCTGCTGGAAAAGGCGCAGCAGAAGAACATTTTCTCCGTCATGCTCACGGCCCACGCATTGAGTGTTGAAGACACTGTAAAGTCCTTCAAGAAGGGAGCCGCCTTTTATGTCCCTAAGGACAAGATGGAGGACATCGCCATCTATTTGACGGATATATTGGAAGCCGAAGCAAAGGGGAAGAGCCTTTGGGGACGATGGCTGGACCGCTTCGGCTCCTTCTACGACAAGAAGTTCGGCCCCGACTGGCAGAAGAGCGATGAGGAGTTCTGGAAGAAATTCAAGTACTGGCTCTGAGGATGTACACAGGAGCTCATAGGCGAGTGGGGAAGGCATGAGTCCAACATATGCAAAGAAGGGTTTATTCGACAAGGCCCTGGATGTCATGGCCTTGACGGCGGGCGTATTACTGGTTGCATGTGTCTTGATTGTGTCCTTCGAGATCTGCATGAGATATTTTGCCCGGCAGCCCCAGGTCTGGACAGTGGAGGTATGCGAGTACATCCTTTTCAGCCTGGCCTTTCTGGGGGCCCCGTGGCTGCTCAGGGAGGGCGGGCACACCAGCGTCGATATCCTGGTGGAGCAACTAAGCCCTAAGGTCCAGGGATACCTGGGGGTCTTTTCCTCCGCAGTAGGCGTCCTGATTTCCACGGTGATCTTCTGCTTCGCCCTTATCACAAGCTGGCAGTGTTACGAGTCGGGGGTGGTGGTCACCAAGACCCTTACCATCAAGAAGCACTACTTTCTGCTGCTGATAGCTCTGGGATACCTGTTTCTGCTCGGTGAATTCGGAAGGCAGTTCTTAAGGCATCTCAAGGCCGTGAAGGAGAATACCTGATGGAATGGTGGGCGCTGCTGATCCTCATTGTCGGGATTTTTCTGATTTTGCTGGCCGCCGGTCTGCCGGTCTTTCTCGCGTTTACCATCGTAGACGTCATAGGCATATACCTGCTCTGGGGAGGGGCAACCGGCCTCACCCAGCTCATTCATTCCATATTCTCCTCCATAAGCAGTTTCGTCTTGTTGCCCGTGCCGTTGTTCGTGCTGATGGGGGAGCTCCTGTTCCAATCAGGCGTATTCATAAGGGCCATAGACACGCTGGACAAGTGGATGGGGCGCCTGCCGGGGAGGCTTTGTATACTGAGTATAGGAGGCGGGACGCTCTTTTCCACCCTCAGCGGATCCAGTATGGGCACCTCGGCCATGCTCGGCTCCCTGCTGCTCCCGGAGATGGAGGCCCGGGGGTATCACAAGACGATCGCCATCGGCTCCTGCATGAGCGGGTCCCTTGCCATGATCATTCCGCCGAGCGCCCTTGCAGTGATTCTGGGCTCCCTAATGGAGATATCCATTGGAAAGCTCCTGATATCGGGCATCCTGCCGGGGTTGCTCATGGCGAGCATGTATGTGGCCTACATAGTGATCCGGTGCACCGTCCAGAGGGACCTGGCCCCTGACTACGTGCCCTCCAAGGCGCCTTGGAGTGAAAGGATAGCTGATTTCACAAAACATGTCCTTCCTTTTGGCGCAATTATATTTGTTGTAACAGGCCTTATTTTTGCAGGATTGGCAACGCCGACTGAATCGGCCGGGATGGGAGTGATGGCCACTGCCGGCGTGGTCCTTGGTTACCGAAAGCTCACCTGGGACGTAATAAAGAAGTCGGTGGAGGCCACTCTCAAGATAACCGTGATGATGTTCATGATCCTTACCGGGTCCACGGCCTTCAGCCAGATCCTGGCCTTTACCGGGGCGAGCAAGGGCCTCGTGGAGTTGGTGATCAGCTTTCCTTTTCCGGAGATCGTCATCATAGGAGTGATGCAAGCACTCATGATCTTGCTTGGTACATTCATGGAGCCTGTATCCATCATGATGGTCACCTTCCCCATCTATATGCCGATTGTAAGGGCTATGGGATTCGACCCCATATGGTTCGGGCTCCTCAGCCTCATAAACATGGAGATAGGCATGAAGACGCCGCCCTTCGGGCTCTGTCTCTTCGTAATGAAGGGCGTGGTGACGGCTAAGACCACCATGATGGACATATATAGATCGGTCACCCCTTTTGTGCTGATCGATGTGGCCGCAATGCTCTTGGTCATGATATTCCCCTCCATAGCCACCGTACTCCCAAGCATTATGTAAGATAAGGTTATACGCATGTCTCGAAAAAGCGCTAGAGCTAAGAAATCTTCGGCGATTTCAATGACAATAAACGGAACCGCCATTCAACTGGAGGTGGGCCCAGGCACGCACCAAGTGGCCCCCTCGGATACATTGGCCCGCACCCTCAGGGAGACCCTCGGGCTTACCGGGACCAAGATCGGCTGCGACCACGGGGCGTGCGGTGCGTGCACGGTGCTGATGGACGGAGCCGCGGTCCTCTCGTGCATGATTCTCACTGTGGAGTGCGGCGGCAGGAGCATCACAACCATAGAGGGGCTGGCCGATCAGGGCGGAGAAGGATTGGATCCCCTCCAGGAGGCGTTTGTGGACCACGGTGCGTTCCAGTGCGGCTTCTGCACCCCGGGGATCATAATGAGCGCCAAGGGGATGCTGGAAAGAGAACCGTCGCCGGGAACGGAGGAGGCCTGTGAGGCCCTCTCGGGCCATCACTGCAGGTGTATCAGCCATTACCAGGTGGTGGAGGCCGTCCTGGCTGCGGTCAAGGCGGGGACGGAACAGGATGACTAGGGATTACAGAGTGATAGGCAAGAGGACACCGCGAAAGGACGCCCGCGCCATCGTGACCGGCAAGGCGGAGTTCATTGACGATCTAAAGCTACAGGGCATGCTCTACGGCAGGGTCTTGAGGAGCCCCCATGCCCATGCCCGGGTGGCGGAGGTGGACACCGGCAGGGCCGAGTCCCTCCCGGGGGTGAAGGCGGTCCTGACCCACCGCAACGTCCCCGGCTGGAAGGGCGGGACCCCTTTCCATATCAAGGTCCTGGACGGCAAGGTCCGCTTCGTGGGCGACGGGGTCGCCCTGGTGGCGGCAGAGAGTGTTCGGGCCGCGGACGAGGCGCTGGATGCCATACGAGTGGACTACGAACCGCTAAGGGCGGTCTACGACGTGGAAGAGGCCTTGGAGCAAGGCGCCCCTCAGCTCTATGAGGAATTCCCGGGAAACGTGATCCCTCCGAGGTTCCCCCTCTACGGGCCCGAGTGCCTGACCGGTATATCGCTGGGAGACACGGCTGAGGGTTTCAAGGAGGCGGACTTTATAGGCGAGGGCTCATGCCGCTACGAGATGATTGCCAATCCCTTGCCCCTCGAGCCTCCCGGCGTCATCGCCCGGTGGGAGGGCCCGGAAAGACTCACCATCTGGTCGGCCACGCAGAGCGCAACATGGCACCGCTTCGTTATGCTCCCCTTCATGGGGTTCCCGGACATACGGGCCGTCTCCACCCACTGCGGGGGCAGCTTCGGCTCCAAGAACTACTCCCTCATGCCCTGCTTCTACGCCGCCGCCCTGGCCAAGGCGGCCGGCCGCCCGGTCAAGATGTGCTACACCAAGGAGGAGCAGTTCGGGGCCTTCAGCCTCAGGCCGGGGTCCAGGTTCAAGGGCAGGATCGGGGTGAAGAAGGACGGGACGGTGACCGCGGTATCAGGTCACTGGCTCTTTGATACCGGTGCGGCCGCGGACATCCCCCAGGCGCAGGTGGCCGTGGGCTGCGGGGAGCTCCAGCTGATGCTGAGGTGCCCCAACTGGGATCTCGAGAGCACCATCGCCGTCACAAACCACAGCCCCTCAGGGGTGGTCAGGGGCTTCGGCGGACAGGAGCTGGAGTCCGCCTTGCTGCCCGTACTCTTCCGGGCCCTGGCAGAGGCCGGGGTGGATCCGGTGGAGTTCTTCAAGAAGAACTACGTAAGACCCGGCCAGGCGTACTACTGGCGCGACGGCAAGCGATACGTCGACCGGGGGGTGGACTACTCGGCGACCCTTGATCAGGGGGCCGAGGCCTTCGGCTGGCACAAGAAGTGGAAGGGATGGCTCACCCCCACCGGAGCGGGGGAAGGGAAGAGGACGGGAGTGGGAGTGGGGGTCCACGGCAACGCGGACGTGGGAGAGGACGTATCCGAGGCCTACGTCCGCCTTACCCCGGACGGAAGGGCCGTTGTGCACGCGTGCGTGTCCGAGTCCGGCATGGGGCAGAGGAGCAGCCTCTGCAAGATGGCCGCTGAAGTGCTCGGGCTCCCCTTGGAAAGGGTGAGCATGGGCCCGCCCGACACACTGGTGAACCCCTTTGAGTTCGGGCTGGTGGGCTCCAGGGGCACCTACGCGGTGGGAAGCGCGGTTATCGCTGCGGCCGGGGATGCCAGGGAAAGGCTGCTGGAACGCGCAGCCCCCCTGTTGGGGGCGGCCAAGGAAGACCTGGAGACCAGTGACGGGAGGGTGTACGCCAGGGGGGAGCCGGGGAGGTCGCTGTCCTGGAGCAGGGTGATCGGAATCGTCAGGACCTGCACCGGGTCGGCCAGGTACGAGGAGGACTTCGGCATCCCCAACTTCCTGGCGCTCTTCGTGGAAGTGGAGGTCGATACCGGGACCGGGAAAATTGACCTGGTAGAGGTCCTGGCGGCAACGGACGTGGGCCGGGTCATAGACCCTCTTTCCCTCAAGGGGCAGCTCCGCGGGTGTCTGGGCGCGGCCGGGCTGGATACGGCGGTCTTCGAGGAAACGGTCCTGGACGAATCAACCGGGCGCATACTGAACCTGAACATGATCGACTACAAGTGGCGCACCTTTGCCGAGCTCCCGGCCTTTCGGGACGTGATCCTTGAAACCCCCATGCCCACTCACCGATTGCACGCGGTGGGGGTGGGCGAGATCAGCACCTCTCCGGGTCCGAGCGCCGTCCTGATGGCGGTCTCAAACGCCCTTGGGGTCCACATGAGCGAGTACCCCCTGACCCCGGAGCGAATCATTCAAGCGGCAAGAGGCGGGGAGCGGGCGGCACCATGAGATCCTTTGAACACGTTGATGTAAGATCGGTAAAGGAGGCTACAAGGCTCCTGCGGGAATACCAAGGAAAGGCGGTTCTCATAGCCGGCGGGACCGATCTCCTGTCGGTATTGAAGGACCGGATCCTGCCTTCCCACCCCCGGCTCCTGATCAATCTCAAGACCATACCCGGCCTGGACTCAATCAGGGAGACCTCCAGGGGGGTGACCATAGGGGCCGCGGCCGGACTTGCCGAGATAGCCGAGTCCCCCTTGATTTCCGGCGGCTACCGGGTCCTGGCCCGGGCCGCGCGCTCGGTGGGGACCCCCCAGTTGCGCAACATGGGGACCATCGGGGGGAACCTCTGCCAGGATGTCCGCTGCTGGTACTACCGCTACCCCCATCAACTGGGCGGGCGGATGATATGCCGGCGAAAGGGCAAGGGGCCCTGCTTCGCCGTCAAGGGCGACAATCGCTACAACGCAATCCTGGGCGCAAAGACCTGCTTTGCGGTCTGCCCGTCCGATACGGCCACGGCCCTGGCGGCGCTGGATGCCGAGATCCGGGTTGCCGGCCCGGAGGGTGTCAGGAGCGTGTCAGTGCCGGGGATGTATACCTCCTCGGGTACCAGCCTCGAGCCGGGGGAAATGGTGAAAGAGATCCGCCTGGGCAAGGCGCTCAGGGGCTCCGGACAGTGTTTCCTGAAGTTCAGAGAGAGAGAGCCCGTTGATTTTGCCGTGGCCAGTGCCGCATGCGTAGTCGAGACCGAAGACGGGGTATGCAAGAGCGCAGCAATAGCTCTCGGGGGCCTCTCACCGGGACCCTACAGGGCGAGGGCTGCCGAGCGGGTTCTGGAGGGGAGGCCCCTCAATGAAGAGACAGCCCGTGAGGCGGCCGGGGCGGCTCTCTCGGATGCCAGACCGCTCAGCGGGAACCGCTACAAGGTGGATTTGGCCAAGGAACTGATAACAAGAGCCCTCCTGGGCTCGGACAGGAGAGGGGATGCCCGCTGATTCCAGCCTGATGAAAGAGCTCTGCAGGTACGATCCGGGCACCTATGCCGACGTGATATACAGGAACGCCCTCCTCCACCCGGACCGCGAGGCCTTTGTATACGGCCGGGAGAGGGTCACGTTTCTCGAGTTCAATGCCAGGGTGAACGCCCTGATTCATGCACTCCACTCCCTCGGCCTGGTAAAGGGGGATGTGATCGGGATACTATCCTGGAATTGCCTGGATTGTTGCGACGTCTACGGTGCGGCCATGAAGGGAGGATTTATCGCTTCACCCTTCAATCCCAGGCTGCAGCCCGCCGAACTGGAGTACTTGATAAACTACTCAGAGGCAAAGGTGCTCTTTGTAGGTCCGGAGGTCCGGGACGCCGTGGAGGCCTTGCGCCCCGGCCTCCCCAATCTCACCCGCTTGATCTCCCTCGAGGGCCCGGCCCCGGGGATGATACCCCATGAAGAGTGCCTTCGCGAGGGGAGGAGCCGGGAGCCTGATTCAGGGGTCGGGGAGGACGATCCCTTTATCATATTCTACACCAGCGGCACCACCGGCCTTCCCAGAGGGGCCCTCTACACCCATTTCCGCAAGCTGGACGAATGCCGTACAAAGTCGGTGCAGCTGGGCGCCAGGGAGGGCGACAGGCACGTAATGGTCCTGCCCCTGTTCCATATCGGGGGCTGGAGCCACTTTTGGACCATGTTCTACCTTGGCGGGTGCAACGTGATCATGCCCCAGCGGAGCTTTGATCCGGCCGCCACCTTGGAGGCGGTCCAGAGCGAGAGGGCGACGGACATCCATATAGTCCCCACCCAGTTGGTCGCCCTGCTGGGCCGCGAGGACCAGGGCAACTACGATCTCGGGAGCCTCAAGCGGATCTGGTACGCGGCCTCTCCCATGCCGGTGGAGCTCTTGAGGCGCGGCATAGAGGCGTTCGGCCCGATCTTCATGCAGTGCTACGGTCAGTCGGAATCGGGCCCGGACATAACCTTCCTCTCCATGGAAGAGCATGACCTCGGCGATCCCTCCCTTGACCAGTCCATACTGGGCTCCTGCGGGAGGCCCTGCAAGGGGGTCCAGGTAAGGATAATCGATCGGGACGGCAACGACCTAGCCCCGCTGGAAGTGGGGGAGATCGTGGTCCGGAGCAAGCGGGTCATGAAGGAATACTGGCGAAGGCCGGATGATACCAGGGAGGCGTTCGCCGGCGGCTGGCTCCATACAGGGGACATGGCATACCATGACTCGCGGGGCTACATCTTCATAGTGGACAGAAAAAAGGACATGATCATCACGGGCGGGGAGAACGTCTACCCGAGAGAGGTGGAGGAGGTCCTATACGGACACCCCTCGGTCGAGGAGGCGGCCGTCATCGGCGTCCCCGACCCCTACTGGGTGGAGCGGGTCCACGCGGTGATCGTATTGAGACCCGGGGCGAGCCTCACCCAAGAGGAGGTGAAACGATTCACCAAGGAGCGGCTGGCGGCCTACAAGTGCCCGAAGACATGCGACTTCGTCCCATCCCTCCCCAAGAATCCCCAGGGAAAGATCCTGAAGAGGGAGCTCGCCGCACTCTACGGGTCAAACCAAGAAGAAAAAGTTTAGTCTCAAAGAGGAGTTCCATGTCCAACCTGCACCGGACCATCAGTACGGGCGAAGAAAGCCTGGGGAGTTTCGTAAACCTCCTCGCTGAGGAAAGGCTGTTGATCCCATCGTTTCAGAGGAAGTTCGTACGGGAGCCGGAAGACATCGTAAAGCTGTGGAACAGCATATAGCGCTTCTATCCCATCGGAGGCATACTCTGCTGGAAGACAAGCAATTATCTTAATATACACCGCAAACTGGGCGGCCTGATTCATGATAAGGACGGCCTGGAAGCTGAAAAATGGCGGCAATGGGTCTATATCCTGGACGGCCAACAAAGGGCAACATCCTTGTTGATTTCTTTGTTCGGTCAACAGATAAAAGTCAAAAACTCCCTTTATTTTGATTATACTCTCTATTTTGATGCCGCAGAGGGAGCATTCTTTTTTGAGGACGAATACAGAAAAAGACAACATGATATAGACAGGATGTTATTCATACGATTAAGGGATGGACTTTATTGGGAAGACGACTTTTATAAGAGATTTTCATCAAAATCAGCTTATAATAAAAACATTGAAAACAATCTCATCCAGTTTCAACGGATGTTTTCAGACTATAAAATAGCATTAATATACATAGAAGGATTTGATATTCCCGCCGTCCGCGAGATTTTCGAAAGGATCAATCAGGAGGGGAAAGACCTCAAATCCATGGATCTCATGATTGCGAGGAGCTTTCAAAATTATCAGTACATGGTGGAGGAAGATCTCTGACCTGTGCCCGGCGTCCGCCGGTCTCCCTGGGCCGCTCGCCCGGAGTCTTGAATCGATACTCTTCGAAAGCGGATAACTAACTGAAAAGTAATGGGTAAGAGAGAGGATTTTTCTTGACAGGGAAAAATACTTAATGTATTAAGTATAGGTGTAATAAATTAACGGATAATAAGGTGGTTAGGGAAATCGATGAAGAATGGAGGTAACCGTGGACGTAAAAGCAAGACTGTCTGAAATCGTCGGGGCCGAGAATTTCTCCGATGAACCCGATCAGTTGCAGGCGTATGCCGCTGATTACAGCTACACGCCTGCAGGAGCACCCAATTACCTTGTCAAACCCAAGAGCTCGGAAGAGGTCTCCGAGGTAATAAAGCTCTGCAATGAAAACAGCATCCCTGTTGTGCCATGCAGCTCCAAGGTCCACTTCTACGGGGCCGCCATCCCCAAAGAAGGCGGTGTGGTGCTTGATATGTGCAGGATGGACAAGATCTTGGAGATCGACCCGGACAACCGCCGGGTCAGATTCGAGGCGGGTGTGACCTGGGAGAAGCTCACCAGGGAACTGGAAAAGGAGGGCTTCAGGGTGATTATGCCCTTGACGCCCCCTGCCGAGCGCTCGGTCCTGACGGACTTCATGGAACGCGAAGAGCCCACCAACCAGGTCTATGATTACGGTGAGCCGCTTCAGGCAATGGAGGTGGTCTGGCCCACCGGAGAGATCTTCAGAATGGGGTCGGCGAGTGTAAACGGCTATCCCGACAGCCAATCCAAGGGAGGCAACCCCTCGGGGCCGGGTCTGGATTTCTACCGCTTCTTTCAATGCGCGCAGGGGACCATGGGCGTGGTCACGTGGACGAACCTGAAGATAGAGTCCATCCCCAAGATCGACAAGGTCCTGTTCGCTCCCATCGATGACCTGGACTATGCCAACGATTTCCTCCACCGGATCCTGCCCCGCAGGATCGGCCAGGAAGTCTTGCTGCTCAACAATGTGGACTTGGCTGCCATACTGGCCAGGGAATGGCCGGGCAAATTCGATAAGCTCAAGGCCTCACTGCCCCCGTGGACCCTCATCCTGGTTATCAGCGGCCTATTGCGGCGCCCGGAAGAGAAGATAGCCTACGAAGAGGCGTTCTTGGCCGAGGTGATCAAGAACGAGTTCACCGACATCCGCCTCGAAGGGAACCTTCCCGGATTCCCGGGGTTGAGGAGCCGCATCTTCCCCATACTGCGCAAACCATGGCCCGCGGATGTGCCGCACTGGAAGACCCGCGTCAAAGGGGCCTGCCAGAGCCTCTTTTTCCACACCCGCCCGCTCAAGGCGAGCCGCTTCGTGAGCGTGGTCGAAGAACTGGCAGCTCGCCACGGGTATCCCATCCGTGACATCGGCATTTACATCCAGCCCATAGAGCACAACCGGGCGTGCAGGCCTGAATTCACCTTCTTCTATGACCCTGATAATGATGAGGAGAAAGAGACTGTTCGGGCCCTCTACAAGGAAGCCGCAGTAAAGGTTCTCAATGAAGGAGGCGTAGTTACCAGGCCTTACGGCGATCTGGCCCCTATTGTCTACGAGCGGGCCGCTTCCTATGCCAGTCATCTTAAGAGGCTGAAAAAGATATTTGATCCGAATAACATTATGAATCCAGGCAATCTGTGCTTCTAAGGAGGGGAGATGATGGCGAGGCAACCTGCGATAAGGTATTACAAGCCTAAAGAGGAATTCAAGCTCGATATCAGGGACATGGAGAGCTTTGTATATGATATGAGCCGGTGCATCAAGTGCAAGGGGTGTACTTGGGTGGACCACACGTATATGCCCGGAGCCAAGTTCATGACCCGTTGCCCCAGCGCGACCAAATACGAATTCGACGCATACGGTGCTTACGGGAAGATGAGGATCGGCCATGCCATGGCCGAGGGCGTGCTCGGCTGGAACGACAAGGCCCTGGAGGTGATTTATGCATGCACGCTGTGCGGGGCCTGCGACGTCGGTTGCAAGCGGAATCTGGACCTGGAGATCCTCCTGGCCCTGGAATCCATGAGAGTCAAGGCGGTCAAGGACGGCGTGGGGCCGATGCCCGCCCACAAGAAGCTCGCTGAAAACACAGACAAGGACCACAATGTGTACGGCGCCCCTCACGAGAAGCGGACCGAGTGGCTTCCGGAGGGAATCACCCCGGCGGAGAAGGCCGACGTGCTCTACTTCGTGGGGTGCAACGCCTCCTATGTGAGCAAGGAGATAGCCCGGTCCACGGCCAAGATCCTGAAGGCCGCAGGGACGGATTTCATGCTGATGCCTGACGAATGGTGCTGCGGCAACAAGGTCCTTTCCGTGGGCATGTATGACGAGGCCCTGGAGATAGCCCGGAGAAACGTGGAGGAAGTGCGTAAGACCGGTGCCAAGACCCTCCTTACGAGCTGCGCCGAAGGCTACCGCATGTGGAAGGTGGATTATCCCAGGCTCTTGGACATTGCAACCGAAGATCTGGGCTTCAAGGTGGTCCACCTGGTGGAGTATGTGGATGAGATGATAAAGGACGGGGCCTTGAAGATGAAAAAGCCCTTCGAGACCCGTTTGGCCTATCACGACTCCTGCAGTTTGAGCCGGCTGAGCGAACCCTGGATCCCTTACGAGGGAAAGCGGGGCTGGATGGGGTGCGTGGAGCCCCGACTCAAGAGGAGGCGCGGGACAAACGGCGTATACGCACAGCCCAGGGATATCCTGAAGGCCATCCCCGGCGTGGAGCTCATGGAAATGCCCAGGATGCGGGAGAACGCCTTCTGCTGCGGCGCGGGCCGGGGGACCAAGGAAGCCTTCCCCGGGTTCGCCGCATGGGCCGCGGGGCACCGGCTGGAAGAGATCAAGGAGATAGGCGCAGAGACGCTTGTGTCCTCATGTCCCTGGTGCAAGAACAATTTCGCTCAGGCGGTCAGAGCCGAGAATCTCGATGTGCAGGTCCTGGACATCTCGGAAGTCATCTGCGCATCCATTGAAGGTTAGGTCTTAGGAGGTAAGTCATGGCCATATCCAAAGAAGTCTATAAGGTGTTGGAGTCGATTGTAGGCCCTGAATATGTTTCGGACGATCCCGTAATCCGCGAGTCTTACAGGAGCGGCCCCGGAGGGTATGAAAACGGCCTGGGTTATGAACGCGTGATGACCAGGGTGCCGGGGTGCGTGGTCATGCCCAGGACGACCGAGGAGGTCCAACGGATAGTCAAGTTGTGCTACCGCAAGGATATTCCTTATGTCCCTTACAGTACTGGGTTTTACGGGCCGCGGTCCCATCCCCACATCGAGGACGCCCTGCTCATTGATCTGAAGAGGATGAACGACTTCATGCTGGACGAGAAGCACTTCTACGTGGAGGTGGGCCCCGGGATGGTCTATTCCCCCATCCAGGAGGAGTGCATGAAGCACGGGGCCTATGTGGTCATCGGAGGCGGAGGGGCCCAGGCCTCGGCCATCGCCAATTTGATAGGGGACGGCTGGTCGCCGCTGAGTCACAGGATCGGCCTGCCTCACCGGCGTATTCTAGGAACCGAAGTGGTCATGCCGGACGGCGAGCTTCTAAAGCTCGGTTCCCTGGCGGAAGGAGACGACCCCTTTTGGGGCGAGGGCCCCGGTCCTGACCTCAGGGGTCTGCTCAGGGGTTATACCGGGTTGCGCGGCTGCCTGGGGATCGTCACCCGAATGGCCATCAAGACCCTGCCGTTCCAGCCCGAGCGGCTGGAGCCCACCGGAATTTCCCCAAATACGGCCCTTGCCCTCCCCGAGAACCGGGTGAGGTGGATCAACTTCACCGTGCCTTCCAAAGAGGCCCAGGTCAAAGCAATGCGGGAGATCGGCCACGCCGAGATCGCCGGCGCCGTTACCAAGGTCCCCCTGTTCTGGCGGGCCATCGCCAAGGCGGAATGCAAGGAGGAGTTCTGGGATATCTGGGGAAAAGAGAGCGAGGAGAGCATAGCCAATTTCTTCATCCTTCGGGTGCTCCTCATCGGTTATACCTCGGAACAGCAGATGAAGTACGACGAAAACGTGCTGATGGACATCATGAACGAGGTAGGGGGCGTGGCCCGCCGGACAAAGCCGTCCGATGAGTCCTGGATCAAGAACGCCGACTCCGCGGGCATGTGGCTTATGTGCGGCGGATATGTCTCTTTGGACTATGTCATCGAGACCCTTTCTCAATCCATCGAGCACGGCCCCGCCTACGCCGAGCTCAAGAAGAAATATACGCCGCCTCTGATGCCCGACTACGGCGATCCCGGGTGGTTCCAGAGCTTTGAGCTCGGCCATCAGGGGTACTCGGAGTTCTTGATCTACTGGGACCCGGATGACGACACGGATCCGGTGGACCAATTCTATGTGGATACGTCCAAGATGAACATCAACAACCGCTTCTATACGTCGCTCTTGGGACCTCACCAGCCCCTTTACCTGACCGGGCCGAAGTACGGGCCCAACTACCATAAGTTCATGCTGAAGGTGAAGGAGGAGTTCGATCCCAAATGGATGTCCCATCCCCCGGTTCCCTTGGCCCACGACGTGTTCGTGGAGAGGGCGCCGTGGATGCACCGGATGAAGGACTGGGAAAGCCCCGAAGATCTGCCTGAGCATGTGACCAGGGTCGGGTCTTAATTATTAATTATTGACGGTTTTCACTTGACAAATAGAGAGTCATGGCATAAAACCTACCGTGCGGCAGGTAGGGATTATGGAAAAGAACGACAGACTGGAGAAGATCTGCGACAAGGCCCTGGAGCTCTTCATAGAAGAGGGATACGATCAGACTCCCCTCTCCAGGATAGCCTCCGAGCTGGGGCTGACCAAGGCAGGGCTCTACCATTACTTCAGCAGTAAGGAGGAGCTCCTCTTCCACATCCACGACCGCCACATGAAAAAGGTCTTCATCCCCATCCTGGAGCGGGCAAGGTCGGTGCCGGACCCGGGTGAGCGCATAAGGTTCTTCGTTAGGAGCTACACGCTCGAGGCCATGACCAGGGATCTCGCTCCCAGGGTGCTGGTACATGAGACCCGAAAGCTGGCGTCCAGACACCGGGAAAAGATAGAGGCGGTGTGGAGGCAAGGCTTTGACCTGATCCGCGAGGCCCTTTCCGAGCTGGAAGCGGCGGGCAGGATAAAGCCGCTCAACAAGACATTCGCCACGTTCGCTGCGCTGGGCATGTGCAGCTGGACCTTCTACTGGTTCGACTACGCCCGGAGGGACTCGGCCGGGGAGCTGGCCGATACCTATGTGGAGATCTTCCTGAGAGGGCTGGAGCGCTAGCGCCGCTCCATGAGGGCCGTCAACAGCGGCCGGAGGAATCATCCAATGGGAAAGAGTATGGTCTTAAGGGAGCTCTCACGCTACGATACAGGCACATATGCTGACATAATCTACCGCAACGCCTTGCTGTACCCGGATGAGACCGCCTTCAAGTGCGGAGCCGAGAGCGTCACCTTCTCCTCCTTCAACCGAAGAGTGAACCGGCTGATCAACGCCCTTCAGTCCCTGGGCGTAGAAAAAGGCGAAGTCCTCGGGGTCCTTAGCTGGAACTGCCTGCCATACACGGAGATATACGGCGCGGCAATGAAGGGGGGATTCATCGCCTCCCCCTTCAATGCCAGGCTGGGGCCGGGAGAACTGGAATACCTGGTCGATTACTCCAAGGCACGGGTCCTCTTCGTAGGCCCCGAGCTGGTGGAGACAGCGGACACATTGCGCCCCAAGGTCCCCGGGGTTGAGCATTTCGTCTCCCTCGGGGAGGGCGTCAAGGGCATGACTTCCTACCACGAGCTCCTGGCCGCGCATTCGGACGAGGAGCCCGGGGTCGCGGCCGGAGAAGAGGATCCGGTCTTCATATTCTATACCAGCGGTACCACCGGCGTCCCCAGGGGCGCCCTTTACACACAGGCCCGGGCAATGGACGACACCAGGAGGTTCCCTGCCGCCCTCTGCGTGGAGCAGGGGGACAAGCAGGTTCAGATCATGCCCCTGTTCCATGTGGGCGGCACCAAGAACCTCTGGGGGTACTTCTTTGCAGGGGCGAGCAACGTGATCATGCCCGGTACGTCTTTCGATCCGCGGGCCACCCTCAGGGCCCTTCAGGATGAAAGGGCGACCGACATCCATATCGTCCCCACCCATCTGGCGGCCTTCCTGGCCCTGCCCGACGCGGACGACTACGACCTGAGCTCTCTCAAACGAATGTTCTACGCCGCCTCCCCCATGCCCTTGGAGCTCCTGAGGAGGGGGATGGAAAAGTGGGGCTCCATCTTCGTCCAGTTCTACGGGGCCACCGAGGACGGCCCCAACGTCACCATGCTCTCAAGAAGGCAGCACGAGATGGTCATCAGGCGGCCTGAGAAGCAGAAAATTCTGGCCTCGGCAGGATTCCCCCACATCGGGGTCCACGTAAGGATCGTGGATGACGAGGGCGGGGACTTGGGGCCGGGCGAGGTGGGAGAGATCGTTGTCAAGAGCAAGGCCACCATGAAGGAGTGGTGGAGGAGACCCGAGAACACGGCCGAGACGATCAAGGACGGCTGGGTGCACACCGGGGACATGGGGCGGTACGATGAAGAGGGCTATATCTATATCGTGGACAGGAAGAGGGACATGATCGTATCCGGCGGGGAGAACATCTACCCCAGGGAGGTGGAGGAGGTGCTCTACGCCCATCCCTCTGTTCAGGAGGCCGCTGTAATCGGGATCCCCGATTCCTATTGGGTGGAGAAGGTGCACGCCCTGGTAGTGCCCAAAGACGCCGAAAAGGCCTCGGAAAAGGAGCTCATAGGATTCTGCAAGGAAAGGCTTGCCGGGTACAAGGCGCCAAAGAGCGTGGAGTTCGTTGAGGTGCTCCCCAAGAACCCGGCCGGCAAGATACTCAAGAAGGAGATAAGGGCCAGGTACTGGCAAGGGATTGAAAAATAGACACGGCACTCCCATCCGGCGGTCGGCTGTTGTGAAGATAGAGCTCAACAACAACTTGGCCCTCCCCACATCGGATTCCAGAGAGGTGGATCTACCCTCCGGGGTGCGGACAGTGAGGGATCTGCTCCACCATGTGGGGCGGGGAATAGGGTTCGATTTCTTCCACAAGGGAACCGGTGAGCTGGAAGTGGAGCTGGAGATACTCCTGAATGGAAAGGAGATCTGGTTCCACCCGCAAAACATCGACACCGAACTCCGCGAAGGGGACTCGGTGGTCATTTGGCTCGTGCCCCTCGGCGGCGGTTGACCGTCGGGGACACGCCTCTTGAGTCGAACCATGGAAAAGGAGACATAAGAGATGACCATGTTTTACAGGAGGTTGCCCAAGTTCGACTATCTCAGGCCGGAGAGTCTACAGGAGGCCTTGGCCCTCGTGGGTCAGGACGGCGGGGGCGGGTACAAGGTCTATGCCGGGGGTACGGATCTGATCCCCAAGATCAAGGGGCGAATGGTCCCGGCCCCGCAGGCGCTGGTCGACCTCAAGGGTATCCCTGATCTGGACGGCGTTTCCTACGACCGGGAAGCGGGTCTCAGGATAGGCGCCCTGGCGAGCATCCATGAGGTGGCGGTCTCAGCGGTGGTAAGGCAGCATTATCCCATGTTGTCCCAGGCCGCGTCCAGCATCGCATCCAGGCAGATCCGGAATCGGGGTACAATAGCCGGCAATATCTGCAACGCGGTGCCGTCGGCCGATTCGGCCCCGGCACTTCTTTGCCTGGGGGCAAGTGTGGTCTGCGCGGGCCCTGACGGCGATCGCACAGTCAATCTCACTGACTTTTTCACCGGCCCCAACCGAACGGTCCTGGGCCGGGACGAGCTGGTAAGAGAGATAGTGGTCCCCCCGGCCCGGGGCAATGGGACATATATCAAGCTCTCTCCCCGGTCTTCCATGGACCTTGCCGTGGTTGGAGTGGCGGCTGTGGTGGACGTCAAGGACGGCCTCCTGGAGGATGTCCGTATCGGCCTGGGGGCCGTGTCTCCGACTCCCATGAGGGCCCTGGAGGCCGAAGGGCTCTTGAAGGGAAAGGAGCCGTCAGAGGCCGCATTGTCCGGGGCGGCGGCCAAGGCCGCGGGGGAGGCCAGGCCCATAGACGACCACAGGGCCTCGGCCGAGTATAGGCGTATGATGGTGGAGGTCCTGGTGAGGAGAGCCGTTGCCGCTGCGGCGGGGAAACCGCCCGAAGGCCTGTGACCGAACACCAAGCCGGCCGGGGAGATGCTCGGACGGAGTTCATGGGGGAGAGTTATCCATGGAGATGAAGCATATCAGGTTTGTTATCAACGGCGAGCAGTGCGAGCTTGCGGTTCCGCCCTGGAGGACGCTCTTGGAGATGATCCGGGAGGATCTCAAGCTGACCGGGGCCAAGGAGGGCTGCGGCCAGGGAGAGTGCGGGGCCTGCACGGTGATAATGGGAGGAGAGGCGGTCAACAGCTGCCTGGTGCCAGCGGTGGAGGCGGACGGCCGGGAGATAGTGACCGTGGAAGGGCTGGCCCAAGCCGAAGCCCTCCATCCGGTCCAGGAGGCCTTTGTGGAAAACGCCGGCATGCAGTGCGGATTCTGCACGCCTGGGATGATCATGTCGGCCAAGTCCCTGCTGGACGAAAACCCCTACCCCTCCAGGGAGGAAATCCAGGGGGTGATCTCAGGCAATTTCTGTCGCTGCACAGGGTACATCAAGATAGTGGAGTCGATCAGTGCCGCGGCCCAGGCCGTGAAAGGGGGTGGATAAGTCATGGAAGAGTGCTCGGTAATCGGGAAGAGGATCCCCCGGGTGGACGGAAGGGCCAAGGTGACCGGTGAGGCCAAGTACGCGGCCGACTACGAGATGCCCGGCATGCTCTGGTGCAAGATCGTGAGGAGTCCTTACGCCCATGCCAGGATCGCAAACATAGACACCAGCCGCGCAAGGCGGCTGCCCGGTGTCAGGGACGTGATCACGGGAGAGAACTTCAAGGGCTGGAAGTGGGGCTGGATGCCAAAGACTCGTGATGAAGAGCCCCTGGCCGCCCGCAGGGTGCGCTACCTGGCCGAAGCGGTGGCCGCGGTGGCCGCTGTGGACGAGGAAACGGCAGAGGAGGCGGCCGAGCTGGTCAAGGTGGACTACGAAGAACTGCCCGGTGTGTTCGACCCTGAAGAGGCCATGAAGGAAGGCGCCCCCAGGCTCTACGACCATGCGGAGAACAACGTAAGCTGGGAGTTCCATATGGACTTCGGGGACGTGGAAAAGGCCTTTCAGGAATCCGACCTGGTCCGGGAGGACCGCTTCGAGACAGGCCGGGTGATAACCGGGTATCTCGAGCCCCCTGCGGCCGTTGCCTATTACGATTCTTCGGGGATCACCATATGGGCGGCCAAGCAGAGCCCTTACTTCGTCTACCGGCACCTGGCAGCCTGCTTCGGCCTGCCTCTCAACAAGGTCAGGGTGATCCAGCCCTTTGTGGGAGGAGGGTTCGGCGGCACCAAGAACGACTCCCTGGCCGGAGACTTCTGCTCGGTCCTGTTTTCCAAGCGGACCGGCAGGCCGGTGAAGTTCGTCTACACCATGGAAGAGGTCTTGATGACCTGCCGCCGGCGGCACACCATGGTGGTCTACAACAAGACGGGCATGAAAAAGGACGGGACCCTGACCGGGATGCACAGCCGGGTGATAGCCGACGGGGGCGCACACACCGCAATAGGCCCGCTCACCATGTACCTGACCGGGTGCATGAGCACCCTGCCCTACAAGCTTCCCAACTTCAAGCACGACGCCTACAGGGTCTTTACCAACAACCCGATCGGAGCGGCCATGAGGGGGCACGGTGTCACCCACACCCGGTTCGCAGCCGAGATACAGATGGAGATGATGGCCGAAGAGCTGGGCCTCGACCCGGTGGAGGTCAGGCTCAAGAACGCGGTCACAGCCCCCCACGAGACCGTGAACAAGGTCACGGTCAACTCCTGCGGTCTGGTCGAGGGCATCAAGGCTATCTCGGAGTCCAAGAGCTGGAAGGAGAGGGACAAGAACAAGGCCGGGTCAGGCCCGGTGGCCCGCGGGGTGGGGATATCCGCCACCTCCTACCTGGGAGGGGCCAGGCAGCGCGGGCACCAGTCGTGCGGTGCCGTGGTGAGGCTCTGCGAGGACGGGACCCTGGACTACCTGACCGGAGCCACTGACAGCGGCCAGGGCTCGGACACGGTGCTGGTCCAGATCATTGCGGAAGAGTTGGGCGTGCGCGTGGAGGATGTGGATATCAAGCGGGTGGATACGGCCCTCACCCCCTGCGACGCGGGCACCTACGGGAGCCGTGTGACCGTCCTTGCAGGCGAGGCTGCAAGAAGGGCGGCACGGGACGTCAAGGAGCAGCTGGCCCGCTTCGCGGCGGAGAAATGGGAAGCCGATCCCGGGGACATCGTGTTCAAGGACAACCGGGTCTCGGTCAAGGGATCCCCGGATATCGGCATGCCCTTTGACAAGCTTGCAAAGATCGCCTGCTACTCGGGGCCGGGGGCGGTCATCATCGGCAAGGGGTACTCGGACTACGGGATCGACGTGCTGGATTTCGAGAAGGGCATTGGAAACTGCGGGACGTCCTACAGCTTCACCTCGCAGCTCACCGGCGTGGACGTGGACCTGGAGACCGGTGTTGTCAAGTGCAGGGAGATGCTGATCGCCCACGACTGCGGCAGGCCGCTCAATCCCATCAACGTGGAGGCCCAGAATCAGGGCGCTGCGGTACAGGGCCTGGGGCAGGCGATCTACGAGGAGTTCAAGATGGACCGGGGAAGGACGCTGAACGCGAATCTAGCGGACTACAAGATGCCCCTGGCACCGGATATCCCCGACATAGAGATCATCGACATAATAACCGAGGATCCCTCGGGACCGTTCGGGGCCAAGGAGGCCTCCGAAGGGGCCATTGTGAGCACGCCCCCCTCGGTGGTGAGCGCCGTGCACGACGCCACCGGGATATGGTTCAAGGAGCAGCCCCTGACGCCGGAGAAGATCGCCCTGGCCCTCAGGAAGAAGAGGGCGTGAGCTCGAGAAGGACGCGATAGCGCGAATCCCTCTGATCATTCAATCAAAGGAGAGGAGACATATATGGAGGTTTATCCCTGGTGGACCGATGAGCAGAAGGCTTTCCAAGACGAGGTCTATGCCTTTGTGGAAGAGATCATGCCCCTGGATGCGGAATCCAGATGGAAAAGGGAGTTTCCCTGGGAAATCTTCGATAAGATCGCCCAAAAGGGCTTTACAGGCGCAGGGGTGCCCAAGGAGTACGGGGGCCTGGGCCTGGGGGCGACGGGTGCGTGCATAGCCGCAGCCGCATTCAACCGCATGCCCGGGCCGGGCCGGGTCTTTGTGGGAAACATGCTGGGCGGCTTGAGGCAGATAATCGAGTTCGGAACCGAGGAGCAGAAAACCAGGTTCCTGCCCAATATAGCCGGTGGCGAGATCGGGGCCATCGTCATAACCGAGCCCTTTGCCGGGACCGACGCCGCTGCCCAGGAGATGACCGCGGTGAGGGATGGAGACAACTACATCCTCAATGGAAAGAAGCGGTTTATAGTTTCGGCCGGTGTGGCCAAGAGGTACATGGTCTACGCGAGGACCAGCGACTCCCCTGACGACAGACGCCGCCACCGGCACCTGACGGCATTCATAGTGGAAAGGGGGACCCCGGGTTTCAGCGTGGAGAAGATGAACGAGATCATCGGGTTCGAGAATATCCAGAACGGGGTCCTGGATTTCGACAACGTGTCCGTCCCGGCCGCCAACGTCCTGGGAGAAGAGGGCGAGGGGTGGCGGGTGATGACAGCCGGCCTCAATTTCGAGCGCACGCTTATCTGCGCCCAGACGGCTGGGTGGATGGAGGAGCTGGTAAGGAACACCGTGCCCTATGCACAACGCAGGGTACAGTTCGGCAGGCCCACCATCAGCTTTGTAAACAACCAGTTCAAGATCGCCGACCTGGTCAGCAGACTCAAGATAGCCAGGCTCCTCACCTTCTACACCGCGTACCTCTGGGACCTGGGCTGGGATATCACCCTGGAGTCAAACGTGGCCAAGGTCTACAACGCGGAAAAAGTAATGTCCTCCAGCCTGGACGCCATACAGGTGATGGGCGGGGACGGGGTTACGCCCTTTTATCCCCTCTCGGCCGTCATGAATGTGGCCAAGGTGGAAAACATCGCGGGCGGGACCATGGAGGCCTGCAGGATGGTGATCCAGAGGACCGCCATGAGGGAGATGGCCGAGGAGTTCAAGATGCCGAGGCGGGTGATCCACCAAGAGCTCGGGGTCCCTGTCCCCGCCGCCGGCGATCCGCCCAAGCAGGACAGGGCGGACGAGGAGAGCCTCCTCCGGGTCCTGGCCGAGGACTACAGGGTGAACCCCGGCCTGCACATGAACCGCGAAGACATGAAGGCCCACTTCGATGTCGGGGACGAGGACCTGGACCGGGTCCTGGAGTCGCTGGAGAAAAACGGGTATGTGAGCTTGAACCGTGACAAGAAGGGGATCGCCCTTGCCAAGGCCACCTACGACGGGCTGGCCCGCGCCTTCCCCAAGGAGCACTACAAGTGGTTCCCCTCCTGGGCCACCGGAGAAAGGGTCTTCTAGTGGTAACACCGAAATAGCTTGTCTTGTGGCGGGGAAGGCCTGGGCTCAGCCGTCCGAGCCCTCGTGGAGATCGGTCTTCAGGGCGGCGGGGTCCTTGATGTAGTACTTGCCTTCCTCAGTCACACCCACAACATTGCCGGAGATCAAGTACTGGAGGGCTTGCGGCCGGAAGTCGCGCAGGCCCACCCGGAGGAGCTTTCGCCTGTCATAAGGCAGTGGAACGGCGGTAGAAGGAGATAAGGCCCCTTTCTGTTCCAGGTCTCCCAGGATGCGCCGGTAGACCCTCGTGATTCGCCAGGTGTTGATCCTCCTTACCGCATTGAGGAGGAGGATCAGGGCGATTATGGCGACTATGATCTGGCCGATCTCTGTCAATTCCAATCCAGGGCTTCGGCTACGAGTTGTGTCAAGTCTTTGACTTCCAATCGGATCTTTCGCCTTCTGGCTCGCGATGCTATGGTTCTAACACACTGCTGGCAGGAGGTCACCACCGTTCCGGCACCGGTTTCGGCGATCTGGTCCAGCTTCATTTGCGCCACCCTTGCTGAGAGCTCCGGATTCACCATTTCTACGTTGCCGCCCCCTCCGCAGCATGTGGAAAACCAGCGGTTGGCAGGGAGCTCCACCAGCTCAAGACCGGGGATGGCCTCGAGCACGGAACGCGGCTCGTCGAAAGACCCGCTGTTCCTCCCCAGATCGCAGGGGTCATGGTAGGTGACTTTCTTTCTGACCTCTTTCAGCTTTATCCGGCCCTCCCGGATGAGTCTGTCCAGCATCTGGCCGGCATGCAGGAGCTCCAGCCCTACCGGGTGGTAGAGGTGGGTCCAGGTGTGATAGCATGACGGACAGGTGAATACCACCGACTCGGCCCCGACCTCTCTTACCTTGTCCAGGTTGTGCTCCCTCAAGGCATTGAGCTTTTCGGGCATCCCGGCACCCAGGAGGGGAAACCCGCAGCACCACTCTTCACCCCCCAGAATGGCGAAGTCCACGCCCGCGGCCGTCATGATCCGTGCCATGTGCGCCGGGATATTCTGAACCATGGGAAAAAAGGAGGCCACGCATCCCACGAAGTAAATCACCTCAGCGTGATCCCTTTGAAGGGCATCATTCGGCAGGTCCTTGGTGAGCTCTGTCCATTCGGCACGCTCTTCATTGTCGTCATCCGAGATATTGTGGACTTGGTCGATCATGGCCGAGACACGTTCGGCGATCTCGGGGTAAAGCCCTTTTTCCACCAGGCATTCCCGGTTCCGGAACACGAGCTCCTTGGTCTGGACCTTGGGAAAACAGGCCGCGGTGCACGCCCCACATCCCAGGCAGGAGAATATTGAGCGTTCAATCTCGTGACTCCAATCCAGGCGGCCCTCAATGACAGCAAGGGTGACGGCATTTCGGCCTCTGGGTGCGGAGGATTCAGTCCCTTCCACCAGATAGACCGGGCAGTTGGGCAGGCAGAACCCGCACCGGCTGCACTTGGCGGCCTCGTCGTAGGAAAGTCTCCGGAGCTTGGCGATATTCATACAGGAAACCTCGTCAGATCCCTCCGGCGTATCGGCCTGGACTCATGATCCCGGCCGGATCCAGCTTCGCCTTCAGATGTCGCATCACCTGCGCGTCTTGACCCGGGCGCCCCCACACGGGAAGATCCTTTTTCCAGGCGGCGGGGGTGTCCAGGACCGTAAGATTTCCCCCGGCCTCGGCCGCCGCCTCCAGCAATGCCCCGATGACGGCCGAAGCCTCTCCGAGCTCACGGGGATGGATGTAGAGCAGCAAGACCCCGCTTCCGGCATGGGATAGCATCAAGTGGGGGAGTGGTTTCAGGGTGTCTGCGGCCAGTGCGGTCAGTTTCTTCCACCTGGAAAGGGGGTAATTGAGTCTTACACTCACCAGGGATCTTTCATCCCTGCGGGCCCCCAGCTCACTCACCTCCAGCCAGAATCGTCCGTGCTCCTCCTCCCGGGCCAGGCCTGTTCCTGTGGAGCCCAGCAGTCCTGCCATACGAAGTATTTCCTTTTCCATCCTCTCCGCCGCTTCTCTGAACGATTCCAGGGCGACTGCCGTTACAAAGTCCGCCTTGTCCGCCTCCAGGGTGGACGAACCCGTCCTCTGGAGGGCCTCTCCGTTCATGACTTCTACTGCGGCCGGGATGAGCTTGCTCTTAAGGATGCCGCCGGCCAGGTCCATGGCCCCTTGAAGGTCCTTGAACCGCACAAGCACGGTCTCCATCACTTCCGGCAGAGGGAGCAGGCGGTAGGAGAGCTCACAGATCAAGCCCAGGGTGCCCATGGAACCGATCATCAGCTTGCAGACGTCATAGCCCGATACATTCTTTACCGTCTTGCCCCCGGCGGAGATGATCCCGCCTTCAGGGCTCACAAAGCGGACGCCCAGGACCAGGTCCCGGGGAAGCCCGTAGAGGAGCCGCCTGGGCCCGGCGGTCCCTGCGGCCGTGACGCCCCCGAGCGTAGCCCGCTTGCCGAAGGGGGGATCCAAGGGCAGAAAAGAGCCGCCCCGGGACCGCCCCGAGCAAGCGGGCTCTTCTCTTCCAGGGTCCTCTGGAGATAGGGGGAGGTAGCAGCGACCCTCCTCTGAGGCCGGAACCGCCTGGACATGGCGGAACCCGGTCCCCGCCTCGGCCGTGATGGTCAGGTTGGCCGAATCCAGCTCCTTGACGCGGCACATCCCGGCGGTGGAGATCACCATGTCAAGGCGGGCGGGAGGAAGCCCCATGCCCATCTTGGTCCCCCCGCCCCAGGGGACCACGGCCAGGCCTTCGGCATATGCATACCTCATCACCTCCGCCGTTTCCTCAATACGGGACGGAAAGGCCACAGCCGCCGGCTCAAGCCCGTCCACCGCGTACTCCGCCACCTCGCCCGGCTCGGACAGGATCCGGCCCCGATCCATCACACCGGCCAGTCCCCTGACGATGTCAGCGCTCTCCGGCACGCTCGCCTCCTCTCTGAATCCGATCGGAAGACCCCCGAGCGGTCTTGATCAACCCCTCGTCCCGGCCGCGGGGAGTACCTTGCCCGGATTCAGGATTCCGCCGGGATCCAGGGCATGTTTGATCTTCCTCATCCAGTCGATGTCCTCCTCGCTGAAGACCAGGGGCATCTCCTGGAGTTTCTCCACTCCGATGCCGTGCTCCCCGCTTATGGTCCCGCCCGCATCCGCGCATGCTTCGAGGATTTCGCTTCCCGCCTTGAGCACCCGCTCTGTCTCCTCCGCGTCCCGCTGATCAAAGAGTATCAAGGGGTGGAGATTGCCGTCCCCGGCGTGGAAGACGTTTCCGATAAGAAGCCCGTACTTGTCTCCTATCCTCATGACCCTGTCCAGCACCTCAGGGAGGCGGGTCCTGGGAACGGTGCCGTCGCAGACCAGATAATTGGGCCTGAGGCGGGACAGGGCGCCGAAGGCACCCTTGCGGCCCGCCCAGAGCTCGGCCCTCTCTGCCTCGTCCCCTGCTACCCGTATTTCCCTCACCCTGTGGCGGCGGCAGATCTCCATGATGTTTTCCGCCTGTCGGTCCATGCCGTCGGTCATGCCGTCCAACTCGATGATCAGAACCGCGGCCGCATCCAGGGGATAGCCGGCTTGGACCGATTCCTCCACGGCCTTCATGACAACGTGGTCCATCATCTCCAGTGTGGCAGGCACAACCCCCCCTGCAATCACCGCCGAGACCGTATTTACGGCCTCCTCGATGGTTTCGTAAACGGCAAGCATGGTGGAGACCGCCTCCGGGGCGGGTATCAGTTTCAGGATCATCTTGGTGACGATCCCCAAGGTGCCTTCGCTTCCCACCAAAAGCCCGGTCAAGTCGTATCCCGGCCCGTCCGGTGCCTTGCTTCCCGTCTCAACGACGGTTCCGTCGTGGAGGACCAATTCCGCCCCCAGCATGTGGTTGGTGGTGACGCCGTATTTGAGGCAGTGAGGGCCCCCGGAGTTCTCTGCAAAGTTCCCTCCCAGGGTGGAGGTCTTTTGGCTTGCAGGGTCGGGGGCATAGATCAGGCCTTCCTTCGTCACCCGGTTCTGGAGATCCAGAGTGATCACTCCCGGCTCAACCGTGGCGGTGCGATTAGGGATGTCTACTTCCAGGATGCGGTTCATGCGCGAGAAATGAAGGACGATGCCTCCCATCACCGCTGCGGTGCCGCCGCTCACATTGGTCCCTGCACCGCGGGCGATGACCGGGACACCCTCACCGTGGGCCAGGGCGGTCACCTTGGAGACATCCTCGGTGGACCCTGGAAGTACCACTACGTCGGGCCGGCCGCGGTGCAGGCTCGCGTCATAGGAGTAGAGCTCCAGATCCATCTCCGAGGCAAGCACATGGTTCTTGCCCACGATCTCCGCAAGCCGGTTGACCAGGTCCTCTCTTTCCATGAGTCGGGCTTCTCCTGTACATTTTCTTGACAAGGCTCGATAGGGATCTACATACATGATCCGGGCTTGCTATTCAATGATCAGGACGACATTTTTTGAACACCCCAGGCCTACTCTGTTTTCCTCCGCAGGGTCTCGGTCCGGGTGCTTGGGAAACCGAGTTGACACTGATCCCTGTTCGGATTAAACGATTATGAACGTCCATTCATCCCGGTGCATGAGGATAACCATTGCTTCATCGAGGCCGGAATCTTGGTCGGGATCGAATTTATGTCGGACGAGCCCCGGATACCGATGCGGAGCCCGATATGGAACTGTATATAACCTTCCGGGGCGGGTGTAAGGAATCCATTTTCGCGGAACAAGGACCAGAGGAGGGGCAGGTCATGACCAAGTCGATCGTATGGACCATGGACGCCAGGGCGAGGCGGTTTCTGGAGTCAACAGCCATCAAGGGACGTGAGCTGCTGGAGCATGCCGGGTGGCTGGAAAACCTCTCCGCCGGGGACTTGGTGGCCGTAAAGACTCACATGGGTGAGGCTTACAATGTAGGGTACCTGCGCCCGGTGATCGTCGGCGTCCTTGTGGAGGCTCTCAAGGAGAGGGGGTGCAGGCCCTTTGTCACCGACACCACCACCATGCCCTATCACCCATGGATCAGCCGTACCATGGCAGTAGATCACCTGGAGACCGCCAACCGGAACGGCTTTAATCACGGCTCCATGGGGTGCCCGGTCATCATGGCCGACGGCTGGGTGGGGACCGACGACGTGGTGGTGGATCTTGAAGGACGGGGGAATTACTTGGAGAAGCAGTTCGTGGCCAGGGCCATAGCTGATGCGGACGCCCTGCTCTCGGTCGCCCACTTCAAGGGGCATCCCGCCGGCGGATACGGGGGTGCCATAAAGAACATAGGCGTGGGCGGGGCGAGCAAGAGGGGTAAGATGAATCTCCACGGCGCCCTGGCCGGGGACAAGCCGGTCATTGACCCGGACGAATGCCCGGGGCGGAGATGCGAGTGGTGGGAGGTCTGCGAGGCCTGCTGTCCGGAGGACGCGGTCAAGGTGACGGAAAACGGGCTCCAGGTGGATGAGGAGAGCTGCGTCTACTGCTTTGCGTGCGCCAACCTCTGCGTCAACATGGCCGGTGTGGGCGCCATCAAGCGGTTCGACATGCTCCCGGCCCTGGGACGCCGCATCGCGGATTCGGCCCTGGCGGTCATGAGTACAAAGGGGCCCGGCAAGGCCTTCTTCCTCAACTATGCGGTGGATATCACCCCGGTCTGCGACTGCTACGGCTGGACCGACACGCCCATAGTAAACGGCCTGGGCGTCTTCGCCTCCTATGACCCGGTGGCCGTTGACAAGGCATGCATGGACGGGATGAACCGGGCCCCGGGGCTCCACAATTCCGAAGCCGAGGACTGCCGCGCCATGGAGGCGGGAGACAAGAAGCTCAACATCATCAAGGGACAGGACGTAGAGCCTCAGATCTACGGCGGAGCCCAAAACGGCCTGGGGACGGATCAATATGACCTTCTAGAAGTTGAGTTGGATCGCAGCCAGGGGACCATTGAGAAATACTACCCCCGAGTGGCCGCGGCCAAGCTGAAGGGCATGTATGCCCGCAACCACCCTTTAAAGGGCTTGGACACCGCCTCCTTCGGCCGGGCCACCGAGGGGGTGGCTGATCCGCGAAATCCCGAGAAGTAGTCAGAGAATCAACCCTGTTTGTACACCTCGGATGCAGCTTCAAGGGCTCCTGGATTGATTGAGACTCCCTGTCCCTTAAGGATCGTCTCCAGTGCAGCTAGGACAAGGGTGACATTCCTCCGGTTCGATGAATACCCCATTAGACCTATACGCCAGATCTTTCCGGCCAAATCGCCGAGCCCTGCGCCTATCTCGATGCTGTAGTCCTGCATAAGCGCTTGCCTGACTTTGAGGTCATTCGCTCCATCCGGGATCCGGACCGCATTGAGCATGGGCAGTCGCTCCGATTCCGGCACCAGCATTGAAAGCCCCATGGCCTCGATTCCGGCCACAAGTGCCCGGTGGTTGAGCCGGTGCCTGGCGAAGCGAGCCTCAAGCCCTTCCTCCGCAATGATTCTCAGCGCCTCCCGCAGGCCGAAGAGCATATTGATCGGGGCGGTATGGTGATACTTCCGCTCTGCTCCCCAGTAGCTCCCTACCAGGCTCATGTCCAGGTACCAGCTTGCCGCCGGGGTCTTCCTGTTCTCGAGGACCTCCAGGGCCCTGTCGTTGAAGGATACCGGGGAGAGCCCGGGGGGGCAGGAAATGCATTTCTGGGTCCCGCTGTAGGCGACATCGATCTTGTGTCTGTCCAGGCCGATGTCCATGCCGCCGAGAGAAGTCACCATGTCCACCAGGAAGAGGGCCCCGGCCTCCCGGGCGATTAGAGAGAGGTCCTCCAGCGGCTGGCATACCCCGGTGGATGTCTCTGCATGGACCACGGCAATGAGCTTGGGCCGGCCCCCTTTGACCGCCTTCCTGACATCCTCGGGGTCAATGCTCCTGCCCCAGGGTGCGTCCACCCTGATGAGCTTTCCGCCGGCCCTTGTTACGATGTCGGCCATCCTGGTCCCGAAGACCCCGTTCACACAAACCACCACCTCGTCGCCGGGTTCTATCATGTTTACAAGGCATGTCTCCATTCCGGCGCTTCCTGTGCCTGAAACAGGGATGGTAAAGGCGTTCTCGGTCTGAAAGAGATATCTCAGCAACACCTGGGTCTCGTTCATCATGGAAAGGAAGTAGGGATCGAGATGGCCGATGCACGGGGCGGCCATCGCCTGGAGCACCCGCTCCGGTACGTCGCTGGGCCCGGGGCCCATCAGGATCCGCCGGCCCGGATCAATATCTCGAAAATCTTTGGCATTCGGTCCCATTTTCTCCTCCTTCTTTGAAATACTGCGAGTGGGGCCGCCTCAGGGGGACAAGACCCGCAACCAGTCCTCAGGCTCGATCCCCGGAGTCTCCAACTCTCCATCTTCATAAAACATCCCGAGCACGGCGCGGGCCTCTTCAACCTGCCTCCCTTCCAG
Source organism: uncultured Desulfobacterales bacterium (assembly GCA_964647905.1). Classification (GTDB taxonomy): domain Bacteria; phylum Desulfobacterota; class DSM-4660; order Desulfatiglandales; family HGW-15; genus CAZYJR01. The sequence continues at coordinate 25,122 of CAZYJR010000015.1, read as the reverse complement.
CATAGCCTCCAGCCGTCCTACCGCTGCGTCAGGATAGCAGAAAAAATCTCCTGACAGAGACACCCCTGAAAAAGCACCGTCCATGAGTTCATAGGCGGCCTTTATCAGCCCGCCCGCTGCCTTGTACGTCCGCTGAACTACATTGACGCCGGAACGAATCTTCACGTCCCGGCCGAGAGCCCGCCTTCCCTTGCGGAAGAGCCACTCGTCGGTCATCAGCCGTTTACCCACCGCCTCCATGGTCGATTGAAAGGCCTGATCCTTCCGGGCCGGCTCCATGGGTCCGAGTAATCCTGAGAATGCCTCGGCCATCAGGGCGTTCAGGTCCTCCTCCCGCCATGCGTCCGCCTCCACGTCTCCCAACTCCCGGCGGATGGTCGTGAGGTTCTCCATCAGGGTCTTGTGCACCTTGTCCCGGAACTTCTCATCCGGGACATTGAGGACCCGGACCATGGTATCGTAATCGAAATCCACGATCAGATTTCCCACAAACACTATGCACTCACCGATCTCCCCCACCCCGGTCCCGGAGATCTTACGGGCGCCCGCCAGTACGTCGTTGATCGGTTTGTAGGCGGCCGGTATGCCGATCTGCCGGTATACCTGGATGACCGGGTCCAGGAACTTACGGTAAAACGCCTCCTTATCCTTAGGCACAGCAGGATTGGCCCTGTCAAGGATCACCTGAAAAAAGAGTTGGTTGCCGTCCAGATAAACGGCCCCGCCCCCGAGGTCGCGCCTGAAGACCGGGATGCGGCGGGACCGGCAGAACTCCAGGTCCACCTCCTGCTCCACATCCTGGTGATAGCCGATGCACACATACGGCGAGGCCGGGGAGACCAGGGACAAGGCCTCCTCCCCTCTCTCCGCAAGTGCGTGGTATATCAACTGTGATTCGTGCCAGGGTATTTTGCCCAGATTATAGAGCTGCATATCGCGCCTCTCAAATCCTCCTCGCCTGCATGCGCTATACGGCCGAGCGGTTCGACCTGGCTCCGATCTTACTTCTCCAGTGCCCTATCCACCAGCTGTGTGATGTCCATGACCTCTATGGGGACCTTGTTTCGCCTCACATAAGTGGTCAAGGTGCGGACGCATTGCTGGCAGGATGTGACCACTGCTCCGGCCCCTGTGCTGACGATCTCCTCGATCCTTTGCCTTGCGATCTCCGCCGATAGCTCCGCATCCATCATCTCCAGGTTGCCGCCACCCCCGCAGCACCTGGACTCTTCGCGGTTGCGGGGGGGCTCCACCATCTTGAGTCCCGGGATGGAGCGTAGGAGAGCCCTGGGTTCATCAAAGACCCGCGCACCCCGACCGAGATCGCAGGGATCATGGTAGGCCACGGTCAGGTCCACGTCCTTCAATCGGAGCCTTTGCTCCCTGACCAGCTTCAGGAGGAATTGCGTCGCGTGGCTGATGCCGACGCCGCGCGGGTAGTGTTCCCTCCACATCTGGTAGCAGGATGGACAGGCGAAAACCACTTCTCGGGCCCCTTTCCTCTTGACCGCCTCGATATTGTGGTCTCTCAGCTCTCGGAACGTGTCTTTCAATCCCGCCCCCAGGAGCGGAAAGCCGCAGCACCACTCGTCTTCGCCCAGCAGGGTGAACTCCACTCCCCCCGCCTCAAGGATCTCAGTCAGGGCCGTGGGGATCTTCTGGGCCATGGGAAAATAGGCGGCCACGCACCCCGTAAAGTATACCACCTCGGCCCGATCACGGATATACCCGTGATCCGGCGGATCCCGCACGTCATCCACCCATTCGGCCCGCTCCTCTTGATCCTCGCCGAATACGTTTCGGCTCCCCTCGAGGTTCTCCCGGATCATGTCGATCTTCTTGGGGTAGGATCCGGCCCCCACCAGATCCCGGCGCAGAGAGATCCAAAGTCCTCGTAGATCTATCCCCACCGGGCAGGCCTCCCGGCAGTTGCCGCAAAGGGTGCACCTGAAGACCGTCTCGCTGAATCCGTCAAGCCGTTCCTTCGCGGGTTCCATCCGCCTGAGGACCCTTCTCCAGAGGTCTGTTCGGTCTCGAACGATCTCCTTCAGCCCCTCGATCCGGTGGACCGCCGAGAGCCGCCCGTCCGAGGAGGCCATGACCGCCGGGCAGACTTCGGCGCAAATCAGGCAGCGCGTGCAGGCCTCGAGCTGGAGCAGCTGTTTGACGCTGTAGTCCTGGTTGCCCATCGGTCATCCCTGGTCCGCGTACTTCTCGATTTCGGCCGACAACCACCGCTCCACGGCCTCGGGCCCGTGGATCAGGTTTTCCAGTTCGTCTTTGTCCTCCGGTGTTATCTTGTAGATCCAGCCCCTGCCGTAACAATCCTCGTTGATCAGCCCGGGGTTGGTTTCCAGCTCCTCGTTTACCGCCGCCAGGACCCCGCTTACCGGTGCGAAGACCTTGCCCAGCCATTTGCCTGACTCCACCTTGGCGAACTTCTTCCCGGCCTTCAGCTTCTTGCCTTCATCCGGGAGCTGGACGAATACGATTTCTCCGGCCATCTTCTGAGCGAAGTCGTCCATGCCCATGACCAACAAATCACCTTCATCTCTAATCCAGAAGTGGTTTTCTTCGTAATACAAATCCTCGGGCATCAAGTAGTTTTGAATTTCCATCAATGCATCCTCCTAAGTGTGCAAATATTGAACAAAATACAGTACGTGCACTATATTTATACAGAAACTGCTATTGGTCCATCAGCTCGTTTATGAAGTGAGATATACTATATATGTTGAACTTCTGCTTTCTGAGCTTTGCATTGGACAAGTTATGCACACAAGAGTTGCACTCGGTCAGCACTATATCCGCACCGATTTCCTCGGCTTCGGTCAAACGCCTCCTGGCCATCTCAATGGAGTTGCGGGGAAACGCCCCCCTGACTCCGCCTCCGGCGCCGCAGCAAAGAGCACCGGCTCGGTTGCTGGGCATCTCGACGAAATCAGGTGCGATCTTCCTTATGATCTCTCTCGGCTCCTCATAGATCCCGCAATGCCTGCCCAGGTCACACGGGTCGTGGTAGGTCACGCGCTTGTCCGTGGTCACAGGAAAATCGAAATTAAACAGGAACCGGATGAGATGAAGGATCTCCATTCCGGACTCCAGGAGGGGGCTGTACTCGGGCCGGTTTCGGAAGGTCCGGTAGCAGTAAGGGCAGCCGGTCACCAGGGTTCGGGCTCCTGTTGCCATGATCCCGTCGATGTTCCTTCGGGCCGAGTCCGGGTTGAGCCGGTATCCCACGTCTTCCAGCACACCTGTGCAGCAGGCCTCGTCGATAATCGTGTAGTCCACCTCCAGGCGGTCCAGGAGATCAAGGGCGGCCATGGTGGATTCGTCTTCCCGGTAGGACCCCACGCAACCGATGAAGAAGACCACCTCCGCCTTCTTGTTCCTCTCCCTCTCAAAGTCCTCGGGCTCGTCCTCGGCATATATGTTGGTGTGTTTTTGGAGGACCTCATTCATCCCTCCGAGGGCGGGATGGGGACATCCCATGTTTACCATATCCTTCCTGGCCAGCTTGATTATCTCGGGGACTTCCACTCCCGAGGGGCAGTTTTCAAAGCAGTTGGCGCAGGTGGTGCACTGAAACAGGGTGTCCACCAGCTCGCCGCTGAGTTCTATCTTCCCCTCCATTACCTCCTTCAGCAGGAGCATCTTGCCGCGCGCATTCAGGGCCGGCCGCAGCGTGATTCCGTAGACAGGGCACACGGCCTGGCAAAATCCGCACCTGGAGCACTGGAGGACATTGTCCCGGTATTTTCTTTCAAACTCGTATTCGGCTTCCATGTCTCTCAAGCCCCTCCCGGCCCTTTCGGCTGCAAGGCAAGAGCGGCCCTCCGCCCTCAGGGTTGTGGCGGGCTAAGGCTCCAGGGCCATCTTGCCGGGATTGAGGATGTTTTCAGGGTCCAGCAGCTTCTTGATTCCGCGCATCACACCCATGGCGACCGGATCGTGTTCCAGGCCCATGTACGGGGCCTTGGAAAGGCCTATGCCGTGCTCTCCGGTCAGGGTGCCTCCCAGTTCAACTGCCAGCCTGAAGAGATCGGCGCTCGCGGCTTCCATACGCCCGACCTGGTCCGGATCATACCCGTCATACAGGATCTGAGGATGAAGATTCCCGTCTCCTGCATGCCCGAAGGTGGCTATCTGGATGTCGTGCCTTTTGGAGATCCTCTCAATCCCCCTTAGTAGATCCGCCACCTTGCCCATGGGAACGGTCACGTCCTCCAGCACGAAATGGGTCTTGATCCTGGCCAGGACCGCATAGGCCGACTTCCTCGCCTTCCAGAGCTCTACGGCCTCTTCAGGGCCGCCCGCCCTTTTCACTTTCCGGGGATTATTGGCATTGAAGACCTCCACCACCTTTTCGATTTGGTACCGGGTTTCCTCCTCGGTAAATCCGTCTGTTTCCGCCAGAAGCATCGCATCCACCTCCGGGAGGTTCAAGTCGGTGTTCTGGTTGATCGCCTTCAGGGTGTGCCTCCCTAGGATCTCGAGTACACTTGGGATGATCCCGCACCTCATGATCTCGCTCACCGCCCGGCCCGCGTCTTCCAGGTCCTCGAATGTCGCCGTTGCGGTGCTGGTCCTGGGAGGCTTGGGATTGATCTTGAGGGTGATCTCGGTCACCGTCCCCAATGTCCCTTCGGAGCCCACGAACAGCCGGGTCAGGTCGTAGCCTGAGACGCTCTTCATGGCCCGGGAGCCGGTCCTCATGATTCGACCGTCGGGCAGCACCACCTGGAGGCCAAGGACGTAATCTCTGGTGGTCCCGTACTTGGCCCCTCTGACCCCGCCCGCATTGGTGGCCACATTGCCCCCCAGGGTGGATACATTGCCGCTGGCGGGATCAGGCGGGAAGAAGTAACCATGGGGCTCCAGGGCCTTTTCCAGGTGGGTATAGACCACCCCTGGCTGAACAACGGCCAGGCGGTCCTCGATGCTGATCCTTAGGATCTTGTTCATCCGACTCATGTCCAAGACGATTCCCCCCCGGGCAGGTACCGCCATGCCGGAGAGACCGGTCCCGGCCCCCCTGGGGATGACCGGGATCTTTTCCCGGTTGGCCACTCTCATCACCTCGGAGACCTGTTCAGCGGACTGGGGCCAGCACGCACAAAAAGGCCGGTGACTGTGCTCCGAGGCGTCATAGGAGTAGGAGACCAGATCGATCAGGCTGTCCGTCACATTGGACTCGCCTGCAATCTCGACAAGGGCTTGTTTGACTGCATTGTCCATGTTGACCTCGTGCATTAAGTGTCTGGCGGCTGGCTCCTCCCCGGCCCTTCCCCGCCGGACACGGCGTTCATTACAAGGACTACCGGGGCTATGAGGATGTGAAACATCCGGCTGAAAGGCAGATAAGCCACAAACGCCCCGGTCAGAATCGCATGGGCGTACCAGAGATACCCGTAGGTCCCGGTGAGGTTCACCGAATCCGGAAAAAGCCCGCTGATCGCATATCCTATGAATGCATTCCACGAACCCGCCGGCCTGCCTGTCATGGCGATTCTCATTCCTTCCACCGTGAATCCCAGAATGACGATTCCGGCCAATAGACCGACGGCAAGGCGGTCCTGCCCGGGCAGATTCCCTGGCTTTTCCGGCCCGCTCCTCACACCTCGGAGCCAGGCCGCTCCGGCACCCAGGAGGACCATAACTCCGCTGGCGTCGAATAGGAAGGCGCTGGCCGAATGGTTCTTGTCCAGCATGGCCCGGGTCAAGGCCCATTCCGGCACCCAGAGGGAAAGGCAGAGCGTGATCAGCCCCCAGGTGAACCTGAACACAATGGGGAGGAAGATCAGGCTGTGAATCAGCCATCTGGAGTCGGACTGCAGGAAGAGCCTCCTCTGCAGGAGCACGTCCCATAGCAGGGTCCTTAGCACGATTGATATCTTGCGTGAAAACAGGATGTTGAGGGCGCCCCTCAGCAGGCCTGAGAGTTTCCCTGCGGGCCCCCGGTCTTCTCTGCCCGGATGGGAGCCGCTGAGCCAGACCGCCACTGCGAGAAAGACTCCGATGGAAAAAAGTCCCAGCGCGACCAGGGTGGTCGTGTCCCCTGCGGAAAGCGTGGCCGTGTGGCAGGGCATACAGATTATGCTCTTAGGCGGCGGGACCATGGCCGCCGCGCCCACCTGATTTTCAGGGACATGACATCGCCTGCAAGACGCCTCCTTGTCTTGGATGGTCATCTCATGGATGTTCAAAGGCTCCTTCTTGTGGTCATCCGGCCCTGCCCACACGACCGCGCCGGTCTCTGGGTCTCTTGCCGGCCGGATCCCTTTGAAGTGGCAGGCCTCGCAGGTGACCGGGATGTGCGCGTCATGGATGGTCTTTTCGTCATGAGGGGGGTGGCACTCCAAGCAGCTGCGGGCACTCTGCTCATGGTGCCCGTAGCGGGCGGATCCGAGATGACAGACCGTGCAGGCCGTTCGCCCATGTGTCGCCCTATCGTAACCTTCACGGTCCAATTGAGGCACCGAGGCCCACGCCTCGGTGCCAGGCCTCGCCCGGTCCGGCGCATGACAGTGGAGGCAAACTCGGCCGATCCGCTCACGGCCCTCGAGCACCTCCTGATCCACCAGCCTATGGCAGGGCATGCAGGTTTCGTCCTCGGCTGAGACCGGGGGAAGGGCGGATCTCTCTTCATGACAAGCCCCGCATTGCTCCCTCCGGGGCCTTTGGGGGTCGAATTCACCGATGCGATTCTCACTAAGGCGCTTCTGGCTGTGGGGTCTATGGCATTGAATGCATGTCTCGTATCTCTCTATCTTCCCAACCGCCCTGGACCCGTGAATTCCCTGATCCAAGTCGTCTTGGACCTCGGGGTGGCACATCAGGCAGTGGTCCGGCTCGAAGAATTGGACCAGGCGCTTGTCTACGTCTCCCGGATCCGGGTGCTTCTCCGGGAACTCGATTCCGTAGTGGCAGTCCGTGCACCCGAGCTGGCCGTGGGCCGACATGTGAAAAGCCGTCTCATCGATCATCCAGGCGGCTCCGGCATTCAGGGCGCCTGGAGCGATCAGAGCGGATAACAGGAAGAAAAGGACCGGCTTTCCCATGAAATTTTCTCTAACGGCTATACGGCTTAGGATGCGGGGGGTTTCTCCTGTAGAATTATGTTTATTTCTTCTTTTCCTCTTCCAGTTTTTTAAGCTCTTTTCGCATAATTTTTCCTGTCGCAGTCATAGGCAGGTCACGCACAAATTCAATCTCTCTGGGATACTCATGAGCGGCCAATCGGGTTTTTACAAAGTCCTTGATTCTCGTTTCCAGCTCGGAGGTGGGGGTCGCCTCCGGTCTTAGGACGATAAAGGCCTTCACCACCTCGGTTCTGATCTTGTCAGGAATACCAATAGCGGCGGCCATGACCACATCGGGATGCCTCATAAGACAGTCCTCGACTTCAGCAGGTCCAATCCGGTAGCCTGCACTCGTGATAACATCGTCCTTTCGGCCCACAAACCATATATATCCATTTTCATCCTTCTTCCCCAGATCTCCTGTGACCATCCAGTCTCCAATGAATTTCTCCTTGGTTGCTTCAGGATTCCTCCAGTACTCCAGGAACATGACCGGATCAGGCCGCTGGATGGCGATCTCACCAAGAGTCCCATGCGGTGCAGGCATCCCTGATTCATCCAAAACCTCGACCACATGGCCGGGAATAGGCCTTCCCATGGAGCCCGGGATGTTCTCCATCACCTCGGAGCAATTTCCAACGACCAGGTTGCACTCCGTCTGTCCGTAGAACTCATTAATGCTCAGCCCCATCACCTCCCTCCCCCAAGCCAGGAGTTCTTCGCCAAGCGGCTCGCCTCCGCTGCCGATCGAGCGCATTTGATAGTCATACCGGATCCGTGGATCCTTGACTTCCCGCATGAGTTTCAGGGCGGTCGGAGGGATGAATGCGTTGCGGATCCCATGCCTCGCCAGAAGGGCAAACGCCTCGTCAGGATCAAATTTCCTGGCCCTATGGGCGACCACGGGTATCCCGTGGTGCCAGCTGGGAAAGAGGACATCGATCAAGCCCCCAATCCATGCCCAGTCTGCGGGCGTCCAGAAGAGATCATCGTCCAGGGGGAAAAAATTATGGGGAAACTCCACCCCGGGCAGATGCCCCAAGACCACCCGGTGAGCGTGAAGAGCACCCTTGGGGGGACCCGTTGTCCCTGATGTATAAATGATAAGGGCGGGATCGTCTGCCTTGGTCTTGACCGGGTCAAAGCTTGAAGAGCCCTTCTCGATAAGCCGCCAAAAGTCTTCCACATAATCGGGTCCCTTCGCGTTCGTGGTGATGACCGCCTGGAGGGGCAGCCTGTCCCGAATCTCTTGAATCTTAGGAAGGTTGGTCTCGTCCGTTACAATTGCCTTGGCCTCGCTGTTAAGAAGTCTGTATTCCAAGGCCTCCGTACCAAAGAGTGTAAACAAAGGAATGGCAATCGCTCCGGTTTTGTAAACAGCAATATGAGCAAGCGCGGTCTCAACGCTTTGAGGCAAGAGAATACCCACTCGGTCGCCACGTTGTATTCCACAAGCTCTAAAACCGTTGGCTAATTTATCGGAGAGTTTTTTCAACCTCCAAAATGAGAATTTTTCTATGCGTCCGTTTTCGCTCTCATGGATCAAAGCAAGGCGGTATCGTTGGCCGGCCCACTTATCACAGATATCGAAACCGATATTGTAAAATTCCGGAATATTCCAGCGAAAGCTGTTGTAAATCTCGTCATAAGTATTAGCACGGATTAACATAACAACTCCTTGATATTTGAATGCTACATCAAGCAGTGCTCCATAAGCTTCATTCAAGCATTGTTCAAGCCGGCTGCTAGCGCACGTTCTCCGGGAGTCTCACTACAAGCGCGGGTTTTACGCAGCGTCTGATCACTCGACTTGATACGCTCCCCATAATAGTCGCGTCCAGGCTGCCTTGCCCGCGAGCCCCAATTACCACCAAGTCAAAGTCCTCCTTGTTTGCAAGTCGAAGAATCTCTTCAACAGGGCTCCCGATCCTGACGATGATACGGTCGGTGATGAACCTGCAATCGGGCGTTTGGGCGTCGACTTCCTCGCAGAACAGCCTCAGCCTCTCTTCTATGGTCTCCACAACCTTGCGGCTGTTGGCCTCCCTGAGTTCCCGCCACTTCTTCTCTCCCAGGATGTTTATGACCAGGGAATCCCCGTAGGGGGATACATCTTCGAGTACATGCAGGATGGTGATGCCCGCCCCGTAAAGGCTGGAGAGGCTGGCTGCATATCCGAAGGCGAACTTGGCGTTTTCGGACAGGTCGGTCACGTAAAGGATCTTCTTGATGGCGGGTATGACGGAAGACATTGGCAAGTCCTCTCTTATCATGGGCTATTCCTAGCTCTTGAGGGCTATTCCCATCTTTTCTATTTTACAAGCGTATTGGCCAGCCAGAGGATGGTCTCCGGCCATATGACGCAGACGATCAACCCCAGCTCCATCAGCCGCCAGAAAGGAAAGGCCCCCCAATAGATGTCGCCGGTGGTGACCTCGGGCGGGACCACTCCGCGCAGGTAGAACAGGGCATAGCCGAACGGCGGTGTCAGAAATGAGTCTTGCAGCATGACTGCGATGGTGACCACGAACCAGACCTTGTCGAAACCCAGCTCCACAGCGATAGGGAGGAAAAGGGGAAAACAAATCATGATAATCCCAATCCAATCCAGGAACATCCCAAGGAAAAACAGGATTACCATCATGACAACAAAAGTTCCCCACTTTCCGAAACCTATGCCGTAGATCAGGTTCTTGACCACCATGCCTCCTCCCGATCCCATGAAAACGCCCGAAAAACAGGCGGCACAGGCCAAGATGAGAACTACCATGGACGTGGTCTTGGAGGTGTTGATCACGGCCGTTCTGAGCCCGCTCCAGCTGAATTTCCCGTAGGCCACGGTCATGGCGAATGCGAGCACCGCTCCGACCGCAGCCGCCTCGGTTGGGGTTGCGATGCCGGCAAAGATGGACCCCAGGACGCCCACGATCAGGATGATGGGCGGGACCATGGATTTCAGGACCTTCAAGGCAAGGGTCTTGGGCGGCATCAGTGCCCGCTCCTCCTTGGAGAGGGCCGGACCGTCCTCGGGCTTGAGCAGGCATCTTACAATGATGTAGCCGATGTATAGGAAGGAGAGGATGATTCCGGGGAGAATGGCACCGGCAAAGAGCTTTCCCACGGACAAGGCGGACTGATCCGCCATGACCACCAGCATGATACTCGGAGGGATGAGGATCCCCAGGGTGCCCCCGGCGCAGATGGACCCCGCAGCCAGTCGCTTGTTGTAGCCGTACTTCAAGAAAATCGGCATGCTCAGGAGGCCCATGGTCACCACCGATGCCCCTATTATGCCTGTGCAGGCCCCGAACAGTGTGGAGACCACGACCACGGCAACAGCGATACCTCCCCTGATCGGGCCGAATAGATACCTCATGGTGTCGAACAGGTCTTCGGCCACCCCGGATTGGTCCAGGAGCTGGGCCATTAGGATAAAGAGCGGGATACAGACCAGGATATAATTGTCCATGGTCCCCCAGATCTGATTCAAGAACAGGTAGAAGCAGGACGGACCCCATCCCAGAAATCCGAAGATGGCGGCCAGTCCTCCTAGTACAAAGGCGAGCGGATGTCCCATGAAGAGTCCGATCAAGAGGCCGACGAACATGCCGATGGTAATGAATTCCGCGCTCATACCTCTTCCCCTCGAATCATCTGGATGACGGCCCGGATGTAGGTGGCGAGCCCTTGATTCAGGAGCAGAAGGAAGGTCACAGGGATTACGGTCTTGATCAATGGAACTACTCTCAAGGCCGCTGACTCGCTGGTCTCGCCAATCGACCAGGAGGTCCCCGCATATATGAGTCCTTGATGAAATACTATGATACAAAAAGGAAAGAAAAAGATGGTATAAGTGATAAAATCCAGTATCCCTCTGGTCCTTGGAGAAAAACGCTGGTAGATGATGTCAATGCGTACATGGGCTTTGTAGAGCATGGTATAGGCGGCCACAAGCATAAAGTGCGGACCGTAAATGTAGTTTGTCACCTCGGTGGACCAGATGTGAGGCGCGTTGAACACACGTCTGCATACCACCTCGAAGGCCACCATGATGGTCAGGGGGATCACCAGCCAGACGAATATCCTGCCGGATCGTTCGCTGACCTGATCCATGCCTCTCAAAATCGTTTCGAGGCTCATAGATACCCCTTTCCCTTATGCAAGCCGGCGTATGAACAAAATGGCGGGGTCGCCCGACCGGATCAGCCCCGGGTGCTCTCCGGCCGCAACCGGACCGGAAAAACTACGATACCGACCGGGCTAGCGGCATAGGAGGCCCCGGGCCTCTTTCGACCCGGAGACCTCCTTGTGTTTGCCCCTACTCCACACCCATTTTTTCCAGCTCGGCCAGCACCTTTTCCACATAGGTGGGATGGAAACCGAATCCGAACTTGTCCGTCATGTCGCGCCATTTCTTGTAGTCAACCAGGTATTCCAGCTGGGACTTGAGGATCTTGGCGAACAGTCCGCCCCGCTCCTTGGCCGCCTCCAGGATGTACTTGCCGGAGAGCTCATCCAGCTTCTTGAGGCTTGCGTCGTCCAGCTTGACGATCTCGGTGCCCGCTTCAACGAACTTGTCGATGGCCCGGGCGGAATCCGCCTCATGGAAGGTCAGGGATTCCATGGCTGCCGCCTCGGCCCCTATCGCCAAGATGTTCTTGTAATGGTCCGAGAGCTTGTTATATGCATCCTTGTTGACCATGACGCCTACCTGCGAGGCGGGTTGGAACCAGCATGGAACGCTCCAGTAATTGGTGATCTCCGCAAAGCCCATCCCCCAGTCGATCCCGGGAGAGCTGAACTCGGCCCCGTCCAGGGTACCCCTTTCCACCGCCAGGTAGATCTCCCCTCCGGGCATTTTGATGGGTGCGCCGCCGAGCTCCTTGAGAATCGAGATTGTCCCCCGGGCAGGGGTCCTCAGCTTTTTCCCTTTGTAGTCCTCCAGCTTCTTGATCGGGCCGGCCTTTTCAGTGGTGCGGAAACCCGACTCCATAGGAGTGATTCCCACGTTGAAATAGACCATGTTGAACTTGCCGAAGGCCTCGTTGTAGAGCTCACGACCGCCGTACTGGTAGTACCAGACCAGATAGTCCAAGTTGGTGAACCCGTATGGCATGGAGCCTAGGAAATCAAAGGCCGGGTCCTTATTCACCCAGTAGGTGGGCCAATCCCCCACCGCCTCTACCACGCCCTTGCTGCATGCGTCGAAATACTCAAACGCATTCATGAGGGATCCAGAGGGAAACCATTGGATCTCGAAGTCCCCGTCTGTCAGCTTTCCCACGAATTCGACCATCTTCTTTTCCCCGTGGAAGAGGTTGATGGTCTCGGTCCAGGTGCTGCCCATTCTCCATTTCACCTTCTCGCCGGCGATCGCCGTAGACCCGAATGCGAGTAAGGCGCCCAGAAGACTGACGACCAGGATCAAACCAAACTTCTTCATGATGTGGCCCTCCTTATTTGTGAGGTTACAAACGGACTGAAAGAGAACAATCTAAGGGAAGTCTAGAGGATCAGTGCATCACCTCCTCTCTGCCAAATAGGTTGTTTGGTTCTATCACCCCTTGACCGCCAAAGGCCGGTAAACAAAGGGGGGTTGACCGCAAAGCCGCGGTACGCGACATGTCTGATTCGCCCGCAACTTTCAGGGGGCCATGCCCACTACATAGGGGCCTTCGGAGATCACAACCCCCCCGGCATGGTCCTCAAATAGACGGTCCATGGTCCCTTGAATACTGTCGACCTTGACCACCCCCATGCGCTCCAGATCTTTTCGGTCCAGACCCGGGGCGAAGACGTATACCTTCCCCGCATGGTCCAGCACCTTGAAGATGCTCTGGGCACACCACTGATCCATGACGAAGTCCGCCGGGTCGGAGTATCGCTCCACGAATTCGGGGTAATCGCTGACCGATCGCATGATCCCGCTGAACTCAGCGTTCCCCAGGCCCTCAGCGCACTCGCAAACCAGGAGTATGGTCCCTCCGGGTTTCAAGATCCCGGCGGCGGCCACCAGGGCCTTGCTCATCTGGTAAAAGGTGGAGTCCAAAGGGTAGCCGCCCCCTGACGTGACCACCAAGTCGACCTTGTCCGGTATATGGACAACCGCGTGTTCCGAGACCAGGTCACAGCCGGCCAGAAAGGCCTTCTCGTGATGCCCGGCAAGGAATCCTGCCACCTCGCGCTTCTTGTTGATGACCACGTTGACGATGAAATCCACACCGGCCAGCTCCGCGATCCGGACCCCGTACTGGTGAAAGGGGTTGCCGTCAAGGAGGCAATTGGTCACGTTGGGATGGTCTATCATCCTGAAAGAATGCATGAATTTCATGGTGTCATAACTGGAAATACCCGGGAGGATGGACTTCCTGCCGCCCGAAAAGCCCGCGTAGAAATGAGGTTCTATGAGTCCGGTGAGGATCTTGAGGTCTGAATCCAGGTACCTTGTGTTGACTTCAATAGGGGCGCCATTGATTTCATGGATCTTCCTGCAAGCTTTTGGATCCCCGCAGAAATGGTTTTCGATACTGTATCGATCCATGATCTCGCGGCCCACCATGGATTCGAGCTCTCCTCCCCGGTTGGGGCGATGCATGCCGGTGGCGATGAGAATGGTGATGCTCTCAGGGGGGAGGCCGCATTGTTCCAGGGTGGTTAGGAGAGGGGGCAGGAGGACCTTGTTGGGGACGGGGCGGGTGATGTCTGAAATTACAATGCAGGCGTCTTTTCTTCCCGAGGCGATTTCCGCCAGGGGCGGGCAGCCGATGGGATTTGAGATGGCATCGCTTACACCCAATACCGGGTCTGCAAGGGCTGCCATTTCCCTTGTCTCAACCAAGGATACCGAATCCGGGACTTCGAAGTCAAGGGCCCTTTTCCCGCACAAGAGGCTTGTTTTCATTCCCACCTCTCAGAAGTTCAGCATTTGGTCTCTTGGTCAGACCATATTATCTATTTGATTGCCTCTGTCAAGGAAAATTCATGAGAGTCCTTGCTTGCCTAAGGCTTTGAAATCTGGTAATACCAAAGCCACCATTACGGAGGCCGTTATGTTCAAAAAGATCTCCCCCAAGAAGATTTCCGACGAAATAATCGAGCAATTCAAGGACCTTGTAGGCAAAGGCGAACTGAAGCCGGGAGACCAGCTCCCCACCGAGCGGGCCCTGGCCGAGTCCATAGGAGTCAGCCGCCCTTCCCTGAGAGAGGCGCTCAACACGCTCCAGGCCATGGGATTCATAGAGATCCGGCCGAGGAGAAAAATCATCGTCAAGTCGGTTGCCGAGCAACTCGTTGAAGACCCCCTTACCCGATTGCTGGAGGACGACGGCAATAAGGTGTTCGAGTTGTTGGAGCTCCGAAGGGCCATGGAAAGATGGTCAGCCTATATGGCGGCCAAGAGAGCCACGGAAAGGGACCTTCGAAAGCTGCAATCCATCATTCACAAAGACCGGGACAGCCTCAAACGGGGGATTGACGACTCCAGGACCGATGCGGATTTCCATGTCACTATTTCCATGGCCGCCCACAACACAATGCTCTCGCACCTCATGGCTACATGCTATCACCTGATCTGGAAGACCCAGGCCCTGTCTCGTGAAAAGATCTTCCTCAAGGCCGGCAATCACGACAAGATAGCGGAACAGCATTTGAGAATCTTTCAGGCCATTCGAGACCGAGATGCTGAGCGAGCGAGCCGGGAGGCCCGCAATCATATAGAATTCGTGGAAAACGAGCTGAGAGCCGTGATCAATGAGCAGGAGCGGTCCGAAGCAAGCTGAGCTTTGTTCGGGTCTTTTCTTGTGGACTTTTCCAGGCACGAGCAATGCCCCCCGATCCGCTGTTACCGCTAGTAGGTCAGGACAATTCCGCCGTCGTACAGGAGGTCCCCGGCGACCAGATACCGCGAATGTCTTGAAAAGCCGAAGACAAAGAGGTTTCCCACCTCTATGGGGGGCATCATCTCCTTGATTTGGGACCGCCCCATCATAACGTCTCTGACCACCTCCTCTTGGGTAATGCCCCTCTGCTCGGCCTGTGCAGGAATCTGATTGAGTGTCAGAGCCGTCTTTACAAATCCGGTGCTCACGGAGAAAGATCGGATCTTCCCTTCTCCTTCCGCCGCGATGGACTGGGTCAGGGCTCGGAGGCCGAATTTGGTAATATTATAAACAGGTTTTCTTGCAGTGGAGATGTATGCATGGATCGAAGTCATGTTGCCTATTACACCTACTCCGTCATGACTCTTTCTCATGTGAGGTATGGTCAGCTTGGATAAATAAAAAGGGGCTCTGAGCATGATGCGCTGCATGAAGTCGTATTTTTCCATAGGAAATTCGTCCACCGACGCTATGTGCTGAATCCCCGCTATATTGGCAAGATACTTGATAGTCCCCAGCTTTGCGGACTCCCTGACAGCGTGTTCAATGTCCCCGTCATCGGCCAGGTCCGTCTTGATGAAAATCATCTGGCCTCCCAAGGCGCGGGCCATCTTCTGGGTTTTTTCTCCTTCCTCCTGGTTGATATCCAAGCCCACGGTCATGATTCGGTTGGCAGCCGCTGCCAGAGCCGTGGCACGGCCTATCCCGGTTCCCGCCCCGGTGACGATGCAGACATTGTGGAGATTGAAATTATCATCCTTGAGCACCAGGATGTCTTCTATCCCAATCTCAGGTTCTCGAATGCCTTCTTCCACAAGCATTACTCCTGATATGGAATCCCCGGATCGACACGAGTGAAGAGGCGATGGATCAATGCGCGCGTCTCGATGGAGCGGGAAGAATAACCCCTCCCGAGCATATTCTGATCCCGAGCTCCTGCAGGTTTCAGGCCAGTCTTGCCTGAGTTCGCCCTCATGCCCGGCAACCTTTCTCTGTGCCGATGAACCCTCCTTCAATTCCCGTCAACCCAATTGCCATTCGGGGCAAAACGGTATAAGCTGCTATACCAAACAGGATACATGTTATTGTTTTGATACAGACAATACCGGCCGGCATGGGGCCAGAGACCGGCAGGAAGGGAGAAGGCGCGCATGCAACAACAAGGGGATAAGCTTGTCTCCCGGGAGAGGCATAAGGATATCATCAGAGAAAGGCTGGCCCTCTATGAGCTTATATTCGACAGCATTTACAACGGCTGCGTGGTGACCGATCCGGATGGATTCATCACCCATTTCAACAAGCCTTACGGCGACTTCTTGGGGATCAACCCGGAGGAACAGATCGGGAAGCATTGCACCGAGGTGGTGGAAAACACCCGCATGCACATCGTGGCCAAGACGGGTAGGGCTGAGATCAACCAGAGCCAGCGAATCATGGGGCAGGACATGGTGGTCCAAAGGATCCCCATAAGGAAGAGCGGGGAAGTGGTGGCGGTCTTCGGGCAGGTTATGTTCAAGGATGTTAGGGATGTAAAGAGGTTGGCGGAAAAACTCCAAGTCCTGGAACGCAAAGTGGAGATGTATGAAAAGGAGCTGATGTCGCTGCGCTCCACCAAGTACACCCTGGAGAGCATCGTCGGCGTGAGCAAAGCACTGAACAGACTCAAGGACGACGCCTTACAGGCCGCCGCGACCCACCTCCCGGTGCTGATCACCGGCGAGTCGGGAACTGGAAAGGAGCTTTTCGCCCAGGCCATACATCACGCAAGTCCCAGGAAGCTGCACCCTTTCATCCGCATCAACTGCGCATCCATTCCCAAGGACCTGCTCGAATCAGAGCTCTTCGGCTATGAGAGAGGCGCGTTTACAGGTGCCAAGTCCGAGGGGAAACCGGGCAAGCTGGAGCTGGCCCGGCACGGGACCGTTTTTTTAGATGAAATCGGTGACTTGCCGCTTGAGATGCAACCCAAGGTCCTGAGGGTATTGGAGGAGAAGGAGTTTGAACGGGTTGGGGGGACATCTCTGATCAACGCGGATTTCCGTCTCATCGCAGCTAGCAACCAAGACCTTGAGCAGATGATCGAAGAGGGCCGTTTTAGAAAAGATTTGTACTATCGTTTGAACGTGATTCCCTTACACATTCCGCCACTAAGAGAGCGACCAGAAGACATCATCCCTATGACTTACAATATACTACAAAGGATAATAGAAGAGGCTTCATTCCCTGATATAATAATAGATTCTCAGGCTGAAAAATCACTGAAAAAATATAATTGGCCTGGTAATGCTAGGGAGCTTTCTAATGTCTTGGAGAGAATTGTCTCTACCTTGAAAGGGAATATAATATATACCTGCGATTTACCATTCTATTTACATCGAACTAAACAGTATTTGACAGAACATGATCAAAAGACATTGAAAAATATCCAAGGTAATGCTGAAAGAGAAGCAATACGCTACGCTTTGGAGTCTACCGGATACAATAAGTCTCGAGCCGCTGAATTGCTTGGAATTCACAGAACGCTGCTGTATAAGAAAATTAAGAAATACAACATCCCGATGAATTCCAATCAATGACAGATAAACAAAAGACTGGACATCGAGCCCGCCTCGTACTTGATGAAATCGGGGAGCCAAACTTCTTTGCTCAGCTTGCAAAATGAGATTTTCAAAGGCCTCGCGTTCGTGTAGTCTTCATTTGAAGTGAGTCACATTACCCGCACGCTGGATGGAGGAGCATGAGCGAGGAGCACGATCTGCGAGTACTGGCAAGAGAGCTGATCCAGTCCCAGAGCACAATGGCCCTGGCCACGGCCGGAGAGGGCGGGCCATGGGCGGCCCCTGTATATTATGTGTTCTACGACAAGGCCTTTTACTTTTTCTCGGCCCCGGATTCCAGGCACATACGGGAATCCACTGGAAATCGCCCGGTATCGGCTGCCATCTACCCCTTTGTTTCATCCTGGAGGGAGATACGCGGGATCCAGATGTCCGGCCGGATCCACAAGGTGGGCCCGGGTCTGAGGGCCGTAAGAGCGGTCAGGGCCTACACAGAGAAGTATCCATTCACAAGGGAGTTCTTCGACCCGGCGCAGGACCTGGACCTGGAGGGATTCGCCAAGCGGTTTCGGGTTCGGTTCTACCGGTTCGATCCCGAGCTGGTTTACTACCTGGACAACAAGATCGAGTTCGGATTCCGAGAAGAGGTCGGACTTTGACGCTTGAGATACGAAAGGCCCTTTCTTCTGATCATCCCCGCATCATGGAAGTGATGCCCGAGTGGTGGGGCGGAAGGGACCTGAGACCCATGCTTCCCAGGCTTTTTCTAGTGCACTTCAACGACACCTCCCTGATAGCCGAAGATCGAGGCATGCTGGCCGGCTTCCTGGTGGGGTTCCTCTCCTCGTCCAGGTCGGACGAGGCTTATATCCACTTTGTCGGCGTCCATCCCGCCCACCGCAACCAGGGCCTTGCAAGGGCCCTCTATACAAGGTTCTTCGATATGTGCCGCCTGAATGGCCGTACCGCAGTCCGATCCTGTACCTCTCCTGTGAACCGAGGGTCCATCTCGTTTCACAGGAGGCTTGGTTTCCTTCCGGAGGAGGGGGACGCCGAGGATCGAGGGGTCCCCGTGACCCTGGACTACAACAGGCCCGGGGACGCCAAGGTCCTCTTCAGGAAACGCCTCGATTAGCTCAGCTATGCACCGCTCGGCGGTCATGCTGGCTTAACCGGTGATGCCAGGCATTTGACTCGAAGAACCTGCCGGATAAACAAAATATATTCACATAAAGGCCATTGGGCAACCCTCGGACAGGCCGGGGCCGGCCGGGCGTCTCAAGAACGAAAGGCCCGGGCTTGACGCAGCGGGGAAAAAGGGGGAGCCTTGATTGATGATCGATTTCCTCGGCATGGGCTTTGTCCTGGGTTTCTATGCAGGGATTGCTCCGGGCCCGCTCCTTACCCTCACGATATCCGAGACACTCCGGTATGATGTGAAATCCGGTGCCAGGGTGGCCTTGGCCCCGGTGGTGACCGACGCCCCGATAATCGCCCTGGCGGTCTTTGTCCTGTCCAAGCTCCCTGCATTTCACACGGTCTTGGGAGTCATGTCCTTGGTGGGCGGCCTCTTCGTTCTATACCTGGGCTGCGGGAGCATCCGCACCAGGCAGGTGGAGCTCGATATAGAGAAGGCTGGGAGCCGATCGCTTGCCAAGGGGGTCGTGGTAAACGCCTTGAACCCGCACCCCTATCTCTTCTGGTTCAGCGTGGGGGCCCCGATCATCCTCAAGGCCCTGGATCAGCACAGGTTGGCCCCTGCAGCCTTCGTAGGCAGCTTCTACCTCCTGCTCTTGGGATCGAAGATGGTGCTGGTCGTCCTGGTGGGCCGATTCAAATCGTTCCTCTCAGGAAAGATCTACATCTACACCATGCGTCTTCTCGGGGTCGTACTCTGGGCCCTGGCCCTGGTCCTGTTCCGCGACGGCCTGAGGCTGCTTGGAGTGCTGTGACCCGCATCCCCTATCCACTTTGATCAGCGGCGTAGGGATCGAATGGGGGCAGGGTGACGCAAGCGGTCCTTCTTGCCCGGATGCCGCTCAGGAGGGCGTCCGGGTCGCCGAAGTGGATGCAGTGGGCAGGGCACACGTTGTCCGCACACGCGGGCACCAGCCCGTTGTCCACCCTGTGGAGGCAGAGGTTGCATTTCCGGGCCAAGCCCAGTTCCAGGTCCAGGACTACTGCATCATAAGGACATTCTTCCACGCACAGCCCGCACCCGCTGCACTTTTCTCCGTCCAGGACCACGATTCCGTCCTCCCTCCTGGTGATCGCCTCCTCGGGGCAGACCTGCGCGCAATCCGGCTCTTCGCATTGCCTGCAGGTAGTCACCCGATAGGTGAAATCCGGTTTGTCCCCGGCCAGCCTGGGGCCGTCTTCATGCACACTAATCAGCTTGAGACCGTAGGGCGCTCGGTTCTCCTGCTTGCAGGCCACCTCACATGTCTTGCATCCCCAGCAGGCCTGATGGTCGATGATCAGCGCGAATCGGGTCATATGATTTTCCTCCGTCAGGTCTTCTCGGGGTATATCCTGCAAAGAAGGGTCCTCACATTGGTGGCCCCCATTGCGGGATCGCAGGTCTCGTAGGCGTTGTCCGTGAGCATATTGATGTTGGATTCATCCCAGCCATGGCCGGGGTCCTTCCTCTCAGGGAACCACCAGCCGTGCTCGGCCGAGACGATCCTCGGGTCCATACCCTCGAAGAGCCTCGCTTTCTGCCTGGCCTTTCCCCGGCGAGACTCTAGTATTACCCAATCCCCTTCCTCGATTCCTTCCCTGGCGGCGGCCTCCGGGTGGATCTCCACCACCGGGTCCGGGTGAAGCTCCCTCAACCAAGGGGCCTGGCGGTTCTCGGTATGGAAGAATCCCGGCAATCGCCTCCCTGTGATCAGGATGTAAGGGAAGTCCCGGTAGATCTCCGGGGTGCTGTACGGGCTCTCCGGAGGCTCCCGGTATGCCGGCAGGGGATCGTATCCCATGCCTTCCAGGACCGTGGAGTAGACCTCGAATTTCCGCGTGGGGGTGGAAAACCCCCGGGTCTCATGCTTTTGATGAAGCACCTCGCCACGGATATGGTCCATCCTTTTGAACTCCTGCCATGTGATTCCCATGGGCTCCAGTATCCAGTCCAACGCCTGCTCGAAATCGTCCCACCAGTGCTCGCCCTGCCCCACGCGGCGGGCCAGGTCATTCAACATCTCGTGGTCCGAGCGGCACTCCCTCACCTGGATGGCCTTTCTCCTGGGCAGGATATAGCCGTGCCGCTTCCAGAAGTCCCCTATATAGTCCATCTCCAGCCAAGTGGCGGCAGGAAGGACAATATCCGCCATCTCTGCGGTGGGGGTGATGAAGAAATCCGATACCGCCATGAACTCCACCTCTTCCAAGGCCCGGTGGACTTCAGCCGCGTTGGCACGGGTGATGAGCGGGTTGGAGCTGATGAAAAAGAGGGCCTTGACCGGGTAGGGCCTCTCCTCCAATATGGCGTCCCATACGCACTTGGGGTTGATGATGGCGAAATGGCCGGCCAGACGGAACCTGTCTCCGCCGAGCCGCTTTTCCCGCTGGGTATCAGGGAGCATCCGGTGAGCCCCGAAGTATCCGACATTGCGGATCCTGGGCGGCTTGAACAGCACCTGCCCCCCGGGGGCGTCGATGTTCCCGGTGATCCCCATGAGGAACATCAGCAGCCGGTCGTTGTCCGCGCAATTGATCTGCTGCTCTATGGCGACACCCCACTGAATCGCGGCCGGCTTGGTTCGGGCGAAGAGCCGTGCCGCCTCCCGGATCTTTTCTTCGGGCACCCAGGTTATCCCCTCCACCCTTTCCAAGGGATACTCCTCGACCCTCTTCAGAAACGGCTCCCACCCGTAGACATGGTTTTCCACGAACTCCCGGTCATAGAGCCCCTCTTCTATGATTACGCGGAGCATCCCATAGGCCAGGGCCGCATCGGTCCCGGGTCTCAGCGGCAGCCAGACGTCGGCCCGGGCCGCGATGCGGGTGAGCCTGGGATCCACGGCTATCAGCCTTGCACCTGCATCCAGGGCGGCGGAGAAGGGCTCCCCCTTGTAGCAGTCCGGGTTGCTTATCACCAGGTTGTTGCCCCATACCATGATGCACTTGGGAAGGTTCTCGTAGTCCACGATAGGATTGGTCCCGCAGATGAGTATGCTGGTGGCGATCCTGGGGCCGTAGCAGAAATGGCCCGCTGTCAGCACGTTGGGCGTTCCGAAGAGGTTGGCGAAGCGGTAGATGACCGCCTCGTTGTCCCTGCCCGTTCCGTAGCCCATGACAACGGACTCCGCCCCAAATGCTTCCCTGTACCCGCAGAGCTTCTCCGCGATGGTATCCAGGGCCTCGTCCCATGAGATGCGCTCCCAATTCCCGCTCCCTTTGGGGCCCACCCGCCGGACCGGGTGGGTAAGCCTATCCGGGTGATAAGCCAATTGGATCGATCCGATCCCTTTGGAGCAGAGGGTGCCGTGGTTGATGGGGCAGTCAGGGTCGCCCGCGATCTTCTCCGCCCTCCCGCCCTTGAGATAGACGAGCACCCCGCACCCGCCGTGGCACATGCGGCAGTGGCTCCTGACCACGTCGTCGTAGCCGTATAGCTCCATCTCCTTCCGGACATTGCTGTACTTGAATTCAGCCATACTCGCTGCCCTCTTATCCATAGTATCCTTCCACACAGGGACTATGTGCCATCCCTGAGAATGGAAGTCAAACCCCGAGGCCCTGGCTGACAGCCATCTTGAGGCAGGCGGGCCTCTCCGCGGGTATTGCCCCGGCTAATGCTCCTGGAAGGTCAGGAGGTCGATAAGTTCTTTCCTGGTGAGGATCTTGAGGAGGCCGGGGTCGTCCTCCTTTACTACGCTCTCCATGAGGTTGCGCTTCTTGTGGATCATTGCGCTTATTTTCTCTTCCAGGGTGCCTTCGGTCACCAGCTTGAAGACATGGACGCCCCGCCTCTGACCTATGCGGTGGACCCGATCGGTGGCCTGATCTTCACGGGCGGCGTTCCACCAGCGGTCGTAGTGGATCACTACCGAGGCGGCCACCAGGTCGATGCCCAGGCCGCCTGCACCCAGGCTCCCCACGTAGACCCGGCATTCCGGGTCTTGGTTGAAGCGGGCCACCACCTCCTCCCGGTTCCGGGTGGCCCCGGTGAGGGAGACATGTCCTATGTTCATCTCCCTGAGGAGTGACTCCATCAGGCGGATCATTCCAAGGAACTGGCTGTAGACGACCACCTTCTGGCCGCTCTCCAGTGACTCGGCAAGGAGCTCCTTGAATAGATCCCATTTGCCCGAGCTGTAGGTATGGGGGTCCGTCCCGTCCCCTTCCACCAGTGCCGGGTGGTCGCAGATCTGCTTTAGGAGGTTCAACAGGGCGAAGACGTGGATGTAGGGCACGGGCTCCCTGCCTTCGGCCAGGGTGTCCACCAGCCTCTTTCCCCTCATGGAAACCGCATCCCGGTAAAGCTTGACCTGGTCTTCGGTCAGCGCGCAGGTACGGATGTCCTCGATCTTTTCCGGGAGCTCGGTGAGAACGCTTTTCTTGAGCCTGCGGAGGGTGAACGGAAAGATCAGGCGGCTCAACTCATCCCTTCGGCCTGGATGGTCACGCCCCTCAACGGGTCTCACGTATCTTTCCAAGAAGTCCTGGTCGCGGCCCAGGTAGCCCGGGATCGTTATATCCAGCAGGGCCTTGAGCTCCTGGAGGCGGTTTTCCAGAGGGGTCCCGGTAAGGCCGATCTTGGAGCGTGCCTGGATTCTCTTGGCCGCCCGGTGGGTGCGTGTCACCGGGTTCTTGAGGTACTGGATCTCGTCGAATACGGCGAGGGCGAATGGTTGATTGCTCAAGCGGCCTATGTCTCTCCTGAGGAGGCCGTAGGAAGTGAGGATTACGTGGGCCTCGTCAAGGGCGCTTTCAAGGTCTCGGTCTCCGCCGTAGTATACCGCGGCCGTGAGTCCCGGTGCGTGGTCGCGGATCTTTGACCTCCAGTGTCCGAGGACGGTGGTCGGGCAGACCACCAGAAAGGGCTCGTCGTCCTCCCCGCTCTCCAGGATGGACACCATCAAGGCCATGACCTGGTGGGTCTTGCCGAGGCCCATGTCGTCGCACAAGAGGCCCCCTAGGCCGTTTTCATACAGGAAAGAGAGCCACTCCACACCGCTTCTTTGATACCGGCGGAGGGTTGATGACAGGCCGTGGAGGGAGGGCAGGGGCCGCGAAGGCCTGAGCTCCAGGAACCGCTCCAAGAGCTCCCTTTGCTCATCGTCTCCCATTACCCCGGGTCGGGATCCAAGCGCCCCTTGCAGGCGAAGGAGCTCAAGCTTGGAAAGCCTCAAGATGTCCGTCCCTTCCCTCGCCGGGCTGTGCTCCTCCAGGTGTGCGGTCGGGTCCGTCAGGCGGGGGCTCCGGCAGTCGACCCATCCTCCTTCCACCTTGATGTACCTCCGCCCGCTTTTCCTCGCGTCCAGAATGTCCGCAAGAGAGATCTCGTCATTTCCGAATCCGTAGCGCACCGAGAGCCAGCACCAGTCCCGCTCCATGGCCTCCGGGAAGATCTCTACGCGCTCGGGCGCCTTGAATATGCGCAGGCGTTCGACCTCCGGGGCCAGGAGGTGATCGCCGGCGCCCTCTTCCCGGAGCGAATCAAGGTAGCTGGGCACCTGGGACCGGCTGAGTGTCATCTTTCTCGGGGTGCCGAATCGCCGCTCGCTCTCCGGGTCTTCGAGCTCCGCAAGGAGGCCCATCTCCGGGATGAACACCAGACGGCCGTAGCGGAACCTCTCCAGATCCTCTCGCTCCAAGAACCTCTCTTCTCCGTCTTCCTGGAGCAGCTTGACCATGGGCCGTATTTCGAGGTCGAGCTCGGTGGTGGCGTCCACCCTGAACAGGGATTTCAGGGGAATGGGGTGTATGGAAAAGCCGCTTTGGTTGGGGAGATGCTTGCTCAAGGCCCGGAGAACGCCTGAAACCGCCTCCCTGGGTACGAAGATGCGCATAAGAAGGCCGTGCCGCTCGTGGGCGCAGGTCATGATGAACTCGCCGGTGCCCTCTTCCACCCAGGGGCTGAAAGAGCATGATTCCGCCCCGAACTCCCTGAACCCGTGATAGGCCAGCCGGTACCAGACGCTCTCCTCCATGGCCAAGCGGCGGCTCTTGAAGCCGCGCTCCAGGAGCAGGCGCTCATTCGGGCTCAGGGTGAGGAGGGCGAGCTTTTCCAGGACTCCGGCCCGGTTCGGGACGACTCCTTCAGCTGCGGGAGGCTGGATCCGTGTCTGGAGCCGCTCCCGATCCGGCCCCCGGGAGATATAGGTGAGAAGCGGACTCCCGCTCTCATCCATCACCGCCAGGCAGTGCCGCTCTTCCTCTCCTGCCTGCCGGATGAGAAATGACTGCGGGCCCGGGCCACCGTGCTCGAACAGGGCTGATGCCAGGAGGTACCAGGGGCTCTTGAGGAACTGCTCATGGGGCGTCCGGGAGGACCTCCGCCCGCCCGCCTCCTTGAGGAGACCGGCCAGCTCGAGGAGGTGGGGGCAGGTCTTTCGCCCTGATAAGGAGCACGTGCAGAATCTCTGTGCCGTGCCTCCT
>CAZYJR010000014.1:0-92451 GCA_964647905.1 uncultured Desulfobacterales bacterium | reverse complement strand
CGGGAAGACCTGCGTGAGCGTTTCCACCATGGGACCGAACGACACGTTCTTGGAGAGCAGCGTCTTTTCCGTACCGTGGGCATAGAGGTGGCGTTGGAGGCAGGTCTTGTAGAACGCCATGATTCGGTCCTTCTCGGCCCGGGGCGTCTGATCGTCAAAAAAGGCCAGGTGGCCCAGGTCCTCGGGGAAGGGGAAGGGGAGGATCATCAGGTAGCAGGCGTAAATCGGCGCCAGGGCCAAGTAGTCCTCCTCCGGGTCAGAGAGCGAGACGCGGTGAATGTCGTCCAGTCCGCCCAAGGCCGTCCGTTCGAACCATCCGATGAGCCGCTTGAACGGAGCCCCGATTCGGCGGTCTAGGGAGGCCAGGCCCAGGATGATCTTACGCTCCGTGATCGACGGCGCGAGAATCAGCTCCCAGAGCGTAAACGAGGTGAACGTGTCCCGGTCCGCGGAAAGGAGTCGATGGAGAAAGGTGGTGCCGCTTCGAGGGACCCCCACGATAAAGAGCGGTTGGCGGATGCCCACGGACCGGTACCCGGAAAACAGGACCTCATCCACGGCAAATGCGAGCCAGTGAAGGGTCTGAAGCCCGAGGAGCGCGAAGAAAAAGACCGTCATCCCGGCGAAGCGCCTGGGGGTCAGCCGGGCTTGCGTGCCCCGGCACCTCAGAAACGTACGGCGGAGGAAGTAGAAATAGCTCCGATAGCTGAAACGGATGTTCTCCTTGAGAGAAAACGGCCTCATTGTGGGTCCTTTTTTCGCAGAAGCGGAGGAGCACGAGATGGCGTTGCAGGATGTCCTGTCCACATGTGAAGGGCTTTCGTATACCGCGTGTGAAAATCCCGTGAGATCTGAATGAGGGCGGCTTTTGATGCCCCGGGGGGGCAATCGAGGGTTGAGGGGGAGCCCTTTTCCGTTCACATCGATGTTGCTGCTGTAGACCTCGACATCCCTTAAGGATCCATCCGCCAGCCGATGTTGAAACTCGAAGTAGTTGCGCTCACGGGACTTGGTCTTCGCCGTTTTCTCCTTGACCTCGTCCTCAGTTTCACTGCTTTCTTTGCTTTTTGAAGCTGCTCCGCCTGTGCGCGTAAATCTCTGAATTTTTCTCTCGAACAGGATTTCTCGTTCATGATACCGCTCCCATCATTATGATCGAGGAATCAAGGTACGACACCATAGGTTGGGCTGAAAAGGGGCAAGGAACCATTCGGGCCCCCAATCATGCAGGAGAGCACAGTGAACGTCGGAGGGGAGTGCCGCGTGGCGTCAGCCCTGGTAAGGGGGCCACAGTGACCGAGGTGTCTCCGCTGTAGTATCTCACCATCTGCTCGCCCTTGTTGGGAACGTGCGAGCACATGGCCGCAAGCCATTCCAGGGCGTCGAAGGTCTTCGTGCGCTTTCCATTCCTGGATTCATAGATAACCCTGGTTTCCCGAGGAAGATAGGTCATCCGGTCTTGGGCAAAGGAGGCACGAATAATGTACCGGGCCAGGTTTTCCATGGACTCGGCATTACGAGGCAGGATGCGGGGGCCGGCGTGGACATGGAATCCTGAATGTCGCCACCCCATGAGGTTTTCGATGAGTTCCGGGCGGATCTTTCGGCGACGCAGGAGCATCCGGAACACCTTATGGCGAAAGATCTCTTCGATGGGCTTGATCTCCGGTCGGGGCGCAACTCGGAACATGTCCTTGCCGTAGAATCCACCGTCGGCAAGAAGGATGTGGCAATGGGGGTTGAACTCGAGCAGTCCCCCGAAGGTCTGCACTGCGATGATAGCCCCGGGCTGGAAATCTGCACCCGGCAAGACCTCCTGAAGGTACTGCTTGAGGGTCTCCCAGGCGCACCGGCTGAGATCGCAAAGGAGCTTTCGGTCATAGAGAAAAGACCGGCGGAGTATCTTCGGGATGCTGAAGACCCAGTGGCGGTGAGGTACGGCCTTGACGACCTCCTCGAGGAGCCACTGGCCGAATTCGACAACCCGCTTCTGGTGGCAAGAGGGACAGAAGTGCCGTCGCTTGCAAGAGAAAGCAAGGGCGTCGAACTGCTCCTATTGTGAACCGGCTGAAACGAAAAGTCAGAATCACCCACCCGTTTCATCCTCTTTATTCCAAACAATATGGCCTGGTCGGTTATCGGCGAAGTTGGGGCCATGAATGCGTGGATCTTCATGATGATCAGGAGCGGCTGATCACCGTCCCCATTGGCTGGACCGACGCTGCTGAGCCGGATCCCTTTGTGGTCGTTTCGGCTGGCCGCAGTAACTTCCGGGTTGAAGACCTTGTCCGTTTGGTCCATCTCATCGAAGGGCTCCGGGGTGAATCAAGAGCGGCTGGAGGGAAAGATGACAGGAGCGATCTGTACGGCAAATTATGCAGAATATGTAAAGCAAAATACCCAGGATGGGCCTGCGTATTCATTAAGTCGTAGGTCAATAATCTTCGTTAAATCAGTGTATAAAAGGCACCCAAGCAAATTTATGGCTTGACAAGCCAATCTATATATGCATAATTTATCTTACATTTCGAGACCGTTATATTTGGAGGGACCATGGACAGGAAAAAGCCTTCAGACAAAAAGCTCAAGAGCCTGAAAAGATATCCTTGAAGTGGGTTGTTGGTTGGCACGGCTCTCGGCCGTGAACATGGTTCATTTTCCGCCGCTTCCGTGGTATGGTCAAGGCTTTACTCGTAGGGTAGGGTAAAGATGGAATCGGGCGGCTAGCAACAATTGTGTTGGTAGTACTGACTTTATGGGAATGCGAATACAGAGGCTGTGATTATGCCTGAGAAGCCTACATACGAAGAGCTTGAGCAGAGAGTCAGGCAATGGGCAACAGGAAATAGGAAGATAGGAATAAAATATCCTATATGTTTGATTGAAGTAAACTTGCCCGTACGGCATATTTCAAAAAATGTAGCCGGTGAGATCGGCCTTAGTTGATAGGAGAATATTCGGGCAATGGGAGAGGATCTTACATTTTGGGAGTCAAAGATACCTGCAACGCTCGGGACGTTAGAGGAAATCGATCATTTCGATGCTCGGGGAATGCAACGGGTTTACGGTCGAGGAGACCACTTTGGCAGGCACCACTCGTTTAATATGGACATATGGAAGGCAAGGAACGGACGGCTCCTGGTGAGATTTTGGTCGAGGTGCGGAGACATAGACTGGCGCTCATTCGAGATCACCGGAGTGGACGTCAACGAGATACCCGAACAGCGAGGTTCTTCACCGTTTGAGGAGTCTTGGATACCGCGAGCAGTTCATGCGGCCTATGATCGGTGGATTACCGAGGAGTTCTGACCGGAGAACCCGGTCAACAAGTCTGCGGTGCCGTCCCTGGCACCTAGAGCGTCACATCATAGGTAAAAGGATTGTTTCGATAATGCGGGCAAATCCAGACTCTACTGAATGCGCATGATACGATAGTTACGTTTCAAATGCAGTTTGGATAATGTGTCCTTGTTTGTTCTTCAATCGAGATTCAATAATATGGGGTTTAAACTGGAGTATGGGCTTTTGCTATGATTCAACAGGAATCATTGTTCATCCGGTTGGTGGGAACTTCCTATCCCAGAAAACTGATTGCCTCCCTGTATCATGCTTGGGGCAAAATATAGAGTTTCTTGATAACATGAAGATGGCCCAATTATCAAGCTAGAGAACTGTAGTCTTCAACGAAAATATATGTCATCAATACTAATAGCTCGGAATTATCCGGAAACTACATACTCACTTGTTAGATGCAGGCAAAGTGTACCGGCTCAGTAACAGCAAGTATGGGGAGGTTTGAACATGACGTCCAAAGAAATAGCTATAAAGAGTATTCAAGAACTTCCGGAAGACGCTACCTGGGAAGATATCCAGGAGCGCATCAACTTCGTGGCGGGTGTACGTAAGGGACTTCGTGAACTCGATGAGGGAAAGGGTATTCTCCATGAGAAGGTAAGAGAGGAGTTCAGGGAATGGCTTTCAAGCTGATCTGGTCTCCCTCGGCTCGGTTTGATCTCAAAGACATTGCCACCTTTATCGCGGAAGACAGTTCCTCGGGGGCAGAACGATTCGTAAGAAGCCTGTTTCAGGCAGTGGAGAGATTAGTCGATTTTCCAGAGTCTGGGCGCATTGTACCAGAGTTCAACGACCCGACTATCCGGGAAGTAATTCGCAAGCCATGTAGGATTGTCTATAGAGTTGATCACAGAAGGCGTACCGTTGAGATAGCAAGGGTCTGGCATGCGGCGAGGGGAACCCCAGTCACCCAGTAGCTGCTAGCAAAAGCCTGGCGCCGACGCCCGCCCACGTCCGTTACTTTTTTTTGAGGTCCTCGGCGGGCGCGGCTCAGGCTTAGCGTTCGGGTGCGACACGATGTAGCATAGTTGAGTGTACTCAGGTACTTACCTGGAGTACCCGGCATGTTCCTGCCGGACCCTAGGCAGGCGTGCTGTCGTCGCGCTGATGACGGGGTGCGAAGCCCTGCGGACAATGCACCGAATCGGGTTCAAATGGTGACAGGCGAATCCCTCCGGGAATCCTCCCCGGTTAAGGCCTAGGGTCGGATGATATGGTGAAAATATTTGAATGTCTCTAAGCGTCGTCAATAAGCGCAGGTCTAATGAGGATTAAAAGGCCGGAGCCTGCTCCCCAGTGTGAGTGGCATGTGGTCAGGATGCAGGTCTCCTAACTGCCTGCACGGAACTGTAGAACCACCGGCGTAGAGGGCGCACTTAAGTCATCCATAGGATCAACTATGTGGAACGTGGAAACCCAGTCCCGTTGCCCTTTGGGCAGGCTAACCGCAAGGCATACTGTTGGCGGGCTGGAACAGGATGCTGAAAGAAGCGAATGCTCGGCTGTCAAGGATTGCTCTGGAATACTGGCGATGTTAGGCACTCCTAACTGTGCATGATGCGATAAGGATGCCACACACTGTACCCTGAATTGAGCGATTCATAAGTGCGAAAATCCCTTTACAATTGGATAAGCCTTTTTACAGGCCTAATCGCGAGGCCCTTTCGCACATCAATGCCTTGAAGGTTTCTTTGTTTTCCATGCTGATAAAACTTTGATCGATAAAGGCCATAGCGGATGGCAAACTTTCACTAAAGTGCTTAAAAGAATTTCTTGTTTGTTTTTCATTGAGTCCAATGCTTTTAGCGAAGCTCAAGAAGTCATTTAACCTTAAGATCGATTTCTTGCCGTTTAAGGTAAGGGCCAATTCTTCCGGCTCCTGTGTTTCAGGTATAAGTAGACGGGTGGCCAGCATATCATAGGCTGGAGTCAATATAATCAGATTATGATAGTCATACATAAGAGAAAAGTTTTTTAGATGCATATCAGCATTGCCCGTAAGGAATGAAAACAAGTTCACTTCGAAAAAGCGGATAACGTCGAGCCCCGGATTAGATGAATATTTATAGATGGCTTTTGCTACCTGCTCCAACGAACCTTTATATTTATCTTCCGTTAAGCGTTCAGTAAGCTGGCACATGTCTTCCATATGTCGTTTTCGACCCTTATTATCGCGATCAATGCGTCGGGTGATGTAAGCTATGTCACCGGATTGTAAAGGTATTAGTGCATGAGGTACGGTATCAATCTTAAAGAAAGCAGCCAGATGCATGGTTAAGTCTTCGATTTCCGGCATCTGGGGATATCGACTGAGGGGGGGCTTAAGGATGAAATTGCCCCATAATCCCACCAGGGTGAGACGCCCGGCCTCTTCGCCTCTTTCAGCCAGATGCAGCGAAAGCTTGGCCTGTACACCCGGTACGGTTACGCTGCGGCGGACGATTTTTTTCGCCACATCGTCCAGCTCGTTAAGCGCATAGGGTAGAGCAGGCGGTTGACGTTTGCCGAAGAATTTGCGACTGCAGGAAGCGTGATAGACGGATTCCTTGGCTTGCAGCGGCTGATAGCACAACAAGCAGCGGCCTCTGTCAATCATGCTGGGTCTCCTCCAGGGGCCGCACCGATACGGTTCCGATGCAATCTTTGCAACAGGCCAGCAACAATCCCATGCGGTCGCGGGGATGGATTTTCCACATATCGGTGGCTACATCCAGCAGCCAGCCTTCCGGAATCAATCCGTCAAAAAAAGGGAGCATGGTTTTAGACGAAAACGGTTCCCTTTGCAGGGGCATGGTGAGGCTCACGGGCCTGGCAGCCTCCTGATTCAGGTAATCCATTCGATATTGAAAATGATAGCCATGCTCATCCTCGCTAATGACGCCGGCTTCTCTCTCTCCGTAAAACACTTTATCTTTGCGGTTCATCGGTTATCCCGTTCTATTGGAATGGGCCCCAGTTCATGTCCGAACAGGGCGAGCACCTGATTGACTTTGTCCATACGCAGGGTTTGTTTGCCCTGCTCCAGGTCGCGGACGAAGCGCAGGCCCACACCGGCCCTGTCGGCCAAATCCTGTTGGGTCAAGCCTGCCTGTTTCCGGCGTCGCCTTACAAATGCTATCAAGGCGCTACTCATTTCTATACCTTAGCAGGTATACCAATTGTGTTTGAGGTCGAATATATACCTTAAAGGGTATAATGTCAATAGAGCAATTTCAAATTATATCAGATAGGGTATAGAAGCTTGGACTACGAGGAATTGATACCCGTACGGGTATGATTTGAGCCTGCTTGTTCTTGTCAATCTTTCAATTTGATAGAGAGCAAGGAGGGTCTGCTGCAGAATGAGCCGTTATCTTCCGTAGTCTCAACGGGTTACAGTGTCCCCAGGCGTGGTCGAGCGGGTTCTTTGCGAGACCCTCGACTTTGTGATAAGTGAAGTGGTAATCATCCCTGTGAAAAGCCGTGGTGCGGGGATATGTCGGAAAGCGGGAAAAGTGAGACCGGAGGGCGACTGAAATGAGTGCGAAGCTTAGGGTGGGGGTCCTCTGCGGGGGCAGGTCCGCGGAACACGAGGTCTCCCTCCAGTCGGCCCGGAGCATTGTGGATGCAATGGACCGGGAGGTCTACGATATCCATGTGCTGAGCATCGACAAGCAGGGCGGGTGGCACCTGCTGGCCCCGGGCGGGTTCCTGGAGAACCCCGAGGACCCTGAGCGCATAAGGCTGAAAAAGGGGGCAGCCAGGGTGGTGCTGGCCCCGGGGGACGAGGCGGGCACCATAAGGGAGGTGGAAACGGGAAGGACTTTGGGAGCAGTGGATGTGGTATTCCCGGTGCTCCACGGCCCTTACGGGGAGGACGGAACGGTACAGGGGATGCTCAAGATGCTGCGCATACCTTTCGTGGGAGCCGGTATCCTGGGCTCGGCGGCGGCGATGGACAAGGAGGTCACCAAGAGGCTCCTGAGAGAGGCCGGGGTGCCGGTGGCTCGATACATGGTCCTTGACAGCGCATCACAGAGGCCTGATTTTGAAGAGGTCCGTCAAGCGCTCGGCAGCCCCTGTTTTGTCAAGCCGGCCAACCTGGGCTCATCCGTCGGGGTTCAATGCGCCGGAGACGCGGACGAGTTCGACAAGGCCCTTGAAGAGGCCTTTTCCTGGGATTCCAAGGTCCTGGTGGAGGCGTTCGTCGAAGGCCGCGAGATCGAGTGCTCCATACTGGGAAACCGGGACCCCGAGGCCTCGATCCCGGGCGAGATCGTGACGGACAGGTCCCGCCACCTCTTCTACTCCTACGAGGCCAAGTACATTGACGGGCACGGCGCGGCCCTGGAGATACCGGCCAAGTTGACCCCCGAGGTGGCCGAGAGGGTCCGGGAGCTCGGAATCAAGGCCTTCCGCACCCTCGGCTGCGAGGGCATGGCCCGGGCGGACTTCTTTGTGCGGGCCGCCGGTGAGGTGGTGGTAAACGAGCTCAACACCATCCCGGGGTTCACCAAGATAAGCATGTACCCCAAGCTCTGGGAGGCGAGCGGGCTCCCCTACCCGGAGCTCATCCACCGTCTGATACGCCTGGCCCTGGACCGCCACCGGAGGGAAGAGTCCCTCCGGAGCTCGCTGGCGCCCTGAGGGGACTTCCAGGCTCGGCAAGCCTGGTATTTGCACCCGGCTTTGGTTTTGCCATTAAGGCCCGAGGATAACCATATTGATCATATACCATTCCCAAAGCGACGGGATCCGGCGGCGGGGCCCTGGAGCCGCATAGTCTTGTTGACAGGATGCAGGCTACTGCTGTGGCGCCGCTGCAGCCGGGCGGGTGGTATCGCCCGTGGCGTTGGGAAAGTCCTCCGCCTTGTACGCCTTCCTGTTCTCTTCCAGCAGGGTCCTCGCCTCTTCCATGAAGGTGTTGAAGCGCTTCTTGCACTCATAGAACCCGTGCCACCAGGTGTAGTCCGGGGCCATCATGGCCGCTCCCATGCGGGCGCGGCGGCCCTCGTGATGCCAGAGCTCGTAATACTCCACCTCCAGGGCCTCGTCGAAGAACCGGGAGTCGTCCAGTAGGCCCTTTTCATAGAGCGTGTCCAAGATCTCCTTGGCCGGCTTGAAGTAGACCTCGTTGTACTCCTCCACCACCCGATCGAACTTCACGTAGTGGGCCTCCACCCAGGCCTTGCCGTGGCACTGGGTGCAGACCGCCTTCATCTTGTCCCGCTCCACTTCCCAGTTGGTCTTGGCCGGGAACGCAGCGAACTCCGAGGGCCTGACCGTGAGCGGGGCCTGGATCTCCCAGGAGAGCCGTTCGGTGACGTCATGGGTGGTCAGTGTTGTTCCTGCTCCCGAGATGTGGCAGGAGGCGCAGGTGGGCCCTCGGTAGTCCACGCCCGGTGACCAGGTGCCCGGGGCTGCGGTCCAGTTGTAGTCGTCCCCGTGGGCGGTGTAGATGTCGCCGTGCTTGGACTCCATATAGATCTCTATCTGCGGATGGTCCGGGCCCAGGTGGCATTGCCCGCAGGCCTCGGGCTTGCGGGCCTCCATGACAGAGAAGCGGTGGCGGGTGTGGCAGCTGGTACAGGCCCCTCGGCTCCCGTCCGGGTTGATGCGCCCAACTCCGACGTTGGGCCACGTCTCCGGGCTCAGCTCCCCTTCCTCTATCTCCAGCACGGTACCGTGGCAGTGGAAGCAGCCGGATATTCTCTCGAAATCGCTGTTCATGCCGTCATTCAGCCAGGGGTCTATCTTCCAGATGATCTCCAGCGTGTTTGCGTGTTTGCTCCTGGAGTACTGCTTGGCCTCGTCCGGGTGGCAGCGCGAGCAGTCCTTGGGAGTCACCACGCCGGCCACCGGGATGCGGTACTCCTTGGTCCCGAACGGCCGGTCGCTCCTCTCATACTGCTTGTAATGGGCCTGGCTTACGTCAGGGTCGAACTCCTCGGCCTTGTGGCAGTCGTAGCAGGAGATATTGGCGCTTGCATGCCGGCTGTTCGCCCAGTCGGCGAAGATGCCCGGGTGCTCCTGTTTGTGGCACTCGATGCACGCTACCGCCTCCGGGGGCATGCTCCTCTCTATTCGGAAGGCCTTCTCCTTGGCCGAGTTCGGGGCGGTCTGGGCCTTTGAGGGAGCGGCCCACAGGCCCGCCAACGCGACTGAGAACAAGACTGGCAGGACGGCTCTTCTAATCATGGTCTCTCTCCTCCCTTCTCAAGGCCTCAGAGGCCCAGTCCCCGGTAAGGGGGCCTGTACTGGCTGAACGCGTAAGCATCCCTGTCCACGTGGACCAGGTTCCTGTGGCAGTCCACGCACTTCTTCTCGTACCCGGGACGGGGGTATACCACTGAGCGATGGGCCAACATGGCCCCGCGCTTGTCCGGCATGTAGAGAATGTTGCGGTGGCATTTTTGGCACTGTTCGTTCTTGAAGGATGCGTAGGCCGCCAGGCGGTTGGCTTCGCGGTCGTACTCCTCCTGCAGGAAATGAACGACGATGTCCTTTATGCCGTGGGCGGTCTTGGCGTAGAAAAAGTTGAAGGTGTCGTGGGGTGCTGGGAGATGGCAGTCCATGCAGTCCGCCACGAACCCCTTGTCATTGTTCACGTGAGTGGAGGTCTTCCATGAGTTGTAAGCCGGCTGAATCTCGTGGCAGGAGGCGCAGAACTGAGGTGTGGATGTGCGCGCCATAGTATAGTAGGTGATGCTGAACAGCGGGAATCCTACGGCCACTCCTGCGGCGACCAGGACCAGGGCCTTCAGATAGCGCTTCACGGTCCCACCTCCTCCAGAGCCCCCTGTCATTGTCCGCCTGCAAACCGGGCGGCCCTGCAATATAGGTGGTTAGCCTTGGGCGGAGCCGATTCTTACAGGCATGCGGCTCCGCAAATGAGAGGAGATGAACGGCACGCAATCATACCGCGGCAATATACAATGTTCCTAATCGTGTTGCAATCATGTTTTCTCCGGCATCTCCCTGAATGATCAGATTCCGGCCTCCCGGCCCGCGTCTCCATCCACCAGCTCCCATATAGGGACCGGCTTATCAAAGCCCTTGAGCTCGGCGGGTTCATGGGGGCGAAGGGCCCACAGGCCCTGGACCAGCCGTTTGGTCCCTTCTCCCACCAGGATCTGCCCGCCCTTGGCCAGATCGGCCAGCCGGGCGGCCAGGTTGGTGACCGCGCCGGTGGCTGTATAAGTCATGCGGGTCTCCAGCAGACCCCTGTAACGGCTGAGCCCCAAGAGGGCCGTGCCCGAGTTGATGCCCATGTTCACGCGCAGCGCTTCCGCTCCGGCCGGGAGCTCCTGGTTGAGCCGGGGGATCTGCTCCTTGATGTCCAGGGCCGAGCGGACTGCGTTAACGGCGTTTTCCTCTGCCTCTCCGTCCTTGAAAAGGATCATCAGCCCGTCCCCCGAGGTCTCGTTTATCTCCCCGCCGGAGCGCTGTATGGGGTCCACGAAGCGGCTGAAGAGCTTCTCCACCACCTCGTTCATCTCGTCTTCGGAACGGTTGGAGGTGAGAAGGGTGTAGTCCTCCAGGTCGAGGAACAGGACGGTTACTTCCCTGCGTTGCTTTTCCTGCTCGAGGGCCGCTGGGTCGGTCTCCACCAGGCGGCGGACGCTCCTGGGAACGAAAGGAGACATTCCGGCCAGCCGGCGGCCTATCTCCAGCTTTTCCCTGGTGACCTCCCAGTGGCGCTTTG
Source organism: uncultured Desulfobacterales bacterium (assembly GCA_964647905.1). Classification (GTDB taxonomy): domain Bacteria; phylum Desulfobacterota; class DSM-4660; order Desulfatiglandales; family HGW-15; genus CAZYJR01. Next base: position 81,413 of record CAZYJR010000014.1, on the reverse strand, counting down.
CATGTGTTATGACGTTGGCGGCCGTCTCGGCCATGTCCTTGGTGAAGAAGAGGTCCCGTCTCGTGAATCTGGCCCCGGGCTCCAGTACCACGCTCACTACGGCCAGGTCGACGCCTCCGCTTCTAACCGGAACGGCCCCTTCCGGCCCGGTCTCCACCAACTCCCCGCCGGGCCGCCTTATGGGTTCGGTCTTGGATATTATGACCGGTCTGCCCTTTCGAAGGGCCTTTTGAACCGCCGCCCGTCCCCGCTTGCACGAGAGGCAGTTCACCGGCCGGTCGTGGAGGGCGCATTGGAGCGGTCTGGTGTATCGGGGGGCGTCCTTGTCCAGAAGGAGGATGCAGACCTCCATGGCCCGCGGCACCAGACGGCGGGCCTCCTTTCGCAGTATCTGGAGGATCTCGTTCACCTCCATGGTGGAAGCCAGCCTCTTGGCTATGCGGCGCTGCGCCTCGAAGCGCTCCTTGTAGTACTTTCGCATGGTCCGGCTCCGGAAGGGTTTCCTACAAATATACCAGGATACGAGCCAGCCTTCCAGACGATTCCGTTTTCCCTTGACAGCCGGTCAATCAATTCCCTACAATACTGACCAGTCGGTCGCAAGATTTACAGCTTGTAAATATTTTATCATTTATATTAGTTACTTTTTAAATACTGATTGGTCGATAAGAGGGGATCGAATGAAGGGCGAAACCCGATATTCGGAAAAGAGATTGAAGATCATTGAGGCCGCGGCTCGGGTCTTTGCAAGGAAGGGGTTTTTCGGTGCCTCTGTTGCGGAGATAGCCTCGGCGGCAGGAGTTGGGAAAGGCACCATCTACGAGTACGTTAAGAGCAAGGAGGACCTGTTCTTCGCGGTTTTCGAGTGGCTGGCGGAGACTTCCTGGAGCCAGGCGCGCATAGAGGTCTCCGCTTTGGGGGCCCCGGCCGCTGAAAAGCTCCGGGCCCTGGGCGGATCATTGCTTCATCAGTGGGCGGGGATGGAGGAGTTTTACGGCCTGGTCATGGAGTTCTGGTCGGCCTCCGCATCCTCCGGGCTGCGGGAGAGATTCAAGGCGACCTTCAAGGAGATTTACTCCGGTTTCAGAGGCCTTGTCTCCGGTGTCATACGGGAGGGCATGGAGCGCGGGGAGTTCCGCCCGGAGGTGGACCCGGATGCAGTGGCCGCGGCCTTGGTGGGCACATGGGACGCCCTCATACTTCAGGCTTGGTTTGATGAAGGGTTTGACCTGGCAACCACCCTGGAGCGATTCCTCTCTGTCCTGCTCCAGGGTATGGCGGCCCATCCGGCTGAAGGGGCCTCGAGCGGGGAGGTCGGCAAGTCATGATGCGGCTCAAACGAATGATCCAGATCCTATTAACGGCCCTCCCGGCCCTGGCGCTGGTCCCCTGCGGCCAGGCCAGGCCCCAGGAGGCCGGTGAGATCGTGGAGGCGAGCTTTCATTACTACCGGGGCAGGACCTCGGTCTGCACGGTGGACATGACGGTCCACCGGCCGGACTGGGAGCGCGTCTTCACTATCAAGGCCTGGACAAAGGGGGAAACGCTCAGCCTCTTCCGCGTGCTCGCCCCGGCCAAGGACCGGGGAAACGCCACGCTGAAGAAGGGGCGGGAGATGTGGATGTACAACCCCAAGGTGAACCGGGTGATAAAGGTGCCCCCCTCCATGATGGGCCAGGCCTGGATGGGCTCTGATTTCTCAAACAACGATTTGGCCAAGAGCGACAGTTTGATCAGGGACTATGAGCACGAGCTCGTGGGAACGGAGACACATCAGGGGAAAAAGGTCTATGTCATAGAGTCGCGTCCCAAACCCAGGGCGCCCGTTGTCTGGGGAAAGCAGAGGCTGCGGATCCGCGAGGATCACATATTCCTGGAAGAGGCCTTCTTCGACCAGGAAATGGAGCTGGTCAAGGTGATGGATGCGGGCGATATCAAGATGCTGGGGGGAAAGCCCTTTCCCTCAACCTGGAGGATGCAAAAGGCCGATGCAGAGGAGGAGTACACCTTGCTCGAGTACCGGGAACTCGCTTTTGACGTGGAAATCCCGGAGAGCATGTTCACCCTGGCCGTGCTGAGATCCCCGGGCATGTGACCTCCATCGGATGAGGCCGGGAGAGGCGGAGGAGGATGATCTCGCTGACTGCGCAGACGGCATGGCGGAACATATGGAGGAACCCGCGGCGGAGCATATTGACCATGTCGGCGGTGGCCTTTGCAGCGGTGGTTCTGGTCTTCATGCTGTCCTGGCAGTTCGGTGCGTACGAGACCATGATCAGCTCGGCGGTGAGCCTCCATACCGGCCACATTCAGGTGCAGGCCGAGGGGTACAATGAAAAGCCGGACATGGGCCGGGTGGTGCAGCGCCCCGGAAAGGTCGCGGAAATCTTGGGCGGGATCCAGGGAGTGAAAGGTTACACCAACCGGGCCGGGGCCTTTTCCCTGGTCAGCTCCCAGGATCGGACATACGCATCCTTGGTGTTGGGGATCGATCCAGTGAAGGAGCCCGGCGTATCCCGTTTGGACGCGCTGGTACGACGGGGCTCATTCCTCGAGCCCGGCGACGCCGAGCGGGCCGTGCTCGGCCGGCTGTTGGCCCGGCGTCTAAAGATCCGGGAGGGAGACGAGATCGTGCTCCTGGGTCGGGGGCGGGACGGCTCCATAGCCGCCTCCGCGGTCAGTGTCAAGGGGATACTCGGCAGCGGCCAAGATGACTTCGACCGTTCCACTCTCCTGATCCCCTTGGAGGCCTTTCAGGAGATCTACTCCATGCGCGGGGCGGTCCACCAGGTGGTGGCGCTCGGGGAAGACCTGGACCCGGTCCCGCGGATCAAGCAGGAGCTCTCCCTGGAGCTCGCGGCCCATGAGGACTTGAAGGGGCTGGCGGTGCTCGACTGGAAGGAGCTCATGCCCGGGCTGGTGGAGGGTATCAAGATGGACATGGTCAGCGGCTTCGTATTCTACGTGATACTGATCGTTGTGGTGGCCTTCAGCATCATGAACACATTTCTGATGAGCGTCATGGAGCGCAAGCGGGAATTCGGCGTACTACTGGCCCTGGGGAGCCGGCCCGGCAGGCTGGCCAGGATGGTCCTTATGGAGTGCGGGCTCATGACGGGCCTGGGAATAGCAGCCGGCATCATGGCAGGGGCGGCGGTTACTCTCTGGTTCCAGTCCCACGGTCTGGCCCTGCCCGGAGCCTCGGAGCTCCTCGGGCAGTTCGGGCTCCCGGACCGCATGCACCCGGAGCTCTCTTTCATGTCCGTATTCGTAGGCGCGGGTGTGGTATTCGCCGTCACTTCCCTGGCCATAGTATATCCGGCCGCCAGGATCCTGCGCCTGAGGCCCGCAGGTGCCTTGGCGGGCGCCTGAGAATCGCGCGGGGCGGGAAGAATGCACATTGTCCTGGGATGGCGAAACATCTGGCGCAACCCCAGAAGGACTATGGTCATCCTGGCGGCGGTGGTAATCGGTGTCTGGAGCATGGTCTTCCTCGGCGCCCTGATGCGGGGGCTTAGCGACCAACTCATTCAAAACGGCATATCAACCCTTACAGGTCATCTCCAGATCCACCACAGAGAGTTCAGAGAAGACCCCGTGGTCCGAAATCGAATCCAAGACACCGAAAGGGTCCGCTCGGTACTCAAAGAGCTCCTCCCGGAGGGAGCCGTCTGGGCCGAGCGGATCCGGGTGGATGCCGTGGCAAACAACGCCCGCCACACCTGGGGGGTGACCCTGGTGGGCATGGACCCGGAACAGGAGGCGCGGGTATCGTTCATAGGTGATGCCGTTTCCCGGGGTGCATACCTGGAACCCGGAGATGATTACGGGATACTGGTGGGTCGCGCCTTGGCCGAGAGGTTCGAGACCCGCCCCGGGCGCAGGCTGGTCCTCATGTCATCGGATGCGCACGGGGATGTGGCCTCCAGTGCGTTTGAAATACGTGGAATCTACAGGGCCGGGCTGGAGGCAACCGAAGAGCGGTTCGTGTTCGTTACCAGGGAGTCGGCCCGGGAGATGTTGGGCCTGGAGACCGGGATAACCGAAGCGGCCGTGCTCCTCCCTTCGCACGATCAGGCCGAGGCGGCGGCCGGGGCGGTCAGGGCCAAGCTCCCGGAGCATCTCTCAGTGGAGACATGGAAGGAGCTCCTTCCCCTGGTGCGGGTGAGCTTGGAGCTCTACGACGGCTTCATATTCATATGGTTCATAGCCGTATTCATTGCCATGGCCTTCGGCATCGTAAACACGCTCTTGATGGCGGTGTTCGAGCGGATGAGGGAGTTCGGGCTCCTCAAGTCCCTGGGCATGAAACCTCTGAGAATCGTGAAGGCCGTGCTGATGGAGTCCTTCCTGCTGCTCCTGTTGGGGACCGCCGCCGGCGACGCCCTGGGGTTCTTGAGCGTGGCCGCGCTCTCCGGGCCCGGCCTGGACCTCTCCTCCCTGGCAGCCGGGCTGGAGTATGCAGGCATGCCCAGGATAATTTATCCGGTGATAGACGCCTGGGATTTCGTCCTGGCAAACGCCGTGGTGCTGGTAATAGGCCTGATTGTAAGCCTCTATCCGGCGCTCAAGGCGGGCCGCTTCACCCCGGTGGCGGCCCTGTCTCATACATGAGAGGGCGGGGCGAGGTCGATTAAGGTATCTCTCAGAGGTGGAGCCATGAATGATCGAGCGATGGTCGAGCTGGAGCGGGTGGTAAAGACCTATAGGCAGGGGGAGCTGCGGGTGACCGCGGTTGACGGGGTCAGCTTCAGGATCGGAAAAGGGGAGTTCGTGGCCTTGGCAGGTCCCTCCGGCTCGGGCAAGACCACCCTCCTCAACTTGATAGGGGGCCTGGACCGTCCGGATTCCGGGCGGATCCTGGTGGACGGAAACGACCTGGGATCCATGGGCGAGTCGGCACTGGCCGATCTCAGGCTCTGGCGGGTGGGGTTCGTGTTCCAGTCCTATAACCTCCTCCCGGTGCTCTCGGCCTCTGAGAACGTGGAGTATGTGATGCTCCTGCAAGGGGTCGCTGCCCGCGAGCGGAGGGAGCGGGCCAGGCGGATACTGGACGAGGTGGGTCTGGAGGGGCTCTACCGGAGACGCCCGGTGGAGCTTTCGGGCGGACAGCAGCAGCGGGTGGCCGTTGCCCGGGCCCTGGTCTCAGGTCCGGGCCTGGTGATCGCGGACGAGCCCACCGCCAACCTGGACACCGCCACGGGCAGGGAGCTGATCAAAATGATGGAGGCCATGAACAAGGCCAAGGGGACAACGTTCGTATTTTCCACCCATGACCGCATGGTCATGGACTGTGCCGAGCGACTGGTCCAAATAAGGGACGGGCGGGTGTATGGCGACTAGGACCGCAGGAGGGAGGCAGGATGAAGGTGCTGATCGGGCTCACCCTACTCGCGGCAGCGGCCTGCGGAGCCGGCCCGGCGGCCGCCCGGCCCGTCGAGCCTATCGCCGGGGAAGCTACTGAACCGGCCGGGCCGGGCTCGGTGGACTCCCGCTGGGGAGGCCACCTGAAGATCAGGGGCTCGGCGTCCCGGCATGACGAGACTTCCCTTTACGGGCTGGTGGAATCGGGTACTTACCTGGACGGAGGCACGGAGGCTCGTCTTACCAATCGGACCTTTCTCACCGAAAGCCTATCTGGTGAGATCCACTATGAGGTCCTGGCCTCCGGCGGGGATACCATGGAGGCCGAGGAGGCTCTGGGCCGGATGCTGCCGGACGCGCCGAGTACTCCTTTCCTGCAGGCAACCGGGAGGGATGACGGGGAGCGCTTCCTGGACCTCGCCCATTCCATCAGGAGGCGGGACGGATTCCGGCTCAGGCACAGACTGGACAGGCTTTCTCTGGCCTGGAGTTCCGGCAGGAGCTCGGTCCGCGTGGGGCGGCAGGCCGTCACTTGGGGAAACGGGCTCTTGTTCAACCCCATGGATCTGGTCAATCCATTCGCACCCACTGATATCGAGAGGGAGTACAAGGCCGGCGGGGACATGGTTGCGGCCCGGTTCCCGGCGTGGGCAGGCGGTGAGGCGGAAGTGATCTATGTCCCCAGGAGGGCCGCCGCCGGCGGCGAGCCGGACTGGGACAGGAGCACCCTGGCCGCCAAGGCCGATCTCTTTCGTGGAACCCTGGAGTTGGACCTGACCGGGGCGTTACATTATGGTGAGGAGGTGGTCGGCATAGGGGCGGTCGGCTATGTACGTGACGCGGCCTGGCGCGCGGATGCCGCGTGGACCTTTGCGGGAGGGCCCGGTTCAGGGGACGGATTCTTGAGCCTCGCCGCGAACGTGGATTACTCCTGGTACTGGTGGGGGCGAAACATCTACGGCTTCCTGGAGCTCTTCTATAACGGCATGGGGAGGGAGGACCCGGTGGAGGCCTTGAGCCGCCCGGGCCTAATGGACCGCCTCGGCCGCGGTGAGCTCTTCACCCTGGGCCGCATATACCTGGCCGGGCACATCCGAGTCGAAGCCCATCCACTACTGAACGCCTATCTGACCGTTATCCACAATGTGGAGGACTCCTCCGGCCTTGTCCAGCCGAGGGCAGTGTGGGACGCCAGCTCGGACGTCAGGCTCACGCTGGGCGCCTCCGTTCCCTACGGGGGCACCGGAACCGAATTCGGCGGTTTCCGAATTCCAGGGACAGGAGCGTCTTCCCCGGCCTCGGCCTCGATCTTCCTCTGGGCGGCCCGTTACTTCTAGACCCCGGGGCTTGATCCGGGCGCTGAATGCATTATCTTGTTGGCCGGCCGGCCTGATCCCGCCGGGGAACTCCATCGCCGGGAGACATGTGAGGGGAAATATGCAGCGCAGAACCACCGCCAACCTGGGTAACATCGTCTTGTCGCTCTCGGACACCATGGACTTGGCCAGTCCTTCACTGACCCGGCACCAGCAGAGGGCGGCGCTGGTGGTCTGGGAGCTTGGCAAGGCCGCTGGCCTGTCCAGTGAGAGAAGAGCAGGTCGCCATGGAACAGGACGCCGCGCGGGAGTTCTCCGAGAACCAGTTCACGAGTCTCGACTGAGCGCCTTGCCGGGGGTTGCGTCTTGACCCGGATTCCCACTAATATGCCCGTCGGACGGGATGAGGACTTGGAAATCAGGCTCTTCTCACGGGTTGAAGCGCTTGTTCGGCATTGATGATTCGTAAGGCGGAGAAGCAACACATGATCGAAGCATATGATGCGCACGTCCATTTCCTCTGGGAAACCTCATTGGAAAAGGAGGCAAATGAATGGGAGTCCCTGAAAGGAGAGGGTCTCCGCGGCATGGCGGTGATCGTCATGGGGTATCACCTGGGGAGACCCGGCAAGTGCCTGGAGCTCATACCCAAGGCCTACCATCACAGGATAGCCGAGTCCATTTTCAGGGGTGAACCTGACCCGGCCCGTGCCCGGCCCGGGGATCTTGCCGGACTGAGTCTCTTCCCGTACCTGGACAGCAGATTCATTCAAAGGGGGGAAGAGGACCTGCGGCCCTTCAAGGACGCGGGGTACCGGGGACTCAAGGTGCTCTATGTGCCCGAGGAGGACCGGGAGAACGGAATGGTGGGCTGGGAGCGGCTCTTTGGGCGCTCCTTGAGGCAGTCGGAAGACCTGACCGCGACCTTGGTTGAGCAGGCTGCGGAGTTCGGCTGGCCCGTGATATTCCATGCGGACCTGAGACGCTACGGCGGATTTGTGGAGGACCTGGTGAGGTCCTTCCCCGGGAGCCCCTTTGTGATTCCCCACTTCGGTTTTTCCCGCAAGGCGATAGCCCGGGTCTTGGAGACGTGGGGGAACGCGAACACCGATTTTTTCTCCCTGCTCCCTTTTATGAAACAGGACCCTGATGCCTACCGGGACTTCATCGAGGCCTTTCCGGAGAGGGTGCTCTTCGGCTCGGACGCCACTGTTGGGTGGCCGGGGCTCACCCGTGAGTATCTGGCCTTTGCAAAGGAGATGATAACCGACGGGGAGGTCCTTCAAAGGGTCCTCAGCGGCAACTATCTGCGAGTCCACGGCCTCAAGGGCCAGGCCGGCGAAGGAGGCCGTTGAGGTGGAGACTGAATTCGCCCCTGCCGAGCGGGCCGCCCCGGAAGAGCTCAGCCGCAGCCTGCGCCTGATAGCCGGGGATCCGGTGATCAACGGCTTGATGAAGACCGCGGAGGGCTTCCTCCTGGTCCTGAACCCCTACCGGCAGATATTGGCGGTAAACGACGCCTTTCTCCGCTATCTGAGAGCCGGGGGGGTGGAGGAGATCCTTGGGCTCAGGCCGGGCGAGGCCGTGGGTTGCGTGTATGCCGATGAACACCCTGGAGGTTGCGGCACCAGCCGGGCCTGTGGCAGGTGCGGGGCTGTACTGGCGGTCCTGGCCAGTATCCGGAGCGGGCGGATCGAGGAAGAGCGTTGCGCGTTGAGCGTGCGCAAAGGCGATGAGCGGCGGGACCTCTACTTCAGGGTCAGGTCGTGCCCCATATCCTCGGACGGGGAGAGCTGCCTGCTGGTCTTCTTCCAGGACGCGACCCGGGAGGAGCGGAGGGCGGGGCTGGAGCGGGCCTTTTTTCATGATCTGAACAACATCATCACCAATCTGGTGTGGACCAGTGACAATATGCGGGAGGCCGATGAGGGCGAACTGGATGAGCTCTGTTCCCGGGTGCGCCATCTCAGCCTCAGATTGGCCAACGAGGTATCGGTTCAACGCATGCTGCTCCAGGCGCAGGAAGGGGAGTATCGCCCTTCCCTGGAGCGGACCACCGCAAAGGGTCTGGTGGAGGAGCTCCGGGAGTTCTTTGAGGCGAGCCCGGTTGCCCGGGATAAGACGCTCAGGATCGCCGGCTCTCTCCCTGAGGAGGCCCTCAGGTTGGACACCTCCCTGGTCCTCCGAATCATGACGAACATGCTGGTCAACGCATTCGAGGCGACCGGGCCCGGCGGAGAGGTGAGGCTATGGGTGGAGGAAGCGCCTGAAGGCGGGCTGCGCTTCTGTGTGTGGAACGATCAATACATCCCGGGGGATGTGGCATGCCGCATCTTCCAGTGCCATTTCACCACCAAGAAGGGGTCGGGCCGCGGCATAGGGACCTACGCCATGAAACTCTTCGCTGACCGCCTCTTGGGGGGAGCGGTGGATTTCACCACCTCGGAGGAGGACGGAACGGTCTTCCGCCTGCTCGTCCCGGCCCCGCAGGGGCGATCCCCCGGCTCCTGAGCGCGGCCTATCGGTCAAACTCGGCCTCGATTCGAAACTCGGGCGGGTTCATGATGTGCTTCTTTACCGGGCAGAGGTCCATGGCCCTGATGACGGACTTGCGGTACTTTTCCGGAAAGCCCTCCGGCAGGTGAAGGTGTATGCCCAGCCTGACGAACAGCTTCTCCCTTTCGTCGTAATCACCGGTCATGGTGAGGGCCATACCCTCGGTGGGAAGCTTCCGGGCTTCGCAGAAGTTGAGGGCGAATATGCCCGCACAGGTTGCGATTGAGGCGAGGAAGAGCTGGAAGGGCTCGGGGGCCGAGCCTGTTCCTCCGTATACCGGTTTTTGATCCGTGGGAACAAGGGTCTCACCCAGGCGGGCGTCCACCTTTTTTCCGCCGGGGAAGCTCACTTTGACGATCTCGCTCATACTTCGCCTCCTGGGCCGTGGTATCGACGCGGTTACCGGCGCGGACGGCCGCTGGACAAGCCTCTGGGGCCCGCCCGTCCGGCGTGCTTGACGGCTCAATGGCTCACGCCGGGAATACCGGGGTCTTGAGAGCGGGCAGATAGTGCTCCGCCATGAAGTTGAGGGGCTTCTTGGCCTCCTTGAAGTGTTCGTGGAGGGCAAGCAGGACATCTGAGAGGTCCAGGTCCCTGGCCGTTCGATGCTCGGCCGCAAGCCGGTAGTACCGGCGTCCCTCTTCGTCGTAGCGTTCAGGCTCCAGCCGGAGCCCGCCCGGCGGTTGCGGCCTTGGTTCCCCGGAAGCCGGGTAGCGGTAGTCCCTCTCCAGGAACCCGGGGAATACACCCCCCAAGAATAGGCATATATCCGCGATGCGCTTGTACAGGCCGAAGCGGTATTCTTCGTCCGCAAATTCCACAAGGCTCATCAGGCTCATTATGTCCATGTCATTGAAGCGGATCCTTCTCCGGGTCCTCTTCCCCAGCCTCAGGTACAGGGTGTGGCTTTCCACCCGGGTGAATGAGGCCAGCATGCGGGCGAGATAGGCCAATATGGCCTTGTTTGCCATCAGCTCCACCACCTCTCTGCTGTCAAATACAGGGATGGACATGGCCTGTTCCCGCTCCATGGTGTATCCCTTCTTTTCCAAGTCCTGGACCGCCTTGGACAAGAGGACCTCGAAGAAGAGAGCCGGAGATATCTTGAGAAGGATTTCCCCATCGTCCATGACCCGGCGGAACACGCGCTCGTCCCGTATGAAGCCGTTCCGGAAGTCCTTGTCCCGGGCCAGCACCTCCTTGACCGCGGAAGGGTCGCCTGACTCGGGGCACACGGTAGCAACCAGGAAGTCCAGATCAGTGGCTGTAAGATCGACCTTGGAGCTGGGTCTCTCCGGCATGGCAGCCTCCTCCTCGAAGCCCGCCTGGTCTCCGGGCGGGAAGATACCCCTTGTAACATGCCGGGGGTAATCTATATTATCGGGTTGCTGATTAAGGTGTCAACCGGCGAGGGATCCGGCGGTCATAAAAGAGTCCTTGCCCGAACCGCCCGGGCCCGTTTGGAGGAAGAGAGTGGAGGATTACAAGGGCGCAGGCACGAGTGTCTCGGCCTTTCACGGGGACCCCGGGGCCCGGGACGACCACAGGGGTTTGCTGCAGAGTTTCCGCTCCTTGTCGGGGCGGGAGATGATGGAGCGGCTCCTCCGGCACGAAGACCCGCGGGACGTGGTGAGACGGCTCCCGCCCGGGGACGTCTATTGGATGCTCAAGAAACTGGACGAGGAGACCGCCGTGCTGCTCTTGGGGCTGGCCTCGGAGGCACAGTGGCAATACATGCTGGATCTCGAGCTCTGGGTGGGGGATAGGCTGGACTCGGGCCGAAGCGCACTCTGGATGAGGCGGCTGGCGCAGGCCGACTGCCCTCGGCTCGTGCGCTGGCTTTTCTCGGAAGGGCAGGCATTGGCCTATTACCACTTTTTCAGGAACCTGGAGGTCCTGGTGGTACAGAGCGAGGAGGACCTGTTGGACCTGCCCCGGGGGTGCTTCAGCGTGGATGGAATCTACTATTTGCGGGCCGCCAGGGAAGAAGACAGGCCGGCCCTGGAGCACATACTGGGGGTCATGGCCCAAACCGACTATAGTCGCTACCAGGCCCTGCTCCAGGGGCTGGGGGGAGTGATACCGGCGGAGCTGGAAGAGGACATGTACAGGATGCGCAACGTCCGCATAGCCGAGCACGGGTTCCTGCCCAGGGAAGAGGCCCTGGCCGTCTACGCCCCGCTGGATCCCCAGACATTGGAGGGCTCAAAGGATGAGGTCTACTTGCAGGAGGCGCCCCTTGACGATAGCGAGGCCGATGCCTTGGTGCCCGTAACCCCCCTGGAGCACGCCGGCAGGGGGGAGCTCCTCTTGGAGGCGGCTGCGGGTTCCCGGGACTCCTTGCTCCTGGACAGGGTCAGGCTGGAGTTCGCAGGATTGTGCAATCAGATTCTGTCCGCTGAGGGGGACTTCTCCCCCGAGCTGGAGACCCTTGAGGCGACCTGCGAGAGGGCTGCCTCCTATCTGAACCTGGCCCTGGAGAGGCTCGGGGGCAGGGACAAGTCCGCGACTGAGCATGTTCTTCGGAGGCACTCGCTTCTCAGTTTGTTTCGCGTGGGGTTCGGCCTCGCGCTGAAGCTCAAATGGGAAGCGGTGAGATGGAAGAGCACGAGCTGGTTCGCCGAGAAGGAGCTCGCCCCTGAATTCTGGGGCGAGTACTGGGGCGGGGTCCTAGCCGGCCTGGTCCAGCCGAGACCCCGGGTCTTTGAGGGCCACGGGGGAGGGGAGGATTACAGGGACTTCGAACGGCTCTCGGATCTTGCCGATTGTCTCAAGGTCCTCCGCAGGATAATGGTCTTGGATGGTCTCATGGAGAGATTATGCCGCGCCTATCCTTTGGAAGCCCATGTCCTCGGCTACCCCGAGCTCAGCTTCCGCCCGCTTCTCTTCAACCTCTGGGCAAGGAGGGTCTTGGAAGAGGCGCCTTCGCTCTCACCGTTAACTCAAGCCCAGTTCAACCGGTTCTTCGAGGCCGCGAGGGCGGGTGAAGAGAAAAAAGGACCTCCGTATCGCATGCCCGGCTCTGAGGAGGCCTTTGTGTCCTTTTTCATGGCCCATGTTCGGGACTCGGATCAGGAGGCCAGGGACATCCTCCAGGAGAGCCTGGTGCTGGTCTGGCAGGAGTTCGAGGAGGAGTATGCCTGGGTCCAGGCCGGTGATTTGGACCCCAAGTATTCAAAGTTCTTCCTGGTCAAGGGCCCCAAGAGTTCCTCCCACTAGACAAAGAGGCCTGAGGCTCCGGAGCCTCAGGCCTCTCATTGATCCGGTTTGCGCCTGGACTGTCTCAGCCGGACTTCACGCTTATCTTCTTCGGAGTCGCAGCCTCCACCTTGGGCAGTGTGAGCCGGAGCACGCCGTCCTTGAGCTCCGCTTCTATCTTGTTCTGGTCGATCAGTTCGGACAGGGCGAAGTCCCTTACGTACCTGCCCGTTCGGTATTCCCTGTAGACTTCCTGCTCGCCTTCTCCTTCCGGGGGGCTCACTTCCCCGGTAAGGGAAAGGACGTTCTCGTGGAGGTCGATGTTCAGGTCATCGCTCTTGACTCCGGGCATGTCCGCCACTACCACCAGTTCCTTCTCAGTTTCGAATATGTCCACAGCCGGGGTGAAAGTCGGCCCCGGTTTGGTCTGCTCGGCAGGGGTGGTGACTTCAGGCTTCTCCCTGGCCTCGAGCGCCTTGCCGGTCGTTTCAGCCATGGCTCTATACCTCCCTTCCATTCTTATTTGATTAGGAAGACTTCACCGAGATCTGCCTGGGTTTGGTCTCCTCCGCCTTGGGAACGGTGATGGTAAGGACGCCGTTGTTGCAGGTCGCCTCAATCCCGTTCGAATCGATCCGATCGGGCAGTGTGATTATCCGGCTGAAGCGGCCCGCATCCCGCTCCCTGCGGTGATATCTGGCGTTGTTGCTCTCGTCGGGGATCTTGCGCTCACCCGATATGGTGATGCTGTTCGCCGCAGCCGAAAGATCCAGATCATCGGCCTTGACGCCCGGGAGCTCCGCCCGCACGTAATACCGGTGCGCGTCCTCGGTGATGTTAACCAGGGGAAACACGCCCGCTCCCCGCTCTCTGAACCAACCCTGCGCGAGCCCCTGTGTCAGTCGATCCATCTCGCGCCTAATCCGGTCGAGCTCGTCGAACGGGCTCCTCCAACCCCATTCCGGCCAACTGCTCAGTCTGCCGACTATCATGGCTCGTCCCTCCTTGTTCACATGATTTCGGCCCCGGGCCGGGCGGTCCACGGAAACGCCCGCACCCCTCAATCAACACCGAATTCCAATAATAACAGCTTGTTAGCTTTGAAATGAAAGATAATCACCCTGGGATGGGTGTCAAGGTCTGATGCTGCATTATTATAAGGGCGCGGGTGCTTTTTTGAGGGATTGGAGGCCCTTTGAATGAATGGAAAGGGCCTTGTCGGGCATCAAATAACTACTCTCTGATACAAAAAAGCCGGGCAGGGAAGACCCTGCCCGGCGGGTATCACCGCTTTCAGGATGATTATCAAACGGCGAACAGGTATTAGTACATGTCTTCAGGCGGCATGGGCGGAGTCTTGTCCTTCTTCTCCGGTTTTTCCGCCACCATGGCCTCCGTGGTCAGAAGGAGTCCGGCCACGGATACGGCGTTTTGGAGCGCAAACCGTGCCACCTTTGTCGGGTCGATCACTCCGGCCTGGACCAGGTTCTCGTAGTCCCCGGTCTCGGCGTTGAACCCGAAGTCGTCCTTGCCCTCCATTACCCGCTGCACCACCACGGACCCCTCGAACCCAGCGTTGTTGGCGATCTGGCGCACGGGCTCTTCCAGCGCCCTCCGGACGAGGGTTACGCCCATTTGCTCGTCGCCGGTCAATTTGAGGTTGTCCAGCGCCTTTACGGCCCGAATGAAAGCCACGCCGCCGCCGGGTACTATGCCTTCTTCCACGGCCGCCCGGGTGGCGTTCAAGGCGTCTTCCACCCGGTCCTTTTTCTCCTTCATCTCGGATTCAGTGGCGGCTCCCACATTGATCACAGCCACGCCTCCGATCAGCTTGGCCAAGCGCTCCTGTAGCTTCTCGCGATCGTAATCGCTGGTGGTCTCGTCGATCTGCGCTCGTATCTGCTTCACTCGGCCTTCCAGAGCCTTGCGGGTGCCTCCTCCATCCACTATGGTGGTGTTGTCCTTGTCCACAGTGACCCTCTTGGCGGTGCCGAGATCGTTCAGGGTGATGCTCTCCAGCTTAACCCCCAAGTCCTCGCTGATCACCTGGCCGCCTGTGAGCACCGCCATGTCTTCCAGCATGGCCTTTCGGCGGTCGCCGAAGCCCGGCGCCTTCACCGCAACGCACCGCAGCGTACCCCGGAGCTTGTTCACCACCAGTGTGGCCAGGGCCTCGCCTTCAACGTCCTCGGCTATAATCAGGAGGGGCTTTCCGCTCTTGGCCACCTGCTCCAGGATGGGGACCATGTCTTTCATCGCGCTTATCTTCTTCTCGTGGAGCAGGATGTAGGGCTCCTCCAGATGGGCCTCCATCTTTTCCTGGTCCGTCACGAAGTAAGGGCTCAGGTATCCCCGGTCGAACTGCATGCCTTCCACGATATCGAGGGTGGTCTCCATGCTCTTGGCTTCCTCGACCGTGATCACACCCTCCTTGCCCACCTTTTCCATGGCCTCGCTGATGATCTCGCCTATTGCCGGATCGTTGTTCGAGGAGACCGTCCCCACCTGGGCGATTTCCTTTTTCTCCTTGGTGGGCTTTGATATCTTCTTGAGCTCAGCCACCACCGATTCCACGGCCTTGTCCAGGCCGCGCTTGAGGGCCATGGGATTGGCCCCGGCTGTCACCAGCTTGGACCCCTCGCGGTAGATGCACTGGGCCAGAATCGTGGCGGTGGTGGTCCCGTCACCTGCCACGTCAGAGGTCTTGGAGGCTACTTCCTTGACCATTTGGGCGCCCATGTTCTCGAACTTGTCCTCCAGTTCGATCTCCTTGGCCACGGTAACCCCGTCTTTGGTCATCTTGGGGGAACCCCAGGACTTCTCGATGAGGACGTTCCGGCCTTTGGGCCCAAGGGTCACCTTGACCGCATTGGCCAGGGCGTCCACACCTTTCAGGGTCTTTTCCCTGGCTACTGCGCTGTATTTGATATCCTTTCCTGCCATTTTCCGATACCTCCTGAAAGGTTATTCAACAATACCCAAAATATCGTCTTCCCTCATAATCAAGTGTTCCACGCCGTCGATCCGGATCTCGGTGCCTGCATACTTTCCGAACAATATCTTGTCATTCTCCTTAACTTCCATAGGGATCCGCTTGCCATTTTCATCAAGTTTTCCAGGGCCGAGAGCAATAACTTTTCCCTCTTGGGGCTTTTCCTTTGCCGTGTCGGGAATTATAATACCTCCCCGAGTCTTTTCATCCTCCTCGATACGGGTGACCACAACCCTGTCATTCAACGGTCTCAGCTTCATCTTCCAAAACCTCCTCCATCATGAAGTCCTATAAAGTTGACCTGTTACTTCCTTGAATCCTCCTCTTGTGCGGGGTGAAGGGCGCCGCTACGGTATGGCGGATTCCTCCCCGATCACCTTGCCTGTTATAACTCACTGAAATCTCTCTCCATCAAAAGCTGAATGAATTTAATCACACTTTCCTGTTTGTCAAGGCCGAGTGCGGCGATTTCCTCTGTCCGGGGAGGGCTTGAATTGCCGGGCGAGTTGTGATGTGTCTTAGGGCTCGAGCGAAATCCCATCCGAGGAGGTTCGAGCACCACATGGGGCCGAGACTGGAAGACCTCCGTGACCTGGAGCTTCGCGCCACCACCACCCCCGGCCTGGAGGACGTTGCGCTGCAGGAGATACGGGAGATAACCGGCAGGGAGGCCTGGACCGCCGGGTTGGGCAGGGTGGAGATGAGAGGCGGACAGGAGGACATATTCCTGCTCAACTATGTATCCCGCTCGCTCCACCGGGTCTTCCTGATCATGGCTCGTTTTTCCCTGGAGCGCCTCGAGGACGTCTACCACGCAGTGAGGGATGTGGAGCCTCCGCGTTTCATGAGTCAGGAGCAGAGCTTTGCGGTGAGAGCGGACCGGCACGGCCGCCATCCCTTCCGGTCCATGGACGTGGAACGGGTGGCGGGCCAGGCGGTGGTGGATTCATTCATGGATCGAACAGGGAGCGGGCCGCCGGTCAATCTGGACGACCCCGAGGTCACCATTTCAATGGAGGTGAGGGACAAGGGCTCTTGGGTGGGGCTGGATACGACGGGAGATAGGTCTCTCCATCGGAGGGGCTACCGGGTGACCGAACATCCCGCGCCTCTCAAGCCTTCCCTCGCCTATGGGCTTGTGCGTCTTTCCGGGTGGTCTCCGGGGGAATCCCTCCTGGATCCAATGTGCGGGAGCGGTACCATTTGCATCGAAGCCGCGCTATGGGCCGGCGGCGTTCCCCACCGGCTCAGGGAGGATTTCGCCTTCCTGCGCCTGCCCTTCCTGGACCAGGAGAGGTTCCGCCGAATGAGGTCCGAGGCTGACCTGGCCGCCGGCGGAACGGCCCGGAGGATCTTCGGCTCCGACATCCGCCGATCCCACGTCGTGCGGGCGGAGAGGAATGCGCGGGCGGCCGCTGTCCATGCTTCCTTCTTTCACGCCGACGCAACCCGAGTGGACTTGAGCCGCGACCGGATAATCACCAACCCCCCTTACGGACTCAGGATGGGCAGCCGGAGGCGGGTGGAAAGGCTCTACGGGGCCTTTCTGGAAAACCTCGAACGCCACCGATGGAAGAGGGTGGTCGTGCTCACCGGCCGGCCCGATTTGATGCCCCGGGAGGAATGCTGGCGGAGGATAGATCTTCACTACGGGCGGCTCCCGGCCTCGGTCCTCATCAAAGACGCGGCAGGGCCCGGCTTTGCTCCCCTTCCAGGTCCTCCTTCAGGGCCACCAGCTCCATCAGGTCCTTGAGGGCTATCACCCCCTCCAGGGCGTCCCTGTGAGTTACCATCAGGCGGCTGTTGCCGCTCTTCTGCATTCGGTTCAAGGCCTCGGCCGCATCCGCGTCAATGGGTACCGTGTTCTCCTCGGAGCACTCCGAAGCGATCTCGCCTACCGTATGCCGGGCCCACTCCTCCCGCGGGACCCGCTTTACATCCCTGGTGGTTACACAACCGGCGAGCCTGCCTTCCGGGCCCACCACGGGATACATCTTATGGTGATACTGGTAGATGAGCTCCTCCACCAGGTATTGAACAGTGACGGACGGGGCCACGGTCACCGGATCCCTTTTCATGACGTGGCTCACGGGCATGCCCTCGAGAGCGCTCTTGGTGACCAGCCTCTGGTACGAGCCGCGCGCCGCCCCTTGGAGGAACATGCCCAAGAGGAACCACCACATGCCGCCAACGAAGTTCCCGCCCAGGACGTTCAGCACCCCGAGAAGGATGAGTGCGATTCCGAACCCGGATCCGATCCGCGACGATATAAGCGTTGCCCTGCGGAGGTCGCCCTTTATGTTCCATATAATCGCCCTGAGCGCCCTGCCCCCGTCCAGGGGAAAGGCGGGTATCAGGTTGAACGCCCCTAGGAGGCCGTTGATAAGCGCCAGATAACCCACCACCCCGTTCACCGCCTGGGGCAGGCCTCCGATCTTGCCGGCGGCCTGGATCGCATAGAAGACCACCGCCATGGCAAAGCTGGATATGGGACCCGCTATGGCCATGAGGAACTCGCTCCTGGGGCCGGGGGGCTCTTCGCCCATCTCTGCCACCCCGCCGAATATGAAGAGCGTTATTCCCTTCATGGGCATGCCGTGCCTTCTCGCCACCACGGAGTGGGCGAACTCATGGACGATGATGGAGAAGAAGAGGCCGGCCGCCCCGATTATGCCCATTATCCAGTAGGTCTTTGGGGAGAGGCCTTTGTATTGGAGCGGAAACAGGCCCGTGGAGAGCGACCATGCGATCAGCACCGCGATCACCACCCAGCTGAGATCCACCCGCACCTCGAACCCCAGCAGGTTGAACAACCTGAAGCGCCTTCCGAACATTCAGGGCCTCCTCCTTCGTTTATGTGAGACTTTTACTGCTCCCGGGAGGCGTCCTCTCCCATGGGAAGCGCCTTCCGAGGATGGACTTCCCCGCTCGGCCCCGCTATGGAGCCTCCGCCCCTGGCCAGGGCGGTCAGCTCGTTCACCACGAAGCTCATCTTCCTCGCCTGGGCTGTCATTTCCTCCGATGCGGCCGCTGATTCCTCTGCGTTGGCCGCGTTCTGCTGGGTAACCTTGTCCATCTCAGAGACGGCCCGGCTGATCTGGTCGATGCCTCGGGCCTGTTCGTCCGATGCCTCCGCCACCTCGCCGACCAATTTCCCGATCTTGCCCGCTATTTCCGAATTGGCCTCCAGCGCCTTGACCACCTGGGTGTTGAGTTCGGCCGCCTCCTTGATTTGGCCGTTCGAGGCCTGTATCAGGTCCGAGGTCTCTCTTGCGGCCTCTGCGGCCCGCAGGGCGAGATTCCTGACCTCGTCCGCCACCACGGCGAATCCGGCCCCGGCTTCCCCGGCGCGCGCAGCCTCCACCGCTGCATTCAACGCCAGGAGGTTGGTCTGGAAGGCTATCTCATCTATGGTCTTGACTATCTTGGCGGTCTCGTCGCTGTTCGCCACTGTCTTTTCTATTGATTCCTTCATCCGCTCCATACGTTCATTGATGGTCTGGAAATTGGGGGCGGCCTCCTCTGACATTATCCGATTCGCCTCTCGGGTGTTGTCCGCATTCTGGTGGGTCATGGATGAAATCTCCTCCAGCGATGAGGAGGTCTCCTCCACGGATGCGGCTTGTTCCGAGGCCCCTTCCGCCAGGGACTGGCTCGAGGCGGAGACCTGCTCGGACGCAGACGAGATCTGGTCGGATGCCTCTGTGAGGCTCGCGATTATCCTCTCCAGGGCCCTTGCCACCGACCTTGCCAGGCCGAGGCTCAAGCCCACGCCGAGGAGGCTGCTAAGAATCAAAACGGCTACGATCGCCTTGAAGTACCCCTTGACGCTGTCTATAAAGCCGGCGCTAGCACGAGTTTCGGTCCCCCTGATGTCCTCCATGGCGGCTTCGAGGCCCTTGAAGGCACTCTCCTCCAAGGCCCTCACCCGCTCGACGTTTTCCACGTAGGCCAAGGTGAGCTCCCTCATCCTCAAGTTGGCCTTCTTGGCCTCCCTGGCCATGTTCTCGAACGGGGTCCCGGAGAGCCGCTCGAGGTCCTTTTCCACATTCGCAAGCAGCGTGTCCAGGAACTCGAACATCCTATCCTTGGCCGCCAGATCCTCCTTCAAGCGGTTGAAAAGGATCCGGAGTTCGTAGTTGGAGGTGGTGTTCACATTGGCCCCGATGATGACCAGCCGCTCCAGCTTGCTGACTTGATGCCGGGCCTCGGGATCCGCCAGCTTCCGGCTTACCTTTTCGATGAAGCCGTTGGATTGGGACACCGAATGGGCGGCCAGTTCCTCGATCTCGGTCTCGATCCCCGAGTTCTCCCTTCTCAGCGCTTCAATCCTCGAGAGGTCGTCCCAGACGGCCTGGACATCCACCCCGGAGCCCTGCTCCCCCGTGCTCGTCAGGAGCGGCTCGAACGCCTTTTCGAGCTCGGCAAAGTCCGCACGAGAGCCAAGATAGTCCTTGGCCGTGAAAGCGGCCGTCCGTGCGGCGCTGCCCATGGCCCTGGTTTCCTCCTGGCTCTCGGAGAGGTCCCGGATCAGGGAGTTGTAGCTGAAATAGAAAAAAACCACGGTCGCCAGCAGTATGATATAGAAGATGTTGAGTCCGTACAACTTATGTTTCAAGGCGGTCTTGGAAAAGCCTGGCATCATAACGTCCTCCTCTGTTTGGTTATTTCTTGCCGTCGCTCCTCTGGCGGCCCGGGCTCAGAGGCCCGCAAGAATCGTACCAGCATAAGGATTCTTGTTCTTCTTGGTTTATATTGGTATTTTTTTAAGGCTTTTTTCCTGCAGAAGTCTCGGGCGGCATCGAGGCGGCGGGTCGTGAGGAGGGAAGCGCTCATGATACCATTTTTGACGCGCAGGCCTCGTGGAGAGTCGAGTTTTTGATTTGAGCCGTCTCCAATGCGGGTTAAGCTGTGTCCCACGAGAACCTATTAGAGGAGGCGCTGTATGAGCAGGACGATCCATGGAGGTACCAACAATTACGGTCAAGTGGCCGGCATACTGATGACGGACTCATCAATCCCTCGCATACCGGGAGATCCCGGCCATGCGGGCACCTTTGCTTTCCCGGTCCGCTACGGTGTCGTGAAGGGCCTTTCCTTTGAAGACGTGGTGGAGTGCCGGAAGGAGACCGCAGGTCTGGTCATCGGGGCCGCGCTCGAGCTTCAGGAGCAGGGGGTCAATTTCGTCGCTGCCGACTGCGGGCTCTTTTCCATATTTCAGGCCGAGGTGGCCGGGGCCCTGTCCGTCCCGTTCCTGGGATCAGCCTTGAATTTGATTCCTTTTCTGTCATCGTCCATTGGAATATCAGCACGGATAGGGGTCTTGACGGGCGATACACGCCTGCTCAGGGAGGAACACCTGAGGGCGGCGGGGGCCGATCCGGAAAGACTGATCATCCGCGGCATGGAAAAAAGCCGGGAGTTTCAGCAGGTGGTGGTGGAAAGAGGATTGACGCTCCATGTCGAGCACATGAGACAGGGGGTGTTGGAGGCGGCCGAAGGCTTCTCGGACGAATCAGTGGGCGCGGTCGTCCTGGAGTGCACCAATCTTATAAGTTTCAGGGCTGATATCCAGGCCCTTCTGGGTGTCCCGGTTTTTGACATGGTGAGCCTGATAGAGCTCTTCGCCGGGGCCTACAGGCTGCGCCGGTTCGAGCACCCTTTCCTGGAAGCCCGAAGACCGGCATGATATCTCACCCGCGGTTGCGAAACGGACAGCCGGGGAAGCCGTTCTTCCTTATTCTCCTTATCCTCGGCACAGTGGACAAGCTCTTGGGGCTTCTTCTCATCGGCTTCGTCTCTGCTGCCGAAGGATGGAGGGAAGTCGTACCCGTCATTTGGGGCCTCCATGCGGAGCCCGCGCCACATCTCCTCGAATTCTCCCCCGAGCTCGCGTGCAAGATCGGCTGCCAGCGGAAAATTTATGTGAAACCTGCCTATATCTCCCCTCCCAAGTAGGCCTTTTTCATCATCTCGTTTTCCAGGAGATTGGCGGCGGTGTCGGCCAGAACGATTGCCCCTGTCTGGAGCACGTAGCCCCGATCCGCTATGGAAAGGGCCATACTGGCGTTTTGCTCCACCACCAGCACCGTGGTGCCGCCCTGGTTCACCTCCTGGATGAGCTCGAACTGCCGGTCGACCAGGAGCGGGGCCAGGCCCATGGAGGGTTCGTCCATCAGGAGCAGGCGGGGCCTGGACAAGAGCGCTCTGGCCATTGCCAGCATCTGCTGCTCTCCTCCGCTCAGGGTCATCCCCTGGTTATGGTCCCTGGCGCGAAGTGCGGGGAAGAGCTCCAGCATCCGATCAATGTCTTGTTTGACCGCGTCGCGGTCCGACCGGAGATATGCTCCCATCTCCAGGTTTTCCAGGACCGTCAGCCGGGGGAATATCCGCCGGTTCTCCGGCACGATGGCCACCCCCCTGGCGATGATCTCCTTGGTGGGCCTCCTATCTATGCGCGTCCCGCCCAATTTGACCTCGCCCCGCTTGATACGGCAGATGCCCAGTATGGTCTTGAGGGTGGTGGATTTCCCCGATGCATTGCCCCCCAGCAGGCAGACCAATTCGCCAGTGCCCACGGTCATATGTATATCATAGAGGACCTGGATGTTGCCGTAGAATGTGTCCACGCCTATGAGCTCCAGCACGGGCTTTCCCTTTCCGGAACCGGAGTCGTGCTGTCTGCATTCCTTTTTCGTCATGCCCGCTCTATCCCCTGTCCTTGGATCCGGTCCCGGCCGCTGCTTTGCCCTTTTTCCTTCCCAGATAGGCCTCGATCACCCGCTCGTTGCCGGCCACCTGATCGTAGGTCCCTTCGGCTATCTTCCGGCCGTAGTCCAGGGCTATCACCCGGTCCGAGATCGCCTTGACCACGCTGAGCTTGTGCTCTATCAGCAGGATGGTGTAACCGTGGGTGTCTCGAAGCGCCCGTATGAACTCGGTTATCTCCTGTGTCTCTTGAGGGTTCATGCCGGCCGAGGGCTCGTCCAGCATAAGGACCCGGGCGCCGGTGGCCACTGCGCGGGCTATCTCCAGCCTGCGGCGGTTGGCGTAGGACAGGTACAAGGCCTCCTGGTGAAATCTGTACCCTGTGAGCCTGGCCCCGAAAAGGGAGAGCGTTCTCTTTGCCACCTCCTCTGTCTCCTCCTCTTCACGGAGGAAGCCCGGCAGGTGGAAGAGGATGGAGATGGGCCCTGACTTGGTGCGGCAGAACCGGCTCACCTTGGCGTTGTCCAGGACGCTCATCCTGCCGAAGAGGCGCAGGTTCTGAAAGGTCCTTGCGATACCCGCTTCGGCTATCTGGTGAGGCTTTAGGCGTGTTATGTCCGCGTCCTCGTAGATTACCCTTCCTCCGGTCGGGTGGTATATCCCGGATATGACGTTGAAAAGAGTCGATTTGCCTGCTCCGTTCGGCCCTATGATGCTCAGGATCTCCCGCTCTCGGAGGGACAGGCTCAGGTCCTGGACCGCGGTCAACCCCCCGAAGGCCATGTTGAGATCCCTGAGCTCCAGCACCACACGCTCTGTGCGGGTGTAGACCGCCGGAGCGGCCGAGGCCCCACCGGTCTCCCCGTAGTAAAGGTCGGTGGAGGCCTTGAGCAATCCTGTCTCGTCTTTGTCCGGGCGGCGCTTCTCCCTTTCGAGCAGCCTGACGGAGCCCAGTATCCCCTGGGGGCGCAGGGCCATCAGCACGACCAGGATCAATCCGTAAGACATCATGCGGTAGGCGCCGTACTCCCTCAGGAACTCGGGCAGGACGGTCAGGAGTATCGCTCCCAGTATCACCCCGGGTATGTTTCCCAGCCCTCCCAGGATCACCATGCAATAGACAATGACCAGTTGAGGAAAATCAAAGTTGTTGGGAAAGACAGAGTCCTGGAAGGACGCAAAGAGCGCCCCGGTGGCCCCGGCGACGAAGGCCCCGCCGGCGAACGCCTTGAGCTTCATCCAGGTTGTGGCCACCCCCAGGGTCTCGGCAGCCAGCTCGTCCTCCCTGATCGCCTCCCAGCCCCGGCCGTACCTGGATTTCTTCATACGCCAGGAGCCGACTGCAACCAGGAGGGCGGCGGTCCAGATCAGATACGAGTAGGCCAGGGGGGTGACCACCCGGAGCCCGAATATGGAAACGGGGTCAAAGCCGAAGATCCCGTTGACTCCCCCGGTGATGTTGACGGGCCGGTCCAGGTTGAGGAGGAGGAGCTTGAAGATCTGAGCAAAGGCCAGGGTCACGATGGCCAGGTAGTCTCCGCTCAGACGGATGCTGGTCGCACCCAGGGCCAGGCCGAAGCCCATGGTTATGAAGGCTGCAGCGGGCAGGCTCAGGAGAAAGGGCAGGTGAATGTCGAATTGGTTGGAGGAGACCAGTGCAAAGGTGTATCCGCCGATTCCGAAAAAGGCCACGTAGGATAGGTCCAGCAGACCGGTGAATCCGGCCACCACGTTCAGTCCGAGGGCCAGCATGACATAGATGCCTGTCATGCCGAAGATGCGCAGCCAGTAAGTGTTGGGCATCAGGTGGGGGAGGGCGGCCAGCAGGACGGCCGCTACGGCATACAAGACGAGCCTCTCGCTGCGCTTGGCCCCCCACCCCGCTAATACGCCGGCCATCAGACTTTCTCTCTGATCTTCTCCCCCATCAGTCCGGAGGGCCGAAAGATGAGCACTATTATCAAGACGCTGAAGGCCACCACGTCCTTGTAGGCGGACGGGAAAAAGGTGGTGGCCACAGACTCCAATAGACCCAGGATGATCCCCCCCAGCATGGCCCCGGTTATATTGCCGATTCCGCCCAGAACGGCGGCGGTGAAACCCTTTATCCCCGCCTGGAACCCCACGTAGTAGTCCACCTGGGTGAAGAGGAGGCCTACCAGGGTGCCGGCGGCCCCCCCCAGGGCCGAACCTATCAGGAAGACCACCACTATTATCCTGTCCGTGTCCACGCCCATGAAGGTGGCGGCCTCCAGGTCCTGCGAGGTCGCCCGCATGGCCTTGCCCACCTTGGTCTTCTTGACCATGTAAGTGAGCGCCCCCATCAGCAGGAAGCAGACCCCGATCACCAGCCCCCGCATGAAGGAGAACACCACGCCGCCCGCCTCCATGACCCGCAGGCCCGGCGGGATCAGTGCGGATACGTGAAAGAAGCGAGGCTTGGCACCCTGGAAATTGAGGACCAGGTTCTGGAGAAATATCGAGACCCCGAGTGCGCTGAGCAGGAGGTTCATCCTCGGGGCCTGCCGCAGCGGGCGGTAGGCGAAGCGCTCGCTCAGGACGCCCACCAGCCCGGAGACGGCCATGGCCCCGATGATCATGAGGGCGATCACCAGGACGGCGTTAAACGCCAGGCGGTTCCCCGAGCTCAGCAGGTGGAGCACCCACCAGCCGGCAAAGCCGCCGATCATGTATATCTCGCCGTGGGCGAAGTTGAGCATGAACAGGATGCCGTAGACCATGGTATAGCCTATGGCTATGAGCGCGTACACCCCGCCCAGGGTGAGCCCGTTGACCAGCTGCTGGGGCAGCTGCTCCAGGTATGGGACCATGGCTCCCTACTCGCCGCTCATGACCGCGACCTGCTCGAAGTCCTCGCCGACCACCTTGAAGAAGTACGTGGCCCCGCCCTCGAGGTCTCCCTTTTCATTGAAGGTTATGGGGAACCCGAGGATGCCCTCGTAGTTCTCTATCTTGTGGAGTTCATCCACCACTTCCTCCCGGGTGATCTCGCCGTCGGCCGCCGCCCGGTCCATGGCCGTGAGCATGATGTTCATGGCCTCATAGGCGGGAGGGCCGAAGCCGCTTATACCGCCGTACTCCTCTTCGTACTTCTTGATGTAGCCCTCGGCCTCGGGAATGGCATATATGTCAGGAGAGAAATGATATACATATGCGCCCTCGGCGGCGCCCTCGGCCGCTGCCACGAAGTCCTTCTTATCCCTGGCCCCTTCGGTGCCGAAGTATATGGTGTCGATGCCCAATTCCTTGACCTGGCGGGCCGCGATGGCATGATCGGGCGCGGCCGTGGCCACGAAGAACAGCACGTCCGGCTTGAATGACTTGACCTTGGTCAGGACGGCCGAGTAGTCCTTCACCCCGCCCACTATGGTGTCCTGCAGGATGTCGGTTACGCCGAGCTCCTTGAGGGCCTTGATGGTCTGCGCGGCCAGGTTCTCGCAGTACGCGACTTTCTCGTTGAGGACGGCCACCCTCCGAGCCCCTAGTTCCTTCGTCAAGAAAAGGGCGCAGTTGGGGCCGTGCGCATCGTTCCTCGCGTTCACCCGGAAGAAGTGCCTGTATCCCTGCTCGGTCAGTTCGGGCTTGGATGCCGCCGTGGTGATGCAGGCCAGGTTCGCATTCCCGTAAATCTTGAGGGTCGCCTGTGCGATATGGCTCATGGGCGGGCCGATCACGCCGTACATCAGATCATCGGAGACGAACTTGTGCGCCACGTTCACCCCTTGGGCCGGATCCATGGCATCGTCTCCCATTATGTGCTCGATCTTGGTTCCCCTGATCCCACCCCTTTCGTTCCACTCGTCTACTGCTATCTGAGCGGAGTTGAATATCTCCATGCACGGGGCCGCCGCGTCCCCGGTAAAGGCCCCTGCATTTCCCACCCGGATGCCCTTGGAGACATCCCCCGCAGCCCCCGCACCGGGTGCGGCGAGCAGGGCCATTACGACCAAACAGACCAGAACAATCGACTTCTTCATGACCTTTCCTCCTTGGTAAGGGTTAGCGATTCTACAACGGAGACCTCCCGGCACCTTCCGGGGCTCTCCGGCTGAAACCCGAGTTGCTGCACAATAGGACTGATCCGATGGGACGCATAGCTTCGGTTGGCGGCTAAGAGCGAGGGCGACCCTGCTCGTCCCATCCCCGTAGCCTGTAATAGTCCCGGACCATTTCTCCCACCGGTACCACCTGGCCCTTGGATGGGCCTTCCTCGAGAGGTTCGTGCGTGAAGCGACGGGGGAGCGTGTCCATGGAGGCATCGATCCCGAAGTCTATATTCATGCGTCTTTCAGCGTCTATTATTCCCCGCAGGCTCTTGTCCAGTCGATCCGGTGAGAAGCCCAGGCCGGTGCCCGCGGTAAGGAGTCCTGAGGCCAGCTCGAAGTCCATTACGTCCATGGAGAGCCCGATATTCTTGCACATGGTGAGACAGTCGGTCAGCAGCGCCTGGCGTTCGGTGTGCTCCACCAGCACGGCCTTCCCCTTGTTTGACAAGCGGTCTGCGATCTCCCTTATTCCCCACCTCTTCTCGGCCTCGTCGTAGCGCTCGGTAAGCTCGAAGAAAGGCTCGGCCCTCAGGTGATCACCACCCCTGGAGGCGATGGCGTACGTGAGCCCGAAGGCCTTTATGCCCCTCGGGTCGCCGCAGATCATGTCCAGACCCTTCACGTGGAAGGCATACCGCTCGGTACCCTTCCCGAACCTCCGGGCCAGGGACCTGGTCCCCTCGGCAAACGCGTCCCCGATGCCTTCGCGGCGGATGATCATGCCCAGGAGCTTCTCCACGGTTTCTTTGTTGCCCCAGGTGAAGTCCAGGCCGTCCACGTCATCAGGGCCCAAAAGCCCTCGCTGGAAGCACTCCATGGCCCAGCCTATGGTCTCTCCGCTGCTGAGGGAGTCCAGTCCCATGCGGTTCAGGAATGAGGTCATGCGCAGGGTGAACTCGAGATCGTCCACCCCGATCCTGGAGGAGTAGCTGCACAGGGTCTCGAACTCGGGGCCCTCACCGGCGGCCTCAGGTGTCGCGTAGTGGCGCGAGCAGTGTATATTGCAGTTGAAGCAGCTCTTGTTCTTTACCTTGTACCGCTCGGCCAGTGTCTCCCCGCTGATCTTGTCCACGTAGTCACAGACGCCCTTTTGGAAGTGGTCGGTGGGCAGGATACCGATCCCGTTCAAGGCCTTCATCAAAAGGGTGGAGCCCATGTCGTGGCGCTTTTGCCACTCGGGGTGCTCCAGTATGCGGCGGTCCATGGTTCGGCAGAGCTCGAGGAAGCTCAGGGGGCGGTCCAGGGAAACCGGCCTGGTGCCGCGCACCGCCACCGCCTTGAGGTTCTTGGACCCGAACAGGCAGCCCATGCCGGTTCGGCCGCACATTCGGGAGTTGTTGCAGGCCACGGTGGCGAACTTCACCAGGTTCTCCCCCGCCGGCCCGATCGCCGCCACCTGAAAGGCGTTGTCGCCGAGCTCCTTACGTATGGCGGCCGTTGCCTGCCAGATGTCCTTTCCCCACAAGTGTGAAGCATCCCGGATCTCCACCCGGTCGTCCGCTATAGCCAGGTAACAAGGCCTCTCGGATCTGCCCCTTATAACGATCTGATCGTAGCCCGCCTGCTTGAGCTCAGGACCGAAAAACCCGCCCGCAGCCGAGTCTCCCAGTATGCCGGTCAAGGGTGACTTGCCGGATATGGTCATGTAGGCGGACGAACTCAAGAGGGAGCCTGTCAGCGGACCTACGCCTATGAGGAGCATATTCTCGGGGGACAGGGGATCCGCATCCCTCCGGAGCTCGTCGTGAAGACGCCAGGAGTTTAGACCTCTCCCGCCTATGGCTTTTTTCAAGTAATCAGGATCGCTCTTTTCCCTTACCGCCGATCCCCGTCCCAGGTCAACGCGCAGTATATGTCCTCCGTAACCATGGAGCATGTCTCATCCTCCCGCTTCGGAAGAGTGTTTCCATGAATCCAAGAGATCCCCGGCCCGGTCGAGTACGAAGCGCACCCGCTTTTCCTCCGCGCTCATACCCTTGGCCCCCGCCTTGTATTCCTTGAGGCTCAAGGAGCCTCCTTCCCCGGGTCGATACTCAACGGCCCCCATGTTGCACTGCGCCACGCACCTGGGATCGCCTCCGCAAAGGTCGCACACGTAAGGGATGTCCTCGTAGAGCTCGATGGCGCCTATAGGGCAAAGTGTCTGGCAGGTGCCGCAGGCCGTGCACAGAGTGGGCGATGCCACTATCTGCCCCAACGGCCCGATCTCCAGCGCGGACTCGGGGCATCGGGTGCAGTAACGCTCCTTGCACTGGGGGCATACCACCGGGTAGTCGAGGCCCAAGTCCTCGATCTTGACCACCTTGACCCGCGCCCGGCTTCGCCCCACGCAACCTGAATGGAAGAATGAGCAGTTGACCTCGCAGCGCCGGCATCCGGAGCACTTTTCTGCATGGACCACGATCATGTCTTCTCCATCCTCTCTATCCGGTAGTGTACCTTGCCCCTGGGGTCGGGGCAACAGAACTGATCCACCTTGTTGGTCCAGTCCCCCTTCTCTCCTCCACCCGATCGTTGAAGCAAAGGGAAGATAGGCATCATGCTCTGGAGCGCGTACATGCATACATGCTTCCCTTCGGGGATCCTGATGCGGCCGCCTTCCACCACGAAGCCGTCGCCGACCAGCATGGGCTGGTTGCAGTAACCCTCGATGCGCTCCACGGTCACCTTGAGACTATACATCCTCCGTCCTCCTCAAATTCCTTCGGCATGGCAAAGCCATGGTACTGTTCCTCGGGCATGCACATCAACGGGTCTTTGCTACTTCGAGAAAAGGCCTTTTCCACTGTGCTCCAAGTGCTCTCTGATAATGAATATCTCCGTCTCATGCGTGGCGCACAAACGCAGCCAACGCGGATCGTCCATATCCCCGGGCCGCCAGGCCGTCATGGTCACGATGCAACGGCCGCGATCCCGGTTGCAAAGCCCCCCCGGCATTATCCGGGTCGAGATGCGAGGGAGTTGGGTTTCACTGTCCCCCACGTGGTAGTCGATCAGAAGCCTCTTGGGGTCGGTCTCCACTCGAACCCACGCCTCGGATCCGTCGAAGATGGATGTCCCCTTGAAAAGGCCTGTCTTCTCGGTTGGCCGGGTATCGAGGCAACCCAGGGCCCAGCGGCCTATCTGAAGCGGGTCCGACAAGTAATCGAAGGCTTCACGGGCCGGCACGGAGACCTCGGTGCTCACCGTGTATGAAAGAGAATCACCCACACTCATAACAGGACACCCCCAGACTAAAGCAACCCTAACCACTCGGGCAGGGTCATGGTGAAAGCGGGCACATAGGTGATCAAGGCCAAGGAAAACATCGATGCCAACAGAAAAGGCAAAACCGAGATAATAATTCGATCTACAGGGTCTCGTGATATATCCGAAGCGGCAAACAGGCATACGGCCAAAGGCGGGGTTAAAAGACCGATGTTCAGGTTTACAATCATTAGGATGCCGAAGTGGACCGGATCCAATCCCAAATCAGCGGCCAAAGGAGTCAGCATGGGAGCGAACAAGATTATGGATGCAGAAGGATCCAGCCACATTCCTAATACAATGAGGAATATGTTGATCATTATAAGCAGCATGTACTTGTTTTCACTGATTGAATAAAAGAGCATCTTGATCTTTTCCGGTACGTTTTCAATTCCGAAGATCCATGCCAGGATTGAGCCGCAGCCTACAATGATCAACAACTTGGCTGAGAAGTAGACAGCCGTACTGAAAACCGGGAGGTAGTCTGACCATTTCAAAGAGCGATAGAGGAAGGTTGCCACAACAAAGGCATATAAAACCGCTACACCTGCCGCCTCAGTCGGGGTAAAGATTCCGGATAGGATGCCGAAGAGGATAATAGCAGGCATCATCAGGGGGACCAAGGCATCCTTGGTGCCCATGAAGAGCTTCCTCGGGGTGAGCGTTATGGTGACCTTGGGGTAGCCGCGCCGTTTTGCCGTCAGCGCCACGATTCCCATCTGGGAGAGGCCCATGAGCACGCCCGGCACTATGGCTGCTGCGAATAGCGCTCCTATGGACACAGAGGTAACCGCTCCATAGATCACTATGATCATGGACGGAGGGATGATGGGGCCGATGATGGAAGAAGAGGCGGTCACCGCCGCCGAGAAGTCACTCGGGTACCCCTGCTTTTTCATAGCAGGGATGAATATCGAGCCCAGCGCCGCTATATCGCCCAGCGCGACTCCCGTGATGCCTGCAAAGAGCATGGAAGCCATGATGTTGACATGGGCCAGTCCTCCACGGAAGCGCCCCACGACCAAGTTAGCGAAGTCCACTATCCTGTCCGCTATCCTTCCTCGGGTCATGATCTCGCCGGCGAGTATGAAGAAGGGAATGCACATCAGCACGAATGAGTCCATCCCGGAGAATAGTCGCTGCGGGGCCATATCCAGGAACGAGGCCTCGGGAGAGAAAAGGAGATAAAGACAGGCAGAGAATCCCATCACAAATGCTACGGGCATTCCTGCAATGAGCATGACCACGAAGATGAGAATCATCACGCTCAGCGGCACGGGTTATTCCTCTCGAGTGCGGGCGGTTTCGGGTCCGCCCGGGGCGGAGCTCATATCCATATCCTCGAGCCGGTGCCTGGGTCTGAGAAGCAGACGGCGGAGATCTCTTATTAGACCCAAGGCCGTGTAGATACCGATCAACAATCCTCCCACCGGGACTGCCAGCGTCGGCCACAGCATGCTGATTCTCAAGCCCGAGCTCTCGAACATCCTGTTGAAGTAGGCGGCCTCCACTCCTTTGACCGTGATGATGGTCAGGAAGAGCAGGGTGCAGCCGCGGAATAGGGTCTCGAGAGCCGGCCTTCCCCTGGGACCCGCCAGCCTGGGAAAAAAATCAATGCGAATATGCTCGTTCCTGGATTGGACCAGGGCCGCCCCCAGCATGACCATCCATATCATCAGGTATCTGACCAGTTCCTCCGCCCAAACAAAGGAATGGTTGAGGACGTATCTCGAAAAGACCTGGATCACTACCACAGCGCTCATAAGCACCAGGAGAAGCACACACAGCCCTGTCCCGATGGATTCGATGCGCCGGGGTAATCTTCCCTGCTGCATGCTCCCTCCGGGGCCCCTATCTGGCGGCTCTGGCGGCGTCCATCATCCCATCCACCCACTCATCGCCCACTTCATCCCGGAGCCATTCAACCACCGGGGCCTGGGCCTCGGCCTTGAACTCCGCCCTTTCCGATTCCGTTAGCTCGTGGATCTCCATGCCCTCATTTTTCAAGCCTTCGATAGCCATGTGATTCGTGTAACCGGAGACGCCCCGGTTGACGGAGAGGGCGATCTTCTGCGCCTTATCTATCACCTGCCTGAGTTCTTCAGGCAGGGAGCGGTAGAATTTGTCGTTGATAAGCATCGAGGATACGGCGTAGACATGATTGTCGATGGTCACGTACTTCTGCACCTGGTAATACTTGAAGAGATGGACAAGAGACAATGCGTTGTTCTGGCCGTCCACCGTCTTGTTCTTCAAGGCCCCGTAAAGCTCCCCGAAGCTTATCGGCGTCGGTGATCCCCCCAGGCTGGAGACCAATTTCTGGAAGATGGGAGACGGCATGACTCTCATTTTGAGCCCCTTCATGTCCTCGGGCTTCCTTATTGGTCTACTGGAATTGGTCCACTGCTTGAATCCTCCCGATTCCCACCAGTGGAGCACGCGCAGCCCGGTCTTCTCGCGCATCTCTTCGTTGAGTTTATCAATGAAAGGGCCGTCATAGACCCTCCAGGCCTGGTGGACGTCTTCAAACAGATAGGGAATGGAGAGCACCTGAACGGGCTTGAAGACCTGTGCAATGGGGCCTTCAGCCGTATCAGCGCCTTGAATCTGCCCCATCATGACCTGTTTCATCCGGTCAGCCGGGCTTCCCAGAGCCCCTCCCCAGATCAACTCCACCTTGAGTCTGCCGTTTGACTGCCTTTCCACTTCATACTTGAACATATTGTAATGAGTGGCCCAAAAGCTCGGGTTTATGTCGGGCGCTGCAAGGCCGAACTTCATCACTATGGGTTCGTCGGCGGCGACGGCCGGAAAAGCGAGTGTACACGCCGCCAGCAATGAAACAAGCCATATTACCGGTCTTTTGATCTTCATGAGGAACCTCCTTGATAGGGTTGAGAGTGGTTTGTGTACCGTCGCCGGGGTTGTTGACCGAACTCGAGTGAAACTCTACCATGAGAGAGTATAGTGTTCAATCAGCTTTTACTATTTTAAGTATTCGTGGTAAATGCGGGTATCCAGTCTTGGGGCGAGATCCCTTTCCCCGCTGAGGGGCTCGAGCATTGCTCGGCTTGACGGAAGGGGCCTTTGAAACGATCGGATCAAGTGCTTAGGGAGATGCGGGTCATGAAGCAGGACGGGGGGGCTGGGACCTTTGGCCTTGGTGCAGGCATACGCCGGGTGAGAAAGGAAAAGAGGATCTCGCTCGAAAAACTGGCATCGGCCACCGAGCTGAGCGTCAGTTTCCTGAGCCAGCTCGAGGGCGGCAAGGCAAACATCTCGGTGGAAAATCTCAAGAAGATAACCTCCTTCCTGGAAATCAGCATGGTGCGCCTGTTCGAGGTGGAAGACGGGCAGCGCCTGGGAACCGTGACCAGGAAGGGGAAGGGCATGCCGCTCAAGGTGGAGGGCTCCTCGGCGCACTGCGAGTCCCTCGTCCGAAAGAGCAGCAGCAACCTCCAGGCCACCTTGTACCGTAACCCCCCGGGAGAGGGGCGCAAGATGCCCATGAGCCACGTCGGGGAAGAGCTGGTGTATGTCATACTCGGAGAGGCTGTCTTTCGGTTGAACGATCAAGAATACCACTTGGAGGAAGGAGACCTCATGCAATACCGCAGTGAAACCCTCCACAGCTGGCACAACCCCGGTGAGTCCGAGAGCGTCATAATAATCGTTAACACCCCCCCGAACTGGTAATTCGCCCGCCCGCGGTCCTGAGTCGTCCGGCTCGCTCTTCGTGGAGGGCACTTTCTTGGGGATCCGCTCAGGGAATGGTCTCCTATGGAGGCGCTATGCCGCCGGGATTCGTCTCCATTGTCGGCCGGGGCGGGATGAGGTAGGGTATGAACAGCGGTTGAAGGATTCTTGATGGGCGGCCTTTATGGGAGACAAGGTCAAGGTTGCAGCCGAGGGCCGGGTGCCGGAGGAGTTCATGGCGCAGGTGCGCCGGACCGTGGACTCGGTCCTGGAGAGGGCGCAAGAGGAGCCTCCCGAAATGGAGGTCAGGGTCTGGGAGTCGATGGATTCCATGATCGGCTTCCTGCAGGAGGAAAAGCAGAGGCTGGGCGTCTCCACGGAAGGGGAGGAGGATTTTCTGGCGGTTCATGAAGCCTGGGCCGGGGGTCCGAGGATACACGTCTGCAGGGAGCGCGTAAAAGGGCTCCCCGAGACCGTGATCCGCGGGGCGCTCCAGCACGAGGCGGCCCATGCGTTCCTTCACGGCTCCCCTGAATTCTACGCGTTTAGGTTCACCACCAGATTACAGGATGCAGCCCGGGCCTCGGGTATGGATTTCCCCCTGCTGCAGCAGTATGTGTATCTCCTCTCCATCGCGGTCAAGGACGCGGAAGTGGCGGAGTGGCTTGGAGGGCTCGGGCTCTCCGAGGGGCAGGCTGCGCTTATCCGGCACGACTTGGAGGATGTAAGGCGGGAGAGAGAAATCTGGGGCAAGCTTTCCCCCTCCCCGGCCGGCAGGAGGCTCGCGCTCTCCCTCTATCTCAAGACCCTGGCCTCGGTTGCGGCCGTGA
Source organism: uncultured Desulfobacterales bacterium (assembly GCA_964647905.1). Taxonomy (GTDB): domain Bacteria; phylum Desulfobacterota; class DSM-4660; order Desulfatiglandales; family HGW-15; genus CAZYJR01. Next base: position 47,440 of record CAZYJR010000014.1, on the reverse strand, counting down.
AGCGGGCGTCCGAGGATCTGGCGAAGACCCTGGAGGAGGAATGGACACGCGCCTTTTCCTGGCTTCCCGCCGCGGAGCGTTTGGAATTGAACGGCTTTGCCGACAGCCTGGCCGGCTCCGGTGAAGGCTTTCAGGAGCGCCTGGAGGCGGCCGCCTTGAGGCTTCTCGGCATCCGGGACCAGTCCAGGTAGCTCGGCCGGGCGCCGCTCCCTTTCCCCCGGGAGTTTGGGGCCGCACTGGGAGCGGCCGAGCCCAAGGGCACGCACTCCGCACCTATCACTAACCGGTGCGCTCCGAGGGCCGCGAATATCAAGGAGTCCTCTCATTCCCAACAGGGCGCGATTCCCGGGATCAGGCGGCTCGCTACTTAGTTTCCGTCCAGAAGTGGCCCTTTCTACCAATCTCGGCGTCGGTCTGCAGGGTTGGTCGTGCGAGGTACTCCAGTACGCCTCCTCCCAACCCCTTGATCTCCTTGACCTTGGAAGAAATTGCTCATTTCTGCCCTGGAAACTCGCTAGTGCCTAGAACTCATTTATGGATGGACACTACTTAAGGTCCTTGAGGAGCGTGCTTTCCTCTCTTTTCCAATCCGATCCGAATCGCTTGTTGAAATATGCCTCGAGGCGGTCCAGCCATCGCCACCAGGGGCTTTTCCCTTTTTCCTCGGCCTCCAGGATGTCATTCAGGTAGGTCGCTATGTCTGAAATCCTCTCTTTGGGGATGTAGGAGGCTGTACCTCTTGCATAGGATTTTTCCAGATCTTCGGGAGTAAGGGCATGTGCTGTAAGCATTACCGGGATTACATTTCTCTTCTTGGCGATTTCCAATAACTGATATCCATCGACTCCCATAATATCCAGAATGGCTATATCAAAATATTCATTTTCAAGAAGCTCCTTTGCCTTATCGAAGCCTTGAGCCGTCACCACCTCACACATTGGGAGGAGATCTTTCAGCGATACCAATATATCCTGCTCATCGTCAACCGCTAGTACCCTCTTGTAATCCAACAGCCAGTGCTCTTCCATACCAAGCCTCCTGATTCAATTGACATCAGAGTTGGTTTTTAAGTCTCAGTCTAGTAAACTTGAGAGTCCAGCTTAGTATGCTGCGTTTGGACCAGGATTGTCAAGCGAGCCTTTATACTTATATTCAGTTTGACATGAAAGTCGCTCGTGATAGCATGGACTTACACTATCTCCGGAGGATATCGTGGCGGTTTCCGTGTCGTACTGGAAAGAGAAGCTGGCGCTCGATGAATCGAGGCAGGTATCTCGGGAAGTGGGCTGGACTTGCACCTACCTGCCGGTGGAGATCCTGGAGGCGGCGGGGCTTACGCCCAGGCGGATCATGCCCGAGCCGACTCCGGCCGGCGGGGATGCGTATCTGGATCCAAACTTCTGCCCCCTGATAAAGGCCTCCCTGGGAAGAGCCGTTAGCGGAGAACTCTCGTCGCTTACCGGGATCGTCATGGTCAACACGTGCGACGGGATGAGGCGGGTATACGATGCATGGCGGTATTACCACGGGTCCGGGTTTTCTTTCATGCTTGACCTCCCCCGCGTCTTAGGGCCCTCTGCTCTATACTATTTCAGGGGAAGACTGGAGAGGCTGGCAAGGGCCGTAGAGGAGTTTTATCGAGTGGAGGTCACAGGCGAGCGCCTGTTTCAGGCCATCGAAGAGGCCAACCGGACCGGGTTTCTGTGCAGCCGCCTCCTGGAGCTCCAGGGCCGGGGAGATCCGCCCTTGCGGCGCAGCGATATTCTTCATATCGTGAATTCAGGCTGCGGCGTCCCAAGGCGGGAATTCAACCGGGCCCTGGGGGCGGTGGTCTCAGAGCTGGAGGCAGGATCGAGCAAGCCGCCTAAGGGTGTCAAGGTCATGGTCTCAGGGTCTCCTATATGCGGGGACGGCTTGGTGCGGCTCTTAGAGGATTCGGGGGGCGAGGTGGTGGCGGCCGACCTTTGTACCGCCGGACGTTTCCGCCCCCAAATCCCTGTTGCCGGGGATCCGCTGGCGGTCCTGAGCGAGGCCTATCTGCACAAGGCCCCCTGCGCCAGGATGTGGGACTCGGCGCGCAGGATGGACTACATAAGGGGTGAGATCTCGAGGAGCGGGGCCAGGGGGATTATCTTCCATTCCCTCAAGTTTTGCGATCCCTACCTATACGAGGCCCCGGCCCTGAGAACCGCCCTGGAAGGCCTCGGAGTGCCTGTCCTTATCATCGAAGGCGAGTGGAGGGATGATCCGGGCGGTGGAATTAGGACCCGGATCCAGGCGTTTCTGGAGATGCTGGAGGGGAATGAAGGCCGAGCGGACAAATGAGAGGGTGCTGGGGAAGTTGGTCCGGAACCCCTGGGCCTACCGCCTGCTACGTCCCTTTCTGGACGCGGCGACTCTCAGGGAGGACAACGAGGCGTTCAAGATATGGATGCGGTTTCTCCTTGATATCACGGGCAGGGCTTACTCCCGCAAGGAGCCGGTCGTCTGGATGAGCGCCTTTACACCTGTGGAGATCGCCTACGGTCTCGGGGCGGTCCCATTCATGCCGGAGATCACCTCGGCCGTGGTCGCCCACCTGGGTAGGAGCAGGCAGGCGATCGCCGAGAGCCGCACCCATCTTTCCGGCGACCTCTGCTCATTCTACCGCTGCGCCCTTGGGTTGGCCCTGGGCGGATACCTTCCCAGGCCCGACCTGATCATATCTTCGTCCCAGCTCTGCGAAGGCTCGAACAAGTTCTTCAATTACTTGTCCGGGATGTATGGATGCCCTCACCTTTTCCTTGATCCCCCGTACGACCGCGACCAGGGCGCCCGGGATTATATTGTGGGCCAGCTCCGGGTCCTTCTGCAGGAAGCTTCAAGATTCCTTGGACTGCATGCGGCCCCCCGTGATTTTGTCAAAGTCCTCAGCCTCTCCTCCCGGGCCCGGGAGCTAATGGTGAGGATAAACCGCTTGCGCCGCTCCTCTCCTGCGCCTTTCCCGGGCAGCGAGGCGCTCAGCTATCTGGCGGGAATGAATTTCTATGCCCCCGGCTCCCTTTGGGGGGTCAAGTTCTTCCAGGCCATCTGCCGCCGGGTGGAGGCGAGAGCCGCGGAGGGACGCGGATACCTGCCCCGGGAAAGCAGCCGGCTGCTCTGGCTCCATCATATCCGCCCCTACTACCCGAATGATATCTTCGAGATGCTGGGGCAAGGAGGAGCGGCTGTCGCATTCGAAGAGGCGAACTATGTCTATTGGCCCGAGCCGGATCCCTGGAGCCCCCTGGAGAGCCTGGCTGACAAGATTGTCTCCAACGTCTGGTCCGGCCCGCTGGAGAGGAGGGCGGAGGCGGTTGAGAAGATGGTGGAGGATTACCATATTGATGGTGTAATCCATTTTTCCCACTGGGGGTGCAGGCAGTCCTGCGGGGGTGCGGGTGTTATTGGTGATCGGCTGAAAAAAAGGGGTGTTCCGTATATAGTACTTTATGGCGACGGCGCCGATCCTGATAATTACTCCCCGGGGCAGACAAGGATCAGGCTGCAGGCGATGCTGGAGATGCAGAGGTAGTCATGGCCGGTGGAATCTACGCGGGAATTGATGTGGGATCCCTCTCCTCCGAGGCCCTCCTGCTGGATGAACACGGAGGAGTCCTGGGGCATTCCATAGCCGGGACCGGATCCAATCCCAGGGAGACGGCCCGAAGGTGCATGGCGCAGGCGCTCGTGGAAGCGGGGGTTGACGAGGGCCGCATCGTCATGGCGGTCGCCACCGGATACGGGCGAATCAGGGTGCCTTTCGCCGACCGCGAGGTGACGGAGATCACGTGCCATGCCAAGGGCGCTCGCCGCCTCTTTCCGGGCACCAGGACGGTGGTGGACATCGGCGGGCAGGACAGCAAGGTGATCACCCTGGATGAGTCGGGAAAGGTCACCGACTTCGCGATGAACGACAAGTGCGCCGCCGGGACCGGGAGGTTCCTGGAGGTGATGGCCGCGGCCCTGGAGACGGAGCTCGGGGACATGGGCGGGCGGTCACTCGAGGCGGGCAAAGGGGTGCCCATAAGCAGCATGTGTACGGTGTTCGCCGAGTCAGAGGTGATCTCGCTGATCGCCGAGGGTCGCAAGCCCGAGGAAATAATCCGCGGGCTTCACGAATCCATAGCCAGGCGGGTGTTCGGGATGAGCCGGAGGTTGAGGGTCAGGCCCGAGATCACCTTCAGCGGGGGAGTGGCCAAGAACCAGGGGATGGTGGAGGCGCTAAAGGAGCTCTTCCGGCTGCCGGTAAACGTCCCCGAGGAGCCGCAGCTGGTGGGTGCCTTGGGGGCCGCCGTATGTGCCAGGGACATGGCGCTCAAGTCCGAAGAAAAAACCGAGAGGGGGTGAGACCATGAAAGGCAAGGCTGCAACCACTGAGGCATGGAGCAGATTCATCGACTTGGTGGTGTGGATAGCCGACAAGAAACCTGTCATGAGCTTCCTGGTCAAGAAGGCCGAGGAGAGGCTGTGGACGGCCATCGTGGAAGAGGAGAAGGACTCCCTGAGGCCGGCCCAGGAGCTCAAGTTTCACTTTGTCAAGAACCTCATGAGGACTACTGAACATCACCTGCGGAGCGGCATGATGAGCCCGGCGGTGTTTCGCAGGATGGTCAAGGTATTCGTGAGGAACGTATTCGTGGAGGACATCTCCCATAGAGAGTTTAGGTCGGAGCTGAACAAGGAGGAGTCGGTCTATCCGAGCTTCATCGTGCTGAGCCCCACCCGCCGGTGCAACCTGAGCTGTCCCGGATGCTACGCAGGGAGCGCGGCCGGTACCGGTAACTCGTTGCCCTATGATGTCGCCCACAGGATCGTCAGGGAGAAGACGGCCCTTTGGCATTCACGCTTTACCGTGGTCTCCGGAGGGGAGCCCTTTTTGTGGGATTCCAATGGCAAGGGCCTGTTGGACCTTGCCCGGGAAAACTATGACAACTTCTTCATGGTGTATACCAACGGAACCCTGATCGACCGCTCCCTGGCCGAACGGATGGCAGAGGCCGGCAATATCACGCCGGCCGTCTCCCTGGAGGGCTTCGAGGAAAAGACCGACCGGAGGCGCGGCAAGGGGACCTTCAGGAAGATCCTCCAAGCCTTCGAGCTCCTGAGGGAGGCCGGGGTCCCCTTCGGCATCTCCGTGGAAGCGACGCGGGACAATTGGGACGAGGTCACCAGCAGAGATTTTCTGAGGTTCTGTTTTGATGAGCAGGGGGTCTTCTACGGCTGGCTGTTTCAGTACATGCCCATCGGCCGGGGCTATACCCTGAAAGATATGGTGAACCCGGAAGAGAGGCTCGAGATGTTCAGGAGGAATGTATGGGCCATCAAGGAGGGTGGATACAATTACATTGACTTCTGGAACCAGGGGGTGATGACGGACGGGTGCCTGGCCGCGGGCAGGAACGGGGGGTACCTCTACATTGACTGGAACGGAAACGTCATGCCCTGCGTGTTCATACCCTACCACCGTGACAATGTCCTGGAGGTCTACGAAAGGGGAGGAAGCCTCGATGACATCCTGTATTCGAACTACTTCAAGAGCATCAGGGACTGGCAGGACCGCTACGCCTACAAGAGGTCGAGCGCGGAAAAAGGCAATCTGATCCTCCCATGCCCCATCAGGGACCACCACGAAGTGGTACAAGGAATCCTGGAGGGGTATTCGGGGGTTCGCCCCTCGGACGACTTTGCCGCCGAGGCAATGGAGGACAGGGCCTATCACGAGGGCCTGTCCGCATATGACGAGGAGCTGAAAAGGACCATGGACCCTGTCTGGGAGGGGGAATTCAAGGGCTTTTCCAGGCAGCCCGCACGTGATTCGGCCCGCCTCGGCCGGGCTGTGGGTGATCAATGAATCGATCCATCGAGTACGGTTTCAGTGGAATGGAGGATAATTGAGCATGCCGCCTTCGGAGTTCAAGTTCCTTCATGCAGCGGATCTTCATCTGGACAGCCCCATGCGCGGGCTGGAGGAGTACGAAGGGGCCCCGGTGGAGGAGCTCCGGGGTGCCACCCGCCGGGCCCTGGAGAACCTGGTGGGCCTGGCCGTCTCCGAGCAGGCCGCCTTCGTGCTGATAGCCGGGGACCTCTACGATGGGGATTGGAAGGACTATAACACCGGGCTCTTCTTCATCTCACAGGTTAGAAGGCTCAGGGAGGCCGGCATACGGGTGTTCATCATCGCGGGCAACCACGATGCGGCGAGCAGGATCACCAAGACGCTCAGGCTGCCAGAGGGGGTGGAGCTCTTCCCTGCGGATGAGCCGCAGACCTTCCTGTTGAGCGACCCGGACGTGGCGATCCACGGGCAGAGCTTCGCCTCCCCTTCTGTCAGGCGGGATCTCTCGGCCGGCTATCCGGAGCGGGCAGAGGGCCGCTTCAATATAGGGCTGCTCCATACCTGCGCCACCGGGCGGGAAGGCCACGAGCCCTACGCCCCTTGCACGATGCAAGGGCTCCTTTCCAAGGGTTATGAGTACTGGGCCCTGGGGCATGTACACCAGCGGGAGATCCTGCACCATGATCCGCCCGTGGTATTCCCCGGAAACGCCCAGGGCCGTCACCCCGGAGAGAGCGGTCCAAAGGGGTGCATGCTGGTGGAGGTGGATCAGCACGGCCGGGCAAGAGCGGATTTCAGGACGCTTGATGTGGCCCGCTGGTTCATCCTGAAAATCGACGCATCAGGGGCCGGCGACGGCTACGGGGTGGTGGACTTGGTGATTGAGCATCTCGAGGGGCTCTTGGGAGAGAATCCAAGCCTTCCTCTAGCCGTTCGGGTGGAGATCACCGGTGAATCCGGGGCCCATGACGAACTGGCGTCCGATACCGACCGATGGACCGAGGAGATCCGTGCCGCGGTCCTGGATGCGGGCGGGGGCAGGGTGTACGTGGAGAAGGTGAAGGTCCGGACCGCCCCCCCGCTGGATCCGGGCTCAGCCTGGGCCGGCAGCGGCCCGGTCCGCGAGCTCCTGGATACCATGGACGAGCTGGCCTCCGACCCCGAAGAGCTCAAAGCCCTGGGCCGAGTCCTGGAGGACCTCGATCGAAAGCTCCCCCGTGAGCTGAAGCAGGAGGGGGGAGCCTCTCGGCTCGGTGATCCGGATTGGATCCGCGGAATCTTGGAGCGGGTAAGGCCCATGCTTGTAAAGCGCCTGATCAAGGAAGAGGGCGGGCGATGAAGATCCTGAGGCTCGATCTCCTGGCCTTCGGGCCCTTCACCGACCTCAGCCTGGACTTGAGCGCGGGTAAAGAAGGCCTGCATCTCCTCTACGGCCTCAACGAGGCGGGCAAGAGCTCCGCCCTGAGGGCCCTCCGCCAAATGCTCTACGGCATCCCCGCCCGGTCGTCCGACGACTTCATCCACCCCTACAAAAAGATGCGGATAGGCGCGGTTCTGAGACACAGCGACGGCGGCACCATCCATGTGATACGCAGAAAAGGTAATGCCAACACCCTTCGTTACACCGGGGACGACACTCCGGTGGACGAGGGGTGGTTTCAAGATTTCATGGGCGGGATAGGCGAGGACGTCTTCGCCACCGTATTCGGGATTGGCCACGCGGGCCTGGTGCGCGGCGGGGAGGAGATAATTCGCGGGGGAGGAGACGTGGGCCGGGCCCTTTTTGCCGCCGGTGCGGGCATCTCCGGCCTTCGAAAGGTCCAGGCGGAGCTCCAGTCCGAGGCCGAGGCCCTTTTCACCCCGGCCGCCTCCACCAGGGAGATAAACAGGGCGATCTCAGAGCTCAAAGAGAAGCGAAAGCTCATACGAGAGGCGGAGCTGCCGGGTCAGGAGTGGGAGCGGCACGAGGCCGGGCTTCGAGAGGCCCTTGATCGTAGAGAAGCGTTGGACAAGGAACTTGGCGGCAAAGAAGCCGAGCGGAACCGCCTGGAGCGAATACGGGACGCCCTTCCCCTCATATCAAAGCGCAAGGAGCGCCTGGAGGAGCTGAGGTCCTGTTCAGGGGCCGTACTCCTGCCCGAAGATTTCGCGGATCGGAGGCATCAAGCCCTGGCTGAGCTCCGGGTGGCCGAGAGCACCCGGGACCAGGTGGCTAAGGACCTCGAGGAGACCGTTCAGGGCATGGAGCGGCTCCGGGTCGACCAGGCGCTGCTCTCTCGGGCCGAGCTGATCGAGGACTGCTACAAGGAGCTGGGGAGCATCCAGAAGGCCGCCAAGGACAGGCGCGACCTCCGGACAACCAGGGACATCCTGAGGGCCGAGGCAAGGGACATGCTGTCCGGGCTCCGCGACGACCTGGACCTGGATCAGGCGGGGGGCCTAAAACTCAAGAAGCAGGAGAGGGTCGGGATACAAGAGCTCGGCAAGGAGTATGAGCGCATAATGGAGCGCCTGGAGAGCGCCCGGACCTCGGTCTCCAGGGCGGCAGCGCGCCTGGAGGCCGTGGAAGAGGAGCTGGTCGCATCCAGGACCCCGGCGGACGTAACACGGCTGGAGCTCGCACTGGATAGGGCCTCCAAGACCTCGGCCCTGGAGGGTCATTACCATGAGGAGCTTGCCGGGATAGAGATCTCCCTCCGCTCCCTGGAGACCGCCCTCCAAAGACAGACCTTGTGGCGGGGCGGCCTGGAGGATCTGGAGCGGTTGCCCCTGCCTTCCAAGGCGGCCATGGACGGGTTTGATCAGCGCCTGGAGCGGGCCGAAAGAGAGATCTCCGGCCTGAGAGACGAATGCATGGGGCTTGAAGAGGCCTTGGCGGAGTCCGGGCGGAGGCTGGACGAGCTGGAGCTCGAGGGCGAGGTCCCTTCGGAGGAGGACCTCTACGAGGCTCGAAGGCTGAGGGAAGAGACCTGGTCAGTGGTGCGGAGGCTGCTGGAAGGTAATGCGGCCCCGGAGGGCGGGAAGTCCTCAGGGAACCCGGCCGAGGCCTATGAGGGTAGGGTCCGGCGGGTGGACGACCTGGCCGACCGGCTGAGGCGCGAGGCCGAGCGGGTGGCTAGGAAGGCCAAGCTCATTTCCGACAAGGAGGCCGGGGGCGACCGGCTGGAGCGGGTCAAGGCGAAGCTGGAGGCCGCGGAGGCGGAAAAGGAAGAGATTCTGGCTTCCTGGGAGGGGCTCTGGGTGCCTGCCGGGATCTCGCCTCTCAGGCCCAGAGAGATGCGCGCCTGGGTCCAAGACCAGGAGGGGATCAGAGAGCGGTACTCCGAGCTCCGGGAGAGGAGGCGGAAGGCCGAGGACCTGGGCAGGGAGTTGGAGGCCAGCCGAAGGGAGCTCAGGGAGGGCCTGGACACCTTGTCCCAGGAGGCTCCTAGTGAGTGCCCGTCCATAAATGAGTTCTCGGCACTATCGAGTTTCCAGGGCAGAAATGAGCAATTTCTTCCAAGGCTAGCACAATGACCTGCGGGTTTGTGGACTTCAGGTGAACTTTGAGGCTTGTTGGTTACCCGGCCCGGGAAACCGAGCGGTTATCCATTCTGTATAGTTGTAAAAACTCCGGAGCCTACAGAGGAAACAGCTGTGCTTGACAACGTGTATGTCCATATGTATTCTTAGGGGTATAAAGAGGTGTGTTATGCGGACAAATATTGTCATTGATGATGAGCTGCTGCAAGAGGCCATGAAGCTCAGCGGCGCAAGGACCAGGAAGGAATTGATTGCCGCTGCCCTAGAGGAGTACGTCAGGTCCAGGAGGCGGAAAAACCTTTTGGAGCTGGAGGGGGGCATTGAATTCAGGGACGGCTATGACTACAAGAGCCTTCGCCAGGGGTCATGATTTTCGTTGATACGTCGGTATTGATCGATTTTTTCAAGGGGGTTGACAGCAGACCTGTTGCCCGGTTCAGGGAAGTCTTGGCCCATGAGGTCCCGTTTGGCATTTCTTCCGTAATTTACCAGGAAGTATTGCAGGGCGCCCAGTCGGAGAAAGAATATGCCCTGCTCAAAGATTATCTGTCCACCCAGCGCTTTTTTCATCCCGCCGATCCGGTAAAATCCTATGGGGAGGCAGCACGCATTTATTTTACCTGCAGAAATAAAGGCGTGACTATCCGAAGCACCTTTGATTGCATGATTGCTCAGATCGCCCTGGAACAAGACCTGTCACTGCTACACAACGACAGAGATTTCGACGCCATGGCCCCCATTATCGGCCTGCGCGTATACGGCTGATTAGAGGCCTCTCAATTATGCTCCTACGGCATTTATCAGGTCTTATCCTTTAGTCAAAAAAGATATAATAAATGAAGGAGGAATGCTATGAGAGGTAAATTCGACCATGTGCTTCAATTCAAAGTTACCCTCAAGGGGATAAAACCTCCGATTTGGAGGAGAATCCAAGTACCTTGCACATATTCGTTCTGGGATCTCCACGTAGCAATCCAGGACTCTATGGGCTGGCTCGATTATCATCTCCACCAGTTTGATATAAGGGATCCGCTGACCAAGACTCGTATGCTTGTGGGGATGCCACACGGAGAAGAGTTTGGAGATGTCTCCGAGGTACTCCCGGGGTGGAGGGTTCCCATAACCGCGTTATTCACACTGATGAACCGCAAGGCTGCATACGAGTACGACTTTGGAGACGGTTGGGAGCACTCCGTGGCCTTGGAGAAGGTCTTCCCCAGCGAGCGAGAAAAGGATTACCCGGCCTGCACCGGAGGCCGCCGGGCATGTCCTCCGGAGGATTGCGGCGGCGTGTATGGATATTACAGCCTCCTGGAGATCATCTCCAATCCTGATCACGATGAGTATGAGGGCACTGTGCAATGGCTCGGTGGTTCCTACGGTCCGGACAAGTTCGATAAGCGGAGTGTTCAATTCGATGATCCGACCGACCGGTGGATGCACGCCTTCAGGTAAATGAATCTGCAACCCCCGGAGATACACGGCCATGACGGCCGCGAGCCTCCAAACTCGGGAAGGCCCTCAAGCCTTAGCAAAATTCTCTCAGTTCTATGCTTAAGATTGACCGCCACCGAAGGGTTATCCCTTCCCCGGGTACGGGCTTGACTTGACTCGGGATGGGGTTGGTGGGAAGAATATCCGGTCGATGAACCGTATGTGTTGTCCCGGGAAGAGACGGGATTAAAGGAGGGCTGTCAATGGCGGGAGTGGATCTGGACTATGTGCGGCGGAATGTGGCCGATACCGAGGTGATTTTTGCCCGGGGGCGGAGAATATATGAGTACGGCGCCTTTGTGTGCCGGGAGGCCGACTGCGAAGCCGGTAGATTCTCTTATGAGGTGGACGGCGCCCATGGGGACTATGTCAGTGAGCTCGAGATACGGGAAGGGAGAGTAGCCTACACCTGCGATTGCCCTTATCCCGGAGCAGGTTGCAAGCATGTGGTGGCGGTCATGCTGGACGCCCTGGACCGCCTGGAGACTGGCTCAAAGGGGGTGGGCGTGACTCACGCTGAAAAGGAGGGGGACTTCCTGAGTCCGGAGGAAATAAGGGAAAAGGCCCTTGAGGACCGCCGCAGCCGCGCCAAGAGCGAGTCTTTCACCGTTACCCCGGGTGAAATGCTTAAAGGGGACCATCTATTGGAGAGCAAGGACGGCCGCCGGTACGTGGTCACCCTGCACGACCCCGAGCAGGGCCGCGGCCACTGCTCATGCCCGGACTTCAACACCAACGGTCTGGGCACCTGCAAGCATCTCTTCTTCTTGATCGACCACTTCCGCAGGGCGGGGGCCACCGGCAGGCGGAACGGGGAGCGGTTCCCCTTTGTGGATGTCTACTGGGATGCGGTCAGCGGCGCCCCCCGGCTCTTCTCGGAGCGGCCGGCGGATGAGACCGCCGAGTTGCAGCCGGTCCTTGAGGCCTATTTTGACCTGGAAGGCCGCTTTTCCAGGGCGGATCTAGGGGACATGGTTTCATTCCTATCCGAGGCCGGCCCCTACAAGAGGGTATGCGTACGGGAAGAGGTGCTCCGGAGGGTGGATGCCCACCTCTTGGACCGGGAAGTGAGGGAGCGCTCCTTGGAGCCGCTCCCTCCCCTTTCCGCACTGAAGACCAAACTCTATCCGTACCAGGAAGAAGGCGTAAGGTTCGCCTTTTACAGGAAGGCGGCCCTGATCGGCGACGAGATGGGCCTGGGTAAGACCCTTCAGGGTATAGCCCTGGCCATACTCAAGAAAGAACTCTTCGGTTTCAAGCGCGTCTTGGTGATAACCCTGGCCTCTCTAAAAGAGCAGTGGAGGCGCGAGGTGGAGCGGTTCACCGGCGAGAGCGCGGTGGTGGTGGCCGGCAGCCCCAGGGCCAGGCAGCGCATCTACCGTGAAGACCCCAGCCTGTTCAAGATCACCAATTACGAGGCCGTTCTGAGAGACGGTTTCGTTCTCTCCCGGTTCAAGCCGGACTTGATAATCCTGGACGAGGCCCAGCGCATAAAGAATTTCACTACCAAGACGGCTGATGCGGTCAAGCGCCTGCCCAGAAAGCACGCCCTGGTCCTGACCGGCACCCCGCTGGAAAACCGCTTGGAGGACGTCTATTCCATTGTCCAGTTCCTTGACCCATACATGCTCTCGCCCCTATGGCGCTTTGCCGCGGACCACTTCCTCTTGAGCCGCCGCAAGAAGGACCGGATCGTGGGCTACCGAAACCTCGATCTCCTGCACGAAAAGCTGAAGAATATCGTAGTGAGGCGGAAAAAGGAGGAGGTCCTCTCCGATCTCCCCGAGGAGATCGTAAACAACTACTATATAGACCTGACAGTGCAGCAGGCCGAGATCCACGGCGGCTACATGCAGTCCCTGTTGCCCATCCTGAACAAGAAGTTTCTCACCCCGGTGGACGTTCGCCGGATACAGGTGCTTCTCCTCAGGATGCGCTCCGTGTGCGACTCCACCTACCTGATCGACCGTGAGACCAACATCTCTCCCAAGCTGGAGGAGCTCGAGGACATCCTCGACGAACTCGTGGTCCAGGGCGGCCGCAAGACCGTGGTCTTCAGCGAGTGGACCACCATGACCTACCTGATCGCACGGCGACTCTCGAGAAAAGGCATCCCCTTTGTGGAACTGAGCGGCAAGGTCCCGGTCAACAAGCGGCAGGCCCTGATCGACGAGTTCACCCATAACCCCGAGTGCAAGGTGTTCTTGTCCACTGACTCAGGGGGTACAGGGCTAAATCTCCAGGCCGCCGATTGCGTGATCAACTTCGAGCCGCCCTGGAACCCGGCTCGGCTGAACCAGCGGATCGGCAGGGTAAACCGTATAGGGCAGGCCAGCAAGAAGGTCAATGTGGTCAATCTGATCGCCAAGAACAGCATAGAGGAAAAAATCCTGGCCGGGATTCAGCTGAAGACCGAGCTCTTCACGGGTGTGTTCGACGGCGGAGTGGATACGGTGGAGTTCTCCCGCGAGAGACGAAACGAGATGCTCTACCAGCTTAGAAAGATGATGGGCGAGGAGCTGAGCGAGGAGCTCTTGGACTATGAGGCCATACCCGGCGAGAGCATTTCCGAGGACACGCCGCATTTCCTCAACCCCCGGGCCCTTGGCGAAGAAGAGGATGAGGGGCCGCCCGCGGCTTCGGGCGACGAGACCGAAGAGTCGGGGGCCCCGGCGGAAGCCGGCGGGGGTCACGGGGCGGTTGAAGAGGGAGTTTCGCCGTTGGCCGGGCAGCCCGCGGAAAAAGTGGAGGCGGTCCTGAACTCGGGCATGGCCTTCATAAGCGGCCTGATGGAGATGGCGACCGGCCGAAAGCTCGCTGAAGCGGACGATCAGGACCGCATGATCCGCCTGGACCCCGAGACGGGCGAGGTCACCATGAAGTTCAAGCTGCCTGGTTTTTGATAGGATGGGCTTCTTTTGTCCTGTTTGAGGCGCCCGGGCGTTGGTCAGGCCGCGAGCCCATGGATCTGGCGGTTTTGATCGGGTGGCCGTGGTCGCCGGTGTGAGCGGGCGGCGCTCTGGTGAGAAGAGGTTTAGGGCCTGGCAGGAGGTGTTTGCCATGAACAATGACCGAGAGGAGTGTTCCGCTCTGCGAAGGGAGGTGGTCGAGTCCCACCAGCGGGCCCGGCAATACGGAGTGGACCCCTCCAGGGTCCGATTGGAGGGCCAGGCATGTTTGAGCCCCGGGGAGCTCGAGCGGCGCCGCAAGGCCAACCGCGGGTACCTGGATGTGGCCTCCTATCACATGCGGGAGCTGCATCGTTTTGTGACAGGCCTTGGGTTCATAGGGGGGGTGATCGACAGGGACGGGTATCTGATGGCCATCCACGCGGACGGTGAGAGCCTCCAAGAGCTCATGGGATTCGATTGCGTGCCCGGGTCCCGCTGGACCGAGAAGGACGTGGGAACCAGCGCGATCAGCCTGGCCCTCCATGAGCAGCGTCCGATCCAGATCACCGCCGAGGAGCACTTCAGCCGGCGGGGCCGGGAGAAGACCTGCTCCGCGTCCCCTGTGTTCGGGGAGGACGGAGGATTTCTGGGGGTGATCGCCCTATCGGGGGACGCCGACCAGGTCCATCCGCACACACTGGGGATGGTGATAACCGCGGCTCGGGCCATTGAGCAGCATATGACCATCACCAAGACTTCCCGCGAACTGGCCTTGCGCAACAAGGTAATGGAGGGAATCATAGAGTCCGTGGACAGCGGTCTGATGGCTGTGGATGCGACAGGGGTGGTCATCAAGGTCAACCAGCGCGGCAGAGAGATCCTGAATCGGGACGAGCCGCTGGAAGGCGCCTCGCTGGCCGAAATCCTGGGGCCTGAGAGCGACTGGCTGGAGACTCCCCGGAGCGGGCTCGGGTACACGGACCGCGAGGTCTTTGTCAAGGGCCCGGGGAAAAGCCTTCATCTGATGGTGACGGCCAAGCCGGTCCTTTCACAGGAGGGGCGGATGGAGGGCATGATCTTCGTCTTTGACGAGATCCATCGCATCCGCAGGCTGATCGACAGGATGGCGGGCTCCCAGGCCCGGTTTACCTTCGAGGACATTTTGGGTACGAGTCCGGCCATCCAGGAGGCCAAGAGGGTGGCCATGCTGGCCGCCGCCGGCAGGTCCAACGTTCTCCTAATGGGTGAGACCGGAACCGGCAAGGAGCTCTTCGCCCAGTCCATTCACAACTTGAGCGATCGCAGGGGCCATCCCTTCGTGGCCATCAACTGCGGGGCCATCCCCAGGGAGCTCTTGGAAAGCGAGCTTTTCGGGTATATTGAAGGGGCTTTTACCGGGGCTTCCAAAGGCGGACGGCCCGGCAAGCTGGAGCTGGCGGACAAGGGGACCGTGTTCCTGGACGAAGTGGGAGACATGCCTGCTGACATGCAGGTGAAGCTCCTCCGGGCCCTCCAGTCCGGGGAGGTGTTTCGAATAGGCCAGCACAAGCCGATTTCGGTTGACATTCGTATCATCGCCGCAAGCCGGCCCGGCCTGGGCGAGAAGGTTGATCAGGGCGCTTTCAGGGAAGACCTCTTCTACCGGTTGAATGTCTTACCCATTACCATCCCTCCGTTGAGGGACAGGGGGGAGGACCTCTTCATCCTGGCACGCCATGTCCTCCGGCGCTGCACCCAAACCCTCAGAAAGCCGGGCATCCGCTTTTCCGAGGAGGCAAGGCGGTTCTTGGCCGGGCACTCCTGGCCCGGCAATGTACGCGAGCTGGAAAACGTGGTGGAGCGCGCCGTGAACTTGGTGGAAGGGCAGGTGATAGAGCCCCGGCATTTCGGCCATTTGGCCGCTGTAAAGCGCTCAGAGGTCCCCGATTCCGGAGCGCTGCTTCAAGAGGCCGAACGGCGGACTATACAGGAAACCCTCCGAAAGACTCAATTCAACGTCTCTCGCACCGCACTGATGCTGGGGATAAGCCGGGCCACCTTGTACAAGAGAATCAAGAAGTACGCCTTGGACCTCTCTCGCCGCGGTGTTTAATTTCAAGACATGTAAAGTTGCTGGTCCGTCCTGGTATGTCATTGGTATTGATATCAAAAAGGCCGATCCGACTCCTGTCTCTGTTTAATGCGCATACACCAAGGGGCATGCCTCCAGCCCGGTGAAAATCCCGCCTGCGGTCGAGTCCTGAACGCTTTTCCCTGAAAGAAAGACCGGTTAAACGATTGATCCATCCTGCGGCACGGAACTTGATACACAGTAAAGCCTTCCGGGGCCGGGGCCTTTCCCCGGAGAGATCGGAGTCAGGCGAGGAGAACACAGGGATGGGTGAAAAAATCGCGGTCCTGGGGGCGGGCAACGGCGGGCATGCCTTGGCGTTTTCTCTTGCCTCCATGGGGCATCGGGTGCTGGTCTACGAGCACCCTGACTTTATTGAGAACCTGCAAGGTATTGGAAGGGCGAGGGGCATTAGAGCGGTCGAGCGGATTACGCGAAACGGCAGGGAGATCGCCGCTGCAACAAGCGGCTTCGCCCCGCTGGAGGCCTTGACCTCGGACATGAAGGAGGCGGCCGGCTTCGCGGACATACTCTTCGTTATAGTACCCTCCTTCGCCCAGGAGCCGCTCTTCAGCCTGCTCCTCCCGAATTTGGGGGACAGGCACACCATTGTCCTGCTCCCGGGCAACTTCGGATCGCTGGTCCTCATGCGCATGATGAGGGAAGCCGGGTGCACCGACCGCCCGACCCTGGTGGAGGCGAACAGCATTCCTCACGCTTGCCGGATCACCGGGCCGGGGGAGGTCTTTGTGCTGGGCGTGAAAAAGGGCTTTGAGGTCGCCTCGCTCCCGGCCGCCGGGCTGGACGACGTCCGCGGGATGATCAGCGAGCTGTTGGGCCTGGAGTGCATCCCCCTCCGGAACGTACTCGCAGCCGGCCTTGCCAATGCGAACATGATCGTCCATCCCGCCACCGCAGTCCTCAATATGGGTGTTGCAGAGTCCAGGAAGGGGGAGTTCTACTTCTACCGTGAGGGCATGTCAGAGTCAGTGACCAAAGTCCAGCAGGCGATCGATGACGAGCGTCTGGCCGTGGCCCGGGCGCTGGGACTACACCTGGCGCCCTTCGTCGAAACCGTCCGAATCTTCTACAACCTGGAGGTCGAGAACATATACGACTTCGCCCGGAACTCCCCCATCCACAGCTCATTCGGATATGACGGGCCGCGGAGCCCCCGCGACCGATATGTGAGCGAGGACTGCCCTTATCTCCTCGTGCCGCTCCTGGAATTGGGAAGCACCTCCGGAGTGGAGACGCCGGCCGTTCAATGCATCGTTCGAATCGCGTCCATTTACAATGACACGGACTACCTCGCCGGTGGAAGGACCTTGGAACGGCTAGGGTTGGCCGGTTTGAGCCGGGAGGAGATCCTGGACTACGTGGAGAGGCCTTATGCCCCGGGTTCCCGCAAGGCGGCGGCGGCGAATCCGGTGTCTGAAGGGCATGGGAAAAGGTAAGAGAGGGTCCACAATCAAGCGGTCGAGTTCGACCGGAGGGAGGAGCGTGATCATGAGTGCAAGAAAAGTGAGCCGCCGGGATTTCCTAAAGGCCGGCGGGGCGGCGATAGGCGGGGGTCTCTTAATGGGCTCCGGTTTGGTCTGGGCAAAGCCCGAGTCAGGGAGCCAGGTTGCGCCCATGCGCATCACTACGGCAACGGCCACGGTGGACCCGGTCCGCCCTGAGGTGGCCAGGGCCTGCGCGCAGGCCTTCAAGACCATAGGCTGGGAGGTGATACCGGATCCCATCGACTACAACCAAAACGTCCAGAAGGTGGTCCTGGATCACGACTATGACATGTGGTTCGTGATGCTGTCCGGGGCGTCCCTGCGGATAGACCCTGATATCTTCGTCTATCAGTGCCACCATTCCAGCCAGTACCGGAAAGGGGGATACAACTGGGAGGGGCTGTCGGATCCCGAGATTGACCGTTTGGCCGAGGCGCAGAGACAAGCCATGGATCTCGAGGAGAGGCGCGGTCTGGTGCATAGGGCGCAGGAGCGGATCCATGAGCTCCAGTCACAGAATGTGATCGCCTATCCCAGGATGACCAACGCCTACCGCTCCGACCGTATTCGAAATCTGACCCCCATGATGGGTGAAGGTATCGGGAGCTTCTGGAGCGACATCAGCATGGAGGTGGTGGCGGGCAACGGCTACGTGCGAACGGGTATGACCAACCCCCTGAAGACCCTCAATCCGGTGAGCGCCAAGAGCCACGACGAGTTCATGGCCCTTCGCATGATCTATGACCGGCTCTTTCGCATCGGGACCGACGGGGTGCCCAGGCCTTGGGCCGCTACCGGGTATACCGTGGTGGATCCCACCACCGTTGACGTGACCCTCAGAGAGGGCATGCGCTGGCATGACGGCAAGCCCCTGACCGCGGAAGACGTGGTCTTCACTTTCGACTACCACACCCAGTGGAAGGCCCCCTTCCATGCAAGGAACCTCGAGAACATAGAGGATGTGAGAATCACCTCCGGAAACACGGTACGCTTCAAGCTCAAAGAGCCCTTTGCTCCGTTCATATCAAACGTGCTGGGGGCGGTGTTCCTTATCCCCGGTCACATCTGGAAGGACATCCCGGAGAAGGTCTCCAACCTGGACGACCCGCTCAACTTCCCCAACGACAAGCCCGTGGGAAGCGGTCCTTTCCGTTTCGAGCACTGGGACCAGGGCCGGGAGCTCAAGGTCGGGGCCTACAGGGAGCACTTTCATGCGCCCAAGTGCGATGGAATCATTCGAGTGGTATACGGGAGTCATGACGCGATGGCGGCCGCCATTGAGAAGGGCGAGTGCGACAGGACCAGGTATGTCCTGAAGCCCAGCCTGCTCGAGGATCTCAAGAAGGTGCCCAACGTGGTGGCCGAGGGGTACCCGAACCACGGCTTCTACACGCTGAGCTACCATATCAATAGGCCGCCCTTGAATGATCCGGCCTTCCGCAAGGCCATCGCGCATGTGATCCCCAAGGAGCTCATCATTCAAGCCGTCCTCAGCGGGTATGCCGATCCGGGCGGGTCTGTCATCGGCCCGGCCAACACCTTCTGGCATAACCCCGCGGTCAAACCGGTCCCTGAAGATCCCAAGAGGGCGCGCAGGATCCTGGCTGAGGCGGGCTATTCCTGGGACGCGAAAGGGAGGCTGCTCTACCCTAAGACCTGATGCAACCCTGCGGCATAGGCCCGAGTCCCGGAGTGGAGATTTGGAAACTCTCCGGGGTCCCGGGCCGTTCCCTCTTGACCGGGCTGCGGCCCGCGCTCATAAGTAGAGCTGTCATGGTCCGATCTAGGCGGAGGAGGATTATTGCAAGCGTTCGTTTTCAGGCGCACTCTCTATACCTTGATGACTCTGTTCGCGGTGGCCACGATCCTCTTTTTCATCTTTCGGATGCTGCCGGGGGACCCGACCGCGCAGGTGATCTCTCCGGCTTTGGACGAGGCCGCGCAAGCCCGCCTCCGCCAGGCCTACGGACTGGACAAGCCCCTCTACCAGCAATACCTGCTCTACTTGAAGAACATGGCGACCTTGGAATGGGGCCGTTCGTTCGCCACCTCCAAGCCTGTCTTCGAGATGGTGGTCTACCGTTTCTGGAACACGATTTTTCTCATGGGAGCGGGGCTCGCCTTCACCCTGGTGGTTGCAGTAGGGCTGGGCATGATCATGGCGTGGCGGCGGAACGGTGTCCTGGATGTCGGCGCAACAGTGACCGCGCTGGTTATGCAATCGGCCCCGCCCTTTGTTACCGGAATTCTCCTATTGATGGGCCTGAGCTATCGGCTGGACTTGTTTCCCACAGGCGGCATGCTCTCCCCGGGGACCCCTCTGGAGAGCGGATTCGGGCTGCTCTTCTCGGCCGATTTCCTCCACCACCTGGTGCTTCCCACGATCACGGTGGGCGTTTACTACCTGGCAACGCCCATGCTGATCATGCGGGACTCCATGCTCGAGCTCCTTGGTAGCGATTTTATCGAGCTCGCCCAGGCCAAGGGCCTCAGGCCGGCTGCCGTGATGATACGACATGCCGCACGAAACGCGCTCCTCCCGGTGATTACCGTGTCTTCGGTCATGGTGGGGTTCGCCATCGGAGGGCAGGTCATTGTAGAGCAGGTATTCTCCTGGCCCGGCATGGGGCAGTTGATGGTCCAGGCAGCATCCTCCCGCGACTATCCCGTGGCCCAGGCCGCCTTCCTGCTGCTGGCCGTGCTGGTTATCTTCCTCAATCTCCTGGCGGATATCTCTTATGGATTCCTGGACCCGAGGGTGAAGATCGCCGGGGCCAAAGCGACCGGGGGCTGAGGATGGTCCTGGCACGGGCGAGGGGGGCGGCGGCTGCGCAAGTCCGGATCATCAAGGGTCACAAGTTGGGGCTCTTCGGGGCGGGGGTGCTCCTGTTCTTCGGTCTGGTCGCCCTTCTGGCCCCTAATTTAGCACCGCACGATCCCTGGGCAACCCTCCATGATCAACATGGGCGCATGGCCCTTCTCAGGCCCCCGACCCAGGAGTTCCCTCTGGGTACGACCTCGATGGGCCGGGATATCCTTAGCCAGATGATATTCGCCACCCGCACCACGGTCTTGATCGGATTGGTCTCCGGCCTCATTTCCATAGTCGCCGGGGCCAACGTAGGGCTGCTCGCCGGGTTCTACCGGGGCAAGCTGGACGAGGTCCTGATGCGGTTTACGGATGTGGTCTACGGAATGCCCTTTCTGCCGTTCCTGATCGTTCTCATCTCGCTTTTCGGGCGGGACTTCTGGTTCGTGATCATAGCCATATGCTGCATCGTCTGGAGGACGGCGGCCAGGGTGATCCGGGCCCAGACTCTGGCCATTTCCCAGAGGCAGTTCATCCTGGCCGCCCGTGCAAGGGGGGCCGGGGACCTCCGGATCATATACCGCCACATCCTGCCCAATATCATGCCGCTCCTGCTCCTGTACACGGCCTTCAACATCGCGTGGTCCGTATTGGCGGAGGCCGGGGCGAGCTTCCTTGGGTTCGGCGATCCTTCTAACCTGAGCTGGGGCGGCATGCTCTACGAGCTCTGGATCTCGGGAAAGATCCGGACCGCTTGGTGGTGGTTCGCTTGGCCCTCGTTATGCATCATCCTCCTGGTGAGCGCCCTGGTCTTCATCAGCCGGGCCTACGAGGAGGTGGCCAATCCCCGTCTCAGGCAGCGCTGATTATTGGGAGACCGAGGCTTGCTACTGGAAATCGAAAACCTGCATACCGCCTACCGCACGAACAAGGGCCTTCTAAACGCCGTGGACGGCGTTTCCCTTTCCGTCGGGGAGAACGAAGTCTTCGGCCTGGCCGGCGAGTCAGGGTGCGGCAAGTCCACCCTCATCCGGACGCTCCTCAGGCTGATGCCCCGGAGCGCACTGGTCGGAGCCGACCGCATGTGCTTCCGCGGGGAGGACCTCCTGGGCATGAGCGCGCGGGATTTCAGGAAACGGGTCTTGTGGGGCGGGATCTCCCTGGTGCCCCAGAGCGCCATGAACGCACTGAACCCGGTCTACAGGGTGGGGGATCAGCTCCTGGAGGCCCTGCAGGCCCACGAGGAGTGCGGGGAGGAAGAGGGCCGCCGGCGGGTAGAGGCCCTGTTCGATCTGGTGGGGCTGCAGCCGGAGCTGACGGGAAGCTACCCTCACGAGCTCAGCGGGGGGATGCGCCAGCGGGCCATGATCGCCATGAGCCTGGTACTGGGGCCGGAGCTGGTGATCATGGACGAGCCCACGACCGGGTTGGACGTCCTTGTTCAGGAGCGCATCCTGAGAAAATTCAAGGAAATCCGTTCGGAATGGCAGGAGCGGAAGGGCGGGGCGGCCTCGGTGCTCCTCATCACCCATGATATCTCCGTGATAGCGGAGATAAGCGACCGGATCGGAATCATGTATGCCGGCCGCCTCATGGAGACGGGCCCGGCAGAGGCGCTTTTCAGGGAGCCTTACCACCCCTACACCCTGGGTTTGATGAACGCGTTTCCCAGCCTCCGTGATCTCGACCGGGAGCTGATCTCCATAGCCGGCTCCCCGCCCGGTCTCCTCGATCCGCCCGCAGGATGCCCTTTTTCACCCCGCTGCCCGTTTGCCGAACCCGTGTGCGACGATGGCCGGCCCCCGCTCGAGCCGGTGGGGCGGAATCACTTTGCCGCATGCCTGAGGTACGACCGGGCAGAGGAATTCCGCCTGTTGGCCGGTGAGAAGAAGACATGGCAGTTCTCGAGGTAAAGGAGCTCAAGAGGTATTTCACCCTGGGCGAGGGGCTCCTCTCCCGGGTCTTGCGCGGGGCGCGTCCCAGGGTCGTCAAGGCGGTTGACGGGGCGAGCTTCGGGGTGGACAAAGGCGAGATCATCGGCCTGGCCGGCGAGTCGGGGTGCGGCAAGTCCACTTGCTGCCTGGCTCTCGCCAAGCTGACCGAGCCTACGGGGGGCTCCATTCTATACAACGGGAAAGACGTGACTCACATGTCACGTGCCGAGACCCTGGCCTACCGAAAGGAGGTCCAGATAATCTTCCAGGACCCCTACGAGTCGCTCAACCCGCGCTTCACCGCCTTCGATCTGGTGGCGGAGCCACTTCGGGCGCTGAAGCTGGGGACCACAGGGGAGGTATCCAGGGCCGCCCTTGACGCCCTGGCCGCTGTGGGGCTGGAACCCGGCCGATATAGCTATCGCTACCCGCACGAGATGAGCGGAGGTGAGAGGCAGCGCGTGGGGATCGCACAGGCCCTGGTCCTGGAGCCCGGCGTGGTCATCGCGGACGAGCCCCTCTCCATGTTGGACGTATCGATCAGGGCGGGCATCCTGGACCTGATCTTGGACCTCTCCGCCCGCATGAACTTCTCATGTCTCTATGTGTCCCACGACCTGTCCATACTGGCCCATGTCTCAACCAGGCTCATGATCATGTATCTGGGAAAGATAGTGGAAGCCGGGCCCACACGGGAGCTGATCGAGCGCCCGGCCCACCCCTATGCCAAGGCTCTGATCTCCGCCGTCCCGGTGCCGGACCCTACCTACAAGCGGCCCGTACCCGAGATCCTGGGCGAGGTCTCCCGGCCCATTGACCCGCCGCCCGGGTGCCGTTTCCAGCTCCGTTGCCCTCACGCCGCCGAGCTCTGTCGCAAAGACCCGCCGCCTACGGTGGAGATCTCCCCGGGGCATTACTGCTCCTGCCACTTCCTCTAGCACCCGCCGGCCGGTCACTGCCTGGGTCATCCGGGACGTGATAGATGAAGATAGGATCCCCGCGTCCGGGTGAGGCGGGGCGTACGACCTCGACGGGGGTCCATCCCGGCAGGGGAAAATTGGCCGAGACCACTCGGGATCCGGTTCTGAGCTCCCCTGCCAGCTTCCGGGCCATACGTTCCATTACGTCCGGAAACAGGTAGCAGAACAAGACCCCTGCATCACCGACGTCGTGGCCCCAGAAGTCCGCACGATGGATCCGCACTTTGCCGTCGAATAGGTTCCTCAGTCTCGCCATCCAGCAGGCCAGGGGATTGACATCCACCCCGCGGGCCTCGACCCGGTATCTCTTCCTGACCGCCCGAAGCACGCGGCCGTCCCCGCAGCCGAGATCCACGAAGACGTCCCCGGGCTCCATGGGCACCGCTTCAAGGAGGGCCTCTATACTCTCCCTGTGCGCGGGCACAAAGATCGCCCCGCGGGTCGTGCGCATGGACCAGCCCGTACACGCCACGAACAGGAGCTTGACGGCAAACAAACTGGAAAAGAGACAAAGGACGATCCAGACCCACACAGGCAACGGGGTCCTCCCGGGCTCGGATTCCGGGCGGCATCATGCGGCCTTCGACGGACGCCTCGGAATCCACTTCATAAAGCTGGTGAAACCGGCCTCCTGCAAGAGGGGGACGAAAATCGGGCTTAGGAGCTTGCCGGCGGTCAGCTCGAGAGGCGGACGCCCCGGCCGCGCAGGTAATCTTTGAGCTCGCCTATCTCCACGATTCCGAAGTGGAACATGGAAGCGGCAAGCAGGATCGTGGCTCCGGCCTCGACCGCTTCGTGGAAGTGCTCCAGCTTGCCCGCCCCTCCGGAGGCCACGATCTCGGCTGATATGGCCACCTTGAGGGCCCGGATCAGCGGCAGGTCATAGCCGGTTCGCACCCCGTCTCCGGCCTTGCTGGTAGGCAGGATGACCGGGACGCCGAAACCGTCCACCCGCTTTGCCCATTCCACAGCGTCCGCGCCTGTGGCGGTCCGGCCCCCGTCAATGTAGACCTCGTAGCCCGAGGGCATGGCGGGGTTTCGGTCTACGTCAATGGCCACGGTGACCCTCTCCGGACCGAACTCTTTGACCATCTCCTCTATCACCTCGGGCCTTCTAAAGGCCGCACTGCTGGTGGAGATCTTGTCCGCGCCCGCGGCCAGCACGGCGCCGGCCGAGTTTACGTCTGATATTCCGCCGCCCACGGTAAAAGGGACCGTAGTAACCTCGGCCACTCTCCCGGCTACGTCCAGCATAGTGGACCGGCCCTCCACCGTGGCCGTTATGTCGAGCAGGGCCAGTTCATCCGCCCCTTTGCTGCAGTAAGCTAGGGCGCATTCCACTGGATCCCCTGCATCCCTTAGGTCCACGAAGTGAACGCCCTTGACCACGCGGCCCTTCTGCATGTCCAGGCACGGCATGATGCGAATGGTTTTGTCCATATGTTCCACCTCCTCCCTGGTCTTTCCCCCTCGCAGTGGAGAGAATTGTTGCACAAGGAGCCTCTAAGGTCTACCGGAAAGGGGTGGAATCGGGCCCGGGCCTGAAGGAGCTCGCGACTCTCGTCAAGTGAAAAGGCAGAGCTTGCACTCCTTGGCGTACTTGACAAAATCCTCTGCCGCCCAGATGGAGACCCCCTCTATCAGCTCGTCCTCGGGGATCTCCATCATCTCCACGGTCATGAGGCAGGCTATGAGCTCCACGCCTTCCAGCTGGGCCATCTCCATGAGGTCGCCGAGGCTGGGGATGTTGGCCTTTTCTATCTTCTTCATCATCATGGTCGTGGCCATGCCGGACATCCCGGGCACGGCCCCCATTAACCCGGCCGGGATGAACTTGGCTCTGTCCACTCCGCCCTTGACCACCAGATTCAACCCCATGAACGTGTAGAAGATCTTGCTTTCCATGCCCTGGCGCGCCGCGTTGATGGCCAGGATCAGGGATGGGTACGCCCCGTCCAGGGTGTCCCTGCTGCAGATCAGTCCTGCCTTTTCCTTCTTCTGTTCCATGGTTTTCCTCCTTCCTGAGATTATGCCCGGCACACCATTCAGAACAAATGCCGGCAGGATCCGTGTCTTAAATCGCCCGAGCGCCCTCCTCTCAACGGCCGGTTGAAATTCCAGTGGGTTTTCCCCGTTCCCGCCGGTTTCCTTGTCGATCTCTTTACACTATAATCTAGCAACTTGAACAGTTGTTTAAACACCCTGGACAGCATTCGGGCGGCCATACAGGTGACATATTCCTGGACAAGATCGGCGACGTCCCGCTTTCCATCCAGGTGAAGCTCCTCAGTGTGAGCCGGGTCACGATGTGGAACCGGATGCGCAAGCACTGGATGACTCATCCGTGGCCTGTGCCCCGATTCGGGCGGACCCGTATTTGTCCTTGCATTTTGGTGTGACTTCCTCTAAATACATCGATGAATCCCTATTCTTTGATCTGAGAAGCGGGAAGACGATTGAACGCGGGAGTGGTGCCGGAACAAGGAGGAGCGCAATAGGGGTTTGAGCAGTACATGAGCCGGTATTTGCCTGAGAGGCAGGTCCTCTCAAGGTTTACCCATTTCACCTTCCAATGAAAGGAGGCATCGGCCATGAGCAATGGAAACGGGAAGATTGACTGGTCAAATCTCATCAAGAACGAAGATTGGTGGTCATGTTGGATCGGGTGGTTCATCCTGATCCTGGCCATCATAGGCATCCTCCCGAACGTGCCCAAGTTAGGGACATGGACCGGTTTGGGGGACGCCTTCCCCCAAGGCTGGGGCACCCTGGGGGTGGCTATCGGCCTCTTCGTTTTCTCCTGCATTGTCACCCTGATCGCCGGGGCCTTCATGAAGTTCGACTTGAAGGGCTACATCCCCGGCTTCGCCATCATCTTTTTCATTTCCTTCTGCTCCATGATCCTCTCAAAACAGGCCTTCATGAAGAAGTGGGGGATCTCCTACGTCCTATTCGCATTGGTGATCGGTCTTATCATCAGTAACATATTCAAGGTGCCCAAGGTGCTCAAGGCAGCCGGTCAGACCGAGTTCTTCGTGAAGATCGGTCTGGTGTGCATGGGCGCGACAATTATGTTCTCCACGGTCATCAAGGCGGGAGCCGTGGGTGTGGCCCAGGCCGTGTTGGTGGCCACGGTCGTCTGGTTCGGGACCTACTGGATATGCCGCAAGTTCGGGGTGAGCGAGAGATTCAGCAGCATCATCGCCACGGCCAACTCCATCTGCGGGGTGTCGGCCACCATCGCGGCGGGCGGTGCAATCCAGGGCGACCCCAAAGAGGTGAGCTACATGATCGCCTGGGTCCTGGTCTGCGCCGTGGTCCTGATATTGGTGATGCCTCCGGTTGCCGTCTGGCTGGATCTGCCGAACCAGTGGGCCGGCGCGTGGGTAGGCGGGGTGATCGACAATACGGGGGCGGTGATAGCGGCGGGCGAGATCCTGCGGGACGCCCAGGGCGGTCCCAGCAAGGCCGCAGTGAGCGCAGCAGCCATGGTCAAGATGGCGCAGAACGTGATGATCGGCCTCGTGGCATTTTTGATGGCCCTCTGGGCCACCCTGTCCCTGGACCGAAAAGAAGACCCCAACGCGCCCAAGCCGTCCATAATGGAGGTCTGGTTCCGTTTCCCCAAGTTCGTGATCGGGTTTATGGTCTCCTCTCTTATCGTATCCTTCCTGGTGGAGCCCTCGGTGGGCGAGAAGGCCACCAAGGCCATTGCGAGCGCCTGCAAGAGTTATCGGAGCTGGTTCTTTACCTATTGCTTCGTGGCCATCGGGCTGGAGACGAACTTCAAGGAGCTGGTGACAGTGGGCGGCGGGCGCCCGGCCATCGCGTACTGGATCTCCCAGATATCAAACGCCATATGGACGCTCTTCATCACCTGGATACTGTGGTCAGGGACCTTCTTCACGCCGGTCATTATGCCTGACTAGCCTGATCAGAAAGTGCAAGGGCATCCCCCCTGAGGGGGGGATGCCCTCTCCTGTCTTTGCCTCGCCGCGGGGGCGGCTCACAGCACTCCCGAAAAGCTACTATGTTAACCCTACTGGACGGCGGGCGCTGGGATCCGGGAGGAGGGACGGCCGTGAGGGAAAAGTACAAGGAGATCATGGCTGCGGAGGAAGCCTTTGCCCGGCGAACGGCCCTGGCGGTCATTGTCAGGCGGCCGGTGAAGCCGTTGCTCCAACTGATCCCGGGGATGTTCATTATGGATTTTCTCAGGCGGAAGAGCGAGATCCGCAGGTACTCCCGCTGGTACCTCCCTCCCAGACGCCTGGCCCTGGATGCGGCGTGGCGGATCGCCGGCGGGGAGGACAAGGGGAGCGTCCTGGAGGGGGCCGAGGAAGGGGTGGGGCCTTGGCTGGCGGCGGAGGGGCTCGCCGGGGATGAGGCGAAGCGGGCCTTGATAGCGCTGGTACACTTTCTTGCGGAGCACCATGCGAGGCTTCTTCAGGCACCAGGGGAGACCTATCAAGACCTGGTCCGGAGCGCCTACGGCACGCTGAAAGATTATCAGGCCTTTCTGAGCCGGCTCTCGGTCCTGGAAAGAGATTACCTGCAAGCGGTTTCCAGGGCCGCCGGGGCTGGAGAGGCGGAGAGGCGGTTGTTCGAGGAGCAGGATGCGGCCGAGGAGCAGCGGGAAAAGGAGCTGGAAACCGTTTTCCTATGAGTGATGTCAGGGGCAAATACAAGGCTATCCTGTCCCGGGAGCGCTCGTGGGCTTTCTCCGTGGCACGGGCCGGAGTCAAGCCGAGGCCTATTTCCGTTTGGGAGGTCCTGATCCCGGTCCTGCTCGTCTTCCTCTATGTCAAGTCCAGATCGGACCGGGAGGTCATGGTCCGGAATCTCCTGTTCACCAAGGAAGAGGCCTTGAAAGCGGCTTTGGGCATGGTGGAAGAGGGAGCCGGACTGGAAGAGGCCATGAGTCCCGTAATAGAGAAGACCCGGGGACTCTTGGAATCAGTCCAGGAAGGGCTCTATTCAGAGGAGATAAGACAGGAGCAATTGAAGGAGGTCCGCATCCTGGCGAATCACTACTTCAGGCTTCTCCGGGCCCGAGGGGAGGACTATGACGCCTTGGTCCTGGACGCCTATAAGTCCCGGGGGGGATATATGGACTTTCTCGGCCGTCTCAAGGCCGCTGAAGAGGCGGTCAATCAGGCGGCCCTCCGGACCCTCGGGCCGCGGGGGGACCCCGCCCTGGTAGGAAGAATGGAGGAGGCCTACGAGCGGCTGAGGTTCTCCTCTGCGGAGAGAATCTTCGGCCCGGCCGGAATGATCCGATGCTGAGCCCAAAAGAGCGAAGCTGGGTCTACGACCACGCCTATCTCCCTGAGCATCTCCCTGAATATGTGGAGGCCGTGTCAGGCTCAGAGGCCCACCTGATAGGGGGATACCTCTGCTACGCGGCAAGGGCCGGCCTCACCTTCATCGGATACCCCCTGGGCCGTGTGGAAATGAGCCCGGAGCAGGCCTTTGAGTCGGCATTGGCCGGATTCCGGCCTGCGGTCGCCTCGATCGCCGCGCCGGAGATTTGGCCGGTTGAAGGGGCCTGCGAGACCGGGCCGCGGGATCACTACTACCGGTTGCCCCTCCCCCTGGTTAGTCCGCCCCGGGACGCGGCTTACATGGTAAGGCGGGCGGCAAGGGAGCTGGAAGCAAGGCGGGGGACTCTCCGGAGGGCGCACAGGAAGATCATCAAGGCGTTTCTGGCCGAACGTGATCTATCCGAGCCGCTGAGGGTCATCTTCGAGAACATCCCCGAGTACGTCAAGAGATCCAGGAGCGTGCGGGTCTTGGAGGCATGGAAGGGGAAGAGCCTCGCCGCCTTCAATATAATCGACCTGGGCTCGGCCGGATACGGGTTCTACCTTTTCAACTTCCGTTCGTCCAAGGTCAACGTCCCGGGTGCCTCGGACCTGCTGTTCCACGAGATGGTTCGTTTGGCCGAGGATGAGGGGAAGTCCGCCCTAAACCTGGGGCTGGGGGTCCACCAGGGGGTCAGACGCTTCAAGGAGAAATGGGGGGGCGAGCCCTTCCTCCCCCATGCCACCGCCACCATAAGGAGGGATGTGCCCCGCGACCTGGTGGGTCCCCTGATGGGCAAGCTTTGATTTCGGGAAAAAGCAGTGCGAGCCAATTGGATTTCTTGAGAAAACCGGATTATCTGGCTAATATGGCTTTGTATACATAGCTACCTTAGCTTTTTGTGGAGGTGGGGAGGTGAAGAATGATCCAAGCCAATATTTCAGAAGTGAAGAATCGCTTGAGTTATTACCTCCCAAATAACGGCTCTCGAAAGAATCGTCCACAGAGCGGTACGATTGCTGGAAGTCCACCCGCTTCGTGCGGCTGATGCCTGTCAACTGGCATCCAGTCTTATCGCCACCCAGGAAGATCCGGCTCGGCTGCCGATCATTTGCTTTGATCAGCGACTGAAGGACGCGGCCATGAAAGAAGGGTTTGTCGTCAACCCCTAAAGGGGGGGGAGACGTCATGCCCCGCTTCAGTCCGCCGGCTAGCCGGTGGTGATCAGATAGATCACATACCCCACATAACAGGCCAGGAGCAGGCCGCCTTGGGGCCTGGTGACCGTATTGGTCTTCCGCATGAAGAACCAGGGCATGGCGCTTGTAAGCATCATCACGAAGTAGTCGATGATCAGGCCGCTCTCCACGAACCCGCCCGGGATGGGGATGGGCCTCACCAAGGATGCCGCGCCCAGTACGCTCATCAGATTAAAGACATTGCTCCCCACCAGGTTTCCGATGCTGATGTCCATCTCCTTTCGGATGGCCGCCACCACCGAGGTGGCGAGCTCGGGCAGGGACGTTCCAAAGGCCACTATGGTAAGCCCGATGAACTTCTCGCTCACGCCCAGGACCTGCATGATGGCCACGGCCGAGTCCACCACCAGCTTGGCCCCGAAGACCACGCCGAATATTCCCACGAGGATCAGAACGACTTGGCGGGAGCGCGAGGTTACGTACTCCACCTCCTCCACGCCGAGCTCTTCCATGAGCTCTTCCTCGCTCACTCCCTTTTCAGATTCCTTCTTGGCTATCCAATAGTTGAAGATCGTGTAGGCGATGATTCCCACTGCCAGGGTGACTCCCTCGATACGACCCAGGGTGGAGTTTAGGGACAGGATCAGGAGGTATACTGAGATGGCCAGCATCAAGGGGATGTCCCGCCGGACCACGGAACGATGGCTGGTGATGGGCTGAAACAGGGCGGCCGTTCCCAGGACCAGGGCGATGTTGCAGATGTTGCTGCCCACCACGTTCCCCACGGCGATCATACTTTTTTCCGTGATTGAGGAGATCAGGCTTACCACCAGCTCGGGGGCTGATGTGCCGAAAGCCACCACCGTGAGGCCGATTACAACGGGGGTGACTCCCAGGCTCCTGGCCAGGCTCGAGGACCCCTTGACCAACCATTCCGCACCATAGTAAAGCATCACGAACCCCACCAGGCACAAGAGTATATTGAGCGCCATACCCTCCCTCCTTTCAGGAAAGCGTTTTCGCGGGGGCTTTTCCCCTGTCCGGATCTTCCGGGTAGAATCGTTCGGCCTCCTCCCGGCGCAGGTCCTTTGAGAGCTCGCTCACCCGCCGGAACCAGCGGGCCCTTTCCTGCTTGCTCCCCTTGCGCACCGTGGAGATGGAGGCCTGTATCACTTCCTGCTCGGCCTCAAGCAGGTGGTCGAGATACCTGAGGTAGGACTTTCTATCCGGGTAGCGGGCGCGGACAAGGTCCTTCAGGCGGCGACCGTCCGCTCTCAGCAGCATGAGGTAGTGCTCCAGGAGGATCTCGATTTCAACGTGCTGCTTGCGGCGGACCTTTTCCGTATAGAGCCCGCGCCTTTCGCCGTCCAGGAGGTCTCTGGTGCGCTGCTCGATGGATCCCAAGGCCAGGGCCCGGTCTTTCCCCTCCTCGATCACCTCCTTGGCCGCCTCCAGGGCCAGCTTCTTGGTGAAGAGCAGATTCTTCCTGGTCATGCGTAGATCGCGGCGGAAACCCAGGTAGGCCGCCAGCATCGAGGGTCGAATGAGCTTCCACCAGGGCAGATTCCCGGCGTGGGACTCCAGGAGGGATCTGGCCATCCGCTCGGCCACACGGCTTTCGTGCTTCCAGATGGTCTTGGGTTTACCCATAAGCGCGGCATGAGTGATTCATGGCAATGAGAAGTCGGTTTCCAGTGCGGCCGTCGCCGCCTGTACTCCGCACGGAACCTATTCCACGCCGAAGGCCTTGTCAAGACCTTGCAGAGGAACGGCCGGGGTTGCCCTCAAGGCTGCTTTCGGCTTATAATCTATTAATTATGAGCGAGCCTACTTACGATTACAGCGGGAAGCATGTCCTTGTCACAGGCGCAACAGGCGGCCTGGGATCTGCTCTCGTCCGCGAGCTGGCCGAGAGCGGCGCACACCTGGTTGTGACGTCACGTTCTGTGAAGGCCCTGGAGGAGCTGATTTCCATGCTCCCGGAGGCCACGCGGGCCGTGCCGGTCACGGCCGACCTCTCGGCAAAGGGCGAGGCGGAGCGCTTGGCCGGCGAGGCCTTGAAGGCAATGGGGCACCTGGACGCGATCTTCAATATCGCGGGGATCGGCTACTTCGCCCTCATGGAGGAGGCCACCGAGCAAAACATCCGCCACCTCTTCGAGCTCAACACATTCTCGCCTCTCTTCTTGATCAAGGCTCTGGTCCCGCACATGAAGGAGAGAGGGGCGGGCAGGGTCGTGAACATCGTCTCCTGCGCGGGCCGGGTCCCCATCCCCACGGTTGGGGTGTACGGAGGGAGCAAGTCCGCGCTGGCGGTCATGAGCAACACCATGCGCCTGGAGCTGGGGCCGGCCGGGATCGATGTGGTCAACGTCTACCCGGGGACCATTGATACGTCGTTTGAAGAGAACGCCCTAAGGGAGGAATCCAGGCCCGGGCTCTGCCCGTCGGAAAGCTGCGGACTGCCCAAGTTCGACATAGCCGAGCAGGTCATGAAGGCGGCCAAAGGACCGCCCGGCGAGGTCTGGCTGGAGCGGGAAGGCAGGTGGCTGTCCACCGCCGCTTTGATCTTTCCGTCGCTGGTGGATCGGAGGCTGGCGGGACTGAGGGACCGGGTGGTCAGGAAGAAGTCGCTCAAGGAGCGCCGGTGGAAGCTCTTCCAGGTGGAATCATCCATCGCGTGCAACCTCGGATGCGTCATGTGCCCCTGGGCCGAGATCCGAAAGAATGCCCCTAACAAGGGCCTCATGGCCCAGGAGACCTGGGATGCCGTTAAGCCTTACCTCTCCGAGGTCCGATCGGTGGATTTTACCGGCGGCGGGGAGCCCTTGCTCCAGCCGAGGTTGGTGGAGTGGGTCAAGGAGGCGAATGCCGCTGAGTGTGAGACCGGGATACTCACGGGCGGCCTGCTGCTGGACCGGGACAAGGCCCGTGACCTCATCCAGGCCGGGATGGACTGGATCTGCATCTCAATGGACGGGGCCGACAAGGAGGTCTACGAAGAAGTCCGGAGAGGGGCGGACTTCGATAAGGTCTGCGAGAATGTCTCCGCACTGGTGGAGCTCAGGAGGGGGGGGCTCCCCAAGATCATGATAAACTTCGTGATCATGCACATGAACGCCCACCAACTGGAAGACATGGTCCGGCTTGCCCGCACGCTGGGCGTGGACCAGTTGAACTTCAAGCAGTGCGACGTGATCCGGGGGGAGCGGGGAAAAGGTTTCGGTTTGTTTTCGACCAGCGAGACCCGGGAGGTCAAGCAAGTGGCAAGGGCCCTTTCCAGGGCCAAGCGGCTGGCCAGGAAGCTCAACGTCAAGACCACGGACTTCTCCTTCACGCCGGAGGAGCAGCCGGTCTGCGATCAGGATCCCCGGAACTCACTTTTCATTCGGCACGACGGCGCCGTGGGGCCCTGCATCAACCTCTGTATCGGGGGCCCGACCACGTTCCTGGGCGAGGAGGTGGTCATGCCCACGGTCCACTACGGGCGGGTGCCGGAGGAGGATCTGGCCGGGGTATGGGAGAGCGAGACCTGCCTCTTCTACCGGGAGAG
The DNA here is from genome assembly GCA_964647905.1 of uncultured Desulfobacterales bacterium. GTDB lineage: Bacteria > Desulfobacterota > DSM-4660 > Desulfatiglandales > HGW-15 > CAZYJR01. The sequence continues at coordinate 14,282 of CAZYJR010000014.1, read as the reverse complement.
CTTTGAGAGGCGGGTGAAGGTCCATGAGGAGTCTCTCATGGAGAGCTTCATGCACTCCTCCGGTCCCCAGCGCTCACTGGAGAAGGCCGCCGAGGCCATGCCTCCCGCTCCGGAGGGGTGCCGGGTGTGCCACTATCTCTACAACATCTGAGATCCAGGGTGCGCCGGTCGGCTCCCGGGGAAGAGGCGCTTTTCCTTATGGACGCTCAAGAGCGGAAGAGCATCGTGGAGCGGGCGACCGTACCGGAGCACGGTCTTTCCCTGATGCAGAGCGTCTCAGGGGGAGAGCCGGTCCTGGCGGAAGACTTCCTGTGCTTTGTAAGGAACGACTGGATCGTGGTGGTGGGTTACCCGCTCTCCTATGAAGGGCCCGGGCGGGAATTCTCGGCCGAGTCCCTGGGCCGCATCCTGGAGCGGTTCAACCCTGGCTTCGCTTCGGTGATGGGGCCGAGGATACCCGATGCGGTTCCCGGGGCCTGCAGGGAGCGGCGCCAGGATGCCTATTACACGGTCAGTCTGGAGGGCTTCGAACCCGGGGGGGCTGCGCGGCGGGCGGCAAGGAGGGCGGCGAAGGAGGCTCGAGTGGAGAGGGCCCGGATCATGGGCGAGGAGCATCGCCGGCTCACTCTGGAGTTCATCTGCCGGGCAAGCCTGCCTCACCGGGCTCAGGACCTCCTGTGGAAGATGCCCCGGTTCGTTGCCGGCTCGGGAGACTCCCTCGTGCTCAATGCCAGGGATGCTCGCGGGACTCTCCTGGCCTTCTGGGTGGTGGATCTGGAGCCGGGCCCCTTCTCTACCTATGTAATCGGGTGCCACTCCAGGAGGCCCTATGTGCCCGGGGCATCGGACCTCCTTTGCAACGAGCTCATCGAGGTGAGCAGGGAGCGCGGGAAGCGCTTCGTGCATCTGGGCCTGGGCCTCAGCCCGGGGCTCAGGCGGTTCAAGGAGAAGTGGGGCGGGGTGCCGGGCCCGGATTATGAAGAGGCGGAGTTTGTCCTGAGGAGGCCCTCCCTGTTGGATGCGATCAGGGGGGCGATTCTGCCTTGATCCGCCCGGACGGGCCGCAGGCCCTTGGAGAAAGGTCATAGGGTGATTAGGCTCAGGAGACCCAGAGCAAGGGAGCTGAGAACGGTCTGGGAAGTGGCCGCAGGGGAAAAGGTCTCACGGTTGGTGGGGACGGCCCACTTCATCCCATGGAGTTTTCGCTCCTCCCTGGAGGGCCTTCTCGAGGACTCGCGTGTGGTCTTGTTGGAGGGGCCCCTGGAGCCCGAGGCCATGGCCCGGGTCCGCGAGGCCGGGGCGGCCGAGAAGGGTGAGCACCTGTTTGACGGCCTCTCGGATGAGACGATCCGCGGGGTCAACACGGCCCTGTTCCCCGGCCGCCGGTCGAGCAAGGCCTCGGCCTTGTTTCAGGCCCTGGGCAGAAAAGGAGAAAACCCCGCCTATGACCTGGTTGAGGGAATGAAGCCCTGGCTGGCCTTTTTCACCCTGTGGTCTTCTTACCTCGAGGGCCTTGGTTGGAAGCATTCCGTGGATTACGAGGCGTATAGCACGGCGCTCGAGATGGGCAAACTCATCGTCTATCTGGAATCCATCGAGGAGCAGATCCAAGTCCTGGAATCCCTCTCCCTGGAGCGGATCCACGGATTCCTGGAGAGGCACGGGCAGTGGAAGAAAATGGCGGAGGAATATGCAAAGGCTTACGCCGATGCCGACTTTGACGGGATCCGGCTGCTTTCCCTCAGCTTCCCGACCCGCCGCCCCGAGGTGATCGGCAAGCGGGATCACCTGTTCCACCTGCGCATGAAGCCCGAGCTGGAGCAGGGCGGAGCGGTCATCTTCGTGGGGGCCCCGCACATCCCCGGTCTGCTCAGGCTGCTGGAAGCCGACGGATGCGAGGTCAAGGGCCCGCCGGCGCACTGATCCTCATCTTGAGCCTGCAAGGGCGGGAGAGGGAAAACGCGGAATTGACAACAGGAGGGCAAAACCGATGGTAATCAAGAGGCTGGAAGAGGTCCCGTTCGCCGACTCGACCGGTTTTGAAGGGGTCACCAAGCAGGTCATTATCGGGCCGGTAGACGGATCGGATGAGATCGCACTGCGTTACTTCACTGTGGAGCCCGGTGGAAAGAGCCCGTATCACTCCCACGACTTTCCGCACGTAGTGAAGGTTGAGTCGGGTGACGGCGTCCTTACAGACGAAAGCGGCCTTGAGCACCCGTTGAAAGAAGGGGACTATGTGTTTGTCGGCCCGAACGAGACCCACAGATTTTCGAACGACGGGAAGGAGCCCTTCTGTTTCGTCTGCATCGTGCCGAGGCGGGGGGAGGCCTGAGTCCGGGGCGTAGAGCGCCGGGGCCAAGCGTGAGCATCGACCCCCGGCGCTCGAGGAAGATCCCGGGGGGCTACACCGTGTCCTTGGTGGCCTCCGCGCTTTCCTCATTGGACATGCCCGCCAATCGCTCGATCTCCTTTATCTCCAGCCCCAAGCCTTTGGCCACCCGGGTGCCGTAGTCCTTGTCAGCCTTGTAAAACAACGCGGTCTGGCGCATTTGGATGCGCTTCTTGGCGTTGCTCAGGAGGCTTACGATGTTGCCCACGAGGTGCTCCCTGGCCTCATCCGTCATCACGTTGCGGTAGAGGTTGCCCGGCTGGACAAAGTCGTCATTGAGATGGTTGAAGGGAAAGCGCGCCGCCTGCCCTGAGATTTCCAAGGAGGGCTCGGCAGCCGTTGGGTCCGGTGCGGGCCCGCCGAAGCTGTTCGGCCAGTAGTTCGGCCCGCCCCCTCCGTTGGCGTCGACCCGCATGAACCCGTCACGCTGATAGCTGGTCTCGGGGGCGTTCTTGGGCGCATTGACCGGAATCAGGTGGTAGTTGGGTCCCAGCCTGTGGAGATGGGTGTCGTGGTAGGAAAAGACCCTTGCCTGGAGCATCTTGTCCGGAGAGACGGCGATCCCGGGCACCACATTCCCTGGGCAGAAGGCCGCCTGCTCCACTTCCGCGAAGTAGTTGGCCGGGTTGCGGTCGAGCACCAGCTTCCCCACCTTGATCGGCGGTACCTCCCCGTGCGGCCACACCTTGCTTATATCAAAGATGTCCCAGGCGAAATCCTCGCCGATCTCCTTGGGTTAGATATCGTTTGCTTCGGGTTCACGGCTCCGGGAAAAGCCGCTCGACCATCCCTTATCGCTAACTATTACTGATTATATGACCACCTTCAAGGCCTGTCAAGGAATTGCTCCTATCCAGGGGTCCATCCCTCAGCACCGGCGTGGGCGGCCGCCCGGTAAACCCGGTCTCCGAAGAAATCCTCTTGAGGTTGATCTTTTCAGTGAGTGAGTATAGGGTATTATAATACCGTTAGAATCAAGGCACTCACCCGGCTTTCCCCTTTTCTTGAGAAGAGAATCGTCCATGGCAATCTGCAAAACGGTCAAGAAATACAAGATTGGCCAGCAACCCCCTGATTCGGTCTTTTGGAAGAAGAAATCCCACGAAGAGCGACTGCAGGCGTTGGAGCAAATAAGAGCAGAGTACAACTCGTGGAGATACGATGCTGAGCAAGGATTTCAGAGAGTTTATAGAGTCTTTAAACGCAAATGATGTACGCTACTTGGTAGTAGGAGGGTATGCTGTGGCGGTCCACGGGCATCCACGCTACACAAAAGATCTTGGTATATGGATTGATTCGTCATTAGACAACGCTAGAAGGATATTGCAGGCATTAGAGGACTTCGGCTTTGGATCTCTCGATCTCGAAGGTGAAGATTTTACTGAAAAAGATCAGGTAATTCAGTTGGGCTATCCCCCGAATCGGATAGATTTATTGACTACGTTGAAAGGCCTGAATTTTGAAGATTGTTACGAAAGCAAGCTAAGGGTGAAGATACAGGATCTGGAAATAGATTTTATTGACCTTGAGAATCTGGAGAAAAACAAACGAGCAACCGGTCGTGTACAGGATATGGCGGATCTGGAGAACCTGGACCGATTGGAAAAGGCATAGGTGCGTTTCAAAAAAGGGAAAGGGCCTATGAGACCATCGGTGTTTGTGACGCGGCGGCTGCCGCCTGCGGCCATGGAGGCCCTGGAGGAGGATTTTGATGTTACCTGCAACCCAGAAGACAGGGTCCTCACCCGCGGGGAGCTGATATCCGGGGTCAAGGAAAAGGATGCGCTGTTGTCCCTCTTGACCGATAGGATCGATGCCGAGGTCATGGACGCCGCCGGACCCCGGCTGAAGATGATCGCGAACTACGCGGTGGGCTACGACAATATCGATTTGGACGCGGCTACGGCCAGAGGAATCGCCGTCAGCAACACTCCGGGCGTTCTTACCGAGACCACCGCGGACCTTGCCATGGCGCTCATACTTGGCGTGGCCCGCCGTATAGTCGAGGGGGACGCCTTTGCGCGGAAAGGCGGATTCCAAGGTTGGAGCCCGTTGCTGTACCTGGGCGCAGACGTCCATGGAAAGACCTTGGGCCTGATCGGTTTCGGCCGCATCGGCCGTGCGGTAGCAAGACGGGCCGCCGGTTTTGATATGCGCGTCTTGTATTACAAACGCAGCAAGACGGATCCCGCTATTGAACAGGAGCTCGGTGCCGGGTTCGCGGCCAAAGAGGACCTCCTGCGGGAATCCGACTTCGTGTCCCTGCATCTGCCCTCCACGCCCGAAACCCGCCATTTCATCGGTCCCGACGAGCTGGCCCTGATGAAACCCTCCGCTTTCATAATCAATACGGCGCGGGGCGAGGTGATCAACGAGGCCTCCCTTGTCCGGGCGCTGCAAGCCGGGTCAATTGCAGGCGCGGGCCTTGACGTGTTCGAGAACGAGCCCGAGATCCATCCGGCCCTCACAGGCATGGCCAACGTAATCCTGCTTCCCCATGTGGGAAGCGGGACCATCGAGACCCGCACCAGGATGGGGCTCGTTGACCGCGAGAACCTCAAGGCCTTCTTTCAGGGGAAGGTCCCGCCCAACTGCCTGAACTCGGAGATCCTCGAGGAGGCTTGACATTCGCCGTCCGAATTCCGGTCAACAAGGACAATAACATTAGGACAGAGGGTCTTGACATTTCCGCCGCGGTGCGGATAGTGGCAGTGATAGATCCAGGTGCCCTCCGGGGCATAATAGGGAACCCCGTGAGAGTCGGGGACGGGCCCGCCGCTGTAACCCTTGCCTCTTTTCCGTCCGGTGCGCGGAAGGGGGAGCTCTTCAGGCCTTATCCGTGCCACTGTTCCGAGCCTGGAACGGGAAGGCCGCCTGAAGGGGAGGGAAGTCAGAAGACCTGCCTGGGACCCTGGGGATGCGCCTCCGCGGACAGGCGATGAATCCCCGGATCGTTCGAGGATGAAAAGGGAGATCCCCGGACCGATGAGTCGGTTCGGGGATTTTTTATGGCGAGGGCTTTGAATCGGAGGATGTCCCGGTGATGAAGAGGCTTTTGGTCCTGACGGCCGCATGCGGGGTGGCGGTTCTTCTCGCCGCAGGGCAGGCCCTCGGGGGTGCCTTCGAGGATTCGGCCGGGCGGGTGGTTGCGATCCCGGATAGGCCGGAGCGAATCGTCTCCCTGGCGCCCAGTGTGACCGAGATCCTCTTCGCCCTGGGCCTGGGTGAACGGATTGTGGGTGTGACTGAGTTCAGCACCTACCCGCCCGAGGCGGCCGAAAGGCCCAGGGTGGGGAGCTTTGTCAGGCTCAATGCCGAGCGGATACTGGAGTTGGAGCCCGACTTGGTGATCGGGACCGTGGACGGGAACAAGCCGGGGTTGGTGCGGCTGCTTCAAGAGGCCGGAGTGGCCGTTTATACCGTCAACCCGAGAACCGTTTCCGGCATGATCCGGACGGTTGCACGGGTGGGAGAGGTGTGCGGGGTCAAGGAGCACGCGGATGAGACGGCCGCCCGGCTCGAGCAGCGGCTCAGAAGCGTCTTGGAGCGGGTAAGCGGAACCGGGAGTCCGCGCGTGTTCATGCAAATAAACATACGCCCGATCATGAGCGTCAACCGCGAGACCCTGCACCATGACGTCATCCGCCTGGCAGGAGGTGTCAATGTGACGGCCGATTACCGGGCCCACTACCCCAGGCTGGGCCTGGAGCAAGTCCTGGCCTTGCAGCCGGAGGTGATTCTGATCTCTTCCATGGAGCGTGGCGGGGCCTTTGAGAAAGCGAGGAGGGCTTGGCTCCAGTGGGAGAGCATTCCGGCGGTTAGGGAAGACCGGGTCCACTTGGTGGAGTCCGATCTTATCGATAGACCGTCTCCACGGGTGATCCACGGGCTCGAAGTGGTGGCCGATCTCCTGCACGCGAGGGACGGTTACGGCTGCGGGAGGCCATCCCTTCAGCCCCTTCCGGGAGTGGGCAATGGACCGTAGGAGGGCGACTCTCAGCGCGGGCAAGGTGCTTGGCGCCGCCGGAGCCATGATGCTGCTCCTGGGGCTTGTATCGGCGCTTTCACTGTGCCTGGGGACCGCGGATCTATCAGCAGGGGAGATCCTGGGGCGTCTGTTCGATAGCGGCTTGGGCGAGGGCTCGGCGGGTCTGATCCTTTTTCGCATCCGGCTCCCCAGGATCCTCCTGGCCGCTGTAGTGGGATTTTCCTTGTCCCTGGGCGGGGTGGTGTTCCAGGCGGTGCTGAGAAATCCATTGGCCGATCCCTTTATACTGGGGGTCTCGAGCGGTGCGGCCTTCGGCGCGGTCTTGGGGATCGTCTTGGGCTTGGGTTTCAGTATGGGGGTGCCGCTGACCGCCTTCATGGGCGCTCTTCTCACCCTTGGGGTCTTGATGGCCCTGGGGACAAGGAAAATGGGGGAGGAGTCCTCAACCGTCCTCCTTACCGGGGTGATCATTAATGCCTTTTTTACCGCGATCATCATGTTTTTTATCGCCACCACGACGGACAGCAGACTCCACAGCATGCTCTTTTGGCTCTACGGGGACTTGGGCCAGAGCCGCTACGCCCACCTGGCGGTCTGTGCACCCCTGGCTGCGGCCGGAGGGGTAGTGCTCTACACCTTTTCCCGCCATCTCAATCTCATAACAGCGGGAGAGGAAACCGCCATGCAGGTGGGGGTGGAGGTCCACCGGACCAAGGCGGCCTGTTTGCTCATCGTCTCCCTCATGGTCGGGCTGGTGGTTTCGTTTTCAGGGCTCATCGGGTTTGTCGGGCTGCTGGTGCCCCATCTTGCCCGCATGATCTGCGGCTCGGATCACAGAATCCTGATCCCTGTAGCCGCCATAGGCGGTGCGGTCTTCCTGGTGGCGGCGGACACCGCGGCCCGGATCCTGATCAGCCCTGCCGAGCTCCCTGTGGGGGTCATCACCGCTTTCCTGGGGGCGCCGTTTTTCATCTACCTGCTTAAGACAAGGGGGAGCCGTTGGGGAAGGTCCTGAGCGTGGAGAGGGCCGGGTATCGATACGCAGACACCTGGGCCTTGAAGGAAGTGAGTGTGGATGTGGGCGCGGGGGAGCTCCTGGGCGTCCTCGGCCCCAACGGCTCGGGCAAGAGCACACTTCTCCGGCTGATGGACGGCCTCCTGCTCCCTCGAGAGGGCCTGGTGCGGTTCCAGGGAAGGTCCATGGACCGTTTTTCCCGGGCCGAAGTGGCCCGGAACGTGGCGATGGTGGCCCAGGAGAGCCACTTTCGGTTTTCGTTCTCCGTTTTGGAGGTGGTGCTGATGGGGCGCTTCCCCCACATGCGCCGGCTGCGGTTCGAGGGGGAGCATGATCTCGCAACGGCAAGGAGGGCCCTCGAAGCGACCGGGGCCCTGGAGCTGGAGGAAAGAGACATCCATGCGGTCTCCGGCGGGGAGAGACAGAGGGTCATGATAGCGCGGGCCCTGGCCCAGGAGCCGTCCGTGCTCCTACTGGACGAGCCCACTTCCTTTCTGGACTTGCGCTACAAGAGAGAGATCTTCAGGCTTACCGCCTCACTGGCAAGGGAGCAGGGTCTGGGAGTGGTGGTGGTGACCCACGAGATCGATTTGGCCGCCCAGTACTGCGATCGCATGTTGGTGTTGAAGGACGGGCGGGTGGTACGGACCGGCCCGCCGGAGGACGTGGTAACGGCCGAGACCATAGAAAGTGTTTATGATTGCCCGGTCCTTGTGGATGCCCATCCGGGTACCGGCCGGCCCAGGCTGACACTGGTGCCGTAGAGACACAGGAGAAGTGGAGTAGACATGCTGGAGGTTTTCTATAGAGGGGGGCCGGTGATGATCCCTCTCCTGGGCTGCTCGCTGGTCGCCCTCACCGTGATCATCGAGCGGGCGCTTTTCTGGGCGGTCGAAGACCTGCGGAGGGACCCCCCCCTGGTGGATAAGGTCCTGGAGCTCTGCCGAGATGGGGACTGGGAAGGTGTGCGGCGGGCTGTTTCAGGATCCAAGGACTACATCGTGCGCATCCTGGTAAGCGGCATACTCCACCGGGATTTTTCCATGGGCAAGGCCATGGAAACGGCCGCAGCGGACGAGATGGAGCGGATGCGCCGCTACCTAGTGGTCCTGGATACCATGATCACTGTCGCGCCTCTCCTGGGGATCTTCGGGACTGTTCTGGGGATCATCAGCTCATTCGACCTGCTCGGCAGGAGCGGCATACAGGACCCGGCCGCGGTGACAGGGGGCATCGCCCAGGCCTTGATCACCACGGCCTCGGGCCTGGGTATCGCCATCCTCTCCGTCTTTCCATACAACTATTTCAATACCCGCGCGGAGAAGGCGGCACTGGCGATTGAGAAGTACGCCACCAGCCTGGAGATCGTGTATGAAAAGCTGAGCGGGCAAGGGGAGGATCGATGAAGGTGCCCGGGAGGCGGGCCGGAAAGGCCAGGATAGAGATGCTCCCCCTGATAGACATCGTCTTCCTCCTCCTGGTGTTCTTTATCTACGCCATGCTATCCATGGCGGTTGACCACGGGCTGCCTGTCACCCTGCCCCGCTCATCCACCGCCGAGATCGATAAGAGGGCGGTCCTCTCGGTGACTGTGAAAGGGGAAGGCACGGTCTTCGTGGATGAGACCCCCGTACGGCGGGAGGACCTGAGCCACGTCTTGAGACGCCTCAGCCAAGAGCGGGAGGGAGTTGAGGGAGTGCTTCTCTTTGCCCACAGGGACCTCCCTTACCAGGATCTCTTCCGGGTGCTGGACAGTATCCGGGAGGCCGATATCACAAGAATCTCGCTCCAGGCCGAGGCCGGGGCCGGGCCGTGAGACGCCTCCTGACCGCCGCTTTGCTGGCCCTGGGGATTCACGCCGTGCTTCTCGCAGCCCGGGCGCCGAGACCCTTCGAAGCGGAAAGCCCGATTTCTCCTCCCCCTCCTCCCCTGGCCGTAACACTTGAGCCGCTGACCCATACCGGTTCTTCTTCCCCGGGCCCTGAAGGGCCTCCGGAAGAAGCCTTTGAGCGTCTACCGGAAGAGCCCCCGCCTGATTCGACCCCGCCGCCCGACGAGCCGAATGGGAAAGTTCCTACTCCTTCACCTGATCCGGTCAAGGATGAACCAGAAGAACCGGCCGGGGAGACTCCGGAGCCTGCATCCCGGAAGAAGACAGGAAAAGACACTTGGCCGGATCAGGATCCTGCCCCTGAAGAGCCGCCGCCAGAGGATCCCCGCCGGCCGGATGAGCCTCTCCAACAAGGCAGGGTTTCTGAGGAACTCGAAGAAGAAGCCGCGGAACGCCCCGCACCTCTTGCGGTGCGTGACACCTTGGATACGCCTTCAAATAGCCCGCCACCGGAGCAGCCTCCCCCGCCCGGGCCGGAGCTCGAAGAAGCGGTACCGCGGTATCAAGAAAATCCTCCCCCCGCTTACCCCAGGCTGGCCAGGCGCAGGGGCTGCGAAGGGACGGTTGTCCTGGAGGTCTTGGTGACCCGGGAGGGCCGGGTGGGAGAAGTGGGTGTGACTGAATCCAGCGGATACGATATACTGGACAAGGCCGCAATGGATGCGGTGGGGGAGTGGCGGTTCGAGCCGGGAAGACGGGGCGACCGGGCCGTGGATATGCGGGTCAGGATCCCGGTTACGTTTCGGCTGCAGTAAGGCGGATCCGTGCGTGTTCTTCTTGTCTCTGCCAACACCGAGACCATGAATATGCCCGCGTACCAGCGATCTCCTGGTCGATCAGGGCATACGGCGCATGGGGGTCCTTCTCCTGGGCGGCCCGGGGGAGACCAAGACCACAGTGGAGCAAAGCCTGCGCTTTTTAGAGGTCTCTCCCTGGACGGGGTCAAAGTGACCGTGGGAATATTGTAAATTTGCAAATATATTACAAATCAGTCGTGTGTGTACCGGCAATAGATGATCAGGAATACTATGTATGTCACTACTTTTGTTGTACTTGTCACTGGCCCTTGGCGTCTCCTTTCTCTGCTCCATAATGGAGGCGGTGATTCTTTCCATAACCCCGGGGTTTGCGGCCGCCTTCGAGAGGAACTCGCCGCACGCCGGGGCCGTGCTGAGAGAGCTCAAGGCTGACATAGATCGGCCGCTGGCTGCCATTCTCAGCCTGAACACCATCGCTCACACAGTGGGGGCGGCAGGCGTAGGGGCCCAGGCCATGTTGGTCTTCGGCAGCGGTTACGTGGCGGTCACCTCGGCGGTCCTTACGCTTCTCATACTGGTCCTCTCCGAGATCATCCCCAAGACATTGGGGGCGGTTTACTGGCGTAGCTTGGCCGGTCCCACAGCCCTGCTGCTCAGCATCCTTATCCGTTTCCTGCACCCCCTTGTCTGGCTCTCCCAACTCGTCACCCGAATGGTATCCGGTAAGAGGTCGATATACACGATAAGCAGGGAGGAGATCCGGGCCATGGCGGACATCGGTTTCCAGGAGGGCGTTTTTCGGGAGCAGGAATCCAAGATCCTCAAGAACCTTCTCCGATTGGGAAAGCTGAAGGCCGAGAGCATTATGACTCCGAGGCCCGTGGTATTCGCACTCCAGGCGGACATGACCGTGGGTGAGGTCGTGGAGAAGTACCCGGAGCTCAAGTTCTCCAGGATACCGATCTACACGGAGAGCCCGGAAGACATCCGATTCTTCGTTCTCAGAAACGATATCCTCCTCGAGGCTTCCCGCGGCAACACCGGCAAGCAGCTTGCCGAGCTTGGACGCAAGATCCTGGTGGTCCCTGAGATGGTCTCACTGCTTTACCTCTTTGATCAGATCTTGGACCAGCGTGAACACATCGCCCTAGTGGTGGATGAGTACGGGGGACTGGCCGGGCTGGTCACCCTGGAGGACATTGTGGAGACGCTCCTGGGCATCGAGATCGTGGACGAGACCGACCCCACCATGGACATGCAGGAGCTGGCCCGCAGGCAGTGGGAAAGAAGGGCCAGGGCCCTGGGCCTGATCTCCGAGGAGGAACCGGCTGGCGGGGAAGCCCTGAAAGCCAGGGCCGGAGAGGACAAAAAGGAGTAGCGTGCTTGCCGCCTCCCGAAGCGCTTTTGCGTGGGGGTCCGTGCCGGAGCGTTGAGAAGCGGATTGACATGCTCCTCTCCCCTCTATATAGTGCAGCCCGGTTTAAGCCATACCAGAGATGTTGAATGGCTCCGTTGGGGGTGCCGCGCTCTCGGGCGCAGGCTGAGAGTCCGCGTTGACCGGACACCCTTTGAACCTGATCAGGGTAATACCTGCGAAGGGAAACGGGCTGGAAGAGGGGGCTCCCCTCCCGCAGGCCGCTTTCCCCGCAGGAGAGCGGCTTTTTTTGACGGAAAGGGGGAGGAAGATGGAGCTCGACGAAGTCATCATCACCAGGGCCATTCTGGATCGTTACTTTGAAAAACTTAAGAGCCACCTGGAGGTCGATACAGCCATAGTGGGGGGCGGGCCCTCGGGACTGGTCGCGGGTTACGCCCTTGCAAAGGCCGGCAGGAAGGTGGCGCTCTTCGAGAGGAAGCTCTCCATAGGGGGCGGGGTGTGGGGCGGCGGCATGATGTTCAACGAGGTGGTTGTCCAGGAGAGCGCCCGGCACATCCTGGATGACCTGGGGATACGGTATCATGTCTACGAGGAGCCGTACCTGGTCTGCGATGCGGTGGAGCTGACCTCCACCCTGACCTCGAGGGCCGTCCAGGCCGGGCTTACGGTCTTCAACTGTATTTCGGTGGAAGACGTGCTCATGCGCGAGGACCGAGTCCTGGGTCTTGTCCTGAATTGGTCGCCCGTGGAGACGGCGGGGCTCCACGTGGATCCCCTGGCCATACGCTCGAGATTAATAATAGACGCCACCGGGCATGCGACCGAAGTGGTCCGTGTGGTCAGGGACAAGGTGCCGGGGAGGCTCCTTACGCCGACAGGCGAGGTGGAGGGTGAGAAATCCATGTGGTCGGACCGAGCCGAGACCTTGACCCTGGATAACACCAGAGAGGTCTTCCCCGGGCTTTTCGTGGCCGGCATGGCCGCGAACGCCACCTTCGGCGGTCCCAGGATGGGTCCGATTTTCGGAGGGATGCTACTCTCGGGCGAGAAGGCGGCCGGGGCGGTCCTGGAGAGGCTGGACTCAGCGGGCAACTGAAGGTTCACTGCGGGAAGGAGCGGGGGAGAGCATTGGAGCCCATAAGAAGCATTGCGATCGTCGGTGCGGGTGCTATGGGGGCCTTTTATGCGAGCCGATTCTTTGAGATGGATCCCGGCTCGGTCCGGCTGGTGGCGGACGGTGAGCGCTACGAGCGGCTCTCCAAAGGGGGCTTGGTGGTAAACGGCCGCAAATACCCCGTTCCAGTGATAAGGCCCGATGAACCGGCTCCTCCTTCAGATCTCGTGCTGGTGGCGGTAAAGGCCCATCATCTGAAGCGCGCGATCCGGGACATGCGAGGCCGGGTGGGGGAGAAAACGATTCTTATCTCGGTCATGAACGGGATCGACAGCGAGGAGCGGCTCGGGGCGGCCTTCGGCAGGGAAAAGGTCCTCTACGCCGTAGCTCTCGGGATCGACAGCGTCCGAGAGGGTAATCGTGTGACCTACACCAATCCTGGGCTTATCCAGTTCGGTGAGGCGGCGAACCGGGAGATCGCCGAGCGGGTGAGAAGGGTCCAGGAGCTCTTCGATGCAGCCGGAATCCCCTGGGAGACCCCTGAGGACATGATCCGCACGCTCTGGTGGAAGTTCATGATCAATGTGGGAATCAACCAGGCATCGGCCGTGCTGAGGGCCCCTTACGGGGTGTTTCAGAGATCCGAGGAGGCCCGGAACCTGATGCAGTGGGCTATGGAGGAGGTGATCTCGGTTGCCTCCAAAGAAGGCGTGGACCTTGGCCCGCAGGACATCCACAACTGGAGACAGGTGCTGATGGGCCTCGGCCCGGAGGGCAAGACCTCCATGCTCCAGGACGTGGAAGCCGGCAGAAAGACCGAAGTGGAGATCTTTGCGGGCCGCGTAATTGAGCTGGGCGATGCCCGCGGCGTGCCCGTGCCGGTCAACCGAGTACTCTACCAGATCATCAGGGTGGCGGAGGAGCGCGGGGCACTGATTTGACACCCTCCCCCTGATTAAGCTAAAGTGCTTGCGAAGCATCGGGATCCCGATGTCAAGAAGGCTGTCAACGGGCAGGGCACGAGAGCGCGCTACCTCCGGTTATCTTCCTGTATTCTGCTTGAGTCTCTATCCTGTCATTGATCATTCGTTGCCCTTGCCTCCTTTTCCCCTGGACTTCTTTCTGGCGATGCCACGCCTTGAAAGGACACGGAGATGAAGAAAACGATTGTTACGACTGTCCTCGCGGTCTTGCTGGCAGCGGCCGTGGTTTACTCCGCCGTTCTCTACCGGCAGCGCTCATCTCTCGAGGAGACCGTGAGCTCCGTCAAGGAAGAAGCCGCCGAACTATCGGATGAAAGGGCTCGACTCAGGGAGCAGGTATCCGGTCTGGAAAAGGAGAACCGGGAGCTCCAACAGGAGCTTGCCGCCGCGCGCGAAGAGCTGGACGAGCTCGGAAAGACGATTCAGGATGCTTCTGTAAAGCGATCAGCGGAGGCCGAAGTCTATGAGAAGAGAATCAATGAGCTCCAATCCCGGATAGCTGAAAAGGACGGAATGATCAACGCGTTGGAGGATAAGCTCGCGTCGCTTAGAACCGAGCTTGCTGACAGGAAGACGGCCAATGAAGAACTCCGGGAAGGATTGGCCGGGCTGCGGCAAGAGTCGGAGAGTCGAATTGAAGAGTTAAGGGAGAGGGTTTCCTACAGTGATGCTCTGATCTCCGAGCTCACAAGGAGGATTCAAGAAGCAAGAGCTGGAAACGAGGCTTTGGAACGAACGGTCAAGGATCTGCGAAGCAGGAATG
>CAZYJR010000013.1:6212-97497 GCA_964647905.1 uncultured Desulfobacterales bacterium | reverse complement strand
TGCACACGTTGCTGTAGTAGCCGTAGTATCTCACCATCTGCTCGCCCTTGTTGGGAACGTGCGAGCACATGGCCGCAAGCCATTCCAGGGCGTCGAAGGTCTTCGTGCGCTTTCCATTCCTGGATTCATAGATAACCCTGGTTTCCCGAGGAAGATAGGTCATCCGGTCTTGGGCAAAGGAGGCACGAATAATGTACCGGGCCAGGTTTTCCATGGACTCGGCATTACGAGGCAGGATGCGGGGGCCGGCGTGGACATGGAATCCTGAATGTCGCCACCCCATGAGGTTTTCGATGAGTTCCGGGCGGATCTTTCGGCGACGCAGGAGCATCCGGAACACCTTATGGCGAAAGATCTCTTCGATGGGCTTGATCTCCGGTCGGGGCGCAACTCGGAACATGTCCTTGCCGTAGAATCCACCGTCGGCAAGAAGGATGTGGCAATGGGGGTTGAACTCGAGCAGTCCCCCGAAGGTCTGCACTGCGATGATAGCCCCGGGCTGGAAATCTGCACCCGGCAAGACCTCCTGAAGGTACTGCTTGAGGGTCTCCCAGGCGCACCGGCTGAGATCGCAAAGGAGCTTTCGGTCATAGAGAAAAGACCGGCGGAGTATCTTCGGGATGCTGAAGACCCAGTGGCGGTGAGGTACGGCCTTGACGACCTCCTCGAGGAGCCACTGGCCGAATTCGACAACCCGCTTCTGGTGGCAAGAGGGACAGAAGTGCCGTCGCTTGCAAGAGAAAGCAAGGGCGTCGAACTGCTCCTATTGTGAACCGGCTGAAACGAAAAGTCAGAATCACCCACCCGTTTCATCCTCTTTATTCCAAACAATATGGCCTGGTCGGTTATCGGCGAAGTTGGGGCCATGAATGCGTGGATCTTCATGATGATCAGGAGCGGCTGATCACCGTCCCCATTGGCTGGACCGACGCTGCTGAGCCGGATCCCTTTGTGGTCGTTTCGGCTGGCCGCAGTAACTTCCGGGTTGAAGACCTTGTCCGTTTGGTCCATCTCATCGAAGGGCTCCGGGGTGAATCAAGAGCGGCTGGAGGGAAAGATGACAGGAGCGATCTGTACGGCAAATTATGCAGAATATGTAAAGCAAAATACCCAGGATGGGCCTGCGTATTCATTAAGTCGTAGGTCAATAATCTTCGTTAAATCAGTGTATAAAAGGCACCCAAGCAAATTTATGGCTTGACAAGCCAATCTATATATGCATAATTTATCTTACATTTCGAGACCGTTATATTTGGAGGGACCATGGACAGGAAAAAGCCTTCAGACAAAAAGCTCAAGAGCCTGAAAAGATATCCTTGAAGTGGGTTGTTGGTTGGCACGGCTCTCGGCCGTGAACATGGTTCATTTTCCGCCGCTTCCGTGGTATGGTCAAGGCTTTACTCGTAGGGTAGGGTAAAGATGGAATCGGGCGGCTAGCAACAATTGTGTTGGTAGTACTGACTTTATGGGAATGCGAATACAGAGGCTGTGATTATGCCTGAGAAGCCTACATACGAAGAGCTTGAGCAGAGAGTCAGGCAATGGGCAACAGGAAATAGGAAGATAGGAATAAAATATCCTATATGTTTGATTGAAGTAAACTTGCCCGTACGGCATATTTCAAAAAATGTAGCCGGTGAGATCGGCCTTAGTTGATAGGAGAATATTCGGGCAATGGGAGAGGATCTTACATTTTGGGAGTCAAAGATACCTGCAACGCTCGGGACGTTAGAGGAAATCGATCATTTCGATGCTCGGGGAATGCAACGGGTTTACGGTCGAGGAGACCACTTTGGCAGGCACCACTCGTTTAATATGGACATATGGAAGGCAAGGAACGGACGGCTCCTGGTGAGATTTTGGTCGAGGTGCGGAGACATAGACTGGCGCTCATTCGAGATCACCGGAGTGGACGTCAACGAGATACCCGAACAGCGAGGTTCTTCACCGTTTGAGGAGTCTTGGATACCGCGAGCAGTTCATGCGGCCTATGATCGGTGGATTACCGAGGAGTTCTGACCGGAGAACCCGGTCAACAAGTCTGCGGTGCCGTCCCTGGCACCTAGAGCGTCACATCATAGGTAAAAGGATTGTTTCGATAATGCGGGCAAATCCAGACTCTACTGAATGCGCATGATACGATAGTTACGTTTCAAATGCAGTTTGGATAATGTGTCCTTGTTTGTTCTTCAATCGAGATTCAATAATATGGGGTTTAAACTGGAGTATGGGCTTTTGCTATGATTCAACAGGAATCATTGTTCATCCGGTTGGTGGGAACTTCCTATCCCAGAAAACTGATTGCCTCCCTGTATCATGCTTGGGGCAAAATATAGAGTTTCTTGATAACATGAAGATGGCCCAATTATCAAGCTAGAGAACTGTAGTCTTCAACGAAAATATATGTCATCAATACTAATAGCTCGGAATTATCCGGAAACTACATACTCACTTGTTAGATGCAGGCAAAGTGTACCGGCTCAGTAACAGCAAGTATGGGGAGGTTTGAACATGACGTCCAAAGAAATAGCTATAAAGAGTATTCAAGAACTTCCGGAAGACGCTACCTGGGAAGATATCCAGGAGCGCATCAACTTCGTGGCGGGTGTACGTAAGGGACTTCGTGAACTCGATGAGGGAAAGGGTATTCTCCATGAGAAGGTAAGAGAGGAGTTCAGGGAATGGCTTTCAAGCTGATCTGGTCTCCCTCGGCTCGGTTTGATCTCAAAGACATTGCCACCTTTATCGCGGAAGACAGTTCCTCGGGGGCAGAACGATTCGTAAGAAGCCTGTTTCAGGCAGTGGAGAGATTAGTCGATTTTCCAGAGTCTGGGCGCATTGTACCAGAGTTCAACGACCCGACTATCCGGGAAGTAATTCGCAAGCCATGTAGGATTGTCTATAGAGTTGATCACAGAAGGCGTACCGTTGAGATAGCAAGGGTCTGGCATGCGGCGAGGGGAACCCCAGTCACCCAGTAGCTGCTAGCAAAAGCCTGGCGCCGACGCCCGCCCACGTCCGTTACTTTTTTTTGAGGTCCTCGGCGGGCGCGGCTCAGGCTTAGCGTTCGGGTGCGACACGATGTAGCATAGTTGAGTGTACTCAGGTACTTACCTGGAGTACCCGGCATGTTCCTGCCGGACCCTAGGCAGGCGTGCTGTCGTCGCGCTGATGACGGGGTGCGAAGCCCTGCGGACAATGCACCGAATCGGGTTCAAATGGTGACAGGCGAATCCCTCCGGGAATCCTCCCCGGTTAAGGCCTAGGGTCGGATGATATGGTGAAAATATTTGAATGTCTCTAAGCGTCGTCAATAAGCGCAGGTCTAATGAGGATTAAAAGGCCGGAGCCTGCTCCCCAGTGTGAGTGGCATGTGGTCAGGATGCAGGTCTCCTAACTGCCTGCACGGAACTGTAGAACCACCGGCGTAGAGGGCGCACTTAAGTCATCCATAGGATCAACTATGTGGAACGTGGAAACCCAGTCCCGTTGCCCTTTGGGCAGGCTAACCGCAAGGCATACTGTTGGCGGGCTGGAACAGGATGCTGAAAGAAGCGAATGCTCGGCTGTCAAGGATTGCTCTGGAATACTGGCGATGTTAGGCACTCCTAACTGTGCATGATGCGATAAGGATGCCACACACTGTACCCTGAATTGAGCGATTCATAAGTGCGAAAATCCCTTTACAATTGGATAAGCCTTTTTACAGGCCTAATCGCGAGGCCCTTTCGCACATCAATGCCTTGAAGGTTTCTTTGTTTTCCATGCTGATAAAACTTTGATCGATAAAGGCCATAGCGGATGGCAAACTTTCACTAAAGTGCTTAAAAGAATTTCTTGTTTGTTTTTCATTGAGTCCAATGCTTTTAGCGAAGCTCAAGAAGTCATTTAACCTTAAGATCGATTTCTTGCCGTTTAAGGTAAGGGCCAATTCTTCCGGCTCCTGTGTTTCAGGTATAAGTAGACGGGTGGCCAGCATATCATAGGCTGGAGTCAATATAATCAGATTATGATAGTCATACATAAGAGAAAAGTTTTTTAGATGCATATCAGCATTGCCCGTAAGGAATGAAAACAAGTTCACTTCGAAAAAGCGGATAACGTCGAGCCCCGGATTAGATGAATATTTATAGATGGCTTTTGCTACCTGCTCCAACGAACCTTTATATTTATCTTCCGTTAAGCGTTCAGTAAGCTGGCACATGTCTTCCATATGTCGTTTTCGACCCTTATTATCGCGATCAATGCGTCGGGTGATGTAAGCTATGTCACCGGATTGTAAAGGTATTAGTGCATGAGGTACGGTATCAATCTTAAAGAAAGCAGCCAGATGCATGGTTAAGTCTTCGATTTCCGGCATCTGGGGATATCGACTGAGGGGGGGCTTAAGGATGAAATTGCCCCATAATCCCACCAGGGTGAGACGCCCGGCCTCTTCGCCTCTTTCAGCCAGATGCAGCGAAAGCTTGGCCTGTACACCCGGTACGGTTACGCTGCGGCGGACGATTTTTTTCGCCACATCGTCCAGCTCGTTAAGCGCATAGGGTAGAGCAGGCGGTTGACGTTTGCCGAAGAATTTGCGACTGCAGGAAGCGTGATAGACGGATTCCTTGGCTTGCAGCGGCTGATAGCACAACAAGCAGCGGCCTCTGTCAATCATGCTGGGTCTCCTCCAGGGGCCGCACCGATACGGTTCCGATGCAATCTTTGCAACAGGCCAGCAACAATCCCATGCGGTCGCGGGGATGGATTTTCCACATATCGGTGGCTACATCCAGCAGCCAGCCTTCCGGAATCAATCCGTCAAAAAAAGGGAGCATGGTTTTAGACGAAAACGGTTCCCTTTGCAGGGGCATGGTGAGGCTCACGGGCCTGGCAGCCTCCTGATTCAGGTAATCCATTCGATATTGAAAATGATAGCCATGCTCATCCTCGCTAATGACGCCGGCTTCTCTCTCTCCGTAAAACACTTTATCTTTGCGGTTCATCGGTTATCCCGTTCTATTGGAATGGGCCCCAGTTCATGTCCGAACAGGGCGAGCACCTGATTGACTTTGTCCATACGCAGGGTTTGTTTGCCCTGCTCCAGGTCGCGGACGAAGCGCAGGCCCACACCGGCCCTGTCGGCCAAATCCTGTTGGGTCAAGCCTGCCTGTTTCCGGCGTCGCCTTACAAATGCTATCAAGGCGCTACTCATTTCTATACCTTAGCAGGTATACCAATTGTGTTTGAGGTCGAATATATACCTTAAAGGGTATAATGTCAATAGAGCAATTTCAAATTATATCAGATAGGGTATAGAAGCTTGGACTACGAGGAATTGATACCCGTACGGGTATGATTTGAGCCTGCTTGTTCTTGTCAATCTTTCAATTTGATAGAGAGCAAGGAGGGTCTGCTGCAGAATGAGCCGTTATCTTCCGTAGTCTCAACGGGTTACAGTGTCCCCAGGCGTGGTCGAGCGGGTTCTTTGCGAGACCCTCGACTTTGTGATAAGTGAAGTGGTAATCATCCCTGTGAAAAGCCGTGGTGCGGGGATATGTCGGAAAGCGGGAAAAGTGAGACCGGAGGGCGACTGAAATGAGTGCGAAGCTTAGGGTGGGGGTCCTCTGCGGGGGCAGGTCCGCGGAACACGAGGTCTCCCTCCAGTCGGCCCGGAGCATTGTGGATGCAATGGACCGGGAGGTCTACGATATCCATGTGCTGAGCATCGACAAGCAGGGCGGGTGGCACCTGCTGGCCCCGGGCGGGTTCCTGGAGAACCCCGAGGACCCTGAGCGCATAAGGCTGAAAAAGGGGGCAGCCAGGGTGGTGCTGGCCCCGGGGGACGAGGCGGGCACCATAAGGGAGGTGGAAACGGGAAGGACTTTGGGAGCAGTGGATGTGGTATTCCCGGTGCTCCACGGCCCTTACGGGGAGGACGGAACGGTACAGGGGATGCTCAAGATGCTGCGCATACCTTTCGTGGGAGCCGGTATCCTGGGCTCGGCGGCGGCGATGGACAAGGAGGTCACCAAGAGGCTCCTGAGAGAGGCCGGGGTGCCGGTGGCTCGATACATGGTCCTTGACAGCGCATCACAGAGGCCTGATTTTGAAGAGGTCCGTCAAGCGCTCGGCAGCCCCTGTTTTGTCAAGCCGGCCAACCTGGGCTCATCCGTCGGGGTTCAATGCGCCGGAGACGCGGACGAGTTCGACAAGGCCCTTGAAGAGGCCTTTTCCTGGGATTCCAAGGTCCTGGTGGAGGCGTTCGTCGAAGGCCGCGAGATCGAGTGCTCCATACTGGGAAACCGGGACCCCGAGGCCTCGATCCCGGGCGAGATCGTGACGGACAGGTCCCGCCACCTCTTCTACTCCTACGAGGCCAAGTACATTGACGGGCACGGCGCGGCCCTGGAGATACCGGCCAAGTTGACCCCCGAGGTGGCCGAGAGGGTCCGGGAGCTCGGAATCAAGGCCTTCCGCACCCTCGGCTGCGAGGGCATGGCCCGGGCGGACTTCTTTGTGCGGGCCGCCGGTGAGGTGGTGGTAAACGAGCTCAACACCATCCCGGGGTTCACCAAGATAAGCATGTACCCCAAGCTCTGGGAGGCGAGCGGGCTCCCCTACCCGGAGCTCATCCACCGTCTGATACGCCTGGCCCTGGACCGCCACCGGAGGGAAGAGTCCCTCCGGAGCTCGCTGGCGCCCTGAGGGGACTTCCAGGCTCGGCAAGCCTGGTATTTGCACCCGGCTTTGGTTTTGCCATTAAGGCCCGAGGATAACCATATTGATCATATACCATTCCCAAAGCGACGGGATCCGGCGGCGGGGCCCTGGAGCCGCATAGTCTTGTTGACAGGATGCAGGCTACTGCTGTGGCGCCGCTGCAGCCGGGCGGGTGGTATCGCCCGTGGCGTTGGGAAAGTCCTCCGCCTTGTACGCCTTCCTGTTCTCTTCCAGCAGGGTCCTCGCCTCTTCCATGAAGGTGTTGAAGCGCTTCTTGCACTCATAGAACCCGTGCCACCAGGTGTAGTCCGGGGCCATCATGGCCGCTCCCATGCGGGCGCGGCGGCCCTCGTGATGCCAGAGCTCGTAATACTCCACCTCCAGGGCCTCGTCGAAGAACCGGGAGTCGTCCAGTAGGCCCTTTTCATAGAGCGTGTCCAAGATCTCCTTGGCCGGCTTGAAGTAGACCTCGTTGTACTCCTCCACCACCCGATCGAACTTCACGTAGTGGGCCTCCACCCAGGCCTTGCCGTGGCACTGGGTGCAGACCGCCTTCATCTTGTCCCGCTCCACTTCCCAGTTGGTCTTGGCCGGGAACGCAGCGAACTCCGAGGGCCTGACCGTGAGCGGGGCCTGGATCTCCCAGGAGAGCCGTTCGGTGACGTCATGGGTGGTCAGTGTTGTTCCTGCTCCCGAGATGTGGCAGGAGGCGCAGGTGGGCCCTCGGTAGTCCACGCCCGGTGACCAGGTGCCCGGGGCTGCGGTCCAGTTGTAGTCGTCCCCGTGGGCGGTGTAGATGTCGCCGTGCTTGGACTCCATATAGATCTCTATCTGCGGATGGTCCGGGCCCAGGTGGCATTGCCCGCAGGCCTCGGGCTTGCGGGCCTCCATGACAGAGAAGCGGTGGCGGGTGTGGCAGCTGGTACAGGCCCCTCGGCTCCCGTCCGGGTTGATGCGCCCAACTCCGACGTTGGGCCACGTCTCCGGGCTCAGCTCCCCTTCCTCTATCTCCAGCACGGTACCGTGGCAGTGGAAGCAGCCGGATATTCTCTCGAAATCGCTGTTCATGCCGTCATTCAGCCAGGGGTCTATCTTCCAGATGATCTCCAGCGTGTTTGCGTGTTTGCTCCTGGAGTACTGCTTGGCCTCGTCCGGGTGGCAGCGCGAGCAGTCCTTGGGAGTCACCACGCCGGCCACCGGGATGCGGTACTCCTTGGTCCCGAACGGCCGGTCGCTCCTCTCATACTGCTTGTAATGGGCCTGGCTTACGTCAGGGTCGAACTCCTCGGCCTTGTGGCAGTCGTAGCAGGAGATATTGGCGCTTGCATGCCGGCTGTTCGCCCAGTCGGCGAAGATGCCCGGGTGCTCCTGTTTGTGGCACTCGATGCACGCTACCGCCTCCGGGGGCATGCTCCTCTCTATTCGGAAGGCCTTCTCCTTGGCCGAGTTCGGGGCGGTCTGGGCCTTTGAGGGAGCGGCCCACAGGCCCGCCAACGCGACTGAGAACAAGACTGGCAGGACGGCTCTTCTAATCATGGTCTCTCTCCTCCCTTCTCAAGGCCTCAGAGGCCCAGTCCCCGGTAAGGGGGCCTGTACTGGCTGAACGCGTAAGCATCCCTGTCCACGTGGACCAGGTTCCTGTGGCAGTCCACGCACTTCTTCTCGTACCCGGGACGGGGGTATACCACTGAGCGATGGGCCAACATGGCCCCGCGCTTGTCCGGCATGTAGAGAATGTTGCGGTGGCATTTTTGGCACTGTTCGTTCTTGAAGGATGCGTAGGCCGCCAGGCGGTTGGCTTCGCGGTCGTACTCCTCCTGCAGGAAATGAACGACGATGTCCTTTATGCCGTGGGCGGTCTTGGCGTAGAAAAAGTTGAAGGTGTCGTGGGGTGCTGGGAGATGGCAGTCCATGCAGTCCGCCACGAACCCCTTGTCATTGTTCACGTGAGTGGAGGTCTTCCATGAGTTGTAAGCCGGCTGAATCTCGTGGCAGGAGGCGCAGAACTGAGGTGTGGATGTGCGCGCCATAGTATAGTAGGTGATGCTGAACAGCGGGAATCCTACGGCCACTCCTGCGGCGACCAGGACCAGGGCCTTCAGATAGCGCTTCACGGTCCCACCTCCTCCAGAGCCCCCTGTCATTGTCCGCCTGCAAACCGGGCGGCCCTGCAATATAGGTGGTTAGCCTTGGGCGGAGCCGATTCTTACAGGCATGCGGCTCCGCAAATGAGAGGAGATGAACGGCACGCAATCATACCGCGGCAATATACAATGTTCCTAATCGTGTTGCAATCATGTTTTCTCCGGCATCTCCCTGAATGATCAGATTCCGGCCTCCCGGCCCGCGTCTCCATCCACCAGCTCCCATATAGGGACCGGCTTATCAAAGCCCTTGAGCTCGGCGGGTTCATGGGGGCGAAGGGCCCACAGGCCCTGGACCAGCCGTTTGGTCCCTTCTCCCACCAGGATCTGCCCGCCCTTGGCCAGATCGGCCAGCCGGGCGGCCAGGTTGGTGACCGCGCCGGTGGCTGTATAAGTCATGCGGGTCTCCAGCAGACCCCTGTAACGGCTGAGCCCCAAGAGGGCCGTGCCCGAGTTGATGCCCATGTTCACGCGCAGCGCTTCCGCTCCGGCCGGGAGCTCCTGGTTGAGCCGGGGGATCTGCTCCTTGATGTCCAGGGCCGAGCGGACTGCGTTAACGGCGTTTTCCTCTGCCTCTCCGTCCTTGAAAAGGATCATCAGCCCGTCCCCCGAGGTCTCGTTTATCTCCCCGCCGGAGCGCTGTATGGGGTCCACGAAGCGGCTGAAGAGCTTCTCCACCACCTCGTTCATCTCGTCTTCGGAACGGTTGGAGGTGAGAAGGGTGTAGTCCTCCAGGTCGAGGAACAGGACGGTTACTTCCCTGCGTTGCTTTTCCTGCTCGAGGGCCGCTGGGTCGGTCTCCACCAGGCGGCGGACGCTCCTGGGAACGAAAGGAGACATTCCGGCCAGCCGGCGGCCTATCTCCAGCTTTTCCCTGGTGACCTCCCAGTGGCGCTTTGCATGTGTTATGACGTTGGCGGCCGTCTCGGCCATGTCCTTGGTGAAGAAGAGGTCCCGTCTCGTGAATCTGGCCCCGGGCTCCAGTACCACGCTCACTACGGCCAGGTCGACGCCTCCGCTTCTAACCGGAACGGCCCCTTCCGGCCCGGTCTCCACCAACTCCCCGCCGGGCCGCCTTATGGGTTCGGTCTTGGATATTATGACCGGTCTGCCCTTTCGAAGGGCCTTTTGAACCGCCGCCCGTCCCCGCTTGCACGAGAGGCAGTTCACCGGCCGGTCGTGGAGGGCGCATTGGAGCGGTCTGGTGTATCGGGGGGCGTCCTTGTCCAGAAGGAGGATGCAGACCTCCATGGCCCGCGGCACCAGACGGCGGGCCTCCTTTCGCAGTATCTGGAGGATCTCGTTCACCTCCATGGTGGAAGCCAGCCTCTTGGCTATGCGGCGCTGCGCCTCGAAGCGCTCCTTGTAGTACTTTCGCATGGTCCGGCTCCGGAAGGGTTTCCTACAAATATACCAGGATACGAGCCAGCCTTCCAGACGATTCCGTTTTCCCTTGACAGCCGGTCAATCAATTCCCTACAATACTGACCAGTCGGTCGCAAGATTTACAGCTTGTAAATATTTTATCATTTATATTAGTTACTTTTTAAATACTGATTGGTCGATAAGAGGGGATCGAATGAAGGGCGAAACCCGATATTCGGAAAAGAGATTGAAGATCATTGAGGCCGCGGCTCGGGTCTTTGCAAGGAAGGGGTTTTTCGGTGCCTCTGTTGCGGAGATAGCCTCGGCGGCAGGAGTTGGGAAAGGCACCATCTACGAGTACGTTAAGAGCAAGGAGGACCTGTTCTTCGCGGTTTTCGAGTGGCTGGCGGAGACTTCCTGGAGCCAGGCGCGCATAGAGGTCTCCGCTTTGGGGGCCCCGGCCGCTGAAAAGCTCCGGGCCCTGGGCGGATCATTGCTTCATCAGTGGGCGGGGATGGAGGAGTTTTACGGCCTGGTCATGGAGTTCTGGTCGGCCTCCGCATCCTCCGGGCTGCGGGAGAGATTCAAGGCGACCTTCAAGGAGATTTACTCCGGTTTCAGAGGCCTTGTCTCCGGTGTCATACGGGAGGGCATGGAGCGCGGGGAGTTCCGCCCGGAGGTGGACCCGGATGCAGTGGCCGCGGCCTTGGTGGGCACATGGGACGCCCTCATACTTCAGGCTTGGTTTGATGAAGGGTTTGACCTGGCAACCACCCTGGAGCGATTCCTCTCTGTCCTGCTCCAGGGTATGGCGGCCCATCCGGCTGAAGGGGCCTCGAGCGGGGAGGTCGGCAAGTCATGATGCGGCTCAAACGAATGATCCAGATCCTATTAACGGCCCTCCCGGCCCTGGCGCTGGTCCCCTGCGGCCAGGCCAGGCCCCAGGAGGCCGGTGAGATCGTGGAGGCGAGCTTTCATTACTACCGGGGCAGGACCTCGGTCTGCACGGTGGACATGACGGTCCACCGGCCGGACTGGGAGCGCGTCTTCACTATCAAGGCCTGGACAAAGGGGGAAACGCTCAGCCTCTTCCGCGTGCTCGCCCCGGCCAAGGACCGGGGAAACGCCACGCTGAAGAAGGGGCGGGAGATGTGGATGTACAACCCCAAGGTGAACCGGGTGATAAAGGTGCCCCCCTCCATGATGGGCCAGGCCTGGATGGGCTCTGATTTCTCAAACAACGATTTGGCCAAGAGCGACAGTTTGATCAGGGACTATGAGCACGAGCTCGTGGGAACGGAGACACATCAGGGGAAAAAGGTCTATGTCATAGAGTCGCGTCCCAAACCCAGGGCGCCCGTTGTCTGGGGAAAGCAGAGGCTGCGGATCCGCGAGGATCACATATTCCTGGAAGAGGCCTTCTTCGACCAGGAAATGGAGCTGGTCAAGGTGATGGATGCGGGCGATATCAAGATGCTGGGGGGAAAGCCCTTTCCCTCAACCTGGAGGATGCAAAAGGCCGATGCAGAGGAGGAGTACACCTTGCTCGAGTACCGGGAACTCGCTTTTGACGTGGAAATCCCGGAGAGCATGTTCACCCTGGCCGTGCTGAGATCCCCGGGCATGTGACCTCCATCGGATGAGGCCGGGAGAGGCGGAGGAGGATGATCTCGCTGACTGCGCAGACGGCATGGCGGAACATATGGAGGAACCCGCGGCGGAGCATATTGACCATGTCGGCGGTGGCCTTTGCAGCGGTGGTTCTGGTCTTCATGCTGTCCTGGCAGTTCGGTGCGTACGAGACCATGATCAGCTCGGCGGTGAGCCTCCATACCGGCCACATTCAGGTGCAGGCCGAGGGGTACAATGAAAAGCCGGACATGGGCCGGGTGGTGCAGCGCCCCGGAAAGGTCGCGGAAATCTTGGGCGGGATCCAGGGAGTGAAAGGTTACACCAACCGGGCCGGGGCCTTTTCCCTGGTCAGCTCCCAGGATCGGACATACGCATCCTTGGTGTTGGGGATCGATCCAGTGAAGGAGCCCGGCGTATCCCGTTTGGACGCGCTGGTACGACGGGGCTCATTCCTCGAGCCCGGCGACGCCGAGCGGGCCGTGCTCGGCCGGCTGTTGGCCCGGCGTCTAAAGATCCGGGAGGGAGACGAGATCGTGCTCCTGGGTCGGGGGCGGGACGGCTCCATAGCCGCCTCCGCGGTCAGTGTCAAGGGGATACTCGGCAGCGGCCAAGATGACTTCGACCGTTCCACTCTCCTGATCCCCTTGGAGGCCTTTCAGGAGATCTACTCCATGCGCGGGGCGGTCCACCAGGTGGTGGCGCTCGGGGAAGACCTGGACCCGGTCCCGCGGATCAAGCAGGAGCTCTCCCTGGAGCTCGCGGCCCATGAGGACTTGAAGGGGCTGGCGGTGCTCGACTGGAAGGAGCTCATGCCCGGGCTGGTGGAGGGTATCAAGATGGACATGGTCAGCGGCTTCGTATTCTACGTGATACTGATCGTTGTGGTGGCCTTCAGCATCATGAACACATTTCTGATGAGCGTCATGGAGCGCAAGCGGGAATTCGGCGTACTACTGGCCCTGGGGAGCCGGCCCGGCAGGCTGGCCAGGATGGTCCTTATGGAGTGCGGGCTCATGACGGGCCTGGGAATAGCAGCCGGCATCATGGCAGGGGCGGCGGTTACTCTCTGGTTCCAGTCCCACGGTCTGGCCCTGCCCGGAGCCTCGGAGCTCCTCGGGCAGTTCGGGCTCCCGGACCGCATGCACCCGGAGCTCTCTTTCATGTCCGTATTCGTAGGCGCGGGTGTGGTATTCGCCGTCACTTCCCTGGCCATAGTATATCCGGCCGCCAGGATCCTGCGCCTGAGGCCCGCAGGTGCCTTGGCGGGCGCCTGAGAATCGCGCGGGGCGGGAAGAATGCACATTGTCCTGGGATGGCGAAACATCTGGCGCAACCCCAGAAGGACTATGGTCATCCTGGCGGCGGTGGTAATCGGTGTCTGGAGCATGGTCTTCCTCGGCGCCCTGATGCGGGGGCTTAGCGACCAACTCATTCAAAACGGCATATCAACCCTTACAGGTCATCTCCAGATCCACCACAGAGAGTTCAGAGAAGACCCCGTGGTCCGAAATCGAATCCAAGACACCGAAAGGGTCCGCTCGGTACTCAAAGAGCTCCTCCCGGAGGGAGCCGTCTGGGCCGAGCGGATCCGGGTGGATGCCGTGGCAAACAACGCCCGCCACACCTGGGGGGTGACCCTGGTGGGCATGGACCCGGAACAGGAGGCGCGGGTATCGTTCATAGGTGATGCCGTTTCCCGGGGTGCATACCTGGAACCCGGAGATGATTACGGGATACTGGTGGGTCGCGCCTTGGCCGAGAGGTTCGAGACCCGCCCCGGGCGCAGGCTGGTCCTCATGTCATCGGATGCGCACGGGGATGTGGCCTCCAGTGCGTTTGAAATACGTGGAATCTACAGGGCCGGGCTGGAGGCAACCGAAGAGCGGTTCGTGTTCGTTACCAGGGAGTCGGCCCGGGAGATGTTGGGCCTGGAGACCGGGATAACCGAAGCGGCCGTGCTCCTCCCTTCGCACGATCAGGCCGAGGCGGCGGCCGGGGCGGTCAGGGCCAAGCTCCCGGAGCATCTCTCAGTGGAGACATGGAAGGAGCTCCTTCCCCTGGTGCGGGTGAGCTTGGAGCTCTACGACGGCTTCATATTCATATGGTTCATAGCCGTATTCATTGCCATGGCCTTCGGCATCGTAAACACGCTCTTGATGGCGGTGTTCGAGCGGATGAGGGAGTTCGGGCTCCTCAAGTCCCTGGGCATGAAACCTCTGAGAATCGTGAAGGCCGTGCTGATGGAGTCCTTCCTGCTGCTCCTGTTGGGGACCGCCGCCGGCGACGCCCTGGGGTTCTTGAGCGTGGCCGCGCTCTCCGGGCCCGGCCTGGACCTCTCCTCCCTGGCAGCCGGGCTGGAGTATGCAGGCATGCCCAGGATAATTTATCCGGTGATAGACGCCTGGGATTTCGTCCTGGCAAACGCCGTGGTGCTGGTAATAGGCCTGATTGTAAGCCTCTATCCGGCGCTCAAGGCGGGCCGCTTCACCCCGGTGGCGGCCCTGTCTCATACATGAGAGGGCGGGGCGAGGTCGATTAAGGTATCTCTCAGAGGTGGAGCCATGAATGATCGAGCGATGGTCGAGCTGGAGCGGGTGGTAAAGACCTATAGGCAGGGGGAGCTGCGGGTGACCGCGGTTGACGGGGTCAGCTTCAGGATCGGAAAAGGGGAGTTCGTGGCCTTGGCAGGTCCCTCCGGCTCGGGCAAGACCACCCTCCTCAACTTGATAGGGGGCCTGGACCGTCCGGATTCCGGGCGGATCCTGGTGGACGGAAACGACCTGGGATCCATGGGCGAGTCGGCACTGGCCGATCTCAGGCTCTGGCGGGTGGGGTTCGTGTTCCAGTCCTATAACCTCCTCCCGGTGCTCTCGGCCTCTGAGAACGTGGAGTATGTGATGCTCCTGCAAGGGGTCGCTGCCCGCGAGCGGAGGGAGCGGGCCAGGCGGATACTGGACGAGGTGGGTCTGGAGGGGCTCTACCGGAGACGCCCGGTGGAGCTTTCGGGCGGACAGCAGCAGCGGGTGGCCGTTGCCCGGGCCCTGGTCTCAGGTCCGGGCCTGGTGATCGCGGACGAGCCCACCGCCAACCTGGACACCGCCACGGGCAGGGAGCTGATCAAAATGATGGAGGCCATGAACAAGGCCAAGGGGACAACGTTCGTATTTTCCACCCATGACCGCATGGTCATGGACTGTGCCGAGCGACTGGTCCAAATAAGGGACGGGCGGGTGTATGGCGACTAGGACCGCAGGAGGGAGGCAGGATGAAGGTGCTGATCGGGCTCACCCTACTCGCGGCAGCGGCCTGCGGAGCCGGCCCGGCGGCCGCCCGGCCCGTCGAGCCTATCGCCGGGGAAGCTACTGAACCGGCCGGGCCGGGCTCGGTGGACTCCCGCTGGGGAGGCCACCTGAAGATCAGGGGCTCGGCGTCCCGGCATGACGAGACTTCCCTTTACGGGCTGGTGGAATCGGGTACTTACCTGGACGGAGGCACGGAGGCTCGTCTTACCAATCGGACCTTTCTCACCGAAAGCCTATCTGGTGAGATCCACTATGAGGTCCTGGCCTCCGGCGGGGATACCATGGAGGCCGAGGAGGCTCTGGGCCGGATGCTGCCGGACGCGCCGAGTACTCCTTTCCTGCAGGCAACCGGGAGGGATGACGGGGAGCGCTTCCTGGACCTCGCCCATTCCATCAGGAGGCGGGACGGATTCCGGCTCAGGCACAGACTGGACAGGCTTTCTCTGGCCTGGAGTTCCGGCAGGAGCTCGGTCCGCGTGGGGCGGCAGGCCGTCACTTGGGGAAACGGGCTCTTGTTCAACCCCATGGATCTGGTCAATCCATTCGCACCCACTGATATCGAGAGGGAGTACAAGGCCGGCGGGGACATGGTTGCGGCCCGGTTCCCGGCGTGGGCAGGCGGTGAGGCGGAAGTGATCTATGTCCCCAGGAGGGCCGCCGCCGGCGGCGAGCCGGACTGGGACAGGAGCACCCTGGCCGCCAAGGCCGATCTCTTTCGTGGAACCCTGGAGTTGGACCTGACCGGGGCGTTACATTATGGTGAGGAGGTGGTCGGCATAGGGGCGGTCGGCTATGTACGTGACGCGGCCTGGCGCGCGGATGCCGCGTGGACCTTTGCGGGAGGGCCCGGTTCAGGGGACGGATTCTTGAGCCTCGCCGCGAACGTGGATTACTCCTGGTACTGGTGGGGGCGAAACATCTACGGCTTCCTGGAGCTCTTCTATAACGGCATGGGGAGGGAGGACCCGGTGGAGGCCTTGAGCCGCCCGGGCCTAATGGACCGCCTCGGCCGCGGTGAGCTCTTCACCCTGGGCCGCATATACCTGGCCGGGCACATCCGAGTCGAAGCCCATCCACTACTGAACGCCTATCTGACCGTTATCCACAATGTGGAGGACTCCTCCGGCCTTGTCCAGCCGAGGGCAGTGTGGGACGCCAGCTCGGACGTCAGGCTCACGCTGGGCGCCTCCGTTCCCTACGGGGGCACCGGAACCGAATTCGGCGGTTTCCGAATTCCAGGGACAGGAGCGTCTTCCCCGGCCTCGGCCTCGATCTTCCTCTGGGCGGCCCGTTACTTCTAGACCCCGGGGCTTGATCCGGGCGCTGAATGCATTATCTTGTTGGCCGGCCGGCCTGATCCCGCCGGGGAACTCCATCGCCGGGAGACATGTGAGGGGAAATATGCAGCGCAGAACCACCGCCAACCTGGGTAACATCGTCTTGTCGCTCTCGGACACCATGGACTTGGCCAGTCCTTCACTGACCCGGCACCAGCAGAGGGCGGCGCTGGTGGTCTGGGAGCTTGGCAAGGCCGCTGGCCTGTCCAGTGAGAGAAGAGCAGGTCGCCATGGAACAGGACGCCGCGCGGGAGTTCTCCGAGAACCAGTTCACGAGTCTCGACTGAGCGCCTTGCCGGGGGTTGCGTCTTGACCCGGATTCCCACTAATATGCCCGTCGGACGGGATGAGGACTTGGAAATCAGGCTCTTCTCACGGGTTGAAGCGCTTGTTCGGCATTGATGATTCGTAAGGCGGAGAAGCAACACATGATCGAAGCATATGATGCGCACGTCCATT
This sequence comes from uncultured Desulfobacterales bacterium, assembly GCA_964647905.1. Classification (GTDB taxonomy): domain Bacteria; phylum Desulfobacterota; class DSM-4660; order Desulfatiglandales; family HGW-15; genus CAZYJR01. The sequence goes on along the minus strand of CAZYJR010000013.1, from coordinate 80,553 downwards.
TCCTCTGGGAAACCTCATTGGAAAAGGAGGCAAATGAATGGGAGTCCCTGAAAGGAGAGGGTCTCCGCGGCATGGCGGTGATCGTCATGGGGTATCACCTGGGGAGACCCGGCAAGTGCCTGGAGCTCATACCCAAGGCCTACCATCACAGGATAGCCGAGTCCATTTTCAGGGGTGAACCTGACCCGGCCCGTGCCCGGCCCGGGGATCTTGCCGGACTGAGTCTCTTCCCGTACCTGGACAGCAGATTCATTCAAAGGGGGGAAGAGGACCTGCGGCCCTTCAAGGACGCGGGGTACCGGGGACTCAAGGTGCTCTATGTGCCCGAGGAGGACCGGGAGAACGGAATGGTGGGCTGGGAGCGGCTCTTTGGGCGCTCCTTGAGGCAGTCGGAAGACCTGACCGCGACCTTGGTTGAGCAGGCTGCGGAGTTCGGCTGGCCCGTGATATTCCATGCGGACCTGAGACGCTACGGCGGATTTGTGGAGGACCTGGTGAGGTCCTTCCCCGGGAGCCCCTTTGTGATTCCCCACTTCGGTTTTTCCCGCAAGGCGATAGCCCGGGTCTTGGAGACGTGGGGGAACGCGAACACCGATTTTTTCTCCCTGCTCCCTTTTATGAAACAGGACCCTGATGCCTACCGGGACTTCATCGAGGCCTTTCCGGAGAGGGTGCTCTTCGGCTCGGACGCCACTGTTGGGTGGCCGGGGCTCACCCGTGAGTATCTGGCCTTTGCAAAGGAGATGATAACCGACGGGGAGGTCCTTCAAAGGGTCCTCAGCGGCAACTATCTGCGAGTCCACGGCCTCAAGGGCCAGGCCGGCGAAGGAGGCCGTTGAGGTGGAGACTGAATTCGCCCCTGCCGAGCGGGCCGCCCCGGAAGAGCTCAGCCGCAGCCTGCGCCTGATAGCCGGGGATCCGGTGATCAACGGCTTGATGAAGACCGCGGAGGGCTTCCTCCTGGTCCTGAACCCCTACCGGCAGATATTGGCGGTAAACGACGCCTTTCTCCGCTATCTGAGAGCCGGGGGGGTGGAGGAGATCCTTGGGCTCAGGCCGGGCGAGGCCGTGGGTTGCGTGTATGCCGATGAACACCCTGGAGGTTGCGGCACCAGCCGGGCCTGTGGCAGGTGCGGGGCTGTACTGGCGGTCCTGGCCAGTATCCGGAGCGGGCGGATCGAGGAAGAGCGTTGCGCGTTGAGCGTGCGCAAAGGCGATGAGCGGCGGGACCTCTACTTCAGGGTCAGGTCGTGCCCCATATCCTCGGACGGGGAGAGCTGCCTGCTGGTCTTCTTCCAGGACGCGACCCGGGAGGAGCGGAGGGCGGGGCTGGAGCGGGCCTTTTTTCATGATCTGAACAACATCATCACCAATCTGGTGTGGACCAGTGACAATATGCGGGAGGCCGATGAGGGCGAACTGGATGAGCTCTGTTCCCGGGTGCGCCATCTCAGCCTCAGATTGGCCAACGAGGTATCGGTTCAACGCATGCTGCTCCAGGCGCAGGAAGGGGAGTATCGCCCTTCCCTGGAGCGGACCACCGCAAAGGGTCTGGTGGAGGAGCTCCGGGAGTTCTTTGAGGCGAGCCCGGTTGCCCGGGATAAGACGCTCAGGATCGCCGGCTCTCTCCCTGAGGAGGCCCTCAGGTTGGACACCTCCCTGGTCCTCCGAATCATGACGAACATGCTGGTCAACGCATTCGAGGCGACCGGGCCCGGCGGAGAGGTGAGGCTATGGGTGGAGGAAGCGCCTGAAGGCGGGCTGCGCTTCTGTGTGTGGAACGATCAATACATCCCGGGGGATGTGGCATGCCGCATCTTCCAGTGCCATTTCACCACCAAGAAGGGGTCGGGCCGCGGCATAGGGACCTACGCCATGAAACTCTTCGCTGACCGCCTCTTGGGGGGAGCGGTGGATTTCACCACCTCGGAGGAGGACGGAACGGTCTTCCGCCTGCTCGTCCCGGCCCCGCAGGGGCGATCCCCCGGCTCCTGAGCGCGGCCTATCGGTCAAACTCGGCCTCGATTCGAAACTCGGGCGGGTTCATGATGTGCTTCTTTACCGGGCAGAGGTCCATGGCCCTGATGACGGACTTGCGGTACTTTTCCGGAAAGCCCTCCGGCAGGTGAAGGTGTATGCCCAGCCTGACGAACAGCTTCTCCCTTTCGTCGTAATCACCGGTCATGGTGAGGGCCATACCCTCGGTGGGAAGCTTCCGGGCTTCGCAGAAGTTGAGGGCGAATATGCCCGCACAGGTTGCGATTGAGGCGAGGAAGAGCTGGAAGGGCTCGGGGGCCGAGCCTGTTCCTCCGTATACCGGTTTTTGATCCGTGGGAACAAGGGTCTCACCCAGGCGGGCGTCCACCTTTTTTCCGCCGGGGAAGCTCACTTTGACGATCTCGCTCATACTTCGCCTCCTGGGCCGTGGTATCGACGCGGTTACCGGCGCGGACGGCCGCTGGACAAGCCTCTGGGGCCCGCCCGTCCGGCGTGCTTGACGGCTCAATGGCTCACGCCGGGAATACCGGGGTCTTGAGAGCGGGCAGATAGTGCTCCGCCATGAAGTTGAGGGGCTTCTTGGCCTCCTTGAAGTGTTCGTGGAGGGCAAGCAGGACATCTGAGAGGTCCAGGTCCCTGGCCGTTCGATGCTCGGCCGCAAGCCGGTAGTACCGGCGTCCCTCTTCGTCGTAGCGTTCAGGCTCCAGCCGGAGCCCGCCCGGCGGTTGCGGCCTTGGTTCCCCGGAAGCCGGGTAGCGGTAGTCCCTCTCCAGGAACCCGGGGAATACACCCCCCAAGAATAGGCATATATCCGCGATGCGCTTGTACAGGCCGAAGCGGTATTCTTCGTCCGCAAATTCCACAAGGCTCATCAGGCTCATTATGTCCATGTCATTGAAGCGGATCCTTCTCCGGGTCCTCTTCCCCAGCCTCAGGTACAGGGTGTGGCTTTCCACCCGGGTGAATGAGGCCAGCATGCGGGCGAGATAGGCCAATATGGCCTTGTTTGCCATCAGCTCCACCACCTCTCTGCTGTCAAATACAGGGATGGACATGGCCTGTTCCCGCTCCATGGTGTATCCCTTCTTTTCCAAGTCCTGGACCGCCTTGGACAAGAGGACCTCGAAGAAGAGAGCCGGAGATATCTTGAGAAGGATTTCCCCATCGTCCATGACCCGGCGGAACACGCGCTCGTCCCGTATGAAGCCGTTCCGGAAGTCCTTGTCCCGGGCCAGCACCTCCTTGACCGCGGAAGGGTCGCCTGACTCGGGGCACACGGTAGCAACCAGGAAGTCCAGATCAGTGGCTGTAAGATCGACCTTGGAGCTGGGTCTCTCCGGCATGGCAGCCTCCTCCTCGAAGCCCGCCTGGTCTCCGGGCGGGAAGATACCCCTTGTAACATGCCGGGGGTAATCTATATTATCGGGTTGCTGATTAAGGTGTCAACCGGCGAGGGATCCGGCGGTCATAAAAGAGTCCTTGCCCGAACCGCCCGGGCCCGTTTGGAGGAAGAGAGTGGAGGATTACAAGGGCGCAGGCACGAGTGTCTCGGCCTTTCACGGGGACCCCGGGGCCCGGGACGACCACAGGGGTTTGCTGCAGAGTTTCCGCTCCTTGTCGGGGCGGGAGATGATGGAGCGGCTCCTCCGGCACGAAGACCCGCGGGACGTGGTGAGACGGCTCCCGCCCGGGGACGTCTATTGGATGCTCAAGAAACTGGACGAGGAGACCGCCGTGCTGCTCTTGGGGCTGGCCTCGGAGGCACAGTGGCAATACATGCTGGATCTCGAGCTCTGGGTGGGGGATAGGCTGGACTCGGGCCGAAGCGCACTCTGGATGAGGCGGCTGGCGCAGGCCGACTGCCCTCGGCTCGTGCGCTGGCTTTTCTCGGAAGGGCAGGCATTGGCCTATTACCACTTTTTCAGGAACCTGGAGGTCCTGGTGGTACAGAGCGAGGAGGACCTGTTGGACCTGCCCCGGGGGTGCTTCAGCGTGGATGGAATCTACTATTTGCGGGCCGCCAGGGAAGAAGACAGGCCGGCCCTGGAGCACATACTGGGGGTCATGGCCCAAACCGACTATAGTCGCTACCAGGCCCTGCTCCAGGGGCTGGGGGGAGTGATACCGGCGGAGCTGGAAGAGGACATGTACAGGATGCGCAACGTCCGCATAGCCGAGCACGGGTTCCTGCCCAGGGAAGAGGCCCTGGCCGTCTACGCCCCGCTGGATCCCCAGACATTGGAGGGCTCAAAGGATGAGGTCTACTTGCAGGAGGCGCCCCTTGACGATAGCGAGGCCGATGCCTTGGTGCCCGTAACCCCCCTGGAGCACGCCGGCAGGGGGGAGCTCCTCTTGGAGGCGGCTGCGGGTTCCCGGGACTCCTTGCTCCTGGACAGGGTCAGGCTGGAGTTCGCAGGATTGTGCAATCAGATTCTGTCCGCTGAGGGGGACTTCTCCCCCGAGCTGGAGACCCTTGAGGCGACCTGCGAGAGGGCTGCCTCCTATCTGAACCTGGCCCTGGAGAGGCTCGGGGGCAGGGACAAGTCCGCGACTGAGCATGTTCTTCGGAGGCACTCGCTTCTCAGTTTGTTTCGCGTGGGGTTCGGCCTCGCGCTGAAGCTCAAATGGGAAGCGGTGAGATGGAAGAGCACGAGCTGGTTCGCCGAGAAGGAGCTCGCCCCTGAATTCTGGGGCGAGTACTGGGGCGGGGTCCTAGCCGGCCTGGTCCAGCCGAGACCCCGGGTCTTTGAGGGCCACGGGGGAGGGGAGGATTACAGGGACTTCGAACGGCTCTCGGATCTTGCCGATTGTCTCAAGGTCCTCCGCAGGATAATGGTCTTGGATGGTCTCATGGAGAGATTATGCCGCGCCTATCCTTTGGAAGCCCATGTCCTCGGCTACCCCGAGCTCAGCTTCCGCCCGCTTCTCTTCAACCTCTGGGCAAGGAGGGTCTTGGAAGAGGCGCCTTCGCTCTCACCGTTAACTCAAGCCCAGTTCAACCGGTTCTTCGAGGCCGCGAGGGCGGGTGAAGAGAAAAAAGGACCTCCGTATCGCATGCCCGGCTCTGAGGAGGCCTTTGTGTCCTTTTTCATGGCCCATGTTCGGGACTCGGATCAGGAGGCCAGGGACATCCTCCAGGAGAGCCTGGTGCTGGTCTGGCAGGAGTTCGAGGAGGAGTATGCCTGGGTCCAGGCCGGTGATTTGGACCCCAAGTATTCAAAGTTCTTCCTGGTCAAGGGCCCCAAGAGTTCCTCCCACTAGACAAAGAGGCCTGAGGCTCCGGAGCCTCAGGCCTCTCATTGATCCGGTTTGCGCCTGGACTGTCTCAGCCGGACTTCACGCTTATCTTCTTCGGAGTCGCAGCCTCCACCTTGGGCAGTGTGAGCCGGAGCACGCCGTCCTTGAGCTCCGCTTCTATCTTGTTCTGGTCGATCAGTTCGGACAGGGCGAAGTCCCTTACGTACCTGCCCGTTCGGTATTCCCTGTAGACTTCCTGCTCGCCTTCTCCTTCCGGGGGGCTCACTTCCCCGGTAAGGGAAAGGACGTTCTCGTGGAGGTCGATGTTCAGGTCATCGCTCTTGACTCCGGGCATGTCCGCCACTACCACCAGTTCCTTCTCAGTTTCGAATATGTCCACAGCCGGGGTGAAAGTCGGCCCCGGTTTGGTCTGCTCGGCAGGGGTGGTGACTTCAGGCTTCTCCCTGGCCTCGAGCGCCTTGCCGGTCGTTTCAGCCATGGCTCTATACCTCCCTTCCATTCTTATTTGATTAGGAAGACTTCACCGAGATCTGCCTGGGTTTGGTCTCCTCCGCCTTGGGAACGGTGATGGTAAGGACGCCGTTGTTGCAGGTCGCCTCAATCCCGTTCGAATCGATCCGATCGGGCAGTGTGATTATCCGGCTGAAGCGGCCCGCATCCCGCTCCCTGCGGTGATATCTGGCGTTGTTGCTCTCGTCGGGGATCTTGCGCTCACCCGATATGGTGATGCTGTTCGCCGCAGCCGAAAGATCCAGATCATCGGCCTTGACGCCCGGGAGCTCCGCCCGCACGTAATACCGGTGCGCGTCCTCGGTGATGTTAACCAGGGGAAACACGCCCGCTCCCCGCTCTCTGAACCAACCCTGCGCGAGCCCCTGTGTCAGTCGATCCATCTCGCGCCTAATCCGGTCGAGCTCGTCGAACGGGCTCCTCCAACCCCATTCCGGCCAACTGCTCAGTCTGCCGACTATCATGGCTCGTCCCTCCTTGTTCACATGATTTCGGCCCCGGGCCGGGCGGTCCACGGAAACGCCCGCACCCCTCAATCAACACCGAATTCCAATAATAACAGCTTGTTAGCTTTGAAATGAAAGATAATCACCCTGGGATGGGTGTCAAGGTCTGATGCTGCATTATTATAAGGGCGCGGGTGCTTTTTTGAGGGATTGGAGGCCCTTTGAATGAATGGAAAGGGCCTTGTCGGGCATCAAATAACTACTCTCTGATACAAAAAAGCCGGGCAGGGAAGACCCTGCCCGGCGGGTATCACCGCTTTCAGGATGATTATCAAACGGCGAACAGGTATTAGTACATGTCTTCAGGCGGCATGGGCGGAGTCTTGTCCTTCTTCTCCGGTTTTTCCGCCACCATGGCCTCCGTGGTCAGAAGGAGTCCGGCCACGGATACGGCGTTTTGGAGCGCAAACCGTGCCACCTTTGTCGGGTCGATCACTCCGGCCTGGACCAGGTTCTCGTAGTCCCCGGTCTCGGCGTTGAACCCGAAGTCGTCCTTGCCCTCCATTACCCGCTGCACCACCACGGACCCCTCGAACCCAGCGTTGTTGGCGATCTGGCGCACGGGCTCTTCCAGCGCCCTCCGGACGAGGGTTACGCCCATTTGCTCGTCGCCGGTCAATTTGAGGTTGTCCAGCGCCTTTACGGCCCGAATGAAAGCCACGCCGCCGCCGGGTACTATGCCTTCTTCCACGGCCGCCCGGGTGGCGTTCAAGGCGTCTTCCACCCGGTCCTTTTTCTCCTTCATCTCGGATTCAGTGGCGGCTCCCACATTGATCACAGCCACGCCTCCGATCAGCTTGGCCAAGCGCTCCTGTAGCTTCTCGCGATCGTAATCGCTGGTGGTCTCGTCGATCTGCGCTCGTATCTGCTTCACTCGGCCTTCCAGAGCCTTGCGGGTGCCTCCTCCATCCACTATGGTGGTGTTGTCCTTGTCCACAGTGACCCTCTTGGCGGTGCCGAGATCGTTCAGGGTGATGCTCTCCAGCTTAACCCCCAAGTCCTCGCTGATCACCTGGCCGCCTGTGAGCACCGCCATGTCTTCCAGCATGGCCTTTCGGCGGTCGCCGAAGCCCGGCGCCTTCACCGCAACGCACCGCAGCGTACCCCGGAGCTTGTTCACCACCAGTGTGGCCAGGGCCTCGCCTTCAACGTCCTCGGCTATAATCAGGAGGGGCTTTCCGCTCTTGGCCACCTGCTCCAGGATGGGGACCATGTCTTTCATCGCGCTTATCTTCTTCTCGTGGAGCAGGATGTAGGGCTCCTCCAGATGGGCCTCCATCTTTTCCTGGTCCGTCACGAAGTAAGGGCTCAGGTATCCCCGGTCGAACTGCATGCCTTCCACGATATCGAGGGTGGTCTCCATGCTCTTGGCTTCCTCGACCGTGATCACACCCTCCTTGCCCACCTTTTCCATGGCCTCGCTGATGATCTCGCCTATTGCCGGATCGTTGTTCGAGGAGACCGTCCCCACCTGGGCGATTTCCTTTTTCTCCTTGGTGGGCTTTGATATCTTCTTGAGCTCAGCCACCACCGATTCCACGGCCTTGTCCAGGCCGCGCTTGAGGGCCATGGGATTGGCCCCGGCTGTCACCAGCTTGGACCCCTCGCGGTAGATGCACTGGGCCAGAATCGTGGCGGTGGTGGTCCCGTCACCTGCCACGTCAGAGGTCTTGGAGGCTACTTCCTTGACCATTTGGGCGCCCATGTTCTCGAACTTGTCCTCCAGTTCGATCTCCTTGGCCACGGTAACCCCGTCTTTGGTCATCTTGGGGGAACCCCAGGACTTCTCGATGAGGACGTTCCGGCCTTTGGGCCCAAGGGTCACCTTGACCGCATTGGCCAGGGCGTCCACACCTTTCAGGGTCTTTTCCCTGGCTACTGCGCTGTATTTGATATCCTTTCCTGCCATTTTCCGATACCTCCTGAAAGGTTATTCAACAATACCCAAAATATCGTCTTCCCTCATAATCAAGTGTTCCACGCCGTCGATCCGGATCTCGGTGCCTGCATACTTTCCGAACAATATCTTGTCATTCTCCTTAACTTCCATAGGGATCCGCTTGCCATTTTCATCAAGTTTTCCAGGGCCGAGAGCAATAACTTTTCCCTCTTGGGGCTTTTCCTTTGCCGTGTCGGGAATTATAATACCTCCCCGAGTCTTTTCATCCTCCTCGATACGGGTGACCACAACCCTGTCATTCAACGGTCTCAGCTTCATCTTCCAAAACCTCCTCCATCATGAAGTCCTATAAAGTTGACCTGTTACTTCCTTGAATCCTCCTCTTGTGCGGGGTGAAGGGCGCCGCTACGGTATGGCGGATTCCTCCCCGATCACCTTGCCTGTTATAACTCACTGAAATCTCTCTCCATCAAAAGCTGAATGAATTTAATCACACTTTCCTGTTTGTCAAGGCCGAGTGCGGCGATTTCCTCTGTCCGGGGAGGGCTTGAATTGCCGGGCGAGTTGTGATGTGTCTTAGGGCTCGAGCGAAATCCCATCCGAGGAGGTTCGAGCACCACATGGGGCCGAGACTGGAAGACCTCCGTGACCTGGAGCTTCGCGCCACCACCACCCCCGGCCTGGAGGACGTTGCGCTGCAGGAGATACGGGAGATAACCGGCAGGGAGGCCTGGACCGCCGGGTTGGGCAGGGTGGAGATGAGAGGCGGACAGGAGGACATATTCCTGCTCAACTATGTATCCCGCTCGCTCCACCGGGTCTTCCTGATCATGGCTCGTTTTTCCCTGGAGCGCCTCGAGGACGTCTACCACGCAGTGAGGGATGTGGAGCCTCCGCGTTTCATGAGTCAGGAGCAGAGCTTTGCGGTGAGAGCGGACCGGCACGGCCGCCATCCCTTCCGGTCCATGGACGTGGAACGGGTGGCGGGCCAGGCGGTGGTGGATTCATTCATGGATCGAACAGGGAGCGGGCCGCCGGTCAATCTGGACGACCCCGAGGTCACCATTTCAATGGAGGTGAGGGACAAGGGCTCTTGGGTGGGGCTGGATACGACGGGAGATAGGTCTCTCCATCGGAGGGGCTACCGGGTGACCGAACATCCCGCGCCTCTCAAGCCTTCCCTCGCCTATGGGCTTGTGCGTCTTTCCGGGTGGTCTCCGGGGGAATCCCTCCTGGATCCAATGTGCGGGAGCGGTACCATTTGCATCGAAGCCGCGCTATGGGCCGGCGGCGTTCCCCACCGGCTCAGGGAGGATTTCGCCTTCCTGCGCCTGCCCTTCCTGGACCAGGAGAGGTTCCGCCGAATGAGGTCCGAGGCTGACCTGGCCGCCGGCGGAACGGCCCGGAGGATCTTCGGCTCCGACATCCGCCGATCCCACGTCGTGCGGGCGGAGAGGAATGCGCGGGCGGCCGCTGTCCATGCTTCCTTCTTTCACGCCGACGCAACCCGAGTGGACTTGAGCCGCGACCGGATAATCACCAACCCCCCTTACGGACTCAGGATGGGCAGCCGGAGGCGGGTGGAAAGGCTCTACGGGGCCTTTCTGGAAAACCTCGAACGCCACCGATGGAAGAGGGTGGTCGTGCTCACCGGCCGGCCCGATTTGATGCCCCGGGAGGAATGCTGGCGGAGGATAGATCTTCACTACGGGCGGCTCCCGGCCTCGGTCCTCATCAAAGACGCGGCAGGGCCCGGCTTTGCTCCCCTTCCAGGTCCTCCTTCAGGGCCACCAGCTCCATCAGGTCCTTGAGGGCTATCACCCCCTCCAGGGCGTCCCTGTGAGTTACCATCAGGCGGCTGTTGCCGCTCTTCTGCATTCGGTTCAAGGCCTCGGCCGCATCCGCGTCAATGGGTACCGTGTTCTCCTCGGAGCACTCCGAAGCGATCTCGCCTACCGTATGCCGGGCCCACTCCTCCCGCGGGACCCGCTTTACATCCCTGGTGGTTACACAACCGGCGAGCCTGCCTTCCGGGCCCACCACGGGATACATCTTATGGTGATACTGGTAGATGAGCTCCTCCACCAGGTATTGAACAGTGACGGACGGGGCCACGGTCACCGGATCCCTTTTCATGACGTGGCTCACGGGCATGCCCTCGAGAGCGCTCTTGGTGACCAGCCTCTGGTACGAGCCGCGCGCCGCCCCTTGGAGGAACATGCCCAAGAGGAACCACCACATGCCGCCAACGAAGTTCCCGCCCAGGACGTTCAGCACCCCGAGAAGGATGAGTGCGATTCCGAACCCGGATCCGATCCGCGACGATATAAGCGTTGCCCTGCGGAGGTCGCCCTTTATGTTCCATATAATCGCCCTGAGCGCCCTGCCCCCGTCCAGGGGAAAGGCGGGTATCAGGTTGAACGCCCCTAGGAGGCCGTTGATAAGCGCCAGATAACCCACCACCCCGTTCACCGCCTGGGGCAGGCCTCCGATCTTGCCGGCGGCCTGGATCGCATAGAAGACCACCGCCATGGCAAAGCTGGATATGGGACCCGCTATGGCCATGAGGAACTCGCTCCTGGGGCCGGGGGGCTCTTCGCCCATCTCTGCCACCCCGCCGAATATGAAGAGCGTTATTCCCTTCATGGGCATGCCGTGCCTTCTCGCCACCACGGAGTGGGCGAACTCATGGACGATGATGGAGAAGAAGAGGCCGGCCGCCCCGATTATGCCCATTATCCAGTAGGTCTTTGGGGAGAGGCCTTTGTATTGGAGCGGAAACAGGCCCGTGGAGAGCGACCATGCGATCAGCACCGCGATCACCACCCAGCTGAGATCCACCCGCACCTCGAACCCCAGCAGGTTGAACAACCTGAAGCGCCTTCCGAACATTCAGGGCCTCCTCCTTCGTTTATGTGAGACTTTTACTGCTCCCGGGAGGCGTCCTCTCCCATGGGAAGCGCCTTCCGAGGATGGACTTCCCCGCTCGGCCCCGCTATGGAGCCTCCGCCCCTGGCCAGGGCGGTCAGCTCGTTCACCACGAAGCTCATCTTCCTCGCCTGGGCTGTCATTTCCTCCGATGCGGCCGCTGATTCCTCTGCGTTGGCCGCGTTCTGCTGGGTAACCTTGTCCATCTCAGAGACGGCCCGGCTGATCTGGTCGATGCCTCGGGCCTGTTCGTCCGATGCCTCCGCCACCTCGCCGACCAATTTCCCGATCTTGCCCGCTATTTCCGAATTGGCCTCCAGCGCCTTGACCACCTGGGTGTTGAGTTCGGCCGCCTCCTTGATTTGGCCGTTCGAGGCCTGTATCAGGTCCGAGGTCTCTCTTGCGGCCTCTGCGGCCCGCAGGGCGAGATTCCTGACCTCGTCCGCCACCACGGCGAATCCGGCCCCGGCTTCCCCGGCGCGCGCAGCCTCCACCGCTGCATTCAACGCCAGGAGGTTGGTCTGGAAGGCTATCTCATCTATGGTCTTGACTATCTTGGCGGTCTCGTCGCTGTTCGCCACTGTCTTTTCTATTGATTCCTTCATCCGCTCCATACGTTCATTGATGGTCTGGAAATTGGGGGCGGCCTCCTCTGACATTATCCGATTCGCCTCTCGGGTGTTGTCCGCATTCTGGTGGGTCATGGATGAAATCTCCTCCAGCGATGAGGAGGTCTCCTCCACGGATGCGGCTTGTTCCGAGGCCCCTTCCGCCAGGGACTGGCTCGAGGCGGAGACCTGCTCGGACGCAGACGAGATCTGGTCGGATGCCTCTGTGAGGCTCGCGATTATCCTCTCCAGGGCCCTTGCCACCGACCTTGCCAGGCCGAGGCTCAAGCCCACGCCGAGGAGGCTGCTAAGAATCAAAACGGCTACGATCGCCTTGAAGTACCCCTTGACGCTGTCTATAAAGCCGGCGCTAGCACGAGTTTCGGTCCCCCTGATGTCCTCCATGGCGGCTTCGAGGCCCTTGAAGGCACTCTCCTCCAAGGCCCTCACCCGCTCGACGTTTTCCACGTAGGCCAAGGTGAGCTCCCTCATCCTCAAGTTGGCCTTCTTGGCCTCCCTGGCCATGTTCTCGAACGGGGTCCCGGAGAGCCGCTCGAGGTCCTTTTCCACATTCGCAAGCAGCGTGTCCAGGAACTCGAACATCCTATCCTTGGCCGCCAGATCCTCCTTCAAGCGGTTGAAAAGGATCCGGAGTTCGTAGTTGGAGGTGGTGTTCACATTGGCCCCGATGATGACCAGCCGCTCCAGCTTGCTGACTTGATGCCGGGCCTCGGGATCCGCCAGCTTCCGGCTTACCTTTTCGATGAAGCCGTTGGATTGGGACACCGAATGGGCGGCCAGTTCCTCGATCTCGGTCTCGATCCCCGAGTTCTCCCTTCTCAGCGCTTCAATCCTCGAGAGGTCGTCCCAGACGGCCTGGACATCCACCCCGGAGCCCTGCTCCCCCGTGCTCGTCAGGAGCGGCTCGAACGCCTTTTCGAGCTCGGCAAAGTCCGCACGAGAGCCAAGATAGTCCTTGGCCGTGAAAGCGGCCGTCCGTGCGGCGCTGCCCATGGCCCTGGTTTCCTCCTGGCTCTCGGAGAGGTCCCGGATCAGGGAGTTGTAGCTGAAATAGAAAAAAACCACGGTCGCCAGCAGTATGATATAGAAGATGTTGAGTCCGTACAACTTATGTTTCAAGGCGGTCTTGGAAAAGCCTGGCATCATAACGTCCTCCTCTGTTTGGTTATTTCTTGCCGTCGCTCCTCTGGCGGCCCGGGCTCAGAGGCCCGCAAGAATCGTACCAGCATAAGGATTCTTGTTCTTCTTGGTTTATATTGGTATTTTTTTAAGGCTTTTTTCCTGCAGAAGTCTCGGGCGGCATCGAGGCGGCGGGTCGTGAGGAGGGAAGCGCTCATGATACCATTTTTGACGCGCAGGCCTCGTGGAGAGTCGAGTTTTTGATTTGAGCCGTCTCCAATGCGGGTTAAGCTGTGTCCCACGAGAACCTATTAGAGGAGGCGCTGTATGAGCAGGACGATCCATGGAGGTACCAACAATTACGGTCAAGTGGCCGGCATACTGATGACGGACTCATCAATCCCTCGCATACCGGGAGATCCCGGCCATGCGGGCACCTTTGCTTTCCCGGTCCGCTACGGTGTCGTGAAGGGCCTTTCCTTTGAAGACGTGGTGGAGTGCCGGAAGGAGACCGCAGGTCTGGTCATCGGGGCCGCGCTCGAGCTTCAGGAGCAGGGGGTCAATTTCGTCGCTGCCGACTGCGGGCTCTTTTCCATATTTCAGGCCGAGGTGGCCGGGGCCCTGTCCGTCCCGTTCCTGGGATCAGCCTTGAATTTGATTCCTTTTCTGTCATCGTCCATTGGAATATCAGCACGGATAGGGGTCTTGACGGGCGATACACGCCTGCTCAGGGAGGAACACCTGAGGGCGGCGGGGGCCGATCCGGAAAGACTGATCATCCGCGGCATGGAAAAAAGCCGGGAGTTTCAGCAGGTGGTGGTGGAAAGAGGATTGACGCTCCATGTCGAGCACATGAGACAGGGGGTGTTGGAGGCGGCCGAAGGCTTCTCGGACGAATCAGTGGGCGCGGTCGTCCTGGAGTGCACCAATCTTATAAGTTTCAGGGCTGATATCCAGGCCCTTCTGGGTGTCCCGGTTTTTGACATGGTGAGCCTGATAGAGCTCTTCGCCGGGGCCTACAGGCTGCGCCGGTTCGAGCACCCTTTCCTGGAAGCCCGAAGACCGGCATGATATCTCACCCGCGGTTGCGAAACGGACAGCCGGGGAAGCCGTTCTTCCTTATTCTCCTTATCCTCGGCACAGTGGACAAGCTCTTGGGGCTTCTTCTCATCGGCTTCGTCTCTGCTGCCGAAGGATGGAGGGAAGTCGTACCCGTCATTTGGGGCCTCCATGCGGAGCCCGCGCCACATCTCCTCGAATTCTCCCCCGAGCTCGCGTGCAAGATCGGCTGCCAGCGGAAAATTTATGTGAAACCTGCCTATATCTCCCCTCCCAAGTAGGCCTTTTTCATCATCTCGTTTTCCAGGAGATTGGCGGCGGTGTCGGCCAGAACGATTGCCCCTGTCTGGAGCACGTAGCCCCGATCCGCTATGGAAAGGGCCATACTGGCGTTTTGCTCCACCACCAGCACCGTGGTGCCGCCCTGGTTCACCTCCTGGATGAGCTCGAACTGCCGGTCGACCAGGAGCGGGGCCAGGCCCATGGAGGGTTCGTCCATCAGGAGCAGGCGGGGCCTGGACAAGAGCGCTCTGGCCATTGCCAGCATCTGCTGCTCTCCTCCGCTCAGGGTCATCCCCTGGTTATGGTCCCTGGCGCGAAGTGCGGGGAAGAGCTCCAGCATCCGATCAATGTCTTGTTTGACCGCGTCGCGGTCCGACCGGAGATATGCTCCCATCTCCAGGTTTTCCAGGACCGTCAGCCGGGGGAATATCCGCCGGTTCTCCGGCACGATGGCCACCCCCCTGGCGATGATCTCCTTGGTGGGCCTCCTATCTATGCGCGTCCCGCCCAATTTGACCTCGCCCCGCTTGATACGGCAGATGCCCAGTATGGTCTTGAGGGTGGTGGATTTCCCCGATGCATTGCCCCCCAGCAGGCAGACCAATTCGCCAGTGCCCACGGTCATATGTATATCATAGAGGACCTGGATGTTGCCGTAGAATGTGTCCACGCCTATGAGCTCCAGCACGGGCTTTCCCTTTCCGGAACCGGAGTCGTGCTGTCTGCATTCCTTTTTCGTCATGCCCGCTCTATCCCCTGTCCTTGGATCCGGTCCCGGCCGCTGCTTTGCCCTTTTTCCTTCCCAGATAGGCCTCGATCACCCGCTCGTTGCCGGCCACCTGATCGTAGGTCCCTTCGGCTATCTTCCGGCCGTAGTCCAGGGCTATCACCCGGTCCGAGATCGCCTTGACCACGCTGAGCTTGTGCTCTATCAGCAGGATGGTGTAACCGTGGGTGTCTCGAAGCGCCCGTATGAACTCGGTTATCTCCTGTGTCTCTTGAGGGTTCATGCCGGCCGAGGGCTCGTCCAGCATAAGGACCCGGGCGCCGGTGGCCACTGCGCGGGCTATCTCCAGCCTGCGGCGGTTGGCGTAGGACAGGTACAAGGCCTCCTGGTGAAATCTGTACCCTGTGAGCCTGGCCCCGAAAAGGGAGAGCGTTCTCTTTGCCACCTCCTCTGTCTCCTCCTCTTCACGGAGGAAGCCCGGCAGGTGGAAGAGGATGGAGATGGGCCCTGACTTGGTGCGGCAGAACCGGCTCACCTTGGCGTTGTCCAGGACGCTCATCCTGCCGAAGAGGCGCAGGTTCTGAAAGGTCCTTGCGATACCCGCTTCGGCTATCTGGTGAGGCTTTAGGCGTGTTATGTCCGCGTCCTCGTAGATTACCCTTCCTCCGGTCGGGTGGTATATCCCGGATATGACGTTGAAAAGAGTCGATTTGCCTGCTCCGTTCGGCCCTATGATGCTCAGGATCTCCCGCTCTCGGAGGGACAGGCTCAGGTCCTGGACCGCGGTCAACCCCCCGAAGGCCATGTTGAGATCCCTGAGCTCCAGCACCACACGCTCTGTGCGGGTGTAGACCGCCGGAGCGGCCGAGGCCCCACCGGTCTCCCCGTAGTAAAGGTCGGTGGAGGCCTTGAGCAATCCTGTCTCGTCTTTGTCCGGGCGGCGCTTCTCCCTTTCGAGCAGCCTGACGGAGCCCAGTATCCCCTGGGGGCGCAGGGCCATCAGCACGACCAGGATCAATCCGTAAGACATCATGCGGTAGGCGCCGTACTCCCTCAGGAACTCGGGCAGGACGGTCAGGAGTATCGCTCCCAGTATCACCCCGGGTATGTTTCCCAGCCCTCCCAGGATCACCATGCAATAGACAATGACCAGTTGAGGAAAATCAAAGTTGTTGGGAAAGACAGAGTCCTGGAAGGACGCAAAGAGCGCCCCGGTGGCCCCGGCGACGAAGGCCCCGCCGGCGAACGCCTTGAGCTTCATCCAGGTTGTGGCCACCCCCAGGGTCTCGGCAGCCAGCTCGTCCTCCCTGATCGCCTCCCAGCCCCGGCCGTACCTGGATTTCTTCATACGCCAGGAGCCGACTGCAACCAGGAGGGCGGCGGTCCAGATCAGATACGAGTAGGCCAGGGGGGTGACCACCCGGAGCCCGAATATGGAAACGGGGTCAAAGCCGAAGATCCCGTTGACTCCCCCGGTGATGTTGACGGGCCGGTCCAGGTTGAGGAGGAGGAGCTTGAAGATCTGAGCAAAGGCCAGGGTCACGATGGCCAGGTAGTCTCCGCTCAGACGGATGCTGGTCGCACCCAGGGCCAGGCCGAAGCCCATGGTTATGAAGGCTGCAGCGGGCAGGCTCAGGAGAAAGGGCAGGTGAATGTCGAATTGGTTGGAGGAGACCAGTGCAAAGGTGTATCCGCCGATTCCGAAAAAGGCCACGTAGGATAGGTCCAGCAGACCGGTGAATCCGGCCACCACGTTCAGTCCGAGGGCCAGCATGACATAGATGCCTGTCATGCCGAAGATGCGCAGCCAGTAAGTGTTGGGCATCAGGTGGGGGAGGGCGGCCAGCAGGACGGCCGCTACGGCATACAAGACGAGCCTCTCGCTGCGCTTGGCCCCCCACCCCGCTAATACGCCGGCCATCAGACTTTCTCTCTGATCTTCTCCCCCATCAGTCCGGAGGGCCGAAAGATGAGCACTATTATCAAGACGCTGAAGGCCACCACGTCCTTGTAGGCGGACGGGAAAAAGGTGGTGGCCACAGACTCCAATAGACCCAGGATGATCCCCCCCAGCATGGCCCCGGTTATATTGCCGATTCCGCCCAGAACGGCGGCGGTGAAACCCTTTATCCCCGCCTGGAACCCCACGTAGTAGTCCACCTGGGTGAAGAGGAGGCCTACCAGGGTGCCGGCGGCCCCCCCCAGGGCCGAACCTATCAGGAAGACCACCACTATTATCCTGTCCGTGTCCACGCCCATGAAGGTGGCGGCCTCCAGGTCCTGCGAGGTCGCCCGCATGGCCTTGCCCACCTTGGTCTTCTTGACCATGTAAGTGAGCGCCCCCATCAGCAGGAAGCAGACCCCGATCACCAGCCCCCGCATGAAGGAGAACACCACGCCGCCCGCCTCCATGACCCGCAGGCCCGGCGGGATCAGTGCGGATACGTGAAAGAAGCGAGGCTTGGCACCCTGGAAATTGAGGACCAGGTTCTGGAGAAATATCGAGACCCCGAGTGCGCTGAGCAGGAGGTTCATCCTCGGGGCCTGCCGCAGCGGGCGGTAGGCGAAGCGCTCGCTCAGGACGCCCACCAGCCCGGAGACGGCCATGGCCCCGATGATCATGAGGGCGATCACCAGGACGGCGTTAAACGCCAGGCGGTTCCCCGAGCTCAGCAGGTGGAGCACCCACCAGCCGGCAAAGCCGCCGATCATGTATATCTCGCCGTGGGCGAAGTTGAGCATGAACAGGATGCCGTAGACCATGGTATAGCCTATGGCTATGAGCGCGTACACCCCGCCCAGGGTGAGCCCGTTGACCAGCTGCTGGGGCAGCTGCTCCAGGTATGGGACCATGGCTCCCTACTCGCCGCTCATGACCGCGACCTGCTCGAAGTCCTCGCCGACCACCTTGAAGAAGTACGTGGCCCCGCCCTCGAGGTCTCCCTTTTCATTGAAGGTTATGGGGAACCCGAGGATGCCCTCGTAGTTCTCTATCTTGTGGAGTTCATCCACCACTTCCTCCCGGGTGATCTCGCCGTCGGCCGCCGCCCGGTCCATGGCCGTGAGCATGATGTTCATGGCCTCATAGGCGGGAGGGCCGAAGCCGCTTATACCGCCGTACTCCTCTTCGTACTTCTTGATGTAGCCCTCGGCCTCGGGAATGGCATATATGTCAGGAGAGAAATGATATACATATGCGCCCTCGGCGGCGCCCTCGGCCGCTGCCACGAAGTCCTTCTTATCCCTGGCCCCTTCGGTGCCGAAGTATATGGTGTCGATGCCCAATTCCTTGACCTGGCGGGCCGCGATGGCATGATCGGGCGCGGCCGTGGCCACGAAGAACAGCACGTCCGGCTTGAATGACTTGACCTTGGTCAGGACGGCCGAGTAGTCCTTCACCCCGCCCACTATGGTGTCCTGCAGGATGTCGGTTACGCCGAGCTCCTTGAGGGCCTTGATGGTCTGCGCGGCCAGGTTCTCGCAGTACGCGACTTTCTCGTTGAGGACGGCCACCCTCCGAGCCCCTAGTTCCTTCGTCAAGAAAAGGGCGCAGTTGGGGCCGTGCGCATCGTTCCTCGCGTTCACCCGGAAGAAGTGCCTGTATCCCTGCTCGGTCAGTTCGGGCTTGGATGCCGCCGTGGTGATGCAGGCCAGGTTCGCATTCCCGTAAATCTTGAGGGTCGCCTGTGCGATATGGCTCATGGGCGGGCCGATCACGCCGTACATCAGATCATCGGAGACGAACTTGTGCGCCACGTTCACCCCTTGGGCCGGATCCATGGCATCGTCTCCCATTATGTGCTCGATCTTGGTTCCCCTGATCCCACCCCTTTCGTTCCACTCGTCTACTGCTATCTGAGCGGAGTTGAATATCTCCATGCACGGGGCCGCCGCGTCCCCGGTAAAGGCCCCTGCATTTCCCACCCGGATGCCCTTGGAGACATCCCCCGCAGCCCCCGCACCGGGTGCGGCGAGCAGGGCCATTACGACCAAACAGACCAGAACAATCGACTTCTTCATGACCTTTCCTCCTTGGTAAGGGTTAGCGATTCTACAACGGAGACCTCCCGGCACCTTCCGGGGCTCTCCGGCTGAAACCCGAGTTGCTGCACAATAGGACTGATCCGATGGGACGCATAGCTTCGGTTGGCGGCTAAGAGCGAGGGCGACCCTGCTCGTCCCATCCCCGTAGCCTGTAATAGTCCCGGACCATTTCTCCCACCGGTACCACCTGGCCCTTGGATGGGCCTTCCTCGAGAGGTTCGTGCGTGAAGCGACGGGGGAGCGTGTCCATGGAGGCATCGATCCCGAAGTCTATATTCATGCGTCTTTCAGCGTCTATTATTCCCCGCAGGCTCTTGTCCAGTCGATCCGGTGAGAAGCCCAGGCCGGTGCCCGCGGTAAGGAGTCCTGAGGCCAGCTCGAAGTCCATTACGTCCATGGAGAGCCCGATATTCTTGCACATGGTGAGACAGTCGGTCAGCAGCGCCTGGCGTTCGGTGTGCTCCACCAGCACGGCCTTCCCCTTGTTTGACAAGCGGTCTGCGATCTCCCTTATTCCCCACCTCTTCTCGGCCTCGTCGTAGCGCTCGGTAAGCTCGAAGAAAGGCTCGGCCCTCAGGTGATCACCACCCCTGGAGGCGATGGCGTACGTGAGCCCGAAGGCCTTTATGCCCCTCGGGTCGCCGCAGATCATGTCCAGACCCTTCACGTGGAAGGCATACCGCTCGGTACCCTTCCCGAACCTCCGGGCCAGGGACCTGGTCCCCTCGGCAAACGCGTCCCCGATGCCTTCGCGGCGGATGATCATGCCCAGGAGCTTCTCCACGGTTTCTTTGTTGCCCCAGGTGAAGTCCAGGCCGTCCACGTCATCAGGGCCCAAAAGCCCTCGCTGGAAGCACTCCATGGCCCAGCCTATGGTCTCTCCGCTGCTGAGGGAGTCCAGTCCCATGCGGTTCAGGAATGAGGTCATGCGCAGGGTGAACTCGAGATCGTCCACCCCGATCCTGGAGGAGTAGCTGCACAGGGTCTCGAACTCGGGGCCCTCACCGGCGGCCTCAGGTGTCGCGTAGTGGCGCGAGCAGTGTATATTGCAGTTGAAGCAGCTCTTGTTCTTTACCTTGTACCGCTCGGCCAGTGTCTCCCCGCTGATCTTGTCCACGTAGTCACAGACGCCCTTTTGGAAGTGGTCGGTGGGCAGGATACCGATCCCGTTCAAGGCCTTCATCAAAAGGGTGGAGCCCATGTCGTGGCGCTTTTGCCACTCGGGGTGCTCCAGTATGCGGCGGTCCATGGTTCGGCAGAGCTCGAGGAAGCTCAGGGGGCGGTCCAGGGAAACCGGCCTGGTGCCGCGCACCGCCACCGCCTTGAGGTTCTTGGACCCGAACAGGCAGCCCATGCCGGTTCGGCCGCACATTCGGGAGTTGTTGCAGGCCACGGTGGCGAACTTCACCAGGTTCTCCCCCGCCGGCCCGATCGCCGCCACCTGAAAGGCGTTGTCGCCGAGCTCCTTACGTATGGCGGCCGTTGCCTGCCAGATGTCCTTTCCCCACAAGTGTGAAGCATCCCGGATCTCCACCCGGTCGTCCGCTATAGCCAGGTAACAAGGCCTCTCGGATCTGCCCCTTATAACGATCTGATCGTAGCCCGCCTGCTTGAGCTCAGGACCGAAAAACCCGCCCGCAGCCGAGTCTCCCAGTATGCCGGTCAAGGGTGACTTGCCGGATATGGTCATGTAGGCGGACGAACTCAAGAGGGAGCCTGTCAGCGGACCTACGCCTATGAGGAGCATATTCTCGGGGGACAGGGGATCCGCATCCCTCCGGAGCTCGTCGTGAAGACGCCAGGAGTTTAGACCTCTCCCGCCTATGGCTTTTTTCAAGTAATCAGGATCGCTCTTTTCCCTTACCGCCGATCCCCGTCCCAGGTCAACGCGCAGTATATGTCCTCCGTAACCATGGAGCATGTCTCATCCTCCCGCTTCGGAAGAGTGTTTCCATGAATCCAAGAGATCCCCGGCCCGGTCGAGTACGAAGCGCACCCGCTTTTCCTCCGCGCTCATACCCTTGGCCCCCGCCTTGTATTCCTTGAGGCTCAAGGAGCCTCCTTCCCCGGGTCGATACTCAACGGCCCCCATGTTGCACTGCGCCACGCACCTGGGATCGCCTCCGCAAAGGTCGCACACGTAAGGGATGTCCTCGTAGAGCTCGATGGCGCCTATAGGGCAAAGTGTCTGGCAGGTGCCGCAGGCCGTGCACAGAGTGGGCGATGCCACTATCTGCCCCAACGGCCCGATCTCCAGCGCGGACTCGGGGCATCGGGTGCAGTAACGCTCCTTGCACTGGGGGCATACCACCGGGTAGTCGAGGCCCAAGTCCTCGATCTTGACCACCTTGACCCGCGCCCGGCTTCGCCCCACGCAACCTGAATGGAAGAATGAGCAGTTGACCTCGCAGCGCCGGCATCCGGAGCACTTTTCTGCATGGACCACGATCATGTCTTCTCCATCCTCTCTATCCGGTAGTGTACCTTGCCCCTGGGGTCGGGGCAACAGAACTGATCCACCTTGTTGGTCCAGTCCCCCTTCTCTCCTCCACCCGATCGTTGAAGCAAAGGGAAGATAGGCATCATGCTCTGGAGCGCGTACATGCATACATGCTTCCCTTCGGGGATCCTGATGCGGCCGCCTTCCACCACGAAGCCGTCGCCGACCAGCATGGGCTGGTTGCAGTAACCCTCGATGCGCTCCACGGTCACCTTGAGACTATACATCCTCCGTCCTCCTCAAATTCCTTCGGCATGGCAAAGCCATGGTACTGTTCCTCGGGCATGCACATCAACGGGTCTTTGCTACTTCGAGAAAAGGCCTTTTCCACTGTGCTCCAAGTGCTCTCTGATAATGAATATCTCCGTCTCATGCGTGGCGCACAAACGCAGCCAACGCGGATCGTCCATATCCCCGGGCCGCCAGGCCGTCATGGTCACGATGCAACGGCCGCGATCCCGGTTGCAAAGCCCCCCCGGCATTATCCGGGTCGAGATGCGAGGGAGTTGGGTTTCACTGTCCCCCACGTGGTAGTCGATCAGAAGCCTCTTGGGGTCGGTCTCCACTCGAACCCACGCCTCGGATCCGTCGAAGATGGATGTCCCCTTGAAAAGGCCTGTCTTCTCGGTTGGCCGGGTATCGAGGCAACCCAGGGCCCAGCGGCCTATCTGAAGCGGGTCCGACAAGTAATCGAAGGCTTCACGGGCCGGCACGGAGACCTCGGTGCTCACCGTGTATGAAAGAGAATCACCCACACTCATAACAGGACACCCCCAGACTAAAGCAACCCTAACCACTCGGGCAGGGTCATGGTGAAAGCGGGCACATAGGTGATCAAGGCCAAGGAAAACATCGATGCCAACAGAAAAGGCAAAACCGAGATAATAATTCGATCTACAGGGTCTCGTGATATATCCGAAGCGGCAAACAGGCATACGGCCAAAGGCGGGGTTAAAAGACCGATGTTCAGGTTTACAATCATTAGGATGCCGAAGTGGACCGGATCCAATCCCAAATCAGCGGCCAAAGGAGTCAGCATGGGAGCGAACAAGATTATGGATGCAGAAGGATCCAGCCACATTCCTAATACAATGAGGAATATGTTGATCATTATAAGCAGCATGTACTTGTTTTCACTGATTGAATAAAAGAGCATCTTGATCTTTTCCGGTACGTTTTCAATTCCGAAGATCCATGCCAGGATTGAGCCGCAGCCTACAATGATCAACAACTTGGCTGAGAAGTAGACAGCCGTACTGAAAACCGGGAGGTAGTCTGACCATTTCAAAGAGCGATAGAGGAAGGTTGCCACAACAAAGGCATATAAAACCGCTACACCTGCCGCCTCAGTCGGGGTAAAGATTCCGGATAGGATGCCGAAGAGGATAATAGCAGGCATCATCAGGGGGACCAAGGCATCCTTGGTGCCCATGAAGAGCTTCCTCGGGGTGAGCGTTATGGTGACCTTGGGGTAGCCGCGCCGTTTTGCCGTCAGCGCCACGATTCCCATCTGGGAGAGGCCCATGAGCACGCCCGGCACTATGGCTGCTGCGAATAGCGCTCCTATGGACACAGAGGTAACCGCTCCATAGATCACTATGATCATGGACGGAGGGATGATGGGGCCGATGATGGAAGAAGAGGCGGTCACCGCCGCCGAGAAGTCACTCGGGTACCCCTGCTTTTTCATAGCAGGGATGAATATCGAGCCCAGCGCCGCTATATCGCCCAGCGCGACTCCCGTGATGCCTGCAAAGAGCATGGAAGCCATGATGTTGACATGGGCCAGTCCTCCACGGAAGCGCCCCACGACCAAGTTAGCGAAGTCCACTATCCTGTCCGCTATCCTTCCTCGGGTCATGATCTCGCCGGCGAGTATGAAGAAGGGAATGCACATCAGCACGAATGAGTCCATCCCGGAGAATAGTCGCTGCGGGGCCATATCCAGGAACGAGGCCTCGGGAGAGAAAAGGAGATAAAGACAGGCAGAGAATCCCATCACAAATGCTACGGGCATTCCTGCAATGAGCATGACCACGAAGATGAGAATCATCACGCTCAGCGGCACGGGTTATTCCTCTCGAGTGCGGGCGGTTTCGGGTCCGCCCGGGGCGGAGCTCATATCCATATCCTCGAGCCGGTGCCTGGGTCTGAGAAGCAGACGGCGGAGATCTCTTATTAGACCCAAGGCCGTGTAGATACCGATCAACAATCCTCCCACCGGGACTGCCAGCGTCGGCCACAGCATGCTGATTCTCAAGCCCGAGCTCTCGAACATCCTGTTGAAGTAGGCGGCCTCCACTCCTTTGACCGTGATGATGGTCAGGAAGAGCAGGGTGCAGCCGCGGAATAGGGTCTCGAGAGCCGGCCTTCCCCTGGGACCCGCCAGCCTGGGAAAAAAATCAATGCGAATATGCTCGTTCCTGGATTGGACCAGGGCCGCCCCCAGCATGACCATCCATATCATCAGGTATCTGACCAGTTCCTCCGCCCAAACAAAGGAATGGTTGAGGACGTATCTCGAAAAGACCTGGATCACTACCACAGCGCTCATAAGCACCAGGAGAAGCACACACAGCCCTGTCCCGATGGATTCGATGCGCCGGGGTAATCTTCCCTGCTGCATGCTCCCTCCGGGGCCCCTATCTGGCGGCTCTGGCGGCGTCCATCATCCCATCCACCCACTCATCGCCCACTTCATCCCGGAGCCATTCAACCACCGGGGCCTGGGCCTCGGCCTTGAACTCCGCCCTTTCCGATTCCGTTAGCTCGTGGATCTCCATGCCCTCATTTTTCAAGCCTTCGATAGCCATGTGATTCGTGTAACCGGAGACGCCCCGGTTGACGGAGAGGGCGATCTTCTGCGCCTTATCTATCACCTGCCTGAGTTCTTCAGGCAGGGAGCGGTAGAATTTGTCGTTGATAAGCATCGAGGATACGGCGTAGACATGATTGTCGATGGTCACGTACTTCTGCACCTGGTAATACTTGAAGAGATGGACAAGAGACAATGCGTTGTTCTGGCCGTCCACCGTCTTGTTCTTCAAGGCCCCGTAAAGCTCCCCGAAGCTTATCGGCGTCGGTGATCCCCCCAGGCTGGAGACCAATTTCTGGAAGATGGGAGACGGCATGACTCTCATTTTGAGCCCCTTCATGTCCTCGGGCTTCCTTATTGGTCTACTGGAATTGGTCCACTGCTTGAATCCTCCCGATTCCCACCAGTGGAGCACGCGCAGCCCGGTCTTCTCGCGCATCTCTTCGTTGAGTTTATCAATGAAAGGGCCGTCATAGACCCTCCAGGCCTGGTGGACGTCTTCAAACAGATAGGGAATGGAGAGCACCTGAACGGGCTTGAAGACCTGTGCAATGGGGCCTTCAGCCGTATCAGCGCCTTGAATCTGCCCCATCATGACCTGTTTCATCCGGTCAGCCGGGCTTCCCAGAGCCCCTCCCCAGATCAACTCCACCTTGAGTCTGCCGTTTGACTGCCTTTCCACTTCATACTTGAACATATTGTAATGAGTGGCCCAAAAGCTCGGGTTTATGTCGGGCGCTGCAAGGCCGAACTTCATCACTATGGGTTCGTCGGCGGCGACGGCCGGAAAAGCGAGTGTACACGCCGCCAGCAATGAAACAAGCCATATTACCGGTCTTTTGATCTTCATGAGGAACCTCCTTGATAGGGTTGAGAGTGGTTTGTGTACCGTCGCCGGGGTTGTTGACCGAACTCGAGTGAAACTCTACCATGAGAGAGTATAGTGTTCAATCAGCTTTTACTATTTTAAGTATTCGTGGTAAATGCGGGTATCCAGTCTTGGGGCGAGATCCCTTTCCCCGCTGAGGGGCTCGAGCATTGCTCGGCTTGACGGAAGGGGCCTTTGAAACGATCGGATCAAGTGCTTAGGGAGATGCGGGTCATGAAGCAGGACGGGGGGGCTGGGACCTTTGGCCTTGGTGCAGGCATACGCCGGGTGAGAAAGGAAAAGAGGATCTCGCTCGAAAAACTGGCATCGGCCACCGAGCTGAGCGTCAGTTTCCTGAGCCAGCTCGAGGGCGGCAAGGCAAACATCTCGGTGGAAAATCTCAAGAAGATAACCTCCTTCCTGGAAATCAGCATGGTGCGCCTGTTCGAGGTGGAAGACGGGCAGCGCCTGGGAACCGTGACCAGGAAGGGGAAGGGCATGCCGCTCAAGGTGGAGGGCTCCTCGGCGCACTGCGAGTCCCTCGTCCGAAAGAGCAGCAGCAACCTCCAGGCCACCTTGTACCGTAACCCCCCGGGAGAGGGGCGCAAGATGCCCATGAGCCACGTCGGGGAAGAGCTGGTGTATGTCATACTCGGAGAGGCTGTCTTTCGGTTGAACGATCAAGAATACCACTTGGAGGAAGGAGACCTCATGCAATACCGCAGTGAAACCCTCCACAGCTGGCACAACCCCGGTGAGTCCGAGAGCGTCATAATAATCGTTAACACCCCCCCGAACTGGTAATTCGCCCGCCCGCGGTCCTGAGTCGTCCGGCTCGCTCTTCGTGGAGGGCACTTTCTTGGGGATCCGCTCAGGGAATGGTCTCCTATGGAGGCGCTATGCCGCCGGGATTCGTCTCCATTGTCGGCCGGGGCGGGATGAGGTAGGGTATGAACAGCGGTTGAAGGATTCTTGATGGGCGGCCTTTATGGGAGACAAGGTCAAGGTTGCAGCCGAGGGCCGGGTGCCGGAGGAGTTCATGGCGCAGGTGCGCCGGACCGTGGACTCGGTCCTGGAGAGGGCGCAAGAGGAGCCTCCCGAAATGGAGGTCAGGGTCTGGGAGTCGATGGATTCCATGATCGGCTTCCTGCAGGAGGAAAAGCAGAGGCTGGGCGTCTCCACGGAAGGGGAGGAGGATTTTCTGGCGGTTCATGAAGCCTGGGCCGGGGGTCCGAGGATACACGTCTGCAGGGAGCGCGTAAAAGGGCTCCCCGAGACCGTGATCCGCGGGGCGCTCCAGCACGAGGCGGCCCATGCGTTCCTTCACGGCTCCCCTGAATTCTACGCGTTTAGGTTCACCACCAGATTACAGGATGCAGCCCGGGCCTCGGGTATGGATTTCCCCCTGCTGCAGCAGTATGTGTATCTCCTCTCCATCGCGGTCAAGGACGCGGAAGTGGCGGAGTGGCTTGGAGGGCTCGGGCTCTCCGAGGGGCAGGCTGCGCTTATCCGGCACGACTTGGAGGATGTAAGGCGGGAGAGAGAAATCTGGGGCAAGCTTTCCCCCTCCCCGGCCGGCAGGAGGCTCGCGCTCTCCCTCTATCTCAAGACCCTGGCCTCGGTTGCGGCCGTGAAGCGGGCGTCCGAGGATCTGGCGAAGACCCTGGAGGAGGAATGGACACGCGCCTTTTCCTGGCTTCCCGCCGCGGAGCGTTTGGAATTGAACGGCTTTGCCGACAGCCTGGCCGGCTCCGGTGAAGGCTTTCAGGAGCGCCTGGAGGCGGCCGCCTTGAGGCTTCTCGGCATCCGGGACCAGTCCAGGTAGCTCGGCCGGGCGCCGCTCCCTTTCCCCCGGGAGTTTGGGGCCGCACTGGGAGCGGCCGAGCCCAAGGGCACGCACTCCGCACCTATCACTAACCGGTGCGCTCCGAGGGCCGCGAATATCAAGGAGTCCTCTCATTCCCAACAGGGCGCGATTCCCGGGATCAGGCGGCTCGCTACTTAGTTTCCGTCCAGAAGTGGCCCTTTCTACCAATCTCGGCGTCGGTCTGCAGGGTTGGTCGTGCGAGGTACTCCAGTACGCCTCCTCCCAACCCCTTGATCTCCTTGACCTTGGAAGAAATTGCTCATTTCTGCCCTGGAAACTCGCTAGTGCCTAGAACTCATTTATGGATGGACACTACTTAAGGTCCTTGAGGAGCGTGCTTTCCTCTCTTTTCCAATCCGATCCGAATCGCTTGTTGAAATATGCCTCGAGGCGGTCCAGCCATCGCCACCAGGGGCTTTTCCCTTTTTCCTCGGCCTCCAGGATGTCATTCAGGTAGGTCGCTATGTCTGAAATCCTCTCTTTGGGGATGTAGGAGGCTGTACCTCTTGCATAGGATTTTTCCAGATCTTCGGGAGTAAGGGCATGTGCTGTAAGCATTACCGGGATTACATTTCTCTTCTTGGCGATTTCCAATAACTGATATCCATCGACTCCCATAATATCCAGAATGGCTATATCAAAATATTCATTTTCAAGAAGCTCCTTTGCCTTATCGAAGCCTTGAGCCGTCACCACCTCACACATTGGGAGGAGATCTTTCAGCGATACCAATATATCCTGCTCATCGTCAACCGCTAGTACCCTCTTGTAATCCAACAGCCAGTGCTCTTCCATACCAAGCCTCCTGATTCAATTGACATCAGAGTTGGTTTTTAAGTCTCAGTCTAGTAAACTTGAGAGTCCAGCTTAGTATGCTGCGTTTGGACCAGGATTGTCAAGCGAGCCTTTATACTTATATTCAGTTTGACATGAAAGTCGCTCGTGATAGCATGGACTTACACTATCTCCGGAGGATATCGTGGCGGTTTCCGTGTCGTACTGGAAAGAGAAGCTGGCGCTCGATGAATCGAGGCAGGTATCTCGGGAAGTGGGCTGGACTTGCACCTACCTGCCGGTGGAGATCCTGGAGGCGGCGGGGCTTACGCCCAGGCGGATCATGCCCGAGCCGACTCCGGCCGGCGGGGATGCGTATCTGGATCCAAACTTCTGCCCCCTGATAAAGGCCTCCCTGGGAAGAGCCGTTAGCGGAGAACTCTCGTCGCTTACCGGGATCGTCATGGTCAACACGTGCGACGGGATGAGGCGGGTATACGATGCATGGCGGTATTACCACGGGTCCGGGTTTTCTTTCATGCTTGACCTCCCCCGCGTCTTAGGGCCCTCTGCTCTATACTATTTCAGGGGAAGACTGGAGAGGCTGGCAAGGGCCGTAGAGGAGTTTTATCGAGTGGAGGTCACAGGCGAGCGCCTGTTTCAGGCCATCGAAGAGGCCAACCGGACCGGGTTTCTGTGCAGCCGCCTCCTGGAGCTCCAGGGCCGGGGAGATCCGCCCTTGCGGCGCAGCGATATTCTTCATATCGTGAATTCAGGCTGCGGCGTCCCAAGGCGGGAATTCAACCGGGCCCTGGGGGCGGTGGTCTCAGAGCTGGAGGCAGGATCGAGCAAGCCGCCTAAGGGTGTCAAGGTCATGGTCTCAGGGTCTCCTATATGCGGGGACGGCTTGGTGCGGCTCTTAGAGGATTCGGGGGGCGAGGTGGTGGCGGCCGACCTTTGTACCGCCGGACGTTTCCGCCCCCAAATCCCTGTTGCCGGGGATCCGCTGGCGGTCCTGAGCGAGGCCTATCTGCACAAGGCCCCCTGCGCCAGGATGTGGGACTCGGCGCGCAGGATGGACTACATAAGGGGTGAGATCTCGAGGAGCGGGGCCAGGGGGATTATCTTCCATTCCCTCAAGTTTTGCGATCCCTACCTATACGAGGCCCCGGCCCTGAGAACCGCCCTGGAAGGCCTCGGAGTGCCTGTCCTTATCATCGAAGGCGAGTGGAGGGATGATCCGGGCGGTGGAATTAGGACCCGGATCCAGGCGTTTCTGGAGATGCTGGAGGGGAATGAAGGCCGAGCGGACAAATGAGAGGGTGCTGGGGAAGTTGGTCCGGAACCCCTGGGCCTACCGCCTGCTACGTCCCTTTCTGGACGCGGCGACTCTCAGGGAGGACAACGAGGCGTTCAAGATATGGATGCGGTTTCTCCTTGATATCACGGGCAGGGCTTACTCCCGCAAGGAGCCGGTCGTCTGGATGAGCGCCTTTACACCTGTGGAGATCGCCTACGGTCTCGGGGCGGTCCCATTCATGCCGGAGATCACCTCGGCCGTGGTCGCCCACCTGGGTAGGAGCAGGCAGGCGATCGCCGAGAGCCGCACCCATCTTTCCGGCGACCTCTGCTCATTCTACCGCTGCGCCCTTGGGTTGGCCCTGGGCGGATACCTTCCCAGGCCCGACCTGATCATATCTTCGTCCCAGCTCTGCGAAGGCTCGAACAAGTTCTTCAATTACTTGTCCGGGATGTATGGATGCCCTCACCTTTTCCTTGATCCCCCGTACGACCGCGACCAGGGCGCCCGGGATTATATTGTGGGCCAGCTCCGGGTCCTTCTGCAGGAAGCTTCAAGATTCCTTGGACTGCATGCGGCCCCCCGTGATTTTGTCAAAGTCCTCAGCCTCTCCTCCCGGGCCCGGGAGCTAATGGTGAGGATAAACCGCTTGCGCCGCTCCTCTCCTGCGCCTTTCCCGGGCAGCGAGGCGCTCAGCTATCTGGCGGGAATGAATTTCTATGCCCCCGGCTCCCTTTGGGGGGTCAAGTTCTTCCAGGCCATCTGCCGCCGGGTGGAGGCGAGAGCCGCGGAGGGACGCGGATACCTGCCCCGGGAAAGCAGCCGGCTGCTCTGGCTCCATCATATCCGCCCCTACTACCCGAATGATATCTTCGAGATGCTGGGGCAAGGAGGAGCGGCTGTCGCATTCGAAGAGGCGAACTATGTCTATTGGCCCGAGCCGGATCCCTGGAGCCCCCTGGAGAGCCTGGCTGACAAGATTGTCTCCAACGTCTGGTCCGGCCCGCTGGAGAGGAGGGCGGAGGCGGTTGAGAAGATGGTGGAGGATTACCATATTGATGGTGTAATCCATTTTTCCCACTGGGGGTGCAGGCAGTCCTGCGGGGGTGCGGGTGTTATTGGTGATCGGCTGAAAAAAAGGGGTGTTCCGTATATAGTACTTTATGGCGACGGCGCCGATCCTGATAATTACTCCCCGGGGCAGACAAGGATCAGGCTGCAGGCGATGCTGGAGATGCAGAGGTAGTCATGGCCGGTGGAATCTACGCGGGAATTGATGTGGGATCCCTCTCCTCCGAGGCCCTCCTGCTGGATGAACACGGAGGAGTCCTGGGGCATTCCATAGCCGGGACCGGATCCAATCCCAGGGAGACGGCCCGAAGGTGCATGGCGCAGGCGCTCGTGGAAGCGGGGGTTGACGAGGGCCGCATCGTCATGGCGGTCGCCACCGGATACGGGCGAATCAGGGTGCCTTTCGCCGACCGCGAGGTGACGGAGATCACGTGCCATGCCAAGGGCGCTCGCCGCCTCTTTCCGGGCACCAGGACGGTGGTGGACATCGGCGGGCAGGACAGCAAGGTGATCACCCTGGATGAGTCGGGAAAGGTCACCGACTTCGCGATGAACGACAAGTGCGCCGCCGGGACCGGGAGGTTCCTGGAGGTGATGGCCGCGGCCCTGGAGACGGAGCTCGGGGACATGGGCGGGCGGTCACTCGAGGCGGGCAAAGGGGTGCCCATAAGCAGCATGTGTACGGTGTTCGCCGAGTCAGAGGTGATCTCGCTGATCGCCGAGGGTCGCAAGCCCGAGGAAATAATCCGCGGGCTTCACGAATCCATAGCCAGGCGGGTGTTCGGGATGAGCCGGAGGTTGAGGGTCAGGCCCGAGATCACCTTCAGCGGGGGAGTGGCCAAGAACCAGGGGATGGTGGAGGCGCTAAAGGAGCTCTTCCGGCTGCCGGTAAACGTCCCCGAGGAGCCGCAGCTGGTGGGTGCCTTGGGGGCCGCCGTATGTGCCAGGGACATGGCGCTCAAGTCCGAAGAAAAAACCGAGAGGGGGTGAGACCATGAAAGGCAAGGCTGCAACCACTGAGGCATGGAGCAGATTCATCGACTTGGTGGTGTGGATAGCCGACAAGAAACCTGTCATGAGCTTCCTGGTCAAGAAGGCCGAGGAGAGGCTGTGGACGGCCATCGTGGAAGAGGAGAAGGACTCCCTGAGGCCGGCCCAGGAGCTCAAGTTTCACTTTGTCAAGAACCTCATGAGGACTACTGAACATCACCTGCGGAGCGGCATGATGAGCCCGGCGGTGTTTCGCAGGATGGTCAAGGTATTCGTGAGGAACGTATTCGTGGAGGACATCTCCCATAGAGAGTTTAGGTCGGAGCTGAACAAGGAGGAGTCGGTCTATCCGAGCTTCATCGTGCTGAGCCCCACCCGCCGGTGCAACCTGAGCTGTCCCGGATGCTACGCAGGGAGCGCGGCCGGTACCGGTAACTCGTTGCCCTATGATGTCGCCCACAGGATCGTCAGGGAGAAGACGGCCCTTTGGCATTCACGCTTTACCGTGGTCTCCGGAGGGGAGCCCTTTTTGTGGGATTCCAATGGCAAGGGCCTGTTGGACCTTGCCCGGGAAAACTATGACAACTTCTTCATGGTGTATACCAACGGAACCCTGATCGACCGCTCCCTGGCCGAACGGATGGCAGAGGCCGGCAATATCACGCCGGCCGTCTCCCTGGAGGGCTTCGAGGAAAAGACCGACCGGAGGCGCGGCAAGGGGACCTTCAGGAAGATCCTCCAAGCCTTCGAGCTCCTGAGGGAGGCCGGGGTCCCCTTCGGCATCTCCGTGGAAGCGACGCGGGACAATTGGGACGAGGTCACCAGCAGAGATTTTCTGAGGTTCTGTTTTGATGAGCAGGGGGTCTTCTACGGCTGGCTGTTTCAGTACATGCCCATCGGCCGGGGCTATACCCTGAAAGATATGGTGAACCCGGAAGAGAGGCTCGAGATGTTCAGGAGGAATGTATGGGCCATCAAGGAGGGTGGATACAATTACATTGACTTCTGGAACCAGGGGGTGATGACGGACGGGTGCCTGGCCGCGGGCAGGAACGGGGGGTACCTCTACATTGACTGGAACGGAAACGTCATGCCCTGCGTGTTCATACCCTACCACCGTGACAATGTCCTGGAGGTCTACGAAAGGGGAGGAAGCCTCGATGACATCCTGTATTCGAACTACTTCAAGAGCATCAGGGACTGGCAGGACCGCTACGCCTACAAGAGGTCGAGCGCGGAAAAAGGCAATCTGATCCTCCCATGCCCCATCAGGGACCACCACGAAGTGGTACAAGGAATCCTGGAGGGGTATTCGGGGGTTCGCCCCTCGGACGACTTTGCCGCCGAGGCAATGGAGGACAGGGCCTATCACGAGGGCCTGTCCGCATATGACGAGGAGCTGAAAAGGACCATGGACCCTGTCTGGGAGGGGGAATTCAAGGGCTTTTCCAGGCAGCCCGCACGTGATTCGGCCCGCCTCGGCCGGGCTGTGGGTGATCAATGAATCGATCCATCGAGTACGGTTTCAGTGGAATGGAGGATAATTGAGCATGCCGCCTTCGGAGTTCAAGTTCCTTCATGCAGCGGATCTTCATCTGGACAGCCCCATGCGCGGGCTGGAGGAGTACGAAGGGGCCCCGGTGGAGGAGCTCCGGGGTGCCACCCGCCGGGCCCTGGAGAACCTGGTGGGCCTGGCCGTCTCCGAGCAGGCCGCCTTCGTGCTGATAGCCGGGGACCTCTACGATGGGGATTGGAAGGACTATAACACCGGGCTCTTCTTCATCTCACAGGTTAGAAGGCTCAGGGAGGCCGGCATACGGGTGTTCATCATCGCGGGCAACCACGATGCGGCGAGCAGGATCACCAAGACGCTCAGGCTGCCAGAGGGGGTGGAGCTCTTCCCTGCGGATGAGCCGCAGACCTTCCTGTTGAGCGACCCGGACGTGGCGATCCACGGGCAGAGCTTCGCCTCCCCTTCTGTCAGGCGGGATCTCTCGGCCGGCTATCCGGAGCGGGCAGAGGGCCGCTTCAATATAGGGCTGCTCCATACCTGCGCCACCGGGCGGGAAGGCCACGAGCCCTACGCCCCTTGCACGATGCAAGGGCTCCTTTCCAAGGGTTATGAGTACTGGGCCCTGGGGCATGTACACCAGCGGGAGATCCTGCACCATGATCCGCCCGTGGTATTCCCCGGAAACGCCCAGGGCCGTCACCCCGGAGAGAGCGGTCCAAAGGGGTGCATGCTGGTGGAGGTGGATCAGCACGGCCGGGCAAGAGCGGATTTCAGGACGCTTGATGTGGCCCGCTGGTTCATCCTGAAAATCGACGCATCAGGGGCCGGCGACGGCTACGGGGTGGTGGACTTGGTGATTGAGCATCTCGAGGGGCTCTTGGGAGAGAATCCAAGCCTTCCTCTAGCCGTTCGGGTGGAGATCACCGGTGAATCCGGGGCCCATGACGAACTGGCGTCCGATACCGACCGATGGACCGAGGAGATCCGTGCCGCGGTCCTGGATGCGGGCGGGGGCAGGGTGTACGTGGAGAAGGTGAAGGTCCGGACCGCCCCCCCGCTGGATCCGGGCTCAGCCTGGGCCGGCAGCGGCCCGGTCCGCGAGCTCCTGGATACCATGGACGAGCTGGCCTCCGACCCCGAAGAGCTCAAAGCCCTGGGCCGAGTCCTGGAGGACCTCGATCGAAAGCTCCCCCGTGAGCTGAAGCAGGAGGGGGGAGCCTCTCGGCTCGGTGATCCGGATTGGATCCGCGGAATCTTGGAGCGGGTAAGGCCCATGCTTGTAAAGCGCCTGATCAAGGAAGAGGGCGGGCGATGAAGATCCTGAGGCTCGATCTCCTGGCCTTCGGGCCCTTCACCGACCTCAGCCTGGACTTGAGCGCGGGTAAAGAAGGCCTGCATCTCCTCTACGGCCTCAACGAGGCGGGCAAGAGCTCCGCCCTGAGGGCCCTCCGCCAAATGCTCTACGGCATCCCCGCCCGGTCGTCCGACGACTTCATCCACCCCTACAAAAAGATGCGGATAGGCGCGGTTCTGAGACACAGCGACGGCGGCACCATCCATGTGATACGCAGAAAAGGTAATGCCAACACCCTTCGTTACACCGGGGACGACACTCCGGTGGACGAGGGGTGGTTTCAAGATTTCATGGGCGGGATAGGCGAGGACGTCTTCGCCACCGTATTCGGGATTGGCCACGCGGGCCTGGTGCGCGGCGGGGAGGAGATAATTCGCGGGGGAGGAGACGTGGGCCGGGCCCTTTTTGCCGCCGGTGCGGGCATCTCCGGCCTTCGAAAGGTCCAGGCGGAGCTCCAGTCCGAGGCCGAGGCCCTTTTCACCCCGGCCGCCTCCACCAGGGAGATAAACAGGGCGATCTCAGAGCTCAAAGAGAAGCGAAAGCTCATACGAGAGGCGGAGCTGCCGGGTCAGGAGTGGGAGCGGCACGAGGCCGGGCTTCGAGAGGCCCTTGATCGTAGAGAAGCGTTGGACAAGGAACTTGGCGGCAAAGAAGCCGAGCGGAACCGCCTGGAGCGAATACGGGACGCCCTTCCCCTCATATCAAAGCGCAAGGAGCGCCTGGAGGAGCTGAGGTCCTGTTCAGGGGCCGTACTCCTGCCCGAAGATTTCGCGGATCGGAGGCATCAAGCCCTGGCTGAGCTCCGGGTGGCCGAGAGCACCCGGGACCAGGTGGCTAAGGACCTCGAGGAGACCGTTCAGGGCATGGAGCGGCTCCGGGTCGACCAGGCGCTGCTCTCTCGGGCCGAGCTGATCGAGGACTGCTACAAGGAGCTGGGGAGCATCCAGAAGGCCGCCAAGGACAGGCGCGACCTCCGGACAACCAGGGACATCCTGAGGGCCGAGGCAAGGGACATGCTGTCCGGGCTCCGCGACGACCTGGACCTGGATCAGGCGGGGGGCCTAAAACTCAAGAAGCAGGAGAGGGTCGGGATACAAGAGCTCGGCAAGGAGTATGAGCGCATAATGGAGCGCCTGGAGAGCGCCCGGACCTCGGTCTCCAGGGCGGCAGCGCGCCTGGAGGCCGTGGAAGAGGAGCTGGTCGCATCCAGGACCCCGGCGGACGTAACACGGCTGGAGCTCGCACTGGATAGGGCCTCCAAGACCTCGGCCCTGGAGGGTCATTACCATGAGGAGCTTGCCGGGATAGAGATCTCCCTCCGCTCCCTGGAGACCGCCCTCCAAAGACAGACCTTGTGGCGGGGCGGCCTGGAGGATCTGGAGCGGTTGCCCCTGCCTTCCAAGGCGGCCATGGACGGGTTTGATCAGCGCCTGGAGCGGGCCGAAAGAGAGATCTCCGGCCTGAGAGACGAATGCATGGGGCTTGAAGAGGCCTTGGCGGAGTCCGGGCGGAGGCTGGACGAGCTGGAGCTCGAGGGCGAGGTCCCTTCGGAGGAGGACCTCTACGAGGCTCGAAGGCTGAGGGAAGAGACCTGGTCAGTGGTGCGGAGGCTGCTGGAAGGTAATGCGGCCCCGGAGGGCGGGAAGTCCTCAGGGAACCCGGCCGAGGCCTATGAGGGTAGGGTCCGGCGGGTGGACGACCTGGCCGACCGGCTGAGGCGCGAGGCCGAGCGGGTGGCTAGGAAGGCCAAGCTCATTTCCGACAAGGAGGCCGGGGGCGACCGGCTGGAGCGGGTCAAGGCGAAGCTGGAGGCCGCGGAGGCGGAAAAGGAAGAGATTCTGGCTTCCTGGGAGGGGCTCTGGGTGCCTGCCGGGATCTCGCCTCTCAGGCCCAGAGAGATGCGCGCCTGGGTCCAAGACCAGGAGGGGATCAGAGAGCGGTACTCCGAGCTCCGGGAGAGGAGGCGGAAGGCCGAGGACCTGGGCAGGGAGTTGGAGGCCAGCCGAAGGGAGCTCAGGGAGGGCCTGGACACCTTGTCCCAGGAGGCTCCTAGTGAGTGCCCGTCCATAAATGAGTTCTCGGCACTATCGAGTTTCCAGGGCAGAAATGAGCAATTTCTTCCAAGGCTAGCACAATGACCTGCGGGTTTGTGGACTTCAGGTGAACTTTGAGGCTTGTTGGTTACCCGGCCCGGGAAACCGAGCGGTTATCCATTCTGTATAGTTGTAAAAACTCCGGAGCCTACAGAGGAAACAGCTGTGCTTGACAACGTGTATGTCCATATGTATTCTTAGGGGTATAAAGAGGTGTGTTATGCGGACAAATATTGTCATTGATGATGAGCTGCTGCAAGAGGCCATGAAGCTCAGCGGCGCAAGGACCAGGAAGGAATTGATTGCCGCTGCCCTAGAGGAGTACGTCAGGTCCAGGAGGCGGAAAAACCTTTTGGAGCTGGAGGGGGGCATTGAATTCAGGGACGGCTATGACTACAAGAGCCTTCGCCAGGGGTCATGATTTTCGTTGATACGTCGGTATTGATCGATTTTTTCAAGGGGGTTGACAGCAGACCTGTTGCCCGGTTCAGGGAAGTCTTGGCCCATGAGGTCCCGTTTGGCATTTCTTCCGTAATTTACCAGGAAGTATTGCAGGGCGCCCAGTCGGAGAAAGAATATGCCCTGCTCAAAGATTATCTGTCCACCCAGCGCTTTTTTCATCCCGCCGATCCGGTAAAATCCTATGGGGAGGCAGCACGCATTTATTTTACCTGCAGAAATAAAGGCGTGACTATCCGAAGCACCTTTGATTGCATGATTGCTCAGATCGCCCTGGAACAAGACCTGTCACTGCTACACAACGACAGAGATTTCGACGCCATGGCCCCCATTATCGGCCTGCGCGTATACGGCTGATTAGAGGCCTCTCAATTATGCTCCTACGGCATTTATCAGGTCTTATCCTTTAGTCAAAAAAGATATAATAAATGAAGGAGGAATGCTATGAGAGGTAAATTCGACCATGTGCTTCAATTCAAAGTTACCCTCAAGGGGATAAAACCTCCGATTTGGAGGAGAATCCAAGTACCTTGCACATATTCGTTCTGGGATCTCCACGTAGCAATCCAGGACTCTATGGGCTGGCTCGATTATCATCTCCACCAGTTTGATATAAGGGATCCGCTGACCAAGACTCGTATGCTTGTGGGGATGCCACACGGAGAAGAGTTTGGAGATGTCTCCGAGGTACTCCCGGGGTGGAGGGTTCCCATAACCGCGTTATTCACACTGATGAACCGCAAGGCTGCATACGAGTACGACTTTGGAGACGGTTGGGAGCACTCCGTGGCCTTGGAGAAGGTCTTCCCCAGCGAGCGAGAAAAGGATTACCCGGCCTGCACCGGAGGCCGCCGGGCATGTCCTCCGGAGGATTGCGGCGGCGTGTATGGATATTACAGCCTCCTGGAGATCATCTCCAATCCTGATCACGATGAGTATGAGGGCACTGTGCAATGGCTCGGTGGTTCCTACGGTCCGGACAAGTTCGATAAGCGGAGTGTTCAATTCGATGATCCGACCGACCGGTGGATGCACGCCTTCAGGTAAATGAATCTGCAACCCCCGGAGATACACGGCCATGACGGCCGCGAGCCTCCAAACTCGGGAAGGCCCTCAAGCCTTAGCAAAATTCTCTCAGTTCTATGCTTAAGATTGACCGCCACCGAAGGGTTATCCCTTCCCCGGGTACGGGCTTGACTTGACTCGGGATGGGGTTGGTGGGAAGAATATCCGGTCGATGAACCGTATGTGTTGTCCCGGGAAGAGACGGGATTAAAGGAGGGCTGTCAATGGCGGGAGTGGATCTGGACTATGTGCGGCGGAATGTGGCCGATACCGAGGTGATTTTTGCCCGGGGGCGGAGAATATATGAGTACGGCGCCTTTGTGTGCCGGGAGGCCGACTGCGAAGCCGGTAGATTCTCTTATGAGGTGGACGGCGCCCATGGGGACTATGTCAGTGAGCTCGAGATACGGGAAGGGAGAGTAGCCTACACCTGCGATTGCCCTTATCCCGGAGCAGGTTGCAAGCATGTGGTGGCGGTCATGCTGGACGCCCTGGACCGCCTGGAGACTGGCTCAAAGGGGGTGGGCGTGACTCACGCTGAAAAGGAGGGGGACTTCCTGAGTCCGGAGGAAATAAGGGAAAAGGCCCTTGAGGACCGCCGCAGCCGCGCCAAGAGCGAGTCTTTCACCGTTACCCCGGGTGAAATGCTTAAAGGGGACCATCTATTGGAGAGCAAGGACGGCCGCCGGTACGTGGTCACCCTGCACGACCCCGAGCAGGGCCGCGGCCACTGCTCATGCCCGGACTTCAACACCAACGGTCTGGGCACCTGCAAGCATCTCTTCTTCTTGATCGACCACTTCCGCAGGGCGGGGGCCACCGGCAGGCGGAACGGGGAGCGGTTCCCCTTTGTGGATGTCTACTGGGATGCGGTCAGCGGCGCCCCCCGGCTCTTCTCGGAGCGGCCGGCGGATGAGACCGCCGAGTTGCAGCCGGTCCTTGAGGCCTATTTTGACCTGGAAGGCCGCTTTTCCAGGGCGGATCTAGGGGACATGGTTTCATTCCTATCCGAGGCCGGCCCCTACAAGAGGGTATGCGTACGGGAAGAGGTGCTCCGGAGGGTGGATGCCCACCTCTTGGACCGGGAAGTGAGGGAGCGCTCCTTGGAGCCGCTCCCTCCCCTTTCCGCACTGAAGACCAAACTCTATCCGTACCAGGAAGAAGGCGTAAGGTTCGCCTTTTACAGGAAGGCGGCCCTGATCGGCGACGAGATGGGCCTGGGTAAGACCCTTCAGGGTATAGCCCTGGCCATACTCAAGAAAGAACTCTTCGGTTTCAAGCGCGTCTTGGTGATAACCCTGGCCTCTCTAAAAGAGCAGTGGAGGCGCGAGGTGGAGCGGTTCACCGGCGAGAGCGCGGTGGTGGTGGCCGGCAGCCCCAGGGCCAGGCAGCGCATCTACCGTGAAGACCCCAGCCTGTTCAAGATCACCAATTACGAGGCCGTTCTGAGAGACGGTTTCGTTCTCTCCCGGTTCAAGCCGGACTTGATAATCCTGGACGAGGCCCAGCGCATAAAGAATTTCACTACCAAGACGGCTGATGCGGTCAAGCGCCTGCCCAGAAAGCACGCCCTGGTCCTGACCGGCACCCCGCTGGAAAACCGCTTGGAGGACGTCTATTCCATTGTCCAGTTCCTTGACCCATACATGCTCTCGCCCCTATGGCGCTTTGCCGCGGACCACTTCCTCTTGAGCCGCCGCAAGAAGGACCGGATCGTGGGCTACCGAAACCTCGATCTCCTGCACGAAAAGCTGAAGAATATCGTAGTGAGGCGGAAAAAGGAGGAGGTCCTCTCCGATCTCCCCGAGGAGATCGTAAACAACTACTATATAGACCTGACAGTGCAGCAGGCCGAGATCCACGGCGGCTACATGCAGTCCCTGTTGCCCATCCTGAACAAGAAGTTTCTCACCCCGGTGGACGTTCGCCGGATACAGGTGCTTCTCCTCAGGATGCGCTCCGTGTGCGACTCCACCTACCTGATCGACCGTGAGACCAACATCTCTCCCAAGCTGGAGGAGCTCGAGGACATCCTCGACGAACTCGTGGTCCAGGGCGGCCGCAAGACCGTGGTCTTCAGCGAGTGGACCACCATGACCTACCTGATCGCACGGCGACTCTCGAGAAAAGGCATCCCCTTTGTGGAACTGAGCGGCAAGGTCCCGGTCAACAAGCGGCAGGCCCTGATCGACGAGTTCACCCATAACCCCGAGTGCAAGGTGTTCTTGTCCACTGACTCAGGGGGTACAGGGCTAAATCTCCAGGCCGCCGATTGCGTGATCAACTTCGAGCCGCCCTGGAACCCGGCTCGGCTGAACCAGCGGATCGGCAGGGTAAACCGTATAGGGCAGGCCAGCAAGAAGGTCAATGTGGTCAATCTGATCGCCAAGAACAGCATAGAGGAAAAAATCCTGGCCGGGATTCAGCTGAAGACCGAGCTCTTCACGGGTGTGTTCGACGGCGGAGTGGATACGGTGGAGTTCTCCCGCGAGAGACGAAACGAGATGCTCTACCAGCTTAGAAAGATGATGGGCGAGGAGCTGAGCGAGGAGCTCTTGGACTATGAGGCCATACCCGGCGAGAGCATTTCCGAGGACACGCCGCATTTCCTCAACCCCCGGGCCCTTGGCGAAGAAGAGGATGAGGGGCCGCCCGCGGCTTCGGGCGACGAGACCGAAGAGTCGGGGGCCCCGGCGGAAGCCGGCGGGGGTCACGGGGCGGTTGAAGAGGGAGTTTCGCCGTTGGCCGGGCAGCCCGCGGAAAAAGTGGAGGCGGTCCTGAACTCGGGCATGGCCTTCATAAGCGGCCTGATGGAGATGGCGACCGGCCGAAAGCTCGCTGAAGCGGACGATCAGGACCGCATGATCCGCCTGGACCCCGAGACGGGCGAGGTCACCATGAAGTTCAAGCTGCCTGGTTTTTGATAGGATGGGCTTCTTTTGTCCTGTTTGAGGCGCCCGGGCGTTGGTCAGGCCGCGAGCCCATGGATCTGGCGGTTTTGATCGGGTGGCCGTGGTCGCCGGTGTGAGCGGGCGGCGCTCTGGTGAGAAGAGGTTTAGGGCCTGGCAGGAGGTGTTTGCCATGAACAATGACCGAGAGGAGTGTTCCGCTCTGCGAAGGGAGGTGGTCGAGTCCCACCAGCGGGCCCGGCAATACGGAGTGGACCCCTCCAGGGTCCGATTGGAGGGCCAGGCATGTTTGAGCCCCGGGGAGCTCGAGCGGCGCCGCAAGGCCAACCGCGGGTACCTGGATGTGGCCTCCTATCACATGCGGGAGCTGCATCGTTTTGTGACAGGCCTTGGGTTCATAGGGGGGGTGATCGACAGGGACGGGTATCTGATGGCCATCCACGCGGACGGTGAGAGCCTCCAAGAGCTCATGGGATTCGATTGCGTGCCCGGGTCCCGCTGGACCGAGAAGGACGTGGGAACCAGCGCGATCAGCCTGGCCCTCCATGAGCAGCGTCCGATCCAGATCACCGCCGAGGAGCACTTCAGCCGGCGGGGCCGGGAGAAGACCTGCTCCGCGTCCCCTGTGTTCGGGGAGGACGGAGGATTTCTGGGGGTGATCGCCCTATCGGGGGACGCCGACCAGGTCCATCCGCACACACTGGGGATGGTGATAACCGCGGCTCGGGCCATTGAGCAGCATATGACCATCACCAAGACTTCCCGCGAACTGGCCTTGCGCAACAAGGTAATGGAGGGAATCATAGAGTCCGTGGACAGCGGTCTGATGGCTGTGGATGCGACAGGGGTGGTCATCAAGGTCAACCAGCGCGGCAGAGAGATCCTGAATCGGGACGAGCCGCTGGAAGGCGCCTCGCTGGCCGAAATCCTGGGGCCTGAGAGCGACTGGCTGGAGACTCCCCGGAGCGGGCTCGGGTACACGGACCGCGAGGTCTTTGTCAAGGGCCCGGGGAAAAGCCTTCATCTGATGGTGACGGCCAAGCCGGTCCTTTCACAGGAGGGGCGGATGGAGGGCATGATCTTCGTCTTTGACGAGATCCATCGCATCCGCAGGCTGATCGACAGGATGGCGGGCTCCCAGGCCCGGTTTACCTTCGAGGACATTTTGGGTACGAGTCCGGCCATCCAGGAGGCCAAGAGGGTGGCCATGCTGGCCGCCGCCGGCAGGTCCAACGTTCTCCTAATGGGTGAGACCGGAACCGGCAAGGAGCTCTTCGCCCAGTCCATTCACAACTTGAGCGATCGCAGGGGCCATCCCTTCGTGGCCATCAACTGCGGGGCCATCCCCAGGGAGCTCTTGGAAAGCGAGCTTTTCGGGTATATTGAAGGGGCTTTTACCGGGGCTTCCAAAGGCGGACGGCCCGGCAAGCTGGAGCTGGCGGACAAGGGGACCGTGTTCCTGGACGAAGTGGGAGACATGCCTGCTGACATGCAGGTGAAGCTCCTCCGGGCCCTCCAGTCCGGGGAGGTGTTTCGAATAGGCCAGCACAAGCCGATTTCGGTTGACATTCGTATCATCGCCGCAAGCCGGCCCGGCCTGGGCGAGAAGGTTGATCAGGGCGCTTTCAGGGAAGACCTCTTCTACCGGTTGAATGTCTTACCCATTACCATCCCTCCGTTGAGGGACAGGGGGGAGGACCTCTTCATCCTGGCACGCCATGTCCTCCGGCGCTGCACCCAAACCCTCAGAAAGCCGGGCATCCGCTTTTCCGAGGAGGCAAGGCGGTTCTTGGCCGGGCACTCCTGGCCCGGCAATGTACGCGAGCTGGAAAACGTGGTGGAGCGCGCCGTGAACTTGGTGGAAGGGCAGGTGATAGAGCCCCGGCATTTCGGCCATTTGGCCGCTGTAAAGCGCTCAGAGGTCCCCGATTCCGGAGCGCTGCTTCAAGAGGCCGAACGGCGGACTATACAGGAAACCCTCCGAAAGACTCAATTCAACGTCTCTCGCACCGCACTGATGCTGGGGATAAGCCGGGCCACCTTGTACAAGAGAATCAAGAAGTACGCCTTGGACCTCTCTCGCCGCGGTGTTTAATTTCAAGACATGTAAAGTTGCTGGTCCGTCCTGGTATGTCATTGGTATTGATATCAAAAAGGCCGATCCGACTCCTGTCTCTGTTTAATGCGCATACACCAAGGGGCATGCCTCCAGCCCGGTGAAAATCCCGCCTGCGGTCGAGTCCTGAACGCTTTTCCCTGAAAGAAAGACCGGTTAAACGATTGATCCATCCTGCGGCACGGAACTTGATACACAGTAAAGCCTTCCGGGGCCGGGGCCTTTCCCCGGAGAGATCGGAGTCAGGCGAGGAGAACACAGGGATGGGTGAAAAAATCGCGGTCCTGGGGGCGGGCAACGGCGGGCATGCCTTGGCGTTTTCTCTTGCCTCCATGGGGCATCGGGTGCTGGTCTACGAGCACCCTGACTTTATTGAGAACCTGCAAGGTATTGGAAGGGCGAGGGGCATTAGAGCGGTCGAGCGGATTACGCGAAACGGCAGGGAGATCGCCGCTGCAACAAGCGGCTTCGCCCCGCTGGAGGCCTTGACCTCGGACATGAAGGAGGCGGCCGGCTTCGCGGACATACTCTTCGTTATAGTACCCTCCTTCGCCCAGGAGCCGCTCTTCAGCCTGCTCCTCCCGAATTTGGGGGACAGGCACACCATTGTCCTGCTCCCGGGCAACTTCGGATCGCTGGTCCTCATGCGCATGATGAGGGAAGCCGGGTGCACCGACCGCCCGACCCTGGTGGAGGCGAACAGCATTCCTCACGCTTGCCGGATCACCGGGCCGGGGGAGGTCTTTGTGCTGGGCGTGAAAAAGGGCTTTGAGGTCGCCT
This sequence comes from uncultured Desulfobacterales bacterium, assembly GCA_964647905.1. GTDB lineage: Bacteria > Desulfobacterota > DSM-4660 > Desulfatiglandales > HGW-15 > CAZYJR01. The sequence continues at coordinate 37,119 of CAZYJR010000013.1, read as the reverse complement.
CGCTCCCGGCCGCCGGGCTGGACGACGTCCGCGGGATGATCAGCGAGCTGTTGGGCCTGGAGTGCATCCCCCTCCGGAACGTACTCGCAGCCGGCCTTGCCAATGCGAACATGATCGTCCATCCCGCCACCGCAGTCCTCAATATGGGTGTTGCAGAGTCCAGGAAGGGGGAGTTCTACTTCTACCGTGAGGGCATGTCAGAGTCAGTGACCAAAGTCCAGCAGGCGATCGATGACGAGCGTCTGGCCGTGGCCCGGGCGCTGGGACTACACCTGGCGCCCTTCGTCGAAACCGTCCGAATCTTCTACAACCTGGAGGTCGAGAACATATACGACTTCGCCCGGAACTCCCCCATCCACAGCTCATTCGGATATGACGGGCCGCGGAGCCCCCGCGACCGATATGTGAGCGAGGACTGCCCTTATCTCCTCGTGCCGCTCCTGGAATTGGGAAGCACCTCCGGAGTGGAGACGCCGGCCGTTCAATGCATCGTTCGAATCGCGTCCATTTACAATGACACGGACTACCTCGCCGGTGGAAGGACCTTGGAACGGCTAGGGTTGGCCGGTTTGAGCCGGGAGGAGATCCTGGACTACGTGGAGAGGCCTTATGCCCCGGGTTCCCGCAAGGCGGCGGCGGCGAATCCGGTGTCTGAAGGGCATGGGAAAAGGTAAGAGAGGGTCCACAATCAAGCGGTCGAGTTCGACCGGAGGGAGGAGCGTGATCATGAGTGCAAGAAAAGTGAGCCGCCGGGATTTCCTAAAGGCCGGCGGGGCGGCGATAGGCGGGGGTCTCTTAATGGGCTCCGGTTTGGTCTGGGCAAAGCCCGAGTCAGGGAGCCAGGTTGCGCCCATGCGCATCACTACGGCAACGGCCACGGTGGACCCGGTCCGCCCTGAGGTGGCCAGGGCCTGCGCGCAGGCCTTCAAGACCATAGGCTGGGAGGTGATACCGGATCCCATCGACTACAACCAAAACGTCCAGAAGGTGGTCCTGGATCACGACTATGACATGTGGTTCGTGATGCTGTCCGGGGCGTCCCTGCGGATAGACCCTGATATCTTCGTCTATCAGTGCCACCATTCCAGCCAGTACCGGAAAGGGGGATACAACTGGGAGGGGCTGTCGGATCCCGAGATTGACCGTTTGGCCGAGGCGCAGAGACAAGCCATGGATCTCGAGGAGAGGCGCGGTCTGGTGCATAGGGCGCAGGAGCGGATCCATGAGCTCCAGTCACAGAATGTGATCGCCTATCCCAGGATGACCAACGCCTACCGCTCCGACCGTATTCGAAATCTGACCCCCATGATGGGTGAAGGTATCGGGAGCTTCTGGAGCGACATCAGCATGGAGGTGGTGGCGGGCAACGGCTACGTGCGAACGGGTATGACCAACCCCCTGAAGACCCTCAATCCGGTGAGCGCCAAGAGCCACGACGAGTTCATGGCCCTTCGCATGATCTATGACCGGCTCTTTCGCATCGGGACCGACGGGGTGCCCAGGCCTTGGGCCGCTACCGGGTATACCGTGGTGGATCCCACCACCGTTGACGTGACCCTCAGAGAGGGCATGCGCTGGCATGACGGCAAGCCCCTGACCGCGGAAGACGTGGTCTTCACTTTCGACTACCACACCCAGTGGAAGGCCCCCTTCCATGCAAGGAACCTCGAGAACATAGAGGATGTGAGAATCACCTCCGGAAACACGGTACGCTTCAAGCTCAAAGAGCCCTTTGCTCCGTTCATATCAAACGTGCTGGGGGCGGTGTTCCTTATCCCCGGTCACATCTGGAAGGACATCCCGGAGAAGGTCTCCAACCTGGACGACCCGCTCAACTTCCCCAACGACAAGCCCGTGGGAAGCGGTCCTTTCCGTTTCGAGCACTGGGACCAGGGCCGGGAGCTCAAGGTCGGGGCCTACAGGGAGCACTTTCATGCGCCCAAGTGCGATGGAATCATTCGAGTGGTATACGGGAGTCATGACGCGATGGCGGCCGCCATTGAGAAGGGCGAGTGCGACAGGACCAGGTATGTCCTGAAGCCCAGCCTGCTCGAGGATCTCAAGAAGGTGCCCAACGTGGTGGCCGAGGGGTACCCGAACCACGGCTTCTACACGCTGAGCTACCATATCAATAGGCCGCCCTTGAATGATCCGGCCTTCCGCAAGGCCATCGCGCATGTGATCCCCAAGGAGCTCATCATTCAAGCCGTCCTCAGCGGGTATGCCGATCCGGGCGGGTCTGTCATCGGCCCGGCCAACACCTTCTGGCATAACCCCGCGGTCAAACCGGTCCCTGAAGATCCCAAGAGGGCGCGCAGGATCCTGGCTGAGGCGGGCTATTCCTGGGACGCGAAAGGGAGGCTGCTCTACCCTAAGACCTGATGCAACCCTGCGGCATAGGCCCGAGTCCCGGAGTGGAGATTTGGAAACTCTCCGGGGTCCCGGGCCGTTCCCTCTTGACCGGGCTGCGGCCCGCGCTCATAAGTAGAGCTGTCATGGTCCGATCTAGGCGGAGGAGGATTATTGCAAGCGTTCGTTTTCAGGCGCACTCTCTATACCTTGATGACTCTGTTCGCGGTGGCCACGATCCTCTTTTTCATCTTTCGGATGCTGCCGGGGGACCCGACCGCGCAGGTGATCTCTCCGGCTTTGGACGAGGCCGCGCAAGCCCGCCTCCGCCAGGCCTACGGACTGGACAAGCCCCTCTACCAGCAATACCTGCTCTACTTGAAGAACATGGCGACCTTGGAATGGGGCCGTTCGTTCGCCACCTCCAAGCCTGTCTTCGAGATGGTGGTCTACCGTTTCTGGAACACGATTTTTCTCATGGGAGCGGGGCTCGCCTTCACCCTGGTGGTTGCAGTAGGGCTGGGCATGATCATGGCGTGGCGGCGGAACGGTGTCCTGGATGTCGGCGCAACAGTGACCGCGCTGGTTATGCAATCGGCCCCGCCCTTTGTTACCGGAATTCTCCTATTGATGGGCCTGAGCTATCGGCTGGACTTGTTTCCCACAGGCGGCATGCTCTCCCCGGGGACCCCTCTGGAGAGCGGATTCGGGCTGCTCTTCTCGGCCGATTTCCTCCACCACCTGGTGCTTCCCACGATCACGGTGGGCGTTTACTACCTGGCAACGCCCATGCTGATCATGCGGGACTCCATGCTCGAGCTCCTTGGTAGCGATTTTATCGAGCTCGCCCAGGCCAAGGGCCTCAGGCCGGCTGCCGTGATGATACGACATGCCGCACGAAACGCGCTCCTCCCGGTGATTACCGTGTCTTCGGTCATGGTGGGGTTCGCCATCGGAGGGCAGGTCATTGTAGAGCAGGTATTCTCCTGGCCCGGCATGGGGCAGTTGATGGTCCAGGCAGCATCCTCCCGCGACTATCCCGTGGCCCAGGCCGCCTTCCTGCTGCTGGCCGTGCTGGTTATCTTCCTCAATCTCCTGGCGGATATCTCTTATGGATTCCTGGACCCGAGGGTGAAGATCGCCGGGGCCAAAGCGACCGGGGGCTGAGGATGGTCCTGGCACGGGCGAGGGGGGCGGCGGCTGCGCAAGTCCGGATCATCAAGGGTCACAAGTTGGGGCTCTTCGGGGCGGGGGTGCTCCTGTTCTTCGGTCTGGTCGCCCTTCTGGCCCCTAATTTAGCACCGCACGATCCCTGGGCAACCCTCCATGATCAACATGGGCGCATGGCCCTTCTCAGGCCCCCGACCCAGGAGTTCCCTCTGGGTACGACCTCGATGGGCCGGGATATCCTTAGCCAGATGATATTCGCCACCCGCACCACGGTCTTGATCGGATTGGTCTCCGGCCTCATTTCCATAGTCGCCGGGGCCAACGTAGGGCTGCTCGCCGGGTTCTACCGGGGCAAGCTGGACGAGGTCCTGATGCGGTTTACGGATGTGGTCTACGGAATGCCCTTTCTGCCGTTCCTGATCGTTCTCATCTCGCTTTTCGGGCGGGACTTCTGGTTCGTGATCATAGCCATATGCTGCATCGTCTGGAGGACGGCGGCCAGGGTGATCCGGGCCCAGACTCTGGCCATTTCCCAGAGGCAGTTCATCCTGGCCGCCCGTGCAAGGGGGGCCGGGGACCTCCGGATCATATACCGCCACATCCTGCCCAATATCATGCCGCTCCTGCTCCTGTACACGGCCTTCAACATCGCGTGGTCCGTATTGGCGGAGGCCGGGGCGAGCTTCCTTGGGTTCGGCGATCCTTCTAACCTGAGCTGGGGCGGCATGCTCTACGAGCTCTGGATCTCGGGAAAGATCCGGACCGCTTGGTGGTGGTTCGCTTGGCCCTCGTTATGCATCATCCTCCTGGTGAGCGCCCTGGTCTTCATCAGCCGGGCCTACGAGGAGGTGGCCAATCCCCGTCTCAGGCAGCGCTGATTATTGGGAGACCGAGGCTTGCTACTGGAAATCGAAAACCTGCATACCGCCTACCGCACGAACAAGGGCCTTCTAAACGCCGTGGACGGCGTTTCCCTTTCCGTCGGGGAGAACGAAGTCTTCGGCCTGGCCGGCGAGTCAGGGTGCGGCAAGTCCACCCTCATCCGGACGCTCCTCAGGCTGATGCCCCGGAGCGCACTGGTCGGAGCCGACCGCATGTGCTTCCGCGGGGAGGACCTCCTGGGCATGAGCGCGCGGGATTTCAGGAAACGGGTCTTGTGGGGCGGGATCTCCCTGGTGCCCCAGAGCGCCATGAACGCACTGAACCCGGTCTACAGGGTGGGGGATCAGCTCCTGGAGGCCCTGCAGGCCCACGAGGAGTGCGGGGAGGAAGAGGGCCGCCGGCGGGTAGAGGCCCTGTTCGATCTGGTGGGGCTGCAGCCGGAGCTGACGGGAAGCTACCCTCACGAGCTCAGCGGGGGGATGCGCCAGCGGGCCATGATCGCCATGAGCCTGGTACTGGGGCCGGAGCTGGTGATCATGGACGAGCCCACGACCGGGTTGGACGTCCTTGTTCAGGAGCGCATCCTGAGAAAATTCAAGGAAATCCGTTCGGAATGGCAGGAGCGGAAGGGCGGGGCGGCCTCGGTGCTCCTCATCACCCATGATATCTCCGTGATAGCGGAGATAAGCGACCGGATCGGAATCATGTATGCCGGCCGCCTCATGGAGACGGGCCCGGCAGAGGCGCTTTTCAGGGAGCCTTACCACCCCTACACCCTGGGTTTGATGAACGCGTTTCCCAGCCTCCGTGATCTCGACCGGGAGCTGATCTCCATAGCCGGCTCCCCGCCCGGTCTCCTCGATCCGCCCGCAGGATGCCCTTTTTCACCCCGCTGCCCGTTTGCCGAACCCGTGTGCGACGATGGCCGGCCCCCGCTCGAGCCGGTGGGGCGGAATCACTTTGCCGCATGCCTGAGGTACGACCGGGCAGAGGAATTCCGCCTGTTGGCCGGTGAGAAGAAGACATGGCAGTTCTCGAGGTAAAGGAGCTCAAGAGGTATTTCACCCTGGGCGAGGGGCTCCTCTCCCGGGTCTTGCGCGGGGCGCGTCCCAGGGTCGTCAAGGCGGTTGACGGGGCGAGCTTCGGGGTGGACAAAGGCGAGATCATCGGCCTGGCCGGCGAGTCGGGGTGCGGCAAGTCCACTTGCTGCCTGGCTCTCGCCAAGCTGACCGAGCCTACGGGGGGCTCCATTCTATACAACGGGAAAGACGTGACTCACATGTCACGTGCCGAGACCCTGGCCTACCGAAAGGAGGTCCAGATAATCTTCCAGGACCCCTACGAGTCGCTCAACCCGCGCTTCACCGCCTTCGATCTGGTGGCGGAGCCACTTCGGGCGCTGAAGCTGGGGACCACAGGGGAGGTATCCAGGGCCGCCCTTGACGCCCTGGCCGCTGTGGGGCTGGAACCCGGCCGATATAGCTATCGCTACCCGCACGAGATGAGCGGAGGTGAGAGGCAGCGCGTGGGGATCGCACAGGCCCTGGTCCTGGAGCCCGGCGTGGTCATCGCGGACGAGCCCCTCTCCATGTTGGACGTATCGATCAGGGCGGGCATCCTGGACCTGATCTTGGACCTCTCCGCCCGCATGAACTTCTCATGTCTCTATGTGTCCCACGACCTGTCCATACTGGCCCATGTCTCAACCAGGCTCATGATCATGTATCTGGGAAAGATAGTGGAAGCCGGGCCCACACGGGAGCTGATCGAGCGCCCGGCCCACCCCTATGCCAAGGCTCTGATCTCCGCCGTCCCGGTGCCGGACCCTACCTACAAGCGGCCCGTACCCGAGATCCTGGGCGAGGTCTCCCGGCCCATTGACCCGCCGCCCGGGTGCCGTTTCCAGCTCCGTTGCCCTCACGCCGCCGAGCTCTGTCGCAAAGACCCGCCGCCTACGGTGGAGATCTCCCCGGGGCATTACTGCTCCTGCCACTTCCTCTAGCACCCGCCGGCCGGTCACTGCCTGGGTCATCCGGGACGTGATAGATGAAGATAGGATCCCCGCGTCCGGGTGAGGCGGGGCGTACGACCTCGACGGGGGTCCATCCCGGCAGGGGAAAATTGGCCGAGACCACTCGGGATCCGGTTCTGAGCTCCCCTGCCAGCTTCCGGGCCATACGTTCCATTACGTCCGGAAACAGGTAGCAGAACAAGACCCCTGCATCACCGACGTCGTGGCCCCAGAAGTCCGCACGATGGATCCGCACTTTGCCGTCGAATAGGTTCCTCAGTCTCGCCATCCAGCAGGCCAGGGGATTGACATCCACCCCGCGGGCCTCGACCCGGTATCTCTTCCTGACCGCCCGAAGCACGCGGCCGTCCCCGCAGCCGAGATCCACGAAGACGTCCCCGGGCTCCATGGGCACCGCTTCAAGGAGGGCCTCTATACTCTCCCTGTGCGCGGGCACAAAGATCGCCCCGCGGGTCGTGCGCATGGACCAGCCCGTACACGCCACGAACAGGAGCTTGACGGCAAACAAACTGGAAAAGAGACAAAGGACGATCCAGACCCACACAGGCAACGGGGTCCTCCCGGGCTCGGATTCCGGGCGGCATCATGCGGCCTTCGACGGACGCCTCGGAATCCACTTCATAAAGCTGGTGAAACCGGCCTCCTGCAAGAGGGGGACGAAAATCGGGCTTAGGAGCTTGCCGGCGGTCAGCTCGAGAGGCGGACGCCCCGGCCGCGCAGGTAATCTTTGAGCTCGCCTATCTCCACGATTCCGAAGTGGAACATGGAAGCGGCAAGCAGGATCGTGGCTCCGGCCTCGACCGCTTCGTGGAAGTGCTCCAGCTTGCCCGCCCCTCCGGAGGCCACGATCTCGGCTGATATGGCCACCTTGAGGGCCCGGATCAGCGGCAGGTCATAGCCGGTTCGCACCCCGTCTCCGGCCTTGCTGGTAGGCAGGATGACCGGGACGCCGAAACCGTCCACCCGCTTTGCCCATTCCACAGCGTCCGCGCCTGTGGCGGTCCGGCCCCCGTCAATGTAGACCTCGTAGCCCGAGGGCATGGCGGGGTTTCGGTCTACGTCAATGGCCACGGTGACCCTCTCCGGACCGAACTCTTTGACCATCTCCTCTATCACCTCGGGCCTTCTAAAGGCCGCACTGCTGGTGGAGATCTTGTCCGCGCCCGCGGCCAGCACGGCGCCGGCCGAGTTTACGTCTGATATTCCGCCGCCCACGGTAAAAGGGACCGTAGTAACCTCGGCCACTCTCCCGGCTACGTCCAGCATAGTGGACCGGCCCTCCACCGTGGCCGTTATGTCGAGCAGGGCCAGTTCATCCGCCCCTTTGCTGCAGTAAGCTAGGGCGCATTCCACTGGATCCCCTGCATCCCTTAGGTCCACGAAGTGAACGCCCTTGACCACGCGGCCCTTCTGCATGTCCAGGCACGGCATGATGCGAATGGTTTTGTCCATATGTTCCACCTCCTCCCTGGTCTTTCCCCCTCGCAGTGGAGAGAATTGTTGCACAAGGAGCCTCTAAGGTCTACCGGAAAGGGGTGGAATCGGGCCCGGGCCTGAAGGAGCTCGCGACTCTCGTCAAGTGAAAAGGCAGAGCTTGCACTCCTTGGCGTACTTGACAAAATCCTCTGCCGCCCAGATGGAGACCCCCTCTATCAGCTCGTCCTCGGGGATCTCCATCATCTCCACGGTCATGAGGCAGGCTATGAGCTCCACGCCTTCCAGCTGGGCCATCTCCATGAGGTCGCCGAGGCTGGGGATGTTGGCCTTTTCTATCTTCTTCATCATCATGGTCGTGGCCATGCCGGACATCCCGGGCACGGCCCCCATTAACCCGGCCGGGATGAACTTGGCTCTGTCCACTCCGCCCTTGACCACCAGATTCAACCCCATGAACGTGTAGAAGATCTTGCTTTCCATGCCCTGGCGCGCCGCGTTGATGGCCAGGATCAGGGATGGGTACGCCCCGTCCAGGGTGTCCCTGCTGCAGATCAGTCCTGCCTTTTCCTTCTTCTGTTCCATGGTTTTCCTCCTTCCTGAGATTATGCCCGGCACACCATTCAGAACAAATGCCGGCAGGATCCGTGTCTTAAATCGCCCGAGCGCCCTCCTCTCAACGGCCGGTTGAAATTCCAGTGGGTTTTCCCCGTTCCCGCCGGTTTCCTTGTCGATCTCTTTACACTATAATCTAGCAACTTGAACAGTTGTTTAAACACCCTGGACAGCATTCGGGCGGCCATACAGGTGACATATTCCTGGACAAGATCGGCGACGTCCCGCTTTCCATCCAGGTGAAGCTCCTCAGTGTGAGCCGGGTCACGATGTGGAACCGGATGCGCAAGCACTGGATGACTCATCCGTGGCCTGTGCCCCGATTCGGGCGGACCCGTATTTGTCCTTGCATTTTGGTGTGACTTCCTCTAAATACATCGATGAATCCCTATTCTTTGATCTGAGAAGCGGGAAGACGATTGAACGCGGGAGTGGTGCCGGAACAAGGAGGAGCGCAATAGGGGTTTGAGCAGTACATGAGCCGGTATTTGCCTGAGAGGCAGGTCCTCTCAAGGTTTACCCATTTCACCTTCCAATGAAAGGAGGCATCGGCCATGAGCAATGGAAACGGGAAGATTGACTGGTCAAATCTCATCAAGAACGAAGATTGGTGGTCATGTTGGATCGGGTGGTTCATCCTGATCCTGGCCATCATAGGCATCCTCCCGAACGTGCCCAAGTTAGGGACATGGACCGGTTTGGGGGACGCCTTCCCCCAAGGCTGGGGCACCCTGGGGGTGGCTATCGGCCTCTTCGTTTTCTCCTGCATTGTCACCCTGATCGCCGGGGCCTTCATGAAGTTCGACTTGAAGGGCTACATCCCCGGCTTCGCCATCATCTTTTTCATTTCCTTCTGCTCCATGATCCTCTCAAAACAGGCCTTCATGAAGAAGTGGGGGATCTCCTACGTCCTATTCGCATTGGTGATCGGTCTTATCATCAGTAACATATTCAAGGTGCCCAAGGTGCTCAAGGCAGCCGGTCAGACCGAGTTCTTCGTGAAGATCGGTCTGGTGTGCATGGGCGCGACAATTATGTTCTCCACGGTCATCAAGGCGGGAGCCGTGGGTGTGGCCCAGGCCGTGTTGGTGGCCACGGTCGTCTGGTTCGGGACCTACTGGATATGCCGCAAGTTCGGGGTGAGCGAGAGATTCAGCAGCATCATCGCCACGGCCAACTCCATCTGCGGGGTGTCGGCCACCATCGCGGCGGGCGGTGCAATCCAGGGCGACCCCAAAGAGGTGAGCTACATGATCGCCTGGGTCCTGGTCTGCGCCGTGGTCCTGATATTGGTGATGCCTCCGGTTGCCGTCTGGCTGGATCTGCCGAACCAGTGGGCCGGCGCGTGGGTAGGCGGGGTGATCGACAATACGGGGGCGGTGATAGCGGCGGGCGAGATCCTGCGGGACGCCCAGGGCGGTCCCAGCAAGGCCGCAGTGAGCGCAGCAGCCATGGTCAAGATGGCGCAGAACGTGATGATCGGCCTCGTGGCATTTTTGATGGCCCTCTGGGCCACCCTGTCCCTGGACCGAAAAGAAGACCCCAACGCGCCCAAGCCGTCCATAATGGAGGTCTGGTTCCGTTTCCCCAAGTTCGTGATCGGGTTTATGGTCTCCTCTCTTATCGTATCCTTCCTGGTGGAGCCCTCGGTGGGCGAGAAGGCCACCAAGGCCATTGCGAGCGCCTGCAAGAGTTATCGGAGCTGGTTCTTTACCTATTGCTTCGTGGCCATCGGGCTGGAGACGAACTTCAAGGAGCTGGTGACAGTGGGCGGCGGGCGCCCGGCCATCGCGTACTGGATCTCCCAGATATCAAACGCCATATGGACGCTCTTCATCACCTGGATACTGTGGTCAGGGACCTTCTTCACGCCGGTCATTATGCCTGACTAGCCTGATCAGAAAGTGCAAGGGCATCCCCCCTGAGGGGGGGATGCCCTCTCCTGTCTTTGCCTCGCCGCGGGGGCGGCTCACAGCACTCCCGAAAAGCTACTATGTTAACCCTACTGGACGGCGGGCGCTGGGATCCGGGAGGAGGGACGGCCGTGAGGGAAAAGTACAAGGAGATCATGGCTGCGGAGGAAGCCTTTGCCCGGCGAACGGCCCTGGCGGTCATTGTCAGGCGGCCGGTGAAGCCGTTGCTCCAACTGATCCCGGGGATGTTCATTATGGATTTTCTCAGGCGGAAGAGCGAGATCCGCAGGTACTCCCGCTGGTACCTCCCTCCCAGACGCCTGGCCCTGGATGCGGCGTGGCGGATCGCCGGCGGGGAGGACAAGGGGAGCGTCCTGGAGGGGGCCGAGGAAGGGGTGGGGCCTTGGCTGGCGGCGGAGGGGCTCGCCGGGGATGAGGCGAAGCGGGCCTTGATAGCGCTGGTACACTTTCTTGCGGAGCACCATGCGAGGCTTCTTCAGGCACCAGGGGAGACCTATCAAGACCTGGTCCGGAGCGCCTACGGCACGCTGAAAGATTATCAGGCCTTTCTGAGCCGGCTCTCGGTCCTGGAAAGAGATTACCTGCAAGCGGTTTCCAGGGCCGCCGGGGCTGGAGAGGCGGAGAGGCGGTTGTTCGAGGAGCAGGATGCGGCCGAGGAGCAGCGGGAAAAGGAGCTGGAAACCGTTTTCCTATGAGTGATGTCAGGGGCAAATACAAGGCTATCCTGTCCCGGGAGCGCTCGTGGGCTTTCTCCGTGGCACGGGCCGGAGTCAAGCCGAGGCCTATTTCCGTTTGGGAGGTCCTGATCCCGGTCCTGCTCGTCTTCCTCTATGTCAAGTCCAGATCGGACCGGGAGGTCATGGTCCGGAATCTCCTGTTCACCAAGGAAGAGGCCTTGAAAGCGGCTTTGGGCATGGTGGAAGAGGGAGCCGGACTGGAAGAGGCCATGAGTCCCGTAATAGAGAAGACCCGGGGACTCTTGGAATCAGTCCAGGAAGGGCTCTATTCAGAGGAGATAAGACAGGAGCAATTGAAGGAGGTCCGCATCCTGGCGAATCACTACTTCAGGCTTCTCCGGGCCCGAGGGGAGGACTATGACGCCTTGGTCCTGGACGCCTATAAGTCCCGGGGGGGATATATGGACTTTCTCGGCCGTCTCAAGGCCGCTGAAGAGGCGGTCAATCAGGCGGCCCTCCGGACCCTCGGGCCGCGGGGGGACCCCGCCCTGGTAGGAAGAATGGAGGAGGCCTACGAGCGGCTGAGGTTCTCCTCTGCGGAGAGAATCTTCGGCCCGGCCGGAATGATCCGATGCTGAGCCCAAAAGAGCGAAGCTGGGTCTACGACCACGCCTATCTCCCTGAGCATCTCCCTGAATATGTGGAGGCCGTGTCAGGCTCAGAGGCCCACCTGATAGGGGGATACCTCTGCTACGCGGCAAGGGCCGGCCTCACCTTCATCGGATACCCCCTGGGCCGTGTGGAAATGAGCCCGGAGCAGGCCTTTGAGTCGGCATTGGCCGGATTCCGGCCTGCGGTCGCCTCGATCGCCGCGCCGGAGATTTGGCCGGTTGAAGGGGCCTGCGAGACCGGGCCGCGGGATCACTACTACCGGTTGCCCCTCCCCCTGGTTAGTCCGCCCCGGGACGCGGCTTACATGGTAAGGCGGGCGGCAAGGGAGCTGGAAGCAAGGCGGGGGACTCTCCGGAGGGCGCACAGGAAGATCATCAAGGCGTTTCTGGCCGAACGTGATCTATCCGAGCCGCTGAGGGTCATCTTCGAGAACATCCCCGAGTACGTCAAGAGATCCAGGAGCGTGCGGGTCTTGGAGGCATGGAAGGGGAAGAGCCTCGCCGCCTTCAATATAATCGACCTGGGCTCGGCCGGATACGGGTTCTACCTTTTCAACTTCCGTTCGTCCAAGGTCAACGTCCCGGGTGCCTCGGACCTGCTGTTCCACGAGATGGTTCGTTTGGCCGAGGATGAGGGGAAGTCCGCCCTAAACCTGGGGCTGGGGGTCCACCAGGGGGTCAGACGCTTCAAGGAGAAATGGGGGGGCGAGCCCTTCCTCCCCCATGCCACCGCCACCATAAGGAGGGATGTGCCCCGCGACCTGGTGGGTCCCCTGATGGGCAAGCTTTGATTTCGGGAAAAAGCAGTGCGAGCCAATTGGATTTCTTGAGAAAACCGGATTATCTGGCTAATATGGCTTTGTATACATAGCTACCTTAGCTTTTTGTGGAGGTGGGGAGGTGAAGAATGATCCAAGCCAATATTTCAGAAGTGAAGAATCGCTTGAGTTATTACCTCCCAAATAACGGCTCTCGAAAGAATCGTCCACAGAGCGGTACGATTGCTGGAAGTCCACCCGCTTCGTGCGGCTGATGCCTGTCAACTGGCATCCAGTCTTATCGCCACCCAGGAAGATCCGGCTCGGCTGCCGATCATTTGCTTTGATCAGCGACTGAAGGACGCGGCCATGAAAGAAGGGTTTGTCGTCAACCCCTAAAGGGGGGGGAGACGTCATGCCCCGCTTCAGTCCGCCGGCTAGCCGGTGGTGATCAGATAGATCACATACCCCACATAACAGGCCAGGAGCAGGCCGCCTTGGGGCCTGGTGACCGTATTGGTCTTCCGCATGAAGAACCAGGGCATGGCGCTTGTAAGCATCATCACGAAGTAGTCGATGATCAGGCCGCTCTCCACGAACCCGCCCGGGATGGGGATGGGCCTCACCAAGGATGCCGCGCCCAGTACGCTCATCAGATTAAAGACATTGCTCCCCACCAGGTTTCCGATGCTGATGTCCATCTCCTTTCGGATGGCCGCCACCACCGAGGTGGCGAGCTCGGGCAGGGACGTTCCAAAGGCCACTATGGTAAGCCCGATGAACTTCTCGCTCACGCCCAGGACCTGCATGATGGCCACGGCCGAGTCCACCACCAGCTTGGCCCCGAAGACCACGCCGAATATTCCCACGAGGATCAGAACGACTTGGCGGGAGCGCGAGGTTACGTACTCCACCTCCTCCACGCCGAGCTCTTCCATGAGCTCTTCCTCGCTCACTCCCTTTTCAGATTCCTTCTTGGCTATCCAATAGTTGAAGATCGTGTAGGCGATGATTCCCACTGCCAGGGTGACTCCCTCGATACGACCCAGGGTGGAGTTTAGGGACAGGATCAGGAGGTATACTGAGATGGCCAGCATCAAGGGGATGTCCCGCCGGACCACGGAACGATGGCTGGTGATGGGCTGAAACAGGGCGGCCGTTCCCAGGACCAGGGCGATGTTGCAGATGTTGCTGCCCACCACGTTCCCCACGGCGATCATACTTTTTTCCGTGATTGAGGAGATCAGGCTTACCACCAGCTCGGGGGCTGATGTGCCGAAAGCCACCACCGTGAGGCCGATTACAACGGGGGTGACTCCCAGGCTCCTGGCCAGGCTCGAGGACCCCTTGACCAACCATTCCGCACCATAGTAAAGCATCACGAACCCCACCAGGCACAAGAGTATATTGAGCGCCATACCCTCCCTCCTTTCAGGAAAGCGTTTTCGCGGGGGCTTTTCCCCTGTCCGGATCTTCCGGGTAGAATCGTTCGGCCTCCTCCCGGCGCAGGTCCTTTGAGAGCTCGCTCACCCGCCGGAACCAGCGGGCCCTTTCCTGCTTGCTCCCCTTGCGCACCGTGGAGATGGAGGCCTGTATCACTTCCTGCTCGGCCTCAAGCAGGTGGTCGAGATACCTGAGGTAGGACTTTCTATCCGGGTAGCGGGCGCGGACAAGGTCCTTCAGGCGGCGACCGTCCGCTCTCAGCAGCATGAGGTAGTGCTCCAGGAGGATCTCGATTTCAACGTGCTGCTTGCGGCGGACCTTTTCCGTATAGAGCCCGCGCCTTTCGCCGTCCAGGAGGTCTCTGGTGCGCTGCTCGATGGATCCCAAGGCCAGGGCCCGGTCTTTCCCCTCCTCGATCACCTCCTTGGCCGCCTCCAGGGCCAGCTTCTTGGTGAAGAGCAGATTCTTCCTGGTCATGCGTAGATCGCGGCGGAAACCCAGGTAGGCCGCCAGCATCGAGGGTCGAATGAGCTTCCACCAGGGCAGATTCCCGGCGTGGGACTCCAGGAGGGATCTGGCCATCCGCTCGGCCACACGGCTTTCGTGCTTCCAGATGGTCTTGGGTTTACCCATAAGCGCGGCATGAGTGATTCATGGCAATGAGAAGTCGGTTTCCAGTGCGGCCGTCGCCGCCTGTACTCCGCACGGAACCTATTCCACGCCGAAGGCCTTGTCAAGACCTTGCAGAGGAACGGCCGGGGTTGCCCTCAAGGCTGCTTTCGGCTTATAATCTATTAATTATGAGCGAGCCTACTTACGATTACAGCGGGAAGCATGTCCTTGTCACAGGCGCAACAGGCGGCCTGGGATCTGCTCTCGTCCGCGAGCTGGCCGAGAGCGGCGCACACCTGGTTGTGACGTCACGTTCTGTGAAGGCCCTGGAGGAGCTGATTTCCATGCTCCCGGAGGCCACGCGGGCCGTGCCGGTCACGGCCGACCTCTCGGCAAAGGGCGAGGCGGAGCGCTTGGCCGGCGAGGCCTTGAAGGCAATGGGGCACCTGGACGCGATCTTCAATATCGCGGGGATCGGCTACTTCGCCCTCATGGAGGAGGCCACCGAGCAAAACATCCGCCACCTCTTCGAGCTCAACACATTCTCGCCTCTCTTCTTGATCAAGGCTCTGGTCCCGCACATGAAGGAGAGAGGGGCGGGCAGGGTCGTGAACATCGTCTCCTGCGCGGGCCGGGTCCCCATCCCCACGGTTGGGGTGTACGGAGGGAGCAAGTCCGCGCTGGCGGTCATGAGCAACACCATGCGCCTGGAGCTGGGGCCGGCCGGGATCGATGTGGTCAACGTCTACCCGGGGACCATTGATACGTCGTTTGAAGAGAACGCCCTAAGGGAGGAATCCAGGCCCGGGCTCTGCCCGTCGGAAAGCTGCGGACTGCCCAAGTTCGACATAGCCGAGCAGGTCATGAAGGCGGCCAAAGGACCGCCCGGCGAGGTCTGGCTGGAGCGGGAAGGCAGGTGGCTGTCCACCGCCGCTTTGATCTTTCCGTCGCTGGTGGATCGGAGGCTGGCGGGACTGAGGGACCGGGTGGTCAGGAAGAAGTCGCTCAAGGAGCGCCGGTGGAAGCTCTTCCAGGTGGAATCATCCATCGCGTGCAACCTCGGATGCGTCATGTGCCCCTGGGCCGAGATCCGAAAGAATGCCCCTAACAAGGGCCTCATGGCCCAGGAGACCTGGGATGCCGTTAAGCCTTACCTCTCCGAGGTCCGATCGGTGGATTTTACCGGCGGCGGGGAGCCCTTGCTCCAGCCGAGGTTGGTGGAGTGGGTCAAGGAGGCGAATGCCGCTGAGTGTGAGACCGGGATACTCACGGGCGGCCTGCTGCTGGACCGGGACAAGGCCCGTGACCTCATCCAGGCCGGGATGGACTGGATCTGCATCTCAATGGACGGGGCCGACAAGGAGGTCTACGAAGAAGTCCGGAGAGGGGCGGACTTCGATAAGGTCTGCGAGAATGTCTCCGCACTGGTGGAGCTCAGGAGGGGGGGGCTCCCCAAGATCATGATAAACTTCGTGATCATGCACATGAACGCCCACCAACTGGAAGACATGGTCCGGCTTGCCCGCACGCTGGGCGTGGACCAGTTGAACTTCAAGCAGTGCGACGTGATCCGGGGGGAGCGGGGAAAAGGTTTCGGTTTGTTTTCGACCAGCGAGACCCGGGAGGTCAAGCAAGTGGCAAGGGCCCTTTCCAGGGCCAAGCGGCTGGCCAGGAAGCTCAACGTCAAGACCACGGACTTCTCCTTCACGCCGGAGGAGCAGCCGGTCTGCGATCAGGATCCCCGGAACTCACTTTTCATTCGGCACGACGGCGCCGTGGGGCCCTGCATCAACCTCTGTATCGGGGGCCCGACCACGTTCCTGGGCGAGGAGGTGGTCATGCCCACGGTCCACTACGGGCGGGTGCCGGAGGAGGATCTGGCCGGGGTATGGGAGAGCGAGACCTGCCTCTTCTACCGGGAGAGCTTTGAGAGGCGGGTGAAGGTCCATGAGGAGTCTCTCATGGAGAGCTTCATGCACTCCTCCGGTCCCCAGCGCTCACTGGAGAAGGCCGCCGAGGCCATGCCTCCCGCTCCGGAGGGGTGCCGGGTGTGCCACTATCTCTACAACATCTGAGATCCAGGGTGCGCCGGTCGGCTCCCGGGGAAGAGGCGCTTTTCCTTATGGACGCTCAAGAGCGGAAGAGCATCGTGGAGCGGGCGACCGTACCGGAGCACGGTCTTTCCCTGATGCAGAGCGTCTCAGGGGGAGAGCCGGTCCTGGCGGAAGACTTCCTGTGCTTTGTAAGGAACGACTGGATCGTGGTGGTGGGTTACCCGCTCTCCTATGAAGGGCCCGGGCGGGAATTCTCGGCCGAGTCCCTGGGCCGCATCCTGGAGCGGTTCAACCCTGGCTTCGCTTCGGTGATGGGGCCGAGGATACCCGATGCGGTTCCCGGGGCCTGCAGGGAGCGGCGCCAGGATGCCTATTACACGGTCAGTCTGGAGGGCTTCGAACCCGGGGGGGCTGCGCGGCGGGCGGCAAGGAGGGCGGCGAAGGAGGCTCGAGTGGAGAGGGCCCGGATCATGGGCGAGGAGCATCGCCGGCTCACTCTGGAGTTCATCTGCCGGGCAAGCCTGCCTCACCGGGCTCAGGACCTCCTGTGGAAGATGCCCCGGTTCGTTGCCGGCTCGGGAGACTCCCTCGTGCTCAATGCCAGGGATGCTCGCGGGACTCTCCTGGCCTTCTGGGTGGTGGATCTGGAGCCGGGCCCCTTCTCTACCTATGTAATCGGGTGCCACTCCAGGAGGCCCTATGTGCCCGGGGCATCGGACCTCCTTTGCAACGAGCTCATCGAGGTGAGCAGGGAGCGCGGGAAGCGCTTCGTGCATCTGGGCCTGGGCCTCAGCCCGGGGCTCAGGCGGTTCAAGGAGAAGTGGGGCGGGGTGCCGGGCCCGGATTATGAAGAGGCGGAGTTTGTCCTGAGGAGGCCCTCCCTGTTGGATGCGATCAGGGGGGCGATTCTGCCTTGATCCGCCCGGACGGGCCGCAGGCCCTTGGAGAAAGGTCATAGGGTGATTAGGCTCAGGAGACCCAGAGCAAGGGAGCTGAGAACGGTCTGGGAAGTGGCCGCAGGGGAAAAGGTCTCACGGTTGGTGGGGACGGCCCACTTCATCCCATGGAGTTTTCGCTCCTCCCTGGAGGGCCTTCTCGAGGACTCGCGTGTGGTCTTGTTGGAGGGGCCCCTGGAGCCCGAGGCCATGGCCCGGGTCCGCGAGGCCGGGGCGGCCGAGAAGGGTGAGCACCTGTTTGACGGCCTCTCGGATGAGACGATCCGCGGGGTCAACACGGCCCTGTTCCCCGGCCGCCGGTCGAGCAAGGCCTCGGCCTTGTTTCAGGCCCTGGGCAGAAAAGGAGAAAACCCCGCCTATGACCTGGTTGAGGGAATGAAGCCCTGGCTGGCCTTTTTCACCCTGTGGTCTTCTTACCTCGAGGGCCTTGGTTGGAAGCATTCCGTGGATTACGAGGCGTATAGCACGGCGCTCGAGATGGGCAAACTCATCGTCTATCTGGAATCCATCGAGGAGCAGATCCAAGTCCTGGAATCCCTCTCCCTGGAGCGGATCCACGGATTCCTGGAGAGGCACGGGCAGTGGAAGAAAATGGCGGAGGAATATGCAAAGGCTTACGCCGATGCCGACTTTGACGGGATCCGGCTGCTTTCCCTCAGCTTCCCGACCCGCCGCCCCGAGGTGATCGGCAAGCGGGATCACCTGTTCCACCTGCGCATGAAGCCCGAGCTGGAGCAGGGCGGAGCGGTCATCTTCGTGGGGGCCCCGCACATCCCCGGTCTGCTCAGGCTGCTGGAAGCCGACGGATGCGAGGTCAAGGGCCCGCCGGCGCACTGATCCTCATCTTGAGCCTGCAAGGGCGGGAGAGGGAAAACGCGGAATTGACAACAGGAGGGCAAAACCGATGGTAATCAAGAGGCTGGAAGAGGTCCCGTTCGCCGACTCGACCGGTTTTGAAGGGGTCACCAAGCAGGTCATTATCGGGCCGGTAGACGGATCGGATGAGATCGCACTGCGTTACTTCACTGTGGAGCCCGGTGGAAAGAGCCCGTATCACTCCCACGACTTTCCGCACGTAGTGAAGGTTGAGTCGGGTGACGGCGTCCTTACAGACGAAAGCGGCCTTGAGCACCCGTTGAAAGAAGGGGACTATGTGTTTGTCGGCCCGAACGAGACCCACAGATTTTCGAACGACGGGAAGGAGCCCTTCTGTTTCGTCTGCATCGTGCCGAGGCGGGGGGAGGCCTGAGTCCGGGGCGTAGAGCGCCGGGGCCAAGCGTGAGCATCGACCCCCGGCGCTCGAGGAAGATCCCGGGGGGCTACACCGTGTCCTTGGTGGCCTCCGCGCTTTCCTCATTGGACATGCCCGCCAATCGCTCGATCTCCTTTATCTCCAGCCCCAAGCCTTTGGCCACCCGGGTGCCGTAGTCCTTGTCAGCCTTGTAAAACAACGCGGTCTGGCGCATTTGGATGCGCTTCTTGGCGTTGCTCAGGAGGCTTACGATGTTGCCCACGAGGTGCTCCCTGGCCTCATCCGTCATCACGTTGCGGTAGAGGTTGCCCGGCTGGACAAAGTCGTCATTGAGATGGTTGAAGGGAAAGCGCGCCGCCTGCCCTGAGATTTCCAAGGAGGGCTCGGCAGCCGTTGGGTCCGGTGCGGGCCCGCCGAAGCTGTTCGGCCAGTAGTTCGGCCCGCCCCCTCCGTTGGCGTCGACCCGCATGAACCCGTCACGCTGATAGCTGGTCTCGGGGGCGTTCTTGGGCGCATTGACCGGAATCAGGTGGTAGTTGGGTCCCAGCCTGTGGAGATGGGTGTCGTGGTAGGAAAAGACCCTTGCCTGGAGCATCTTGTCCGGAGAGACGGCGATCCCGGGCACCACATTCCCTGGGCAGAAGGCCGCCTGCTCCACTTCCGCGAAGTAGTTGGCCGGGTTGCGGTCGAGCACCAGCTTCCCCACCTTGATCGGCGGTACCTCCCCGTGCGGCCACACCTTGCTTATATCAAAGATGTCCCAGGCGAAATCCTCGCCGATCTCCTTGGGTTAGATATCGTTTGCTTCGGGTTCACGGCTCCGGGAAAAGCCGCTCGACCATCCCTTATCGCTAACTATTACTGATTATATGACCACCTTCAAGGCCTGTCAAGGAATTGCTCCTATCCAGGGGTCCATCCCTCAGCACCGGCGTGGGCGGCCGCCCGGTAAACCCGGTCTCCGAAGAAATCCTCTTGAGGTTGATCTTTTCAGTGAGTGAGTATAGGGTATTATAATACCGTTAGAATCAAGGCACTCACCCGGCTTTCCCCTTTTCTTGAGAAGAGAATCGTCCATGGCAATCTGCAAAACGGTCAAGAAATACAAGATTGGCCAGCAACCCCCTGATTCGGTCTTTTGGAAGAAGAAATCCCACGAAGAGCGACTGCAGGCGTTGGAGCAAATAAGAGCAGAGTACAACTCGTGGAGATACGATGCTGAGCAAGGATTTCAGAGAGTTTATAGAGTCTTTAAACGCAAATGATGTACGCTACTTGGTAGTAGGAGGGTATGCTGTGGCGGTCCACGGGCATCCACGCTACACAAAAGATCTTGGTATATGGATTGATTCGTCATTAGACAACGCTAGAAGGATATTGCAGGCATTAGAGGACTTCGGCTTTGGATCTCTCGATCTCGAAGGTGAAGATTTTACTGAAAAAGATCAGGTAATTCAGTTGGGCTATCCCCCGAATCGGATAGATTTATTGACTACGTTGAAAGGCCTGAATTTTGAAGATTGTTACGAAAGCAAGCTAAGGGTGAAGATACAGGATCTGGAAATAGATTTTATTGACCTTGAGAATCTGGAGAAAAACAAACGAGCAACCGGTCGTGTACAGGATATGGCGGATCTGGAGAACCTGGACCGATTGGAAAAGGCATAGGTGCGTTTCAAAAAAGGGAAAGGGCCTATGAGACCATCGGTGTTTGTGACGCGGCGGCTGCCGCCTGCGGCCATGGAGGCCCTGGAGGAGGATTTTGATGTTACCTGCAACCCAGAAGACAGGGTCCTCACCCGCGGGGAGCTGATATCCGGGGTCAAGGAAAAGGATGCGCTGTTGTCCCTCTTGACCGATAGGATCGATGCCGAGGTCATGGACGCCGCCGGACCCCGGCTGAAGATGATCGCGAACTACGCGGTGGGCTACGACAATATCGATTTGGACGCGGCTACGGCCAGAGGAATCGCCGTCAGCAACACTCCGGGCGTTCTTACCGAGACCACCGCGGACCTTGCCATGGCGCTCATACTTGGCGTGGCCCGCCGTATAGTCGAGGGGGACGCCTTTGCGCGGAAAGGCGGATTCCAAGGTTGGAGCCCGTTGCTGTACCTGGGCGCAGACGTCCATGGAAAGACCTTGGGCCTGATCGGTTTCGGCCGCATCGGCCGTGCGGTAGCAAGACGGGCCGCCGGTTTTGATATGCGCGTCTTGTATTACAAACGCAGCAAGACGGATCCCGCTATTGAACAGGAGCTCGGTGCCGGGTTCGCGGCCAAAGAGGACCTCCTGCGGGAATCCGACTTCGTGTCCCTGCATCTGCCCTCCACGCCCGAAACCCGCCATTTCATCGGTCCCGACGAGCTGGCCCTGATGAAACCCTCCGCTTTCATAATCAATACGGCGCGGGGCGAGGTGATCAACGAGGCCTCCCTTGTCCGGGCGCTGCAAGCCGGGTCAATTGCAGGCGCGGGCCTTGACGTGTTCGAGAACGAGCCCGAGATCCATCCGGCCCTCACAGGCATGGCCAACGTAATCCTGCTTCCCCATGTGGGAAGCGGGACCATCGAGACCCGCACCAGGATGGGGCTCGTTGACCGCGAGAACCTCAAGGCCTTCTTTCAGGGGAAGGTCCCGCCCAACTGCCTGAACTCGGAGATCCTCGAGGAGGCTTGACATTCGCCGTCCGAATTCCGGTCAACAAGGACAATAACATTAGGACAGAGGGTCTTGACATTTCCGCCGCGGTGCGGATAGTGGCAGTGATAGATCCAGGTGCCCTCCGGGGCATAATAGGGAACCCCGTGAGAGTCGGGGACGGGCCCGCCGCTGTAACCCTTGCCTCTTTTCCGTCCGGTGCGCGGAAGGGGGAGCTCTTCAGGCCTTATCCGTGCCACTGTTCCGAGCCTGGAACGGGAAGGCCGCCTGAAGGGGAGGGAAGTCAGAAGACCTGCCTGGGACCCTGGGGATGCGCCTCCGCGGACAGGCGATGAATCCCCGGATCGTTCGAGGATGAAAAGGGAGATCCCCGGACCGATGAGTCGGTTCGGGGATTTTTTATGGCGAGGGCTTTGAATCGGAGGATGTCCCGGTGATGAAGAGGCTTTTGGTCCTGACGGCCGCATGCGGGGTGGCGGTTCTTCTCGCCGCAGGGCAGGCCCTCGGGGGTGCCTTCGAGGATTCGGCCGGGCGGGTGGTTGCGATCCCGGATAGGCCGGAGCGAATCGTCTCCCTGGCGCCCAGTGTGACCGAGATCCTCTTCGCCCTGGGCCTGGGTGAACGGATTGTGGGTGTGACTGAGTTCAGCACCTACCCGCCCGAGGCGGCCGAAAGGCCCAGGGTGGGGAGCTTTGTCAGGCTCAATGCCGAGCGGATACTGGAGTTGGAGCCCGACTTGGTGATCGGGACCGTGGACGGGAACAAGCCGGGGTTGGTGCGGCTGCTTCAAGAGGCCGGAGTGGCCGTTTATACCGTCAACCCGAGAACCGTTTCCGGCATGATCCGGACGGTTGCACGGGTGGGAGAGGTGTGCGGGGTCAAGGAGCACGCGGATGAGACGGCCGCCCGGCTCGAGCAGCGGCTCAGAAGCGTCTTGGAGCGGGTAAGCGGAACCGGGAGTCCGCGCGTGTTCATGCAAATAAACATACGCCCGATCATGAGCGTCAACCGCGAGACCCTGCACCATGACGTCATCCGCCTGGCAGGAGGTGTCAATGTGACGGCCGATTACCGGGCCCACTACCCCAGGCTGGGCCTGGAGCAAGTCCTGGCCTTGCAGCCGGAGGTGATTCTGATCTCTTCCATGGAGCGTGGCGGGGCCTTTGAGAAAGCGAGGAGGGCTTGGCTCCAGTGGGAGAGCATTCCGGCGGTTAGGGAAGACCGGGTCCACTTGGTGGAGTCCGATCTTATCGATAGACCGTCTCCACGGGTGATCCACGGGCTCGAAGTGGTGGCCGATCTCCTGCACGCGAGGGACGGTTACGGCTGCGGGAGGCCATCCCTTCAGCCCCTTCCGGGAGTGGGCAATGGACCGTAGGAGGGCGACTCTCAGCGCGGGCAAGGTGCTTGGCGCCGCCGGAGCCATGATGCTGCTCCTGGGGCTTGTATCGGCGCTTTCACTGTGCCTGGGGACCGCGGATCTATCAGCAGGGGAGATCCTGGGGCGTCTGTTCGATAGCGGCTTGGGCGAGGGCTCGGCGGGTCTGATCCTTTTTCGCATCCGGCTCCCCAGGATCCTCCTGGCCGCTGTAGTGGGATTTTCCTTGTCCCTGGGCGGGGTGGTGTTCCAGGCGGTGCTGAGAAATCCATTGGCCGATCCCTTTATACTGGGGGTCTCGAGCGGTGCGGCCTTCGGCGCGGTCTTGGGGATCGTCTTGGGCTTGGGTTTCAGTATGGGGGTGCCGCTGACCGCCTTCATGGGCGCTCTTCTCACCCTTGGGGTCTTGATGGCCCTGGGGACAAGGAAAATGGGGGAGGAGTCCTCAACCGTCCTCCTTACCGGGGTGATCATTAATGCCTTTTTTACCGCGATCATCATGTTTTTTATCGCCACCACGACGGACAGCAGACTCCACAGCATGCTCTTTTGGCTCTACGGGGACTTGGGCCAGAGCCGCTACGCCCACCTGGCGGTCTGTGCACCCCTGGCTGCGGCCGGAGGGGTAGTGCTCTACACCTTTTCCCGCCATCTCAATCTCATAACAGCGGGAGAGGAAACCGCCATGCAGGTGGGGGTGGAGGTCCACCGGACCAAGGCGGCCTGTTTGCTCATCGTCTCCCTCATGGTCGGGCTGGTGGTTTCGTTTTCAGGGCTCATCGGGTTTGTCGGGCTGCTGGTGCCCCATCTTGCCCGCATGATCTGCGGCTCGGATCACAGAATCCTGATCCCTGTAGCCGCCATAGGCGGTGCGGTCTTCCTGGTGGCGGCGGACACCGCGGCCCGGATCCTGATCAGCCCTGCCGAGCTCCCTGTGGGGGTCATCACCGCTTTCCTGGGGGCGCCGTTTTTCATCTACCTGCTTAAGACAAGGGGGAGCCGTTGGGGAAGGTCCTGAGCGTGGAGAGGGCCGGGTATCGATACGCAGACACCTGGGCCTTGAAGGAAGTGAGTGTGGATGTGGGCGCGGGGGAGCTCCTGGGCGTCCTCGGCCCCAACGGCTCGGGCAAGAGCACACTTCTCCGGCTGATGGACGGCCTCCTGCTCCCTCGAGAGGGCCTGGTGCGGTTCCAGGGAAGGTCCATGGACCGTTTTTCCCGGGCCGAAGTGGCCCGGAACGTGGCGATGGTGGCCCAGGAGAGCCACTTTCGGTTTTCGTTCTCCGTTTTGGAGGTGGTGCTGATGGGGCGCTTCCCCCACATGCGCCGGCTGCGGTTCGAGGGGGAGCATGATCTCGCAACGGCAAGGAGGGCCCTCGAAGCGACCGGGGCCCTGGAGCTGGAGGAAAGAGACATCCATGCGGTCTCCGGCGGGGAGAGACAGAGGGTCATGATAGCGCGGGCCCTGGCCCAGGAGCCGTCCGTGCTCCTACTGGACGAGCCCACTTCCTTTCTGGACTTGCGCTACAAGAGAGAGATCTTCAGGCTTACCGCCTCACTGGCAAGGGAGCAGGGTCTGGGAGTGGTGGTGGTGACCCACGAGATCGATTTGGCCGCCCAGTACTGCGATCGCATGTTGGTGTTGAAGGACGGGCGGGTGGTACGGACCGGCCCGCCGGAGGACGTGGTAACGGCCGAGACCATAGAAAGTGTTTATGATTGCCCGGTCCTTGTGGATGCCCATCCGGGTACCGGCCGGCCCAGGCTGACACTGGTGCCGTAGAGACACAGGAGAAGTGGAGTAGACATGCTGGAGGTTTTCTATAGAGGGGGGCCGGTGATGATCCCTCTCCTGGGCTGCTCGCTGGTCGCCCTCACCGTGATCATCGAGCGGGCGCTTTTCTGGGCGGTCGAAGACCTGCGGAGGGACCCCCCCCTGGTGGATAAGGTCCTGGAGCTCTGCCGAGATGGGGACTGGGAAGGTGTGCGGCGGGCTGTTTCAGGATCCAAGGACTACATCGTGCGCATCCTGGTAAGCGGCATACTCCACCGGGATTTTTCCATGGGCAAGGCCATGGAAACGGCCGCAGCGGACGAGATGGAGCGGATGCGCCGCTACCTAGTGGTCCTGGATACCATGATCACTGTCGCGCCTCTCCTGGGGATCTTCGGGACTGTTCTGGGGATCATCAGCTCATTCGACCTGCTCGGCAGGAGCGGCATACAGGACCCGGCCGCGGTGACAGGGGGCATCGCCCAGGCCTTGATCACCACGGCCTCGGGCCTGGGTATCGCCATCCTCTCCGTCTTTCCATACAACTATTTCAATACCCGCGCGGAGAAGGCGGCACTGGCGATTGAGAAGTACGCCACCAGCCTGGAGATCGTGTATGAAAAGCTGAGCGGGCAAGGGGAGGATCGATGAAGGTGCCCGGGAGGCGGGCCGGAAAGGCCAGGATAGAGATGCTCCCCCTGATAGACATCGTCTTCCTCCTCCTGGTGTTCTTTATCTACGCCATGCTATCCATGGCGGTTGACCACGGGCTGCCTGTCACCCTGCCCCGCTCATCCACCGCCGAGATCGATAAGAGGGCGGTCCTCTCGGTGACTGTGAAAGGGGAAGGCACGGTCTTCGTGGATGAGACCCCCGTACGGCGGGAGGACCTGAGCCACGTCTTGAGACGCCTCAGCCAAGAGCGGGAGGGAGTTGAGGGAGTGCTTCTCTTTGCCCACAGGGACCTCCCTTACCAGGATCTCTTCCGGGTGCTGGACAGTATCCGGGAGGCCGATATCACAAGAATCTCGCTCCAGGCCGAGGCCGGGGCCGGGCCGTGAGACGCCTCCTGACCGCCGCTTTGCTGGCCCTGGGGATTCACGCCGTGCTTCTCGCAGCCCGGGCGCCGAGACCCTTCGAAGCGGAAAGCCCGATTTCTCCTCCCCCTCCTCCCCTGGCCGTAACACTTGAGCCGCTGACCCATACCGGTTCTTCTTCCCCGGGCCCTGAAGGGCCTCCGGAAGAAGCCTTTGAGCGTCTACCGGAAGAGCCCCCGCCTGATTCGACCCCGCCGCCCGACGAGCCGAATGGGAAAGTTCCTACTCCTTCACCTGATCCGGTCAAGGATGAACCAGAAGAACCGGCCGGGGAGACTCCGGAGCCTGCATCCCGGAAGAAGACAGGAAAAGACACTTGGCCGGATCAGGATCCTGCCCCTGAAGAGCCGCCGCCAGAGGATCCCCGCCGGCCGGATGAGCCTCTCCAACAAGGCAGGGTTTCTGAGGAACTCGAAGAAGAAGCCGCGGAACGCCCCGCACCTCTTGCGGTGCGTGACACCTTGGATACGCCTTCAAATAGCCCGCCACCGGAGCAGCCTCCCCCGCCCGGGCCGGAGCTCGAAGAAGCGGTACCGCGGTATCAAGAAAATCCTCCCCCCGCTTACCCCAGGCTGGCCAGGCGCAGGGGCTGCGAAGGGACGGTTGTCCTGGAGGTCTTGGTGACCCGGGAGGGCCGGGTGGGAGAAGTGGGTGTGACTGAATCCAGCGGATACGATATACTGGACAAGGCCGCAATGGATGCGGTGGGGGAGTGGCGGTTCGAGCCGGGAAGACGGGGCGACCGGGCCGTGGATATGCGGGTCAGGATCCCGGTTACGTTTCGGCTGCAGTAAGGCGGATCCGTGCGTGTTCTTCTTGTCTCTGCCAACACCGAGACCATGAATATGCCCGCGTACCAGCGATCTCCTGGTCGATCAGGGCATACGGCGCATGGGGGTCCTTCTCCTGGGCGGCCCGGGGGAGACCAAGACCACAGTGGAGCAAAGCCTGCGCTTTTTAGAGGTCTCTCCCTGGACGGGGTCAAAGTGACCGTGGGAATATTGTAAATTTGCAAATATATTACAAATCAGTCGTGTGTGTACCGGCAATAGATGATCAGGAATACTATGTATGTCACTACTTTTGTTGTACTTGTCACTGGCCCTTGGCGTCTCCTTTCTCTGCTCCATAATGGAGGCGGTGATTCTTTCCATAACCCCGGGGTTTGCGGCCGCCTTCGAGAGGAACTCGCCGCACGCCGGGGCCGTGCTGAGAGAGCTCAAGGCTGACATAGATCGGCCGCTGGCTGCCATTCTCAGCCTGAACACCATCGCTCACACAGTGGGGGCGGCAGGCGTAGGGGCCCAGGCCATGTTGGTCTTCGGCAGCGGTTACGTGGCGGTCACCTCGGCGGTCCTTACGCTTCTCATACTGGTCCTCTCCGAGATCATCCCCAAGACATTGGGGGCGGTTTACTGGCGTAGCTTGGCCGGTCCCACAGCCCTGCTGCTCAGCATCCTTATCCGTTTCCTGCACCCCCTTGTCTGGCTCTCCCAACTCGTCACCCGAATGGTATCCGGTAAGAGGTCGATATACACGATAAGCAGGGAGGAGATCCGGGCCATGGCGGACATCGGTTTCCAGGAGGGCGTTTTTCGGGAGCAGGAATCCAAGATCCTCAAGAACCTTCTCCGATTGGGAAAGCTGAAGGCCGAGAGCATTATGACTCCGAGGCCCGTGGTATTCGCACTCCAGGCGGACATGACCGTGGGTGAGGTCGTGGAGAAGTACCCGGAGCTCAAGTTCTCCAGGATACCGATCTACACGGAGAGCCCGGAAGACATCCGATTCTTCGTTCTCAGAAACGATATCCTCCTCGAGGCTTCCCGCGGCAACACCGGCAAGCAGCTTGCCGAGCTTGGACGCAAGATCCTGGTGGTCCCTGAGATGGTCTCACTGCTTTACCTCTTTGATCAGATCTTGGACCAGCGTGAACACATCGCCCTAGTGGTGGATGAGTACGGGGGACTGGCCGGGCTGGTCACCCTGGAGGACATTGTGGAGACGCTCCTGGGCATCGAGATCGTGGACGAGACCGACCCCACCATGGACATGCAGGAGCTGGCCCGCAGGCAGTGGGAAAGAAGGGCCAGGGCCCTGGGCCTGATCTCCGAGGAGGAACCGGCTGGCGGGGAAGCCCTGAAAGCCAGGGCCGGAGAGGACAAAAAGGAGTAGCGTGCTTGCCGCCTCCCGAAGCGCTTTTGCGTGGGGGTCCGTGCCGGAGCGTTGAGAAGCGGATTGACATGCTCCTCTCCCCTCTATATAGTGCAGCCCGGTTTAAGCCATACCAGAGATGTTGAATGGCTCCGTTGGGGGTGCCGCGCTCTCGGGCGCAGGCTGAGAGTCCGCGTTGACCGGACACCCTTTGAACCTGATCAGGGTAATACCTGCGAAGGGAAACGGGCTGGAAGAGGGGGCTCCCCTCCCGCAGGCCGCTTTCCCCGCAGGAGAGCGGCTTTTTTTGACGGAAAGGGGGAGGAAGATGGAGCTCGACGAAGTCATCATCACCAGGGCCATTCTGGATCGTTACTTTGAAAAACTTAAGAGCCACCTGGAGGTCGATACAGCCATAGTGGGGGGCGGGCCCTCGGGACTGGTCGCGGGTTACGCCCTTGCAAAGGCCGGCAGGAAGGTGGCGCTCTTCGAGAGGAAGCTCTCCATAGGGGGCGGGGTGTGGGGCGGCGGCATGATGTTCAACGAGGTGGTTGTCCAGGAGAGCGCCCGGCACATCCTGGATGACCTGGGGATACGGTATCATGTCTACGAGGAGCCGTACCTGGTCTGCGATGCGGTGGAGCTGACCTCCACCCTGACCTCGAGGGCCGTCCAGGCCGGGCTTACGGTCTTCAACTGTATTTCGGTGGAAGACGTGCTCATGCGCGAGGACCGAGTCCTGGGTCTTGTCCTGAATTGGTCGCCCGTGGAGACGGCGGGGCTCCACGTGGATCCCCTGGCCATACGCTCGAGATTAATAATAGACGCCACCGGGCATGCGACCGAAGTGGTCCGTGTGGTCAGGGACAAGGTGCCGGGGAGGCTCCTTACGCCGACAGGCGAGGTGGAGGGTGAGAAATCCATGTGGTCGGACCGAGCCGAGACCTTGACCCTGGATAACACCAGAGAGGTCTTCCCCGGGCTTTTCGTGGCCGGCATGGCCGCGAACGCCACCTTCGGCGGTCCCAGGATGGGTCCGATTTTCGGAGGGATGCTACTCTCGGGCGAGAAGGCGGCCGGGGCGGTCCTGGAGAGGCTGGACTCAGCGGGCAACTGAAGGTTCACTGCGGGAAGGAGCGGGGGAGAGCATTGGAGCCCATAAGAAGCATTGCGATCGTCGGTGCGGGTGCTATGGGGGCCTTTTATGCGAGCCGATTCTTTGAGATGGATCCCGGCTCGGTCCGGCTGGTGGCGGACGGTGAGCGCTACGAGCGGCTCTCCAAAGGGGGCTTGGTGGTAAACGGCCGCAAATACCCCGTTCCAGTGATAAGGCCCGATGAACCGGCTCCTCCTTCAGATCTCGTGCTGGTGGCGGTAAAGGCCCATCATCTGAAGCGCGCGATCCGGGACATGCGAGGCCGGGTGGGGGAGAAAACGATTCTTATCTCGGTCATGAACGGGATCGACAGCGAGGAGCGGCTCGGGGCGGCCTTCGGCAGGGAAAAGGTCCTCTACGCCGTAGCTCTCGGGATCGACAGCGTCCGAGAGGGTAATCGTGTGACCTACACCAATCCTGGGCTTATCCAGTTCGGTGAGGCGGCGAACCGGGAGATCGCCGAGCGGGTGAGAAGGGTCCAGGAGCTCTTCGATGCAGCCGGAATCCCCTGGGAGACCCCTGAGGACATGATCCGCACGCTCTGGTGGAAGTTCATGATCAATGTGGGAATCAACCAGGCATCGGCCGTGCTGAGGGCCCCTTACGGGGTGTTTCAGAGATCCGAGGAGGCCCGGAACCTGATGCAGTGGGCTATGGAGGAGGTGATCTCGGTTGCCTCCAAAGAAGGCGTGGACCTTGGCCCGCAGGACATCCACAACTGGAGACAGGTGCTGATGGGCCTCGGCCCGGAGGGCAAGACCTCCATGCTCCAGGACGTGGAAGCCGGCAGAAAGACCGAAGTGGAGATCTTTGCGGGCCGCGTAATTGAGCTGGGCGATGCCCGCGGCGTGCCCGTGCCGGTCAACCGAGTACTCTACCAGATCATCAGGGTGGCGGAGGAGCGCGGGGCACTGATTTGACACCCTCCCCCTGATTAAGCTAAAGTGCTTGCGAAGCATCGGGATCCCGATGTCAAGAAGGCTGTCAACGGGCAGGGCACGAGAGCGCGCTACCTCCGGTTATCTTCCTGTATTCTGCTTGAGTCTCTATCCTGTCATTGATCATTCGTTGCCCTTGCCTCCTTTTCCCCTGGACTTCTTTCTGGCGATGCCACGCCTTGAAAGGACACGGAGATGAAGAAAACGATTGTTACGACTGTCCTCGCGGTCTTGCTGGCAGCGGCCGTGGTTTACTCCGCCGTTCTCTACCGGCAGCGCTCATCTCTCGAGGAGACCGTGAGCTCCGTCAAGGAAGAAGCCGCCGAACTATCGGATGAAAGGGCTCGACTCAGGGAGCAGGTATCCGGTCTGGAAAAGGAGAACCGGGAGCTCCAACAGGAGCTTGCCGCCGCGCGCGAAGAGCTGGACGAGCTCGGAAAGACGATTCAGGATGCTTCTGTAAAGCGATCAGCGGAGGCCGAAGTCTATGAGAAGAGAATCAATGAGCTCCAATCCCGGATAGCTGAAAAGGACGGAATGATCAACGCGTTGGAGGATAAGCTCGCGTCGCTTAGAACCGAGCTTGCTGACAGGAAGACGGCCAATGAAGAACTCCGGGAAGGATTGGCCGGGCTGCGGCAAGAGTCGGAGAGTCGAATTGAAGAGTTAAGGGAGAGGGTTTCCTACAGTGATGCTCTGATCTCCGAGCTCACAAGGAGGATTCAAGAAGCAAGAGCTGGAAACGAGGCTTTGGAACGAACGGTCAAGGATCTGCGAAGCAGGAATGCCGATCTTTCGACAAGGCTTGAGAATGCAAGGGAAGAGCTCTCCTCGCTGCGGGCCGAGCTTGCTGACGGGAAGACGGCCAATGAAGAACTCCGGGAAGGATTGGCCGGGCTGCGGCAAGAGTC
>CAZYJR010000013.1:0-6112 GCA_964647905.1 uncultured Desulfobacterales bacterium | reverse complement strand
AGAGCTGGAAACGAGGCTTTGGAACGAACGGTCAAGGATCTGCGAAGCAGGAATGATGATCTTTCGGCAAAGCTCGAAGAGAGCCGGCAAGAGCTCTCCTCGCTGCGGGCCGAGCTCGAGCAGACATTGGAGTCCAAGGAAGCCGAGGCGGCTGGTATTAGAGAGGATCTCGAAGCCTGCCTGGAAAAGGAATCCGCATACGAGGAAAAGATCCGGGACCTGGAAAGAAGGCTGGAACGGGCGCAGGAGACGAAGCAGGAACAAGAGGCCTCGCTGGTCTCCCGGATACAGGAGCTCAAAGAGGGCGAGGAGGAGCTCCAGGGGCGGATAGAGGCCCAAGAAGACAGCGTGTCCGCTCTGGAGAAGAAGGTGAAGTACGCAACCCGGGAAAAGCAGTCGCTCCAGGAAGACCTGAGCGATAAGAAGCAGGTGCTCCAGGACCTGCAAGAGCAGCTCGCTTTGGTCAAGCGGGAAAAAGAGGAACTCCAGCGGAGGCTGGCCGAGCTCAGGAGCAGGTTCAAGGCCCTGGTGGCGGATCTGGAGGCACAGGTGAGGCAAAAGGGGGTTACAATAGAGAAGCTCAGGGGCGAGCTCACCGTCACCTTGGTGGAAAAGATATTGTTTGATTCCGGGAAGGCGAACCTCCGTCCTGAAGGAAAGGAAGTGCTCCAAAGACTGGCGGACATACTCAAGGAGGCCGAGCAAAAGAGCATCCGGGTGGTTGGCCATACGGACAATGTCCCCATAGGGCCGTTTTTGAGGCACAAGTTTCCCACCAACTGGGAGCTATCGGCCGCCCGGGCCGCCAGTGTGGTAAGGTTCCTGGACGAATTCCTGGATCCTGACAAGATGGAGGCCGTGGGGTGCTCCTTCTACGATCCGGTGGCCACGAACGAGACTCCGGAGGGGCGGGCCAAGAACAGGCGGGTGGAGATCATGATCGCCCCGCGGCTGGAGCCCTCAGGCCCTGTACCCTAGCCTCGCCGGCCTCAGCCAAACGTATCACAGCATTATCTGTTCAACGAAGGCTTTGGCCCGATCGGTTTTGGGACTGGCGAAGAACTCAGCAGGCGATCCGGTCTCCACGACCGCTCCTGCCTCCATGAAAACCACCTCGTCGGCGACCTCCTTGGCAAACCCCATTTCGTGGGAGACCACGATCATGGTTACTTGACCCTCGAGAGCCAGGGACTTCATGACGTCCAGGACCTCCTTGATCATTTCCGGGTCCAAGGCGGAGGTAGGCTCGTCAAAGAGGATGACCTCAGGGTTCATCGCCAGAGCCCGTGCAATGGCCACTCTCTGGCATTGCCCCCCGGAAAGCTGGCTGGGATACTTTAAGGCTTGGTCGGCAACGCCCACCCTCTCCAGGAGCTCCATGGCCCGCCTTTCCGCCTCTTGTGGGTTCATGTGGAGGACCTTCACCGGACTGATGGTGAGGTTATTTAGGCACCTGAGGTGTGGAAACAGGTTGTAATTCTGAAATACTATGGCCACCTTACGCCGGATCTCGTATATGCTCTTCTTGGAAGGGTCCACCTGGACTCCGTCCACACAGATGGTCCCTTCCTGGATCCTTTCCAGGCCGTTAACGCATCTAATCAAAGTGCTCTTCCCTCCTCCGCTCGGCCCGCAAACCACGGCCACCGCTCCCCTGTGAATGTCGAGGTTGACATTGTCCAGGACGCGAAACTTCCCAAACCACTTGGAGACGTCCCTGAACTCGATGACGGCTTCATCAGGCTTCATGTTCTGCATATGCCAACCTCCTTTCCAAGTAGTTGGAGAGCAGGGTCAGGGCGAAACACATTATGAAATAGAAGAGTGCTGTAACAGCGTAAACCTCCAGCGCGGCGAATGTGGTGGAGAGCAGGTACCGGGAAGTAAGGGTGAGCTCCATGATCCCGATTACCATAACCAGCGAGGAGTCCTTGATCAGGATCACTAGCTGCCCGGTGAGAGCGGGAAGGATGTTTCTAAAGGCTTGCGGCAGAATGATGTAGCGCATGGTCTGGCTGTAGTTCATGGCCAGTGAGTATGCTGACTCGAACTGCTCTTTGTGGATCGCGGCGATTCCGCTCCTCACGATCTCGGCTATGTATGCGGCTTCTAGTATGGAGAGAGCCAAGACCCCCCAAAAGAAGGCTCCAAGTTGGGGGAATATGGTGCCGAATCCGAAGTAGGCAGCCAGCACGACAACCAGCAAGGGAACGTTTCGGAGAAATTCCACATAAACTGTACATAGATCCCGGATGAAAATTATCCTTGAGAGTCTCCCCATACCTATAATCACCCCCAGAACCAGGGCGAAGAGGAGACTAAGCCCGGAAATGGCAAGGGTCCTCAACGCCCCCTTACCGAGTGCCGGGAGGAAATCCATTATCGCCTTCCATCGGAAATCATACCCTTGGGCTTGGATAAGCGCATACAGGACGCCGCCCAGGACGGCCAGGCCGACTGCCATGGTGAGGTAACGCTTGAACCAGCTCATGACCCTCTTGGATGACTCTTCCCAGTGCTCCATCTCTCCTATTCTCCTCTTGTCCTGGGGGTCCGAAGCCTATCCGGAATTATAGACATCGATCCGGGCCTCCAAATCGTGGGCATGTACCGCCCAGGGCCCGGTAAAGACGCCTGGGCGGTACGCAGGAGGCGTCGTTCTACTGCTCCAGCTTCTCCACCTGCTCTCCCATCCACACCACGAACCATTTGTGCTTCAGGGCCTCATAGATGGATCGGCCAAGAAACTTCTGGTCCAGGTCGTACTTATCGATGGCTTTTTCGTCGACGCTCATGTATGCGCCGCTTACCAGTTGGTCGCAGAAGAGGTTGAGCCAATCATGCCACATGGGATCGCCCCAGCGGAGGGCGAATCCGAGCGGCTCGTATGTGAGGACTTCATCGGGCATGTAAGTGCGATCGGGATACTTGTAGGTATAGAATCGGATGAGAGGCTTGTCGAACAGCATGGCGTCCACTCGTCCTTGGGCCACCAGCATTGCGGCTTCCTCCCGTTCGGTCAACTGCTTGATCTTGGCCTTGCTCAGAAGCCTTTCCGCAGCCAGGTGCCCGGTGGTCCCTTGCATGACCGCGATGGTCACATCCGGGTTATTGAGTTCATTGATGTCCTTTATCCCAGGCAAACGCTCCTTGCTGATCAGGGCGGACTGGCCGATGGCGTAATAAGGGGGGTGCGTAAAGGCGATCTTCTTTGCCCTCTCCAGGGTCCGGCCAAGCCCGCAGATGACCAGATCGTACTTCCCCATTTGGAGCCCGGGCAGGAGACCCTGCCAGTCCACCACCTTGAGATCCAGTTTCACCCCGAGCTTCTCCGCCACCAATCGTGCGAGGTCCACGTCGAAACCGATGGGGTTTCCTTGTTTGTCCATCATCTCGAACGGGACATACCCGAGGTTGGTTCCCACGCTCAGTGAGCCCTTGTCCAGGGCCTTGGTCAACACCGAGTCCTGGATGAGCGCCTGCGTCTGGGAAGCAGCAGGTGCTGCCGCCGAGAGAACCGCCAGGGCCGCCAGGGCCGCCATCCATGCCATTGCTTTCTTTGCCATCTTGGTCCCTCCTTCTAGCATCTCGCTGGATCGATACTTCCATAGGGGCGAAACATTCGATCCAGCCTGAGATCAACACTCCATCCCCCAGCCGAATGATAAGAAGTTCCTATCTCACCTCCTTTCACTGCAGCCGCCCCCCGGACCTCGGGATCTCGCTCTGGGCCAACAGGGGGCAGCGCTCTATTTTTCCTGCCTCAGGCCGCTGGAGCGGCTCATGTGTCAAAGTACAGGGCCAACTCGAAAGGATGGGGCCGTTCTTGGACAGGGACCAGTTCCTGTCTCACCTTGTAGTCGATCCATGAATCGATGAGCTCCGGGGGAAAGACTCCCCCGGCCTGGAGAAACGACCTGTCCTGCTTCAAGCCTTCTAATGCCTGTTCAAAATTGGCCGGAAGGCCCATAAGGCTCTTTCTCTTGTTCTCGGGCCACTCGTGGACATTTTCATCGATCGGGCCGAAGCGGGCGAAGTCCATGCGACGAGCGATGCCGTCAAGACCGGCTAGGAGCTGTGCGGCGAGTGCAAAGTAGATGTTGCAGGTCGCATCCGGGGGGCGGAACTCTATGCGTTTGTCTTCATGTTGAGTGGCGTAACCCGGTATCCGGACTGCAGCGCTCCTGTTGCCTCGGGAGAAGAAGAGGTTGGTCGGGGCCTGGAATCCGGGCAGGAGCCGCCGGTAGGAGTTGGTGCTCGGGTTGGTAAAGGCCAGAAGGGCCGGCGCATGAGAGAGTAGCCCCGCCGTATACCAGAGGGCGTAATGGCTAACCCCTGCGTAGCCCTCAGGGTCCGAAAACAGATTCAGCCCTCCCTTCCGGAGCATTTGATGTACGTGCATGCCGTTGGCCCCATCCCCGTAAACCGGCTTGGGCATGAAAGTTATGCTCTTTCCCCACCTCTGTCCCACCATCTTCGCCACGTATTTAGTCAATATGACCCTGTCGGCGGTCTCCAAAAGGCCGCCCATGGGCAGCTCGATCTCCATCTCCCCGGTGGCGCCCACCTCGTGGTGGTGGTATTTCACCGGGACGCCCAGAGCCTCAAGGTATGCCGCAATCTCCGAGCGGAGGTCAAAGCCCTTGTCGGTCGGAGTCATGGCGTGATAGCCCCCCATGGGTCTCAGGTGGTAACCGTCGGCTTGATCATCGACCGGCGGAATGCGCTCGGCCGAAGAGACGCGGTAGCCGGAGTGGTTTTCGGCAAGATCAAGGGCCACGTGCTCGAAGACGAAGAATTCCAGCTCCGGCCCCCAAAGGCCTTTATCCACCCACCCGAGGCTGCTGAGGTGGGATTCCGCACGTTGAGCCAATGCTCTTGGATCTTGGCTGAAAGGCTCCCGGGTGGTCGGATCCGTGATACAACAAAACAACGCCAGGGTCTTTCTTCGGCAGAAAGGATCCAAGAAGGCGGTAAAGGCATCAGGGACCAGCACCAGGTCATCGCCGGCGGTCTTGCTGTAACCGACGCTTGAGACTGAGAATCCTATGCCATGCCGAAGCATGGTGCCGCTCAGGGAGGGGGCGGGGAGTGTGACGTGGCGAAGCCTTCCCGCGATGTCCACATAGCGGAGATCAACCATCTCCACCCCTTCCCTCGCCACATAACTAATTATATCTTCAGTGGATTCGAGCAACTCTCTTCCCCTTCCCGAGCCCTCGTTCATTGCCGGTTTCCCCTCCTCCCCACTGACACGAACAGGTCGGCCTCGGATACACACGCATCGTACTCAGATAGACTCTGTTGGGTCTTGTCAGGGTTTCGCTCGCTGAGCTCGGTCACCAGTGCATTGATCAATGCCACCGGCGATGCGTATGCATCTACAAAGGAGGTGATGCCTATGGGCAGAAAGAATGACATTAGCGCCTGCTTGACCAGGGGAAACAGCGGACTGTCGGTTATGGCCACCAGTCGCCCGCCGTTTTTGGGGACCATTCCGCCCAGCTTTACCGTCTCCTTCGGGTATCTGGGGAAGGCGATGGCAAAGGCCAAGGAGGCCTCGCTCATGCGTGTATAACGGGCCGGTGTGACCGGATCCTCCCCGGTGATAAGTTCGACCTCACTGTAGATCTTGGATAGCATGTTAGAGAAGAAGGCTGCCAGTATCGAATCCCCCATGCAGCCGATGATGAAAATCCGATCCGCATTCTCCATCATGTCCACACAGCGGTAGAAGTCATCTGTTCGTACGTTTCTTATCAAGCGCACGAGGTTCTGCATTTCCTGGGTCACTACGCGCTCAAAGGAGCTCCTACCGGCATCGTCTTCCTGGGAATCCTTAACTCGATGGATGAGCTTGAAACGGCCCACCGTACCCAGCTCGGATTGGATTTCTTGCCGCGCCTGCCTGACCATATCGGCATATCCATTGAAACCGAGTTTTCTTGCAAAGCGGACGATGGTCGCCTCAGAGACCCCCGCTTCTTTCGAGAACTTCGTGATTCCAGAAAAAGCCAGGCTTTCGGGATTTCGGGCGATATAATCGGCGAGGACCCTTTGGCGGGGTGTAAAGCCGTCTCCGGCCTCTTGGATGCATGCCAATACTTTGCGG
>CAZYJR010000012.1:19660-103687 GCA_964647905.1 uncultured Desulfobacterales bacterium | reverse complement strand
GAACCTTATCCAATTGTAAAGGGATTTTTGCGCTTATGAATCGCTCAATTCGGGTAGAAAAAGAGCGACCGGTCCTGAAACCAAAATAGGGATCCGGGCTCTTGAGAAGCAGAAATCCGTGGAAGGAGCCGATTTCTCGGAGGATAGGAGGGGAAAATGGAGAATAAAAACCTCGTCATAACGGTATCTTGTGGAACGAACAACCCCAACCGCGCCACCAGGGCCATCCACCTGGCCACTGTGGCCCACAAGGAGGGGAAGAATGTGACCCTCTTCCTCCTGGACGAGGCGGTCTACCTGGCCAAGGAAGGGCTGATAGACAACCTCCGGGCGGCCACGGGCGATGTGGCCGACGACCTCATGACCTATCTCCAGGCCCACGAGGTCCCCATACTGACGTGCACTCCCTGCGCACAAGCCAGGAGGATCAAGGAGGACGAGCTCATAGAGGGAGCCCGCATGGCGAGTGCGGCCGAGCTTATACACCTGGCGGCCGGGGCCTCGGTGATCAGCCTGTAGGGAAACGCCCGGCGGCGACTAGTGGTCGCAGATGTTCTCCCCGACCCTAAGGGTCCCGGCGAGATAATCGCCAACCAGCTTCTCCGGGGTCTCCGAGGGTGCGCCCACCACCACCTGGATGCCCATCTCCGCCAGCAAGGACTGCGCCCTCTGGCCGATGCCCCCGGCGATGATCATCCGGGCGCCCCTCTCCCCCAGCCACCCGGGCAGAAGCCCCGGCTGGTGGGGAGGTGCATCCACGTCCTCCCGGCTGATCACCTTTCTTGACTCGGGATCCACGTCCATCAGAGCAAAGCGCTCGCAATGGCCGAAATGCATGGACAGTCTTCCATTGGCCAATGGTATGGCTATTCTCATGTTTGTAAGTCCTCCTGATTGGTACTGTAGTCAAGGGTTCCCAAGCGGGCGCCCGATCACGCCCAGTGCCCGTTCACATTGGCCGATCCCGCGGGCTCGAGCCGCCCGGCCTTGAAGGCCTCGAGGGCCTCGGCCACGCTTCCGGCCGTGGCATTGTAGACCTTTATCCCGGAGGCGGAGAGCACGCGGAACGCCTTCGGCCCGCAATTGCCCGTAACGACGCCCTTGGCCCCGGAACGGGCGACCGTCTCAGCGGCCTGAATCCCCGCACCTTGCGGGGCATTTAGATTCTGTGAGTTGTCCAATACCTCGAAGGTCTCTCCATCCAGGTCATAGACCAGGAACTTGGCCGCCCTGCCGAAGCGGCTGTCAAGGGGTGAATCCAATGTCTCTCCTGAAGTGGTGAAGGCTATTTTCACTTGTTTTCTCCTTTGCGGTAAAATTTGTCCGGTTGAAGCCTCCGGGACCTGCGGCGGCCGCAGCATCCGGGCATGGCGAACCTGTCGTCTTCCAGACTCCCCTCGAGCCATGCTCGGATAACCCCGCGCGCCTCACCGGCTATGAATGCGGTCACCCTGATTCCGTAAGCCGAGATCACGGCCTGTACCGGCCGGGACACGGCACCGCAAACCAGATTCTCCACACCGAGCTCGGCCAGGCGAAGCGCCCTCTGGACCGGCATCTCCTCGGACAGGACTTCCGTCCACTCCTGGAGTATCCGCCCTGATTCCGCTTCCACCAGGTGGATGTGCCGCGCCACGTCGAAGACCGGCGCTATTCGACCGTTCCAAATTGCAAATGCGGCTCTCATAGTCCAAGGTCCCGCGCTCCACTCACTGGGACTTGCCTGGAGCACGCATCGTGCCAATCGATATCCCTACGGTCGGCACTGACTAACTAATGGGTATGCCGGTATTATTCGGGGACGGTGAACTCGGGGAGGGAGGGCCTCGGTCGCGTGACCGCGACTGTAAGCGTGCCTATACTTTGCATCTTTAGAACTATATGGAAACTAGGCATTGAACTGAGCCAGGAACTCATTAGTTCTTTGGGACGTCTCTGTCAACCATCCTCCACGACCTCCAGCGGGTTCAGGGTGGTCGGGTTTCGCGGGTTGCGGAAAGAGCATGGTTGGGGTATGTCTTGGTGGGTGTAGGGATCGTGGTCGTCCAAGGAGGAATGCATGCCCGGGGAGCCGGAAAAGGATTTGTGGGAGAGGCTGACGGAGAGGCTGAGGTCCATGGGCTCAGTGCTGGTGGCCTTTTCCGGAGGTGTGGACAGCACCCTCCTTCTGGAGGCGGCCCGGCAGGCATTGGGGAAGAATGCGGCGGCGGCCACCGCCGAGGCGCCCATATTTCCGGAGCGGGAGCGCGGGCATGCGGTGCGGTCTGCAAGGGACCGGGGAATCAGCCACATACTCTTCGAGTTCAATCCAATGGAGATACGGGGCTTCAGGGAAAACGGCCCGGAGCGCTGTTATCACTGCAAAAAGGCCATGGCCGTCGAGCTTTCCGGAGTAGCCCGCAGCCGGGGCCTGGCCGCTGTAGTGGACGGGACCAACCTGGACGACTTGAAGGATCACCGGCCGGGGATCAAGGCCGCAAGAGAGGCCGGAATCCTGTCCCCTCTGGCCGAGGCCGGGCTGGGCAAGGACGATGTCCGAAGGCTCTCCAGGGAGCTGGGGCTGGAGACATGGGACCTGCCCAGCAAGGCGTGCCTGGCCTCGCGGATCCCTTACGGCACGGCCGTAACTCCGGATGCGCTCCGGCGGGTGGCGCAGGCAGAGGCCTTCCTGGAGGAAGCCGGGATAAGGCAGGTGAGGGTCAGGGACCACGGCGGCCTGGCCCGGGTGGAGGTCCCGCCTGAAGACATACACAGGCTGATGGACACGGGATTCAGGGAGCGGCTGGCATCCAGGCTCCGGGGCCTCGGCTTTCGATACGTTTCGCTGGATCTTGAAGGATACCTATCCGGTAGCCTGAACAGAGAAATATACGATCCGGTAAGGGTTGAAGGAGAGGATTCAAATGCCGGGAAAAATCACGCTTAGAGACGCGTTTAAGGGATATACGCTGGACCAGGACAAGTCCATCCCCCCCGAGGAGACGGTCGGGCGCTTCAGGGAGCGCCTGGGGGGGCTGGACCTGGACGTGCTCCGGGAGACGGTCAGGATAGACAACGGCCGGCTGGACATACCGGTCTTTTTCAGCCTGTGCGGGGAAGACGCCCGGGAGACCATAGGCACCAAGAAGCAGATGGGAAAGGGGGGGACCCCGGCCCAGGCCGAGGCGAGCGCGGTAATGGAGCTGGCCGAGCGATTCAGCCTGTTCAGCTTCAAGGAGGATCCGGGCAATTTCACTGTGGCCGCCTATGCGGACTTGAAGGATCGGGCCCTGCCTTTCGAGGAGATCGCCCGCTCGGTGCATGGCTTCTCGGAGGACCTGCCCGCCGCTCGAGAGGCCTTCTCCCTCATCCCGCTCCGCTGGGCGCCGGCCCACAACCTTACCCTGGACCGGGAAGTCCTGATACCCTTTGACTGGTTCTACGCCATAAACGAGTTCAACGGCCCTTCGGCGGGAAACTGCACGGAGGAGGCCCTGCTGCAGGGGATCTGTGAGGTGGTGGAGCGCCACGTCTCGTCCCTGGTCAGCAGGGGTGGACTGAAGACCCCGCGGATACGCCCGGGCGGAGCCGCAGACCCCTTGGTCCGGGAGATGCTGGAGAAATACAAGAAGGCCGGGGTGGAGCTCCACATAACCGACTTCTCCCTGGACACGGGAATTCCCACGGTGGGGGTCCTGGCATACGATCCGGCCACCTTCCCCGAGAGAAGCGAGATCGTGTGGACCGCGGGCACCGCGCCTTCACCCGAGAAGGCCTTGAGCCGCGCCCTAACCGAAGTCGCCCAGTTGGCGGGCGATTTCAACACCTCGTCGAATTATGTGGCAAGCGGCCTCCCCAAGCTCCGCAATCTCGAGGAGGCCCGCTTCCTGATGGAGCTGGAAGGGGAAGTGGACATACGAGACCTGCCCGACATATCCGACCCCAACCTCAAGGTGGAAGTGGAGAACTGCCTCTCGGCACTCTCTTCCGCCGGCCTGGAGGCCCTGGCCGTGGATATCACCCACCCCATGCTGGAGGTCCCGGCCTACTACACCATAATCCCCGGGGCCCACTTCAGGGAGCGGGCCGCCGGGGGGAGCGTGGGCATGTTCACCGCCCGGCTGATCTACGAAACCGCCGACCCGTTCAGCGCCCTCGGTGAGCTCCAGCGGATGGAGAGCCTCTTGCCCGGCAAGTACTATGTCCTTTTCTATCAAGGCCTCTGCCTGCTGTCCATGGATGAACCGGAAGAGGCCCTCGAGCGCCTGAAGAGAGCCCTGGACCTGGACCCGGCGGAAGAGGACATACCCACGGTCTACTCCTACATGGGACAG
Organism: uncultured Desulfobacterales bacterium; assembly: GCA_964647905.1. Lineage (GTDB taxonomy): Bacteria > Desulfobacterota > DSM-4660 > Desulfatiglandales > HGW-15 > CAZYJR01. The sequence goes on along the minus strand of CAZYJR010000012.1, from coordinate 99,374 downwards.
TGCTTGAAGGAAATGGAGCAATATCAAGAGGCGGTGTCCATACTCAGGAAGGGGCTCGCCTTTGACAAGGAGCGAACCGATCTGCTCAACCTCCTTGGGTTTTGTTTCTATAAGCTGGGCCGCCACCGGGAGGCCATAGAATCCTTCGAGGCCCTGTTGGACCTGGACCCCTCATCCGCGATCGATTACGCCAACATAGCCTCCAACTATCGCGAGATGGGGGATGTCGCCGGTGCGGTCAAATACTACCGCATCGCACTGGAACTGGACCCGGGGATTGAGTTCGCCAGGGAGAATCTGAGACGGCTGGAGGGGCAGACAGCGGAGTGAGCCCATACCCCGGCCGGGATCGACCGAACGCCCGGGAACCGGCCTCAGGACCTTTCCCTTGTTCCGCCGGCGCCTTCCGAGGCCAGTGCCTCCCGTACGACCCCCACCATGTCGGCCAGACGGTAGGGCTTGGGCACGAACCTCACCGCCCCCATCTCCAAGGCCTCCCTGGCCTCATCACCGGAAGTGTGACCGGTGGCCACCACCACCTTGATCGCGGGCTCCATCTCCAGGAGAGCGCGGAGACAGCTCCTGCCCCCCATCCCGGGCATATGCAGGTCCAGGAACACCAGTTCGATCCCTTCCCTCTCGGTGCGGTACACCTCCAGGGCCTCTTCTCCGCTCCTTGCCGTCACCGCCCGATACCCGCAGCGCTCCAGGATTTCGCGGCAGACTTCCAGGATGCCCTCCTCGTCATCCACCAAGAGGATCATGATTCAATCTCCTTCAGGCATAAGCTCTGATGTACCGGGCATTTTACCTCAGGCCGGACCGTTGGACAAGGGGAGCTCTTCCTGGGCGGCTTTCCATGGACAGCGAGGTCCTGAATGGTTTATTCTGGATAGATGAGCTTTGATGCGGGCCTGAAGTGATCGATCATTGAATGCACCGGAGATGCAGGATAGGGTAATTCGTAAGATCCGGTGAAACCGGTGTAGGAGGAATCGATGGTACAAAAAGTGCTGGTGGGATTCGACGAGTCTGAAAACGCCATGCGGGCGGTGGAGTTCGTGGCCGCCCACTTCACCCCGGACCATCAAGTGACGCTGTTCAGTGTGATCCCGGACGCAGCGGCCATCTGCAACATGAACAGCCCCGGCCTCACGCCCTATTTCCTGGAGCAGAGGGATGCCTTCTGCACCCTGGAGGACAAGAAGAACCAGTTCGTGGCCCAGGCCATGGAGCGCGCTAAAGAAAGGCTGATCAAGGCCGGGTTCAAGGAGGAAGAGGTCATGCTCCGGAGCCAGGCGCAGAAAAAGGGCGTGGCCCGGGACATATTGGAGGCGGCCTCGGGCTGCGATGCAATAGTGCTGGGCCGGCGGGGCCTCTCCGGACTCCGGGAGTTCATCATGGGGAGCGTCTCACAGAAGGTCCTCCACGGGGCGGGAGATGAGATCGCCATCATCCTGGTGAACTAGTTTCCGTCCAGAAATGGCCCTTTCTCCCAATCTCGGTGTCGATCTGCGGGGTTGGTCGTGCGGCGTACTCCAGTACGCCTCCTCCCAACCCCTTGATTTGACTCGGGCCATCCTTGGCCCTCGCCCTTCGGGCACCCTAACGGGTGTCCCATTCCGCTGTCCTGCGGAATGGTCCTTGACCTTGGAAGAAATTGCTCATTTCTGCCCTGGAAACTCGCTAGTGCCGAGAACTCATTTATGGATAAGCACTAGGCCACGGCCCGTTCGCGCTGCTCCAGGATCCCGCCCCGGGTCCCGATCACCACTTCCTTGATAGGGATCCTTTTCCCCGCCTTTGCCATGGCCTTCTCCAGGATGGCGGGCAGCCCGGAGCAGCAGGGGACCTCCATTACGACCGCCGTGACCCCTTTGATGTCCGCGTTCCTGAAGACGGCCTCGAACCGCTTGACATAGCCGTCCACGTCGTCGAACTTGGGGCACCCTACCAGCACGGCCTTTCCGGCCATGAAGTCCCGGTGGAAATCAGGATAGGCGAACGGCGTGCAGTCGGCCGCCACCAGCAGCTCGGCCCCTTTGAGGAAAGGGGCCTCCGGAGGGACCAGGCGGATCTGGACCGGCCAGTGACCCAGTCTGGATTCACTCCGTCCCGTCCCTTCCCCGGCCGCAGGGGCGGATTCAAAGGTCCTGATTTGGCTCGAGGGGCACCCGCAGGCCATGGCGGGAACCCCGGCGTCCTCCGCCTCCTTGGACCGGAGGAACTGCTCAACGGCCTCTTCGTCGAACTCATCCGCATCCCGCTCCACGATCCGGAGGGCCCCTGTCGGGCACTCGCCCATGCAGGCCCCCAGCCCGTCACAATATCTTTCCGCCACCAGCCTCGCCTTGCCGTCCGCGATCTCGATCGCACCCTCCGCACAGGCGGGGACGCACTGGCCGCAACCGTCGCAGAGTTCTTCGTCAATCTCTATGATCTTGCGCTTTACCATCCCGGCATATCCTCCTCTCAATCCTGTCCCGGCGATCACTCCGCGGCTTCGAGCCCCAGGACCCGGCGCGCGGTCCCGCGGCCGCTCCCGGTCAGGAACCCCTTTTCGATCACCTCGTTCAGGTCCCCGGACCGCTCAGGGTCCTCCTTTAGCCGATCCTCCAAATTGGCTATCAAATCGGCGTCATAGAGGCACTTGAAGTTCACCGTCTCCTCGTCCCGGGGGTGATGGTGATGTCCGATTATGTCGCAGACCTCCTCGATCAGGTCTTCACCCGCACCCAGGCGCTCCAGGAGCTCCCGGGCCACGCCGGGGCCTTCCTCCTCCTGGTGCCTGGCCCCTGAGCCGCCGTGCTTGCGCTCGGCCTCGGGTATCCCGATGTCATGGAGATAGGCCGCGGCTATTACCACCGGCAGGTCGCCGCGCTCCGCCTTTCCTATCTCCTCGGCGTAACGGGCGACCCGCGTGGCGTGTCCTATTCTCTTGAAATCGCGCCCGAAGTAGCGCTTCATCTCGATGGCCACCCTGTCCTTGAGCAGGTCGTGCTTCTCGGCGATCAACTCGGGCGGGAGGTTCCCTATACACTGCTCGGCATAGCGGCAATAGGCCGCACACCCGAAGTCCAGCCCCGGGTTGACGAACCGGTGGCCGCACTCGGGGCACTTCCTGGTGGTCTCGTCCTTGAAAAACTCCACCTGGTGGCCGCACTCGGGGCACTCGGCGTCGAATATGGCCCCCGGCTTCCAATACCGGCTGTCCTGTCCGGGGCATTTCATGACCAATCCTCCTGTCTCCGTATCCGCACCTGATCACCTGAAAGAGGTGATTTCCATTGCGGGTTCATGCCCGGTCTCAGCCCAGGATCACCTTGAGGTCCTGGTCAGGGGTGCTTATGGGCATGATGTTGAAGTTCTTGACCAGCACGTCCAGCACCCCGGGGGTTACGAAGGCCGGGAGGCTGGGGCCCAGGCGGATGTCCTTTATGCCAAGGTGGAGCAGGGTCAGGAGGATGGCCACCGCCTTCTGCTCGTACCAGGAAAGGACCAGGGACAAGGGGAGTTCGTTCACATCGACGCCGAAGGCGTCGGATAGGGCCAGGGCGATCTGGATGGCGGAATAGGCGTCGTTGCACTGTCCCACGTCCAGGAGCCTTGGGATCCCGCCGATCTCGCCCAGGTCCTTGTCAAAGAACCTGAACTTGCCGCAGGCAAGGGTCAGTATTATGGTGTCCGCCGGGGCCTTTTCCACGAACTCGGTGTAATAGTTGCGTCCGGGCTTGGCCCCGTCGCATCCCGCGACCAGGAAGAAATGGCGAACCGCGCCGCCCTTGACCGCCTCGATCACCTTGCCGGCCACGCCGAGCACCGCGTTCCTCGCAAAACCCACGGTTACCGAGCCCTTGTCCGTGTCCTCGGGGAAACCGGGCATGGCCAGGGCCTTCTCGATCACCGGCGTGAAGTCCTTGTCCGCCCCTATGTGGCTCACCCCGGGCCAACCCACCAGGCCGGTGGTGAATATGCGGTCCTGGTATGACTCCTTGGGCTTCTGTATGCAGTTGGTGGTCATGACTATGGGGCCGGGGAACTCCTGGAACTCCTTGGTCTGGTTCTGCCAGGCCGTTCCGAAGTGGCCGTAGAAGTGATCATACTTCTTCAGGCCGGGATACCCGTGGCAGGGGAGCATCTCCCCGTGGGTGTACACCTGGATCCCCTTGCCCCGGGTCTGCTCGAGGATCTCCTCGAGGTCCTTGAGGTCGTGTCCGGAGACAAGGATGGCCTTTCCCTTCTTTGCACCCAGCGGCACGCCGGTGGGTACGGGATGCCCGTAGGCCCCGGTATTCGCCGCGTCCAGGAGCTCCATGGCGCGGAGGTTGAGTTCCCCGCACTTGAGCACCAGCCCCACCCAGTCCTCCAGGGCCAGGTCGCGCCTCAAGGTGGCGGCCATTCCCTCGTGGATGAAGCCGTAGACCGAATCGTCCTCCAGGCCCAGGATCCGGGCGTGGTCGGCGTATGCAGCCACGCCCTTGATGCCGTAGATCAGGGTCTGTTGGAGCGAATGGATGTCGCCGCCCAGGGCCTCCTCATCGGCCTTGACACCCACGGCCTCGCCCTGGCGGACCAAACCCTGGATATCCTCCGCAGGCTGAAAGGCGGCCGCGTTCTCCCGGACATCGGCCCGGCCGCCCTTTTCCTTCACCGTCTCCTTCAGGCGCTCCCTCAGGGCCACGGCCTTGCGGATGAGCGGATCAAACCTCTCCGGGTCGAAGTCCACGTTGGTGAGAGTGGAGAAGATCGCCTCACAGGTGAATGCGTTGACTTCATCATCGCTCACCCCGACTTCCCGGGCCTCCTTGGCGGCCAGGGACAGGCCCTTGATCGCGTGTACCAGCAGGTCCTGGAGGGCCGCTACGTCCGGTGGTTTTCCGCAGACACCTATCTTGGTGCACCCTTCGCCTTTGGCCGTCTGTTCACACTGAAAGCAAAACATGTCTAGATCCTCCTTTTGATGGGGTTACCATGGGTCACCGACGCTCGGTGCCCCCTCATGTTGGAAGGCATCATAGGCCCTGCACCGAGGGAAGGCCTTGACCCAAGTCAAGGAATCAAGATTTTTTCGGATTCAACGCTCACGCCTTGGCCCGATAGAGGCGGAGGCTGTTCGATACCACAGTGATGCTGCTCAGAGCCATGGCCAACGCCGCCAGTATGGGGTGGAGCTGTCGCAGCACCAAGGGCAGCGATTCAAAGGGGTTGAGTACTCCGGCCGCCACGGGGATCAGGGCCACATTATAGGCGAAGGCCCAGAAGAGGTTCTGCCTTATGGTGCGCATAGTGGCCCGGCTGAGCCCTATGGCCCGGGGGACGCCCGTCAAATCCCCGCTTGCCAGGATGACCCCGCCCGTCTCTATGGCCACGTCCGTCCCGGTTCCTATGGCCAGGCCCACGTCGGCTTGGGCCAGGGCCGGTGCGTCATTGATCCCGTCCCCCACCATCCCCACCTTGAGGCCCTGGTCCTGAAAGGCACGGACCCTGGAGGACTTCTCCTCCGGCCGCACACCGGCGGCCACCTCATCGATGCCCACTTGGGAGGCAATGGCCCGGGCGGTCTCCTCGTTGTCGCCGGTCATCATAACGACCTTCAACCCCTGCCTGTGGAGTTCGGCCACGGCCTCCCCGGATTCGGGCTTCAGGGTGTCGGAGACGGCCACGGCCCCCCAGGGCAGCCCGCCCACGGCAAGGATCATTACGGTCTTTCCCCCGCCCTGGAGCTCCCGGATCCCGGGTTCCATCTCGCCGAGGTCCACGCCCCTCTCCAGGATCCAATCGGGCCTCCCCATCAAGACCTCCCGCCCATCGATCCGGCCGCTGACGCCCGCGCCCCTGGCCGCCAGGAACTCGTCCGGATCCGGGATATCGATCCCCCGCGCCTCGGCCTCCCTCACTACCGCCTTTCCCAGGGGATGCTCCGAGCCCCGCTCCACGCCCGCCGCCAGCCTCAGCACCTCGTTTTCACCGCCGTCGCCGCCGGCAAGCACGTTTACCACGGCGGGCTCGCCCCTGGTTATGGTCCCTGTCTTGTCCAGAATGACCGTATCCAGGCCGGCGGCCGCCTCCAGGGCCTCGCTGCTCTTGAACAGGATCCCCCGCTCAGCCCCCTTTCCCATACCGGCCATTATGGCCGTGGGAGTGGCCAGCCCCAGGGCGCAGGGGCAGGCGATCACCAGCACGGCCACGAGCCGGATCATGGCCGGGACGAACTCCCCCCCGGCGGACCACCACAGCACAAAGGTCACCATGGCGATCCCTATCACTCCGGGCACGAATACGGCCGCCACCCTGTCGGCCAGGGCCTGTATGGGCGCCTTGCTCCCCTGGGCCTCCTGTACCAGCTTGATTATCCGGGCCAGGGCGGTCTCCTTGCCCACGCGCGTGGCCCGGAACTTGATCCAGCCCTCCTTGTTTATGGCGCCGCCTGTAACCTGGTCTCCCGGGGTCTTGTCCACCGGCAGGGGCTCACCCGTGAGCATGGACTCATCGACACTGGAGCCGCCCTCCTGGATCACACCGTCCACAGGGATGCTCTCCCCAGGCCGCACCACCACCAGATCGCCGGTCTTGATGCTGGAAACGGGCACTTCGGTCTCCTGTCCGTCCACCAGGACCGTCGCCGTCTTCGGCCGGAGATCCATCAGCTTCCTTATGGCCCCGCCGGTGCGCCCCTTGGTCCGGGCCTCCAGCATCTTGCCCAACTTGATCAGTGTTATGATTACCGCCGAGGTCTCGAAGTACACATGCTCGCCCAGGGGGGGGTAAATCAGGAGGGCCAGGGAGTAGAAGTACGCGACCGAGGAGCCCATGGCCACGAGCACGTCCATGTTGGCGCTGCCGTTCCTCAGGCTCTTCCACCCCCCGGTGTAGTAGTCCCACCCGGTGTAGAACTGGACCGGGGTGGCCAGGGCCCAGAACAGCCAGTTCATCCACGCCGCGTGGGCCCAAGGCCCCAGGAGTCCGAAATCGCGGCCCATGCTCAGGCCGAAGAGGGGGGCCGCGAACAGGACCCCTACGAGGAACTTTCGTGTCTGCTCGCGGATCTCGGCCCGGCGGGCAGCAGCCTCCACGTCTTCCTCCCCCGTCTCCGAGGGCAGGACCGCTCCGTAGCCCGCGTCCTCGACGGCGGCCGCCATTTCCTCCAGGCCGGTCAAGGCGGGTATGTACTCCACCACCGCCCGCTCCGAGGCGAAGTTGACCGATGCGCTCAGCACTCCCGGGACCTTGCGCATCAGGGCCCGCTCTATGTTCATGGCGCAGTTGGCGCAGGTCATCCCGGTCACGGGGAACTCGGCCGTGGCCTTGACCACGCCGTAGCCCGCGTCCTGTACTGCGCGGACCAGATCCCTGACCTGGACCTTGTCCGGATCGAAGGTGAAGGTGGCCTCATCAGAGGCGAAGTTCGCGTTCGCCTCCCTCACCCCGCGGAGCCCGCCCACACTCCTTTCAATGCTGGATGCGCAGTTGGCGCAGCTCATCCCGGTAAGCGGAAGCCTTACCGTCCGCTCGCTCACGCCGGGCTCCTGAACAGACGCACCGGTCATGAGATCTCGGCCGCCGGGTAGTTGATCTCCTGGAGAGCCGCCTTGATGCGCTCGAGATCGGCCGGTGGATCCCACTCCACTGAGACCTCCTTGGCCCCGGCGTCTCCTTTGACCTCTTTCACCCCTTCCAAGGCCTCGAGCTCGCGCTCGATGGTCTTGACGCAGTGCCCGCAGGATATGTTGGGAATACGAATCTTGGCGGTATTCATGATGCAACCCCTTTCTGCCGGTTGTCGGATGGATCGAGCGATCGCCGATTCCGGCCCTCAATCATACTCGATCAATAGGAAAAATGTCCACACTACAGTGCAGAGTCACGATTCGGGGAAAAGGTTGCGGCCCGGGGAGAGGCGCGCTACTCGAGGAGGTCCCTCTTGCGCTGCTCGAATTCCTCCTTGTCCAGCTCGCCGCGCGCGTAGCGCTTCCTTAGGATATCCAAGGCCTCGTCCCTCGAGGCCTTGCCGTCGTCGCCCTTGTCCCGGCCGCTCGCCAGGAGCCAGCGGGTGAGGGCCACCAGGGCGACTATTAGAACCACCCAGAAGATTATCATGAATATGGAGCCGAACCATCCCCCGCCCCAGCCCATCATCCCGGGGCCCATGTTCCAGTTGCCGTGCCACTGCACTCCGCCCGTCAGCCAGTTCGTCGAATACATAAGCAGTCACCTTCCTTGCCCGCGGACGATCCGCTCCACAACAGGGGTGAGATCGCCCTTGGCGGACATTTTCCTGGAGAGAAAAGAGGATACAGGAATCGTTATCAGCAGGCCCGCAAATCCCAGGAGCACAGCGGCGGCCGTCTCACCCAGCCCGATAACGCCCTGCAGCGAGGTTCCGGCCAAAGCGCCGGCCAGCAGTCCCACAAGGGGCAGCACGTACATAACCGCCGCCCCTTGGACCAAGGCCCCCGACCTCACCCGCAGCGAGACCGTATCACCCGCCCGCGCCCCGGCCTGGTTCCTCGCCCTAACAGACATCCGGTCCGGGCCGGCCGTGATGCAGCACCTGGAAGTCTGTGAGCATCGGCTGCAGGCCGACCCCCTGGTGACCATCACCCGGGCCCATCCGCCCGGAAGCACCTGCTCCACAGTACCGGTCTCTCTTTCCATGGCTCCATCCCTCCCGAATGGACCCGCCGCCTCCCTGCCTCGGGCAAGGGGGCGGCGCTAGGTCCCGGGGCGGGGGCAACCCCCGCCCCGCGCTAAACCGGGATCACCGTTCCTATTGCCAGCAGGCGCCCGGACCGTAACCGCCGCCCATGTGAGGACCATAGCCCCCTCTCATATGAGGGCCGTAACCCGGCCCGTGGCCGCGGGAGGATCCGGCCCCGGGGGCCACCTTGGAGAGCTCCAGATTCAGATCGGTGCGCTTGTCCGAAAGAGTGGACCGGAGATCATTGATCTCCTTTTGCACCGCCCTGACCTTGGCCGCATCAGGGGACTCGGAGGCCAGAAGGGCTCTCAACTCGGCCTTCTTGGCCCAGAGCTCCGCCCTGACCTGAGCGGTCTCCTCATAGTGCCTCCGGTGGATGTCTTCCACCCTGGACTGCTGCTCCTGGTTCAGGTTGGAGGCGTAGCCCCCGCCCGTTGCCCAGCCGCTACCGGGGCCTTGGCCCCATCCGCCTCGTCCGGGGCGTCCCTTGCCCCATCCAGGCCCCTGTGCCATAACAGGCACGGCCAGGGCCGCCGTCAGCAGAAATACTCCGATCAGTCCGACAGTACGCTTCATTTTCAGTCCCTCCTTTTCTTGGTTGATGGGATCCGATTCCGGATCCGGTGTATGTGTTTGCCCTCAGATTAGGCAAGGAGCATGCCAGAAGCCCCGGCACGCATATAACCCAACGCAATTACATGATTTTTAACCCGCATGCGGAACCCGGAAACCTTGGCCCTTGAAAGCGGTATCCCAAAAACGGATACTTTGTATCCAGCCTGTCCCCCATATTCGGGTAGTTCTTACCCGGATGAGGGGCAGGACCGGGTTCCGGCCCGGGCAAGTGCCGGAACGGTAAGATTCTTGCATGCCACAAGGGAATCCATGGCACCGGCGGCGGGGAGGTATGAATGAAGCGCTTTTTCAGGTCGATTACGCTCCGGCGGAAGATGGCCCTGTTGATCCTGCTCCCGGTGGGAGGACTGCTGCTCCTGACCGGGTGGCTGGGTTATTTCTACGCCAGGAGCATAATGCTCGATCAATGGAGAGAGGCCGCCATACTAAAGCTCCAGCGTGCGGCCCATCACATCGACATGCGACTCGGCCGCCCCTTGGACAGGATCGAGATGCTCTACGAGGCGTCGCCCGGCCGCACCCCTCCCGGGGTCAGGCAATGGCTGCTTGAAGGCATTGAGGGCTTGGAGGGAGTCTATGCCGTGGAGGTCTCCTGGGAGGAAGGGGAGAGCGCTCGGAGGGGACCCGGCCCGGGTCATTCAGGCATGGGCCGCGGGCCCATGATGGACTTCCACCACGGGCAGATCGCGCGAATAACCGCCCCGGAGTACAGCGCCCGGGCAGGAGAAGAAATCGTCACCCTGGTATCTCTTTTCAAGGACGAGGCGGACCGGACCGTTGGCAGGCTGGAGGTCATGGTGACCTTCGAGCACTTGATCCGGGACATGAGCGATCTCGGCTGGTGGCAGAGCGACGCCGTCTGCATCATAGACCGATCCGGCCGCATACTGGCCAGGACCAGTCCCATGGAAGAGGAATGCACGAGGCTCGGGGAGTCGGGCGACCAGCTCCAACTCGCCGTCTTAAGGGAGCTTGAGACAAGAGACCATGGGACGATACTGGGCCAGGGGCACCCCCCGGCGCAGGTAGCCGGGTTTTATAAGATGGCCAGGGCCCCATGGGCCCTGGTGATTTTCGCCCCCGGAGAGGAAATTCTGGCGCCCATTGTTCGATTCAGGCTGTACTATGCGGTTGCAGGGGCGCTTGCGGTCCTTGTAAGTCTCCTCCTCATCCGGACCGTGACCGGCCGGGTTGCCCGTTCCATCGGAGAGGTCTCCCGGGCCGCGGGAGACGTGGCCCAGGGGAGTTACGGCCGCCCGTTGCCGGTCCAAGCCGATGACGAGATCGGTCAACTGACCCGCAGCTTTAATGCCATGGTACAAGGATTGAAAGAAAGAGATCTAATAAGAAATACATTCGGACGTTACATGGATGAAGGCGTGGCCAGAGAATTACTCAAAAGACCCGAGGCCACAAGGCTGGGCGGGGACAAGAGGGAGGTGGCCATCCTGATGTCGGACATCAGGGGCTTCACGGCGCTCGCCGAAACCCTGAACCCGGAGGGGACCCTGGGGATTCTCAACCTATACTTCGGGCACATGATAGAGGTAATAAAGGAGTACAAAGGCATCATCGTGGATTTTTTCGGCGACGGCGTCCTGGCCTTTTTCGATCCCATCGAGGGCCCCCTGGGCTCGGCCGTAGACCGCGCCGTCAGGTGCGCTCAGGACATGGAGTCCAGGATGAAGGAGATCAACGGGGAGCTTGGAGAGCGGAATCTCCCCGCCCTGGAGACCGGGATCGGAGTCCATGCCGGGCCGGTGGTCGTGGGTAATATCGGCTCAGAGACCCGGGCCAAGTACGGAATAGTGGGATCGCCCGTAAACCTTACCAGCAGAATACAGGCAGAGGCCGGACCCGGGGAGATCCTCCTATCGGACCAGGCCTACCGGGCGGCGGAGCCGAGGCCTCCTGAGAAGAAATCCTTCGAAGTGTCGGTGAAAGGAATCGGGCAACCGGTGAGAGTCCATGTCCTGGTGAACACGGCGGGGCCGGCGGATGGACCGGAAGGGGCCGGGCGATGAAAGGAAAGAGGCGCCCAGGCGCTTGGCTGGGCATGCCCCCCTGGATCCTGTTGGGTGCGGTCATAGTACTTGCCCCGATTTTCATCTTCTGGGCGGCGGAGAACATCCGCCGCCAGCAGGAGAGCACCACCCGCCTTCTGGCGGAGAAGGGGGCGGCCTTGATCAGGGCCTTTGAAGCGGGCGCCAGGACAGGGATGATGGGAATGATGGGGATGCGCGGGACCTCGTTCAAGCTCCAACACCTCCTGGAGGAGACGGCCCAGCAGCCGGACATAGTCCACCTCTTGGTAACCGACGCCGGCGGCCGCATACTGGCCCACAACGATCTCGACATGGTGGGGAAGAGCTACGGCGCAGGACTGGACCTGGACCGGGCCTCGGGATCCGGGGAGGCTGCATGGCGGCGAGTGACCGGGCCGGACGGGGGGCCGGTCTTCGAGGTCTACCGGAGGTTCATGCCGGTGCCTGCGCCCCAGCCGTTCATGCGGCACGGAATGGCCCGCCGGAGTGAAGATACCTCGGTTCACCGGTGGAGGCCCACCGGTTTTGACGACCCGGCTGTGATCTTCGTGGGACTGGACGTGAGCTCCATAGAGTCGGCCAGGAAGGAGGAGGCCCGCCACACGGTGGTGATGGCGGTGATCCTGCTCTTGATAGGCTTCGCAGGGGTCTTTTCACTCTTCGTGCTTCACGCCTACAAGACCGCCAGGAGCTCTCTCAGCAGGGTGCGCGCCTTCTCGGACCACTTGGTGGAGAGCATGCCCATAGGACTGGTCGCCCTGGACGGGAAAGGGAGGATCGCGGCCGTCAACCGGGAGGCCCGCAAGGTATTGGGAATCAGGGGAAGGCCGGTCCTGGGGAGGCCGGCCGGGGAGATACTGCCGGATGAGCTGATGGGCGTTCTCGGACGCCCCTTGGATGGAGGGGAAAGCCGTGAATTGGAAGTGGCCTGCGATTTGGAGGGGGGGAGGCGGGTGCCTCTGGAGACGAGCCTAAGCTCGCTGGGACAAGGGGAAGACGAGGAGGCGCCGGCCCTGCTCCTGCTCTTCAGGGACGTGACCGAAGTGCAGAACCTCAAGCAGGAAGTGGAGCGAAGCAGGCGGCTTGCATCGGTGGGGCGCCTGGCGGCAGGCGTGGCCCACGAGATCCGCAACCCCTTGAGCTCCATCAAGGGTTTCGCCACCTACTTCCGGGAGCGCTACAAGGACCAGCCCCAAGACAAGAAAACGGCGGAGATCCTGATCCAGGAGGTGGACAGGCTGAACAGGGTCATAGGGCAGCTCCTGGACTTTGCGCGACCCATGACCGTGGAGAAGCGCCCTTCCTCGGTGGAAGACCTGGTTCGACACTCCCTGCGCATGGTGGAGGCGCAGGCCCGGGATTCGGGCGTGCGGTTGGACCGGGAAGTGGGTGCGGGCCTCGAGGAGGTGCCGATGGACCGGGACCGGATGGGCCAGGTCCTCTTGAACCTCCTTCTCAACTCCATAGAGGCAATGCCCGGTGGAGGGGCACTCCGGGTCTCGGCCGCCCTCGAGCCTGACGGGGCCTTTGTGCGGATACAGGTGGCCGACACCGGGGCGGGTATAAAAGAAGAAGACCTGGAGCACGTCTTCGACCCATACTTCACCACCAAGTCCTCGGGTACCGGCCTCGGGCTGGCCATAGCACATAAGATCGTCGAGAGCCACGGAGGAGATATGATTGTGGAGAGCGGAAAGGGCCGTGGAACCAAGGTGTCCATACTCCTGCCCATGGCTGCGGGGAATGGAGAGGTTCACTCGCAGCGGGCTCCCGGCAACTCTCGAGAGGGAACGCGATGAAGGAGACTCAGGGGAAGTCGGTACTGGTGGTGGACGACGACCCGGCGCACCGCACCATGCTGAGCACCCTGCTCGGGGGGTGGGGCTACAGCGTCACTGAGGCGGACGACGGGGACACGGCCGTGGACATGGTGCACAAGAGGCCGTTCGACCTGATACTCATGGACATCCGCATGGTGAGACTCTCAGGCCCCGAGGCGCTCAAGGCCGTAAAGGCGTTCAACCCGGCCATTCCCATCATTATCATGACCGCCTACTCTTCGGTGCAGACCGCGGTGGAGACCTTGAAGAACGGGGCGTACGACTACCTTACCAAGCCCCTGGACTTTGACGAGCTGCGGCACTCCATGGAGCGGGCCATGGACCACACCAGGCTCAAGGAAGAGAACCGCCGGCTTCGGGAGCGCCTGGGAGAGCACTTTGACAGGCGCGACATAATCGGCCGGAGCGAGGCCATGTCCAGGGTACTGGAGACCGTGAGCCAAGTCGCCCCCTCCGAGGCCACGGTTCTTATCACCGGGGAGTCCGGGACCGGGAAGGAGATGATCGCCGGGGCCGTTCATTTCAACAGCCCGAGAAAAGACGGGCCTTTTGTAAAGATCAATTGCGCCGCGATCACCGAGTCCCTCCTGGAATCCGAGCTCTTCGGGCATGAAAAGGGCGCCTTCACCGGCGCCCACCGCACAAAGGACGGCCGCTTCCGCCAGGCGCAGCACGGAAGCCTGTTCCTGGACGAGATAAGCGAGATGTCCATGGCCATGCAGGCCAAGCTCCTCCGGGTGATTCAGGAAAGGGAGCTCACAAGGGTCGGAGGCGAGGAGGTCGTACGAGTGGACGTACGGATCATAGCCGCCACCAACAAGGATCTCTTGGAAGAGATCGGTGCGGGCCGTTTCCGCGAGGACCTCTATTACCGCCTGAACGTGGTCACGATCCACATGCCCCCTTTGAGGGACAGGCGCGAGGACATACCTCTCCTGGCCCAGCACTTCCTGGAAGAGTTCGCCGGGCGGAACAGGAAAGAGATAAAGGGCCTGACGCCGCAGGCCATGGACTCGCTCCTGCGCTACGACTGGCCTGGGAATGTCAGGGAGCTGATGAACGTAATGGAGAGGGCCGTGGTGCTTTCCCGGTCCGAGTACCTGGAACAGGCGGACCTTCCCATGGCCGGCGGGGCGGAAGGGCCTTCGGGATCTCACCCTTCCCGGGAAGACGAGCCCACCCCCCGCCTGTCCCTGGAGGAAGTGGAACGGGCCGCCGTCTTGAAGACCATGGAAGAGACCGCGGGGAACAAGAGCGAGGCGGCCCGTCGCCTGGGAATCACCCGCAAGACCCTCCACAAGAAGCTCAAGAAGTACGGAAAGTTATGATCATAGCCTCAATGTCGACCCCGAGTTTGATCCAGGCGGCTTTCCCTGACCGAATCCAACGCCAAAATGAGAGACCCTTCGTTTTCTTTGATTTTGACATCGCCTCAAGGATGGTGTAAACGATTGTGAATCATGGCACGAAGTGGAACGAATTTGAATCAGACCATTTCATCCAATACTTACGGAGGATTAGGATGAAAACGACTTCCGTTAAGGACCTGATGGTCCCGCTTGAAGAGTATGCCACGGTCTCCCAAGAGGCCACCCTTTTCGAAGCGGTGCTGGCCCTTGAAAAGGCCCAGGAAGAGCTGGACAGGAGACGCTATCACTATCTCCACAGGGCCGTTCTGGTCTATGACAGGACAGGGAAGATCGTGGGCAAGGTCAGCCAGTTGGATGCCATAAAGGCCTTGGAACCCAGGTATCGTGACATCGTGGCTCCGAGGGGGCTGTCCGAGACCGGTTTCAGCCCCAGCTTCCTACGTTCCATGCTCGAGGAGTATTCCTTATGGGACAGGCCGTTGTCCGACATCTGCAGAAAGTCGATGCAGATCAAGGTGAAGGAGTTCATGTACACCCCCTCCGAGGGTGAGTTCGTGGATGAGAACGCCCCCCTGGACGAGGCCATACACATGCTGGTAATGGGCCGGCACCAATCACTCCTGGTGACCGGGGGTAAGAAGGAAATCGTTGGAGTCCTGCGCCTGACGGACGTATTCAAGGAAATCTTCCAGCGAATCAAGGCCTGTGAGATCTGATTCCCGCCGGGACGTTCCAATGGAACTGGAGGAACCGGCCGAACCGGAGAGCGAGGAGGTCTGAGACATATGAGTTACGATCCGGGACACGACAGCGGAGGCGGCGGCGGCATACTCGGGAACAAGGTGCTCTGGTTGTGCATCGGAGTAAGCGTATTCGTCCTGGTAGGCTTTATCCTCCCCACCCCCCAGAGCGCCATCGATACCGTGGAAAAATTCGGGTTCGCCGACAAGCTCATGAAGTGGGAAGTGGCGCACGATGTGGAGGGCGCAGCCAGGAAGACCATGATGGTGCTGGGGATCATTCCCATGGCCGTGATCTTTTTCGCCACAGAGGCGATCCCCATCGGACTCACCGGGATCCTCATGCCCACACTCGCCTACTTCCTGCACCTGCTTCCCAGCAACGAGATCGGCAAGACGTTCGCAGGGGACGCGCCCATGTTCCTATTGGGCGTCCTGGCGATGGGTGTGGCCGTGGTGGACGTCGGTCTACACAAGCGCCTGGCTGCGTGGCTCCTGGGATGGACCCGTGGCTTCCTGGTGCCGGTGTTCGTCCTTTGCGTGAGCATGGCCGTGGTGGGCTCATTCATATCCGCCCATGCCATGTGCGCATTCATGACGCCCGTAATGGCCGCGGTATACTTCGGGGCAGTGGCTGCAAACAGCAGGGAGGGCCGTATTGAACATGACCCGGCCTTGGCCAAGTTCCTGCTCTTCGCCCTCTGTTTCTCTCTGAATGTGGGCGGCGTGGGCTCACCGGCCGCAGGCGGCAGGAACGTGATCATGATGGGGTTCTGGAACGAGTACAATGTGCCCATGGACTTCTTCACCTGGATGAAGTACGGGCTTCCCATGGTGCCGATCTTGGGCGTTATGGTGGCGGTCTACATGCTTGTCTTGTTCGGCAGGAAGATCCGGACCAAGGACCTGACCCCCGGGCTGGCGGCCATTAAGGCCGAGACCCAAAAGATGGGAAGCATGAAGTACCCCGAATACGTGACCTTCGGGATGCTGCTGCTCATACTGTTCCTCTGGATAATCGGGGGCGAAGAACTGGGATTGGGAGGCCCCTCCCTCCTCGCCTTACTCATACCGGTCATCTTCAGGACCACGGATTGGAAAAAGATCTTGAACGGGATTTCCTGGGACGCCTGGTTCATGTACTGCGGCGCCCTCACCCTGGGTGCACTGCTCAAGGAGACCGGAGCGGCCCTCTGGCTCGCCCAGACCTTCTTGAAGGTGCTGGAGGTTGTAGGAATGAGCTCCGGCTTCGGCCTGTGGGTGGGCTTGAGCGGGCTCTCCGGGCTGATGACCAACTTCATGTCCGATGCCGGGACCACGGCCCTGCTCGGCCCCATCGTGATCCCCATGGGACTGATGACCGGTCACCCGGCTGAGCCGTGGGCCGTTGGACTGGCGGTCGCCTTTGCCACCTCCTTCGCCCACTTCCTGATCGTGGGGACGCCGAACAACGCCATCGTCTACGGCCTGGGGGTCTACCCGGACACCGGCGAGAAGATGATCCATCCTATGGACTTCGTAAAATACGGCTTCGTGCTGTGGGTCCTGTGCATGGTGGCGGTATGGACCATAGGCTTCCTGGTGGTCTACAACATGGTCGGATTTCCGAACGGGATCCTGGAGACCGCCAGGGGAGTGCTCCAAAGCAGCCCAAGGTGATCGCCCCGGCTCTCCTGGTGCTATAGAGCGTGAAATCCGGGGGAAGCGATCCGGCGGGGTGCGCGGCTACACCCACCGCCGGGCGGAGAGCCTGCGAACGGCAGCAATGACCGAAAGGACGACCGCATTCGACTCGGGCCCGCTACGCAAACCGGTCGAGGAGACCAAGCCCCGCCCACGGCTTGATGCGGGAGCCGGGCCGTGGTAAGTTGATTCAGTCGGTCGAAACCCCAAGCCGAGAGGTTCAACCCGGAGGGAGACGGATGCTGGTCAAAAACTGGATGAGAAAAGAAGTCATCACCGTGGACGCAAACGAGTCCATGCTCGACGCCATCAATGTCTTGAAAAAGCATGAGATAATGATGCTGCCGGTGATGCGGAACGGGGAGCTCGCGGGAGTGGTAACCGATCGCGACCTGAAGCGGGCCTCGGCCTCGGACGCCACAACACTGGAAGTGCACGAGCTATTATACGTTCTTTCAAGGATCAAGGTGAAAGACATCATGAGCCGCCCACCAGTCACCGTCCCCTTCGACTACACCCTGGAGGAGACGGCGGAGATACTCCTGGAGAAGAAGATCTCCGGGGCACCCGTTGTGGACCGCGACGGGCGACTGGTGGGCAACATCACACAAAACGAGCTCTTCCGGGCCATGCTCTCTGTTACCGGGCTGAAGCATAAAGGCGTCCAGTTCGCCTTCCAACTGGAGGACCGGCCGGGATCCATAAAGGAGGTGGCGGATATAATCAGGAAGTACGGAGGCAGGATGGCCAGCATACTGACCTCCTACGAACGTATACCCGAGGGCTACAGACGAGTCTACATCCGGATGTACGGGGTGGAGCGGGAAAGGCTCCCAGAGCTTACCAGAGAACTCAAGGACAAGGCCCCTGTCCTCTACATGGTGGACCACAAGGAAAACAAGAGGGAAATATACTGATAGCCCTCTATGTAAGAGAGACCATTGAGGGAGAGGAATCAGGGGAGTTCAATGATGCTCAAATAAGGAGGTGCTCAAATGCTGGTAAGAAACTGGATGAGCAGAAATCTTTTCACCGTGAAGCCGGAAGACGGCATAATCCACGCTGCGGACCTGTTGAAGGAAAACGAGATACGTATGCTGCCGGTGCTTGACGGCGGCAAACTGGTGGGCGTGGTCACCGACAGGGACCTCAAGAGGGCCTCGGCCTCGGATGCCAGCAGCCTTGAGATCCATGAGCTCATGTACCTGGTCTCCAAGATAAAGGTCAAAGACGTAATGAGCAGGAATGTGATCACCGTGCCCGAGGATTTCACCGTGGAGGAGACCGCGGAGGTCCTGCTGGAGAACAAGGTCTCGGGTGCCCCGGTCGTGGACAGGGACGGCGGGCTGGTGGGAGTGATCACCCAGACGGACCTCTTCCGGGTGCTGATCTCGGTTGGAGGCGTAAGCAAAAGAGGGATTCAGTTCGCTTTCCTGCTGGAGGACCGGCCGGGATCAATCAAAGAGGTGGCCGACGTCATAAGGAAGTACGGCGGCCGGCTGGCCAGCATAATGACCTCTTACGAGGGCGTGCCAGAAGGACTGAGGAAGAGCTATATCCGCATGTACGGAGTGGATCGATTCAAGCTGCAGGACCTGGAACAAGAGCTCCGGGAAAAGGCCAAGATCCTGTATATAGTCGATCACCGCGAAGAGAGGCGGCAAATCTACGAGTAGAAATGTAACGATTTCGGTTATCCCGCCCGTACCCGCTCTCTCCCAGGCCTCGGCACAATCAGGTGCATATTGATGCACAGAGGCCTGCGGCCCTATGCTTCTAATAATTCCGCTTGATCATCAACAAACTCGGACTCTGAACGGCTCCAACGACCCTCGCTCTTGAAGTGACTTGCCCCAACGCAAGAGCCTTTGATTGAAGCACTGCACGGATTGGGGTATAAGGGATCATCACCCTTGAGACGGAGGGAACTCGATGAAGGTCTTTGATTTCATGACCACCCGGCTGGAATCCGTGGACGCGGACCGAACGGTATACGACGCGGTGGAGAAGATGGTGGACCGCAGGATCAGGTCCCTGCTGGTGCGGTTTCCCGGCGGGGACCTCAAGGACGGGGTCATAACGGCCAGGGATATTGTCTACAAGGTGCTGGCCAAGGGAGAGAATCCCAGCGAGATCAAGGTCTCGGAGATCGCCTCCCGCCCCATAGCATGCATCGACAAGGAAACGTCCCTGCTGGATGCGGCAGGACTGATGGAGGAGAATCATGTGGCGCGCCTCTTTATCTGTGACGGCTCGGAGATCATCGGGGTCATCTCGCTCATGGACGCCATGGCCGCCGCTCTCATAATCAGGGCTAGAGGAGAAGATGTTTCTTAAGAAACTCCTGGGCCGGGAAGGCAAGGAAACGCAGGTCGTGGAGGACATGGAGCGGCACATCGGTCTCTTGTGCCGGGGCTGCGAGGCATTTCTGGAGGCCGTTGAAAAGAGCGACGCAAAGTGCATGCGAAGGGTAAAGGAGCTGGAGCGCGAGGCGGATACCATACGCCGCAGGATCATATCCCTCATCTATGAGGGGGCCTTTCTCCCCTACCTGAGGCCGGAGCTCTCCAAGTTCGTGGAGATCGTGGATCACGTCTTCGACCGGCTGGAAGACGCCGCCTCCTGCTATCTCGGCGTATCCTTCCCCGAGGCCCTGCGGAGCGAGTCTTCCAGGATAGCCTTCCTCAACAGCAAGATGAGTGAAATGCTCCACATAACCTTCCGGGCCATGCTGAAAGGGGAAGACCTCCGGGAGAAGAAGCTGGCCATCAGGATATACGAAAAGCGGATCGATGACATGAAATTCGGCCTGATACAGGACGCAAGGGAGGTCCGCATAGAAGACTTTTGGGAAGGCAGGATCCTGGCCGATTTTCTGTCCCACCTGTGCGCGGTGAGCGACACCATAGAAGATGCAAGCGACCACCTGGGAATCATCGCAGCCATAACCAAATAGCGGTGGAGGACCGGCCGGCCGGCGGTCCGATTGACTCTGGGAATCATGTGGAAGATCTTAAGCGGTGGTTTCCTGGGCTGGAGCCTGGGTGCAAACGATTCTGCAAACATCTTCGGTACCGGTGTCGCCACTGGAACCATCAGCTATAGGACCGCGATTTGGCTCACCGCCCTCTTCGTAGTCCTGGGGGCCGTGCTTGAAGGCCCCAAGTGCATGCAGGTGATGAGCAATCTCTCCAGGCTTATCCCTCTGGAGGCCTTCTTCTGCGCTCTGGCCGCTGCGCTCACTATGACCTTGATGACGCTGTGCGCCGTGCCCGCCTCGTCCTCACACGCCATAATAGGAGCGATCCTGGCAGTGGGGTTGCTCGCGGGCTCGGCTGACTTTTCCCGTCTTTTCAAGATAGTCACCTGTTGGGTATTCACTCCGATAAGCGGGCTTGTCCTGGGCTACATCCTGCACCGGGCGCTCTCCCATCTGATGGGCCGCCTTCCTCTCGGCCTCACCCGCCGGAACCGGCTGTACTACCTGGGCATCCTGTTCTCGGGCTGCTACGGCTCTTACACCCTGGGCTCCAACAACGTGGCCAATGTGACCGGTGTATATGTGGGCTCCGGCCTCTTGAGCCCGGATTGGGCCGGACTCATAGGCGGATTGAGCATTGCGCTCGGGGTGCTTACCTACAGCAAGCGGGTGATGATGACGGTGGGAAAGGGAATAGCGCCTCTGGATCCTTTCACTGCATTCGTCACCGTGCTGGCCGGAGGGCTTACCCTTCACATCTTCACCCAGGTGGGTATCCCGGTGTCCTCTTCCCAGGCCATAGTGGGAGCGGTGGTCGGTGTGGGCATCGTGGGCGATGTCAGGACCGTAAGCCCCAAGATGCTCTTGCGCATCGGGGCGGGCTGGCTGCTGACTCCGGTATCGGCCGGAGTGCTCACCTGGCTCTTTTTGACAGCGGCCCGCTGGATCGAGTAGGGAGGATGCGGGCCGCATGAGAGTGAAATCAAGCTGGAGGCCGTATGCGCTGGAACCATATATGGAAGCTGTATCTCGCCTATACCGTCGTGCTCTTGGTCTGCATGGCCGCAGGGGGGGTCGCCTTGCAGGCCGCCCTCCAGGAGACCCTCACCCGGCACATCCAGGCCGAGGTGATGACCCTGAGCCGCGTGCTGGCTCGCATCGTACCGGAGGGGCGCGACCCGGACTCCCTTGACGCCTTCTGCCGCGAATATCAAGTCACTGCAGGGGTCCGCGTGACCATCATCGGGCGGGCCGGAGAGGTCCTGGGGGAATCCGACCGGGCCGCGGCCGGTCTGGACAACCACGGCGAGAGGCCGGAGGTGAAAAAGGCCCTGGAAAAGGGAATAGGAACGGCGGTAAGATACAGCAATACCATGGAAATGGACATGGTATACGCAGCCAGGCTCCTCCCCGACGGCCAGAGGGTCCTTAGGGTCGCAATGCCCGCGCAAAAAGTCGAGGCGGTCAAAGACGAGGTCATGGTGCTGGTTTCGCTGGCGCTTTATCTCGCCCCCTTGGTTGCCGTGGGGATTTCCTTTTTCTTTGCCAGACGCATGTCCGTATGACCCGGGGATTCCCATGGAGAGGGCTCGATATGGGGATAAGGCATGAACGACGCGGCCGCCACACCCGAGGAGGGGCTGATGAGCCTTGACCCCATAGCGGAGCATCGGATAAGACCGGCCGGGATCAAGGAGATATCAAAGACCGCTTTGGGACAATAGGACCCGGCAATAGAAGGTGTGCAATCGACAAACAGTTTCCTGTCAGAGGAGGAGAAGAACCGTCATGGACAGAGAGGAACTGAAGAAGCGGACAAAGGAGACGGCCAAGAGGCTCTTCGGCAAGGGCATCAAGATGGACCCGCCCTATCTCACTTGGAAGGCGTTCGACCGGGATCTGGCAAACGACCTCTCCATGCACATCACCGGGAATCTTTACTCCCGTGAAGTACTCTCTTTGCCGGAACGACAGATGGCCGCCTGCGCCATGCTCTCCGCCCTCAGGGCCACGGATGAGCTCAAGCTCCACATAAACGGGGCGCTCAACGTGGGATGCGACCCCCGCAAGATAGCCGAGGTCTTTTTCCAGCTATCCACCTACGGCGGAATGCCCGCGGTAAACGAGGCCCTCCAGGCCTTCCGCGAGGTGCTGGAGGAGCGGGGCGAGTGGCCTCTCCAGGAGAGCGGCGGCGCTTAGAGGACAACCCTCCCGGGCGATGGTACCTGCCTGAGACAAGCGCTCAAGACCCGGTTTCTTATGGAGATGTATCCGGCGGTGAGGCCGCCTCGAGGGCGATCAGTGCGACTGGGCCGGGACCGGCCCGGCTGATTTACAAGGGAGAAAGCCATGAATCTTTCAGAGACGATCACCAGAGGAGCCCGATACTTTGCCGAAAAGACGGCCCTGATCTATCAGGGCAGGACCTTTTCCTACCGGGAACTGGACCGTGCGGTGAGCCGCGCGGCGCTCCATCTCCGGGATATGGGGGTCAAAGCGGGGGACAGGGTGGCCCTCTACGCCGAGAACCGGCCCGAGTGGATCATCGCATATTATGGGGCGGTGAGGCTCGGAGCGACCGTGGTCTGCATAAGCTCCGCCTATAGGAGCTCCGAGCTAAACCATCTCCTAGGCGACTCCCGCCCCTCGATGGTGATCACCACCGAGGGGCTTGTCCGCCACATCCCGGTTGAAGCCGGAAGCGGGCAGTCATTTGAAACCCTGGTCATTGAGGAGGACGAGGTGCTCTCCTCCCTTTGGGAGAGCCCCCCGGAGGAGCCGGTGGACTTCAACCCGGTAAGATGCGCACCGGACGATGCCTGCGTGATCCTCTATACGGGCGGGACCACCGGGATCCCCAAGGGGGCGATGCTCACCCACCAGAATCTCCTCTACACAGCCCAGAACGTCTGCTATCACGAAGGCACCGGCCACCGTGACGTAGGGCTTTGCTTCATGCCCTTGAATCACGTCTTTGCCGGCAATCATATCATGAACGCATCCTTCTATGCCTGCGCCGCAGTGGCCCTGCACCGTTCATTCGACATGGACGAGATCCTGGCGTCCATATCCGAGAACGGCGTCACCAGGCTCTATGCGGTTCCCACGGTCTACATCCGCTTCCTGAACAACCCCGAATCCCACCCGTATCTCAGGCCGGTCCGGTACTCCTTCTCCGCGGCCACCAGCATGCCCTACGAAGTGGTGCGGCGCTGGAAAGAGACCTTCGGGCTGGACATATACGAGGCATACGGCATGACCGAGACCTCCTCTCTCACCACCTTCAACCACATGTACCGCCACAAGGCGGGATCCGTGGGCACTCCGGCCGGGATGGTGGAGGTGAGGCTTGTGGGCGCCGAAGGAGGCGAGGTGGGCCCGGACGAGACCGGGGAGGTCCAGGTCCGGGGGCCGAACGTGATGAAAGGCTACTTCGGCCGGCCGGAGGAGACCGCCTCGGCCATGCAGGACGGCTGGCTCAAGTCAGGCGACATCGGCCGCATGGACCAAGAAGGCTACCTCTATATCGTGGACCGGGTGAAGGACATGATAATCAGCGGCGGCCTGAACGTCTATCCCAGGGAGGTCGAAGAGGTCCTCTACACGCACGAAGCGGTGGAAGAATGCGCGGTTGTGGGACTGGAGCACCCTGAATACGGCGAGTGCGTGACGGCCTTCGTTCAGGTCAGGGGAGGGGCCAGTGTGGACGAAGCGCACCTCATAGACTTCTGCAAGCAGCGCATGGCCTCCTACAAGGCGCCCAAGAGGGTGATCTTCGAGCGCGCCCTGCCCAAGTCCCCCCAGGGCAAGATACTCAAGAGGGAGCTCCGCGCCCCGAGCCCGGAATAGGCAGACGGGATCACGAAGCCCCGGGGCATGAGTCGGGGGCCCGACCCGCCCCCGGGGCCCGCTTCCCCGCCAGTTGGAGGGTCGCGCGGCTGAATGCACCCCAGTCAATATTGTTTTGCTCTACTCAGTCTGGCCACGAGGTAGCCGTCCATCATCAAGTGGATCACGTGATGGACCACACAGAATGCCAGTGCCAGGCCGCAGTCGGGAAAGAATCTCATTTGAAGCAGGACTGAGAGAGGCAGGGTCTTCTGGCCGCCCATGAAGACGACGCTCTCTCTGCTCCCGGGACCCAGGCTGAAGACCCTCGACAGGAGGAAGGCCGCAAGCCACAGGAGCCCGTGGAAGAGGACAGAGAGCCAAACGATCTCCACCATATCCGGGGCCCCTTTGAGGACCGTCCCTCTCGCCCCTGAGAGCGCGATCCAGACAATGGCCAGCACAAGGACCTGATTGACCACAGGGATCCCCTTGCTGAGACTTCCGGCGACCCCCCGCCCCTTCAATCTCAAGAAGAGCGCAAGGAACAAAGGCAGCAGCACCAGCAGGCCGATCTGGCCCATGAGCCGAAGCTTGTCGATTCCCACCTCCCCCGTTCCCCCCTCCACGCCCAGGAGCAGAGTGAGGGAGAACGGTACGGTCACCACACCCAGGCTGTTTGCCAAGAGAGTCACCAATAAGGCATGAGCCATATTCCCACCCGCAGCACCCGCCATGACCACTCCGCTGGTAAGGGTCGTGGGCATCACCGCCACCAGAAAGAGCCCTATCCTGGTACCGGGATCCAGAGGCAGGGGGGATAAGGAGATCACCACGGCCGCCAGCGGAGAGACCACGAAGATCATAACCAGGCTGAGCACGGTCCCTTTGGCATCCCGCACCCCGGCCCTCATTTCTTCGGGTTGAAGTATGAGCCCGGAGCCGAAGAAGATGAGCGCGATTACCAGATCGGCTCCGTAATGCACCTTCACCCACCTCCCCAGGCCCGCCACCGTGCCGGTTGCGTCCACCACCGTAATTATCGAGACCAGAAAAAGGGCCGAGAGAAACCAGTACTTCTTTATTAGGCTCGGCAGCCTGTGATTGTCCGCCACCCTATAAACCTCCGCAACATTCCAATAATATTAGCAAAGCATACCCTCACCCTAGGAATATGTCAAAGAGGCCGGAGCAGGAGCGAAACGGATTTTTGCCTTGACATAGGGGATTGTTGTACCTATGAGTATAAGTAAATTATCTTTACCAATATGCAAGCCCTTTCCTGGCAATCCCACCTGATCTCAGGAAGGGTACCATGCACAAAAAGAACGATCTCGCCAAGAAGATAGGGAACAAGGTCAAGCGGCTGAGGGCCCAATCAGGCCTGTCCCAGAAGAATATGGCCCAATCCGCAGGGCTCTCAGCCACCCTTCTCTCGAGAATAGAAAACGGCCTATCCATGCCATCCATTGCCACTTTGGTTGCTATTTCAAGCATCCTTAAGGTGGAAATCGGATATTTTTTCAAAGACGACGGAGAGGAAAGTCACATTGTAACCCGCCCCGGCGAGCGCCGCTTTGTGCTTTCCCGGGCAAAACCCCTGCAGCAACCCGCCTACAAGCTCGAGCTCCTGGCCGAGGGGATGAGAAACCCGTTTATGGAACCCGCCATCGTCACCTACCTGGGCCGGGACGACGAAGTAGAGACCACCACTCATGACGGACAGGAATTCATGTATGTACTCCAAGGGAAGGCCAGGCTCACCCTGGGCGGCAAGCATTACATCCTGAAGAAAGAAGACGCCGCCTACTGGAACGGCAATATCCCTCACAAGGCCATCAGCTTGGGACGTAGACCGGCGAGATCGATTCATGTGCATTTGATTCCTGGAAGATGGACAAGGACATTTAATTACGAAGAACTGACAAGTCAAAAGATAAGAAAGGCCGACTAGGCTGAAAGAAAGACCCTTTATTTGTGAGCCGGCGGAAAGGAGGTGAGTCTCAAGAAAAAACCCCCTCAAAACTCAATTCCTATTAGAAAGGAGGTAAGCCATGTATAGGCCATTCCGGAAACATTTGCTTTTTTCTCTTATAGTAATAACTTCCTTTTCATTGGTCCTCTTCTTTTCAAACCCTGCCCCGGCCGCTGACTTCAAGAAAGAATACAAGATGCAGTTGAACGTAGGGCCCAACTTCTATTGGGGCATGGGAGCGGTCAAATTCGCTGAACTGGTAAAGGAAAAGACGGACGGAAAAATCAATATCAAGCCCTATTTCGGTAGTGCACTTCTAAAGGGAGCACAACTTAAATCAGCACAACTGGTGGCGAACGGAGTCATTGACTGTGCCTATGAATCCACCATCAACATCTCCCCGGTGATAACGGAATGCAACATCTTCTCTTTGCCCTTCTTTATCAATACGTTCGAGAACCTGGACAAGATGGAGAACGGCCGGACAGGAAAGGCCATCTTCGCCGCCATGGAGGCCAAAGGGTTAAAGCCCCTGGCCTGGGCTGAGAACGGCTTCAGGCAGGTCACCAACAGCGTGAGAAAGATCAGCAGACCCGAGGACATGAAGGGCCTGCGCCTCCGCGTAGTAGGCAGCCCGATCTTTATTGATATCTACAGGCAACTGGGGGCCGATCCCGTGAACATGAACTGGGGGGACGCGGTCACCGC
Organism: uncultured Desulfobacterales bacterium; assembly: GCA_964647905.1. GTDB lineage: Bacteria > Desulfobacterota > DSM-4660 > Desulfatiglandales > HGW-15 > CAZYJR01. The sequence continues at coordinate 72,870 of CAZYJR010000012.1, read as the reverse complement.
TTTCCAGCAAGGTGTGGTGGACGGCCAAGAGAATCCCGTGGGCGTGCTGATCCCGGTCCAAATCCATCAATATCACCAGTATGCCACTTTCTGGAACTACCTGGTGGACCCACTGATCATCTACTGGAACAAGAAGCAATGGGAGGCCTTTCCAGAAGATATCCAGAACGCCATCAAGGAGGCGGCCAGGGAGTCCGGCCGGTTCGAAACAGCGCTTTGCCGGGCAGGGCTTGATGGGGAAAAATCTATCAATATCCTGAAGAATGAGTTCAACCACACCATGAAGGTCCCCAACCCGGTGGAATTCCTGGAGAGCAAAGGAATGACAGTGACCTTTCTCTCTGACGATGAACGCAGTGCATTCATAGAGGCTACAAAACCCCTTTATGACAAATGGGTACCCAAGATCGGAAGGGACGTCTATGAAAAGGCCCTGGCCGATATGGGCAAGTAAGGAATCAAGAGAATTGAAGCCCCTGAGGATGGCCTTCATCCGAAGGGGCCGCCTCTTGAAAATCACTATGAAACACACCACTATTTTGCTTCTGATGAAGCATGACTGATGGTGTTGTCCTTTGGTGCCAAGCATGAAACGAGAAAGAGAAAGAATTCGATTGGATTACTGGCTGGCTGCCATATTGCTTTTCGCAATGGCATCAATAGCCTTCATAAATGTGCTCAGCCGATACTTTTTTCATTTTTCCTTTGCTGCAACTGAAGAGATAACAATCAACTTATTTGTATGGCTAACGGTAGTAGGCTCAGGCATTGCATTTGAGCGCGGCGGCCAGCTTGGAATGGTAACTCTATTCAATGCCCTTCCGCCGAGATATCAAAAAGCGGTTATAGTATTCAGTTCTTTTCTCAGTACGGCTCTTTTCTTGCTGGTCGACATATACATGATCAAAGCCATCTACGAGGAATTGACATTGTTTCAAGCAACCTCAGCAGCCCTCGGCATCCCGGTATGGATTTACTACATCGGTGTCCCTCTACTGTCCGTATATGTCTTCGCAGGAATCTACAGATTCGCCAGAACAAAGATCAGAACGATTGACGAAAAGGGTGGCGCCTGATGGAAACTCTGATAATAGCCTCGATCTTCCTCTTCCTCATGGTCCTAGGGCTGCCCATAGGGACCGCCCTGGGCATATCCGCAGCCGCCACCATCTACTACTTCGACCTCGGCATCGGCATGCTGGGAGTGAATTTCGCCTCAGGGATAGCCTCGTTCCCTCTGCTGGCCATCCCCTTCTTTGTCCTCGCCGGGGTAATCCTGGAGAAGGCGGGACTGGCGGCTACCATCGCCCACTTCTTCGAGCTCCTGGTTGGAAAAGCAGTGGGCGGGCTGGCCATGGTGGCGGTCCTCACCTGCATGTTTTGGGGGGCGCTGTCGGGGTCCGGGCCCGCCACAACGGCCGCTGTGGGATTGATCCTTCTGGCCCCCATGGTAAGGCACGGTTATGACAAGCACTTTGCCGGGGCCACCATTGCCAACTCCTCCGACCTCTCTATCATCATACCACCCAGCATCGCTTTCATCATCTATGGAAACATTACCAGCGTATCGGTGAGCGCTCTTTTTGTGGCAGGCATCATACCCGGGCTGATCACAGGTGCCGGCACTCTGCTTATCGCTTACCTGGTATCCAGAAAGCGCGGATATCGAGGGCTGGAGAAGCGGGGCACCCCCAAAGAGATACTCATAGCACTGAAAGACTCCATATGGGCCATTCTGGCCCCTGTGATCATACTGGGGGGGATCTACACGGGGATGTTCACCCCGACAGAGGCTGCGGTCGTGGCGGTATTCTACAGCCTGGCCGTCGCCATCTTTGTTTACCGCTCCATTACTTGGCGGGACCTCATCCAGATTCTTGTGGACGCAACCGTTACAAGCTCAGTGATCATGTTCATCGTAGTGTTTGCCGGTATTTTCACGTGGGCTGCCTCTGTTATTGGAATTATTGACCTTGCAGCAAGTTTTATTATAAATATATCACCTAATGCTGCAGTTATGATAATACTTATAAATCTCTTATTGATTGCTCTTGGTATGATTATTGACGCTATATCCATATCTTATTTAATAATGCCGATTTTAATACCCGTATTGGAGGCTTTTGAGATTGATCCTTTGTGGTATGGTGTTATCTTTATTTGTGCTCTTGCTATTGGTCAGGCGACTCCGCCTGTTGGAGTTAATCTTTTCACTGCGGCCAACCTGATTAAAGGAGATCTTGATGCAATAGCCAAGCATGCCATCCTGTTCGTAATCATGGACGTTATAATACTGATCATCCTCTCCCTTATTCCTTCTCTCTCTCTGTATCTGCCTGTCAAGGCGGGGCTCTACAGACCATGATGGGTACCCGAGGATGCAGATCACTATGTTTTCAAGAGGTGGATAGATGGCTGGACGAGTCCTGAGCAAGAAAAGGAAGCTGCACCTTCTTGAGACCATGCTTACCATCCGCGCGTTCGAAGAAAAGGTTGCCGAGCTCTTCCAACAGAACCTTATTCCCGGATTCATACACTTATCCATCGGCGAGGAAGCCTCTTCCACGGGTACCTGCTCGATCTTGCGCCGGGGTGACTATGTGGCCAGCACACATAGGGGGCACGGGCACATGATCGCCAAGGGGGCGGACCTCGGCCGCATGTTTGCGGAAATACTAGGCAAGAAGACCGGTTACTGCAAAGGAAAGGGCGGATCCATGCACATTGCCGACTTCGGCCTGGGAATCCTTGGGGCGAACGGTGTCGTAGGCGGGGGGTTTCCGATCATTGTGGGAGCCGGCCTCTCAATCAAGATGAGAAAGACCGACCAGGTAGGTGTGGTCTTTTTCGGAGACGGGGCCGCAAACAGGGGGACCTTTCATGAGGCGGCCAATATGGCGGCGATATGGAAGCTTCCTGTGGTCTTCGTCTGCGAGAACAACCTGTACGCCTCCACAACCCCCGCCTCCTACTCCCTGGCCGGAGGGTCTGTGTCCGCCCGTGCCGCCGCCTATGGCATACCCGGGCACGAGGTGGACGGGAATGACGTGCTGGCGGTAAGAGGCATTGTGGACAAGGCCGTCAAGAGGGCCAGAGCGGGAAGGGGCCCCAGTATTATTGAAAACAAGACATATCGCTACAGGGGACATTTTGAGGGGGACCCCGAGAGATATCGCTCAGACAAGGAAATCCAGACATACATAAAGAAGAAGGACCCGATTGAGAGATTCAAATCGCTCCTCCGGAAGGAAGGCCTTCTCCCGAAGGACAAGGAAAGGAACATGAGGCAATCCGTGACCCGGGGAGTTGAAGAGGCCCTGGCATATGCCGGCGAGGCCCCACTGCCGGCACCGGAGGATGCATTGGAAGACCTCTTTGTCAATAGCTGAAGGTAGGAGGAGACCATGGGGGAGAGGATCATATCCTGCTCCGAGGCCCTGGCCGAGGCCCTGGCCGAGGAAATGGCGAGGGACGAGGCGGTGTTCATGATCGGAGAGGACCTCAGGGCCCATGAGGGCATCTTCGGCCAGTTCAAAGGCCTGCCAGCCGAATACCCCGAAAGGGTCATTGACACGCCCATCTCCGAGACCTCCATCATTGGAGCTGGCCTGGGGGCGGCGCTCACAGGGATGAGGCCGGTGGTGGATATGCATTTCGCGGATTTCCTGACCACGGCCATGGACGAGATCGTAAATCAAACCGCAAAGATGCATTATATGTTCGGCGGCCAGGCCGGAATCCCGCTGGTAATCTGGGCTCCGGACGGTGGAGGTCTTTCAGCGGCCGCCCATCACTCCCAGTGCCTGGAGGCCTGGTTCGTTCACACCCCGGGTCTCAAGGTGGTAGCCCCCTCCCACCCATCGGACGTCAAAGGCCTCATAAAGTCGGCCATAAGGGATGACGACCCTGTGATGTTCTTCCAACACAAGAAGTTGTTCGCCCGGAAAGGGCCAGTCCCTCCAGAGGAGTATCTCATACCCCTCGGCAAGGGGGACATCAAGCGCACGGGACGGGATATCACCATTATCACCTACTCGCGAATGACCTATCTAGCCCTGGAGGCCGCCGAGCGACTTGCCGCTCAAGGGATTGAGGCCGAAGTAATCGACCTCCGGACACTCAAACCACTTGACTTCGAACTAATTTCAGAATCGGTCCAAAAGACATTCCACGCCCTCATCATCCACGAGGCATGCCTGACAGGGGGGTTTGGAGGGGAAATAGCGGCCAGGATCGGGGAGGAGCTCTTTGATTACTTGGACGCACCCGTTGCCAGGATAGGCGCCAAGGATGTGCCTGCGCCGTTCAGTCCGGTCATGGAGGGCTTTGTCCTGCCCGGGGCGGAGGATATCGTCCGGGGCGTCAAGAGGGTCCTGAAACGGTAGGAGCGTTTCCTATGGTGGAGATCAAGATCCCCAAATTGGGCCTTACCATGGAAAGCGCCAGGCTGGTGCGCTGGGAATGCCGCTCTGGAGAGGAAGTAAGAGAGGGGGATATCGTCCTGGTCATAGAGACGGACAAAGTGACCTATGAGGTCCCGGCACCTGCGACAGGCATTGTCGTCCATGTAGCCCTGGAAGGGAAGAACTGCGCTGTGGAGGAAATCGCTGGCTATATTGCAGGCGATTGGGAGGAATACCGCAGCCTGACCAGGCGATATCCAGGCCCGCAAGAAGCCGCGGCTCCAACCGGTGAAAAGCCGTCAGATGAGGAAGAGGCGCACCCGGAACAGGAGGACCCTGCCTTACGCTCCGGCAAGACTCCTTCCCCGAGGCGCATCAAGGCTTCCCCACTCGCCCGTTCCATGGCCAAGGCCCACGACCTGAATCTGGCGGACATCCCGGGGTCCGGCCCGGGCGGGAGGATCGTAAGGGCTGATATCCTCCGGGTACTGGGACAGGCGAAGCCCGCCGGAGAAATTTCCCACAAAGGGGCTCCCCCGGAAGAGGCCGGTTTCCCGGGCAAGGAGGCGGCGGAGACCATCCCGATCCAAGGTGCACGCCGAGTCATCTTTGAGAACATGCAAAACAGCCTCAGGCACTCGGCCCAGCTCTCGCTCCACACGGAGGCAAGGGCGAATTCCCTGGTGGCTCTCAGGAATCGCCTGAAGAGGGGTGGGAGCAAAGTCTCCTACAACTCGATCCTCATAAAGGCGGCGGCCACGGCCCTCCGCCGGCACCCGGGGATCAACTCCAGCGTAGAGCAAGAGGAGATCCGGATATGGAAGCAGATCCACATCGGGCTTGCCATGGAGGCCAGGGAGACCCTGATGGTCCCGGTGGTGAGATCTCCGGACACCAAGACCATCACCCGGATCGACGAGGAAATAGAGGAACTCCTCCAGAAGATGAGCCGGAGCGAGATATCACCCGATGACCTGGCCGGCGGGACCTTTACCATTACCAATCTGGGCTTTGCAGACATCGACTACTTCACACCCATTATCCGGCCCCCGGAGAGCGCCATACTGGGAGTGGGTCGCATTGTTCAAGAGCCGGTGGCAAGGGACGGGGAAATCGCGGCCGAAGCACGCATAGGGCTGAGCCTCACCTTCGACCACAGGATCATAGACGGCGCGCCCGCTGCCAGGTTCCTCAAGACCATCAAGGATATGATTGAAGATCCCTTGCTCATGCTGGGCTAGAGGAAGGATGATGAGCACGAGAGGCTTCGATATTCTGGTTATCGGCGGCGGGGCCGGCGGTGCGGCGGCGGCGATCCGCAGCGCCCAACTGGGCGCGAGAGTGGCCGTGGTTGAGGCCGGAGACCTGGGGGGCCTGTGTATGAACCGAGGCTGCGTGCCTTTCGGTCAGATGGCGGCGGCATCCGGCATCCTGGCCGGCCTGGACCTGGGAAAGGAGATGGGAATCTCCTGCAGCGGATTAAGCATGGACTTCTCCACTCTGCTGCGCAGGCAGAATGAGTTGATTCCCTTCATGCGCCGGGGCCTGGAAAGCCTCTTCAACAAGAACAAGGTAACCCTGATAAGAGGCCGCGGCCGACTGAAAGGGCCGGGCCGGGTTGAGGTGGACGGAGAAGTGCTCTCAGCCGGGAAGATCATTCTTGCACCCGGCTCAAAATGGCTGGAGCCTGATATCCCCAACAAAAGCCTCCCTCAAGTGGCCAACTCCGACTACCTCCTCTCAGCGGCCAAGCTGCCCGGCAGGTGCCTCCTGTTTGGACGCGGCCCGGTGATAACAGAGATCGCTCAATTCATGCACCGCTATGACTCCAGGGTGTGGCTGGTAACACCGGAGAGCGGTCTTCTCCCCAATGAGAGCAAGACCATCAGGGCCAGGCTGGGCAAGGCATTGAGGGATCAGGGAATCACAGTCCTGACCAACACAAGCATACTCCACATCAAGAGAAATAGAGGGCGACTTCAGGTCCTGCTCGAGGGGAAAAGCGGAGAAGAGCGGGTTTCGGTGGATCTCGTAATGACGCTTAGAAGGGAGGCTCAGCTCGAAGGGCTGGGGCTCGAGTCGGTGGGCCTGAACGAGGACGCCCCGTTCATCAAGGTAAGCGAACGAATGGAGACAGAAGTGCCGGACCTCTACGCGATAGGTGATGTCTCCCTTCCGGAGCACATGCACTACTCCCATGTCGCCTCCCAGGGGGGAATCGTGGCTGCGGAGAATGCAATGGGGTTGAATCGCACCCTTGACGTACAAAAAATGCCCAGGGTGACATTCACCCACCCCCAGGTCGCCTGTGTGGGCCTTACCGGCAAACAGGCCGACAAGGCGGGCTATGAGGTGATCAAAGGCTCGGCACCGCTTTCCATGAACACCCTGGGCATGATCACCACTCAGAGTACCGGCCTGGTGGAGGTGGTGGGGGAGAGGAAGTACGGTGAAGTCCTGGGTATACACATTATTGCGGAGAACGCCTCGGAAATGGCCGGGGCCGCGGTCCTGGCCATTCAGATGGAAGCCACCCTGGAGGAATTGGCCGGCACGTCCTTCCCTCACCCCACCCTGAGTGAATCGCTGGCCGAGGCGGCAAGAGATGCACTTGGAAGAGCGATCTATCTCCCCTGACCCGCGTCCCGCTCCGCTAGGATCGGAGTTGGGCTGCGAGCATGCCGGAGAGCATCAGGCCGCACCCTACGATTCCCCTGAGGCCGAGGACCTCCCCCAAAATCAGCCAGCCGGCAAGTGCGGCGAAAACCGCCTCAAGAGAAAGGATCACCGCGGCATGCACCGGAGGCGCGTGCCTCTGGGCCACCACCTGGAGGGTGTAGGCGACTCCCACCGAGAGCAGGCCGCCGTAGAGGATGGGAACGGCTGCGGCCCTGATGCCGCTCCAGGCGATGGTCTCCACCGCCGAGGCCGCGATCAGGCTCAGTAGTGCGCAGACCGCGAACTGGGTGCAGGCCAGCCTTATGCGTCTCACCCTGGGCGAGAGCCATCCGAGTATCAGGACATGAGCGGCCCAGAAAAAGGCCCCCAAGAGCTCCAGGAAGTCTCCCCTGGCCAGTGTGAAATCCTCCGTTACGCTCAAGAGGTAGAGCCCCGCCACGGCCAGGCAGGCCCCGAGCCATCCGCCCCAGCCCGGCCTGAACCCCCAGAAGAGCCCCATGAGAGGCACTATGATCACGTATAGGCCGGTTATGAACCCGGCCTTGCCTGCGGTGGTATAAACCAGGCCCACCTGCTGGAGAGCCGCGGCCACAAAGAGCACCACCCCGGCAAGGCCGCCGCCCCAGATGGAGGCGCCGCGGGGTGCGCCCTGCAGGGCCGGACCCTCGTTGCCTGAAGGCACCAGGGGCTTTGATCTCAGGGCCAGGGGGAGCAGCACCAGGGCGCCCAGGGCGAAGCGCACCCCGTTGAAGGTGAAAGGACCCACGTGCTCCATCCCCGCCCTCTGGGCGACAAAGGCGGTCCCCCATATCAGCGCGGTCAAGAGCAGCAGCCAGTCGGCCTTTAGCACCTGTCTTTCCAATACGGCACCGTCCCTAAGTTCAACTGATTCAAGCCCGGCAGGGGGCGCCGGCCCCCCGGGCCCGGGCGCCCCTCGGCGGCGGCCACGGGCCGCCGGGCCTAACCCACGGCCAAGGGGTCCTTTTCCGCGGCCGGCGCCCCGCGCAGGTGCCCGGAGATGCGGTACTCGATCTTTCTGAAGAGGAAGATCACGCCGTAGACCAGGATCAGGTAAAGCGCGGCCGCCGTCAGGAACATCTCGTAGAAGGCGAAGGTCCGGGCCGCTATCACCCTGGCCACCCCGGTGATGTCCATCAGGGTGATTATGGAAACCAGCGATGAGGCCTGTAGCAGGAACACGACCTCGTTGGTGTAGGCCGGCCACGCAAGTCGGAATGCCTTGGGAAGGATTATCCGGCGGTACAGGAGAGCCCCTGACATCCCGCAGGCCCGGGCCGCCTCCACCTCGCCGAAGGGCACCGCCTGAATGGCCCCCCTCAGGATCTCGGCGGTGTAGGCGGCGGTGTTCAGTGTCAGGGACAGGATTGCGCAGAAATGGGCCTCCCTGAAAAAGACCCACAGGCCCGCTTGGGACAGGACCTCCTGGAACTGGCCGCTCCCGTAGTAGATCAGGAAGATCTGCACCAGGAGCGGAGTGCCCCTGAAATAGAAAATGAACCCATAGACCGGCATCCACAAGAGAGGATTCCTGGAGACCCTCATGAGAGCGAGGGGGACGGCCAGGCACAAGCCGATGATCACGCTCAGCCCGGTCACCTCGATGGTCACCAGGGTCCCCTCCAGGAATCGCGGGAGGCTCTTTAAGACCAGATCAAAGGCCATGGTCTACGCCCTCCTGACGCCGCGGCCGGCCCAGGTTTCGGCCTTCTGCTGGAGCACCATGGAGGCGATTGTTATGCAGAGGTAAATAACGGATGCGGCGAAGTAAAACGTAAACGGCATCCGAGTGGAGCGCGATGCGATATCCGCGTTTCTCATGAGCTCCGGGAGCTGGATCACCGAAATCAGGGCCGTGGCCTTGATCAAGACCATCCATACGTTGCCCAGGCCGGGCAGCGCGAAACGCCACATCTGGGGCAGGGTTACCCGCCTGAACGTGAGGGCCGGGCTCATGCCCATGGCCCTGGCCGCCTCGATCTGCCCCTTGGGGACTGCCAGATAGGCGCCCCTTAAGACCTCGGTGGCAAAGGCCCCGTAAATGAACCCTATGGTGGCCACCCCGGCCACGAACGGGTTCAGGTCCACGATCACTTCCCTGCCCGCGGCCGCGCTCAGGTCCTGTATCAGGGTGGGCACCCCGTAGTAGACCAGCAGGATCAGGACCAGCTCGGGGATGCCGCGGATGACCGTGGTGTAGGTACCGGCAAAGACCCGGGCCGGACCCGCTTTGGAGAGCTTCCCCCAAGCGCCGATGAGGCCCAGGACTATGGCGATGGCCATGGAGCAGAGGCCCACCAGTACCGTGAGCTTGGCCCCGTCAAAGAGCAGCCATCCATAACCCTTGAGATCGAGCACCACTGGCCTCCGCTTCGGGTTCAGGCACGACTCGGGCCGGCGGCCGATTCAAGGCCGCCGGCCCGGGGTCTCAGGCCGGATCGGCAGGGACCGTCTAGTCCCCGTACACGTCGAAATCGAAGTACTTGGCGTTGATCTCCTGATAGATGCCCTTTTCTCGGATCTTTTTGATGGCCTGGTTGAACATCTTCCTGAGGTCGTCGTCCTCCTTGCGGACCGCGATACCGATCCCCTCCCCGAACCACTGCTCATCCGTGAAGCCCGGGCCGATGAACTCAAAGTCCTCGCCCGCATCGGTCTCCAGGAAGCCGCCCAGGAGCACCGTGGCATCGGCGATGACCAGGTCCACGCGGCCGGCCACCAGGTCCATGTTGGCCTCGTCCTGGGTGGCATAGGACTTGATGTCCACCACGTTCCCGAACTTGTCCCTCAGGAAGTTCTCGTGGATGGTGGCCCTCTGCACACCCACGGCCTTGCCCTTCAGCCCTTCCTTGGAGATCTCGATCCCCGCACCTTTCTCGGCCACGAACCTGGCCGGTGTCTGATAGTACTTGTCCGTGAAATCCACCTTGGCTTTGCGCTCTTCGGTAATGGACATGGAGGCGATTATGGCGTCGTACTTCTTGGCCAGGAGGCCGGGGATGATCCCGTCCCAGTCCTGGATCACGAACTCGTACTCCACCCCCATCTCCTCGCAGAGCGCGCGGGCTATATCGATGTCAAAGCCCTTGAGCTCCCCGTTCTTGTCCACGTAGTTGAACGGCGGGTAGGCCCCTTCCGTACCGATTCTCACCTTGTCCCAGTCCCCGGCTGCGGCCGGACCGGCCAGGGCCCCGGCCAGTACCAACACGATCAACGCCCCGAAAAGCCTTTTCAATTTCTCCATGCTGTCCCTCCTTGTTACCTTGACATTGATTGGAAAACGACTCAGGCCTCCGCCCCGCCTCCGTCCTACAGGAAGGTGGACAGGAACTGCCGGCAGCGCGGAGAGCTCGGCTCCCCGAAAATCTTCTCCGGCGGCCCTTCCTCCTCTATCAGGCCGTCGTGGAGAAATATCACGTGGGACGAGACATCCTTGGCAAAGCCCATCTCGTGAGTGGCTATCAGCATGGTCCTGCCCTCCTCGGCCAGCTGCTGCATCACCCGGAGCACCTCTCCCACCAGCTCGGGGTCCAGGGCCGATGTGGGCTCGTCCACCAGCAAGAGTTCCGGCTCGATGGCCAGGGCCCGGGCGATGGCCGCCCTCTGCTGCTGCCCCCCTGAGAGCTGTACCGGGTAATGGTTGGCCTTGTCCGCTATCCCCACCTTTTCCAGGAGGGCCATGGCATTGTCAACGGCCTCCCGCTTGGACTCGCCCAGGACATGCACAGGGGCCTCGATCACGTTTTCAAGAATCGTCATGTGTGTCCAGAGGTTGAAGTGCTGGAAGACCATGCCCAGCCGGGTGCGGAATCGGTCCACCTGCTTGGGGTCTTCCGGGACTGTCTCGCCGCGCCTGTTCTTCTTCATTCGGACCAGCTCGCCTCTCAAGTAGACGCGGCCGGAATCCGGGACCTCCAGGAGGTTGATGCAGCGGAGCAGCGTGCTCTTGCCCGAGCCGCTGGAGCCTATCATGGCTATGACGCCGCCTTCCTGCGCGTGGATGGACACCCCCTTCAGGACCTCCAGGGATCCGAAGCTCTTGGTCAATTCCTCCACCACCAGGGCGGGCTTGGCTGGGCCGTCGCTCACTGGAAGTCTCCTTCGCGGATTCGGGCCCGGCTGACCCGAACGGCCCTGTTCCTCAGGGCCTCTTACCGCGCCGTGCGCAAAGCGCTCATCGACGCGTCACAGGTCTTTGAAGTACCATAGAGCCCATTTTGCTGTCAAGGCGGTGACTTCCGTATCGCCCCGCCTCCCGGCTCCGCCGCGGCGGCAAGTGCTCAGAAGAGGTGCCTGACCCGCCTGGCGATATCCAGCACGACGTCCGCATGGCCCCTGGCATAGCCGTTTCCGATCAGCATCCGGACGTCCTTTCCCACGCCTTCCGCCCCGAGGGCGGCTGCAGTGAAGCTGGTGGCCATGCTGAAGAAATAGACCGTGCCCCCGTCCTTGGTGGCGAGGATGGAGGCCATCTCGGTTCCGGGTACGTCCACGCAGTTGATGGTGACATCGGCCAGCACCCCTCCCAGAGAGCCGGAGACCGCATCCAAGAAGTCCAGCGGCTTGGTGGCGTCCGCTTGGAGCACGATGTCGGCAAAACCGGAATCCCCGATGCGGGAGCAGCCGCCCGCGCTGAATGAGACGCCCGCCACGCGGCCCGTAACACCGGTGCGCCTCCTTGCCTCGAACAGGCACAAGAGCCCGGACTTGCCTCCTCCCCCTATCACCAGGACCGTGTCCCCGGGCCGCACCAGCCTGGCCGTCTGGGCCGGGGCTCCGGCCACATCCAGCATGGCCAGGGCGAAGTCCTCGGGCATGTCTTCGGGAAGCGGGGCGTAGACCCCGCTGGCGAAAAGGACGGCCTGCCCCTCCACCCGCACCTGGTCCCTCTCCTGGTCCACCTCGTGGATCCCGGCAAGCCTGAGCGGCGTCAGAGTGAGCGAGACCAGGGTTGCGATCCTCTGCCCCCGCCTTACCTCCCCGGGGAACGACTCCCCTATTTCCTTTACCGATCCGATCAGCATCCCGCCCGAGCCGGTCACCGGGTTGTGCTGCTTTCCCCGCTCCTCCACGGTCCGGAGGATGATCCGCTTGATCCCGTCCGGATCCCCGCCCGCCTCTTCGCTGATTTGGCGGAAGCTCGCAGCGTCGATATTGAGCTTGTCAACGTCGATCAGGAGCTCGTTGTCATAGAGCTCGATACTGTTGTCCAACCGCCAAGCGGCCTGAGGGAGCACACCCGGGGGATCCAACACCCGGTGCGATCCGTAGGGGCAACCTTTTTTCACTGCTTCCCGCCTCCTTTAGAGTCCTCGAGATGAGCGCCCGGCCTCACTCAAGCACCGAGGTCCTTGACCACATCGTATACGGCCACGCCGGGCAGGGCCTCCCGGACGGCCCGGTGGAAACCGGCGGCGTCGAAGCCCGGCCCTTCCAGAGACGTGGGATTGACCGTGACCGCGGCCAGGTTCATGGGCTCCAGCACCTCCAGCCGGCCCCCGGCCTTGAGGAACCTTGAAAAGAGATCATCATCCATGAGAACGCAGGTGGCGTCCCTCACCACCACCCCGATCCCCCTCGTCACCAGTTCACGAAGGAGCCCCTCGGTCAGCGCTCCGCCGACAATCACCCTGATCCCACCCCTTCCCGCGGCCCGGCCGGCCAGGGCTCCCCGCATGGCGGCCGCCACAGGGATCCTCTGGACACCGTCCCCCGCGACCACCGTAACAAAGCCCGGGCTCAACAGGGACCGTAGCCCGGCCGGGGCGACCGGCAGTGTAAGCTGGGTCACCCGTACACGGGTGATCCGAACCACCTCGTCGATAGTCGGAGCCAGCACCGCACCGGTTGCCAGGACAAAGGCCTGTGTCACCCTGGGGGATGCCGGGCCCCGGCGATCCACGGCCCCGTCCACCAGGACCAGTTCCGCTCCCAGCCTGTGGAGCCTCTCGACCGTATTCCGCAGTCCCTCCACTCGGCTCGGCCCTGCGAGCTCCACGGTGCCGCCCGTCTCGGCCCGCGCCGCCACAACCGTCCCCAGCGGAGTCCGCAGCCCCGTCCGCTCGAGAGGGCTGAGAGCGGCGGTTCCTGAGTTCAGGCACATCTCGGCGGTCGCAACCAGGCAGCCCGGCTCCACGACCACCGCGGGCTTCCTTCGAAAGGTGAGTACGTCGTATGCCTCGCCGTCCCGGCCGATGGAAGTGAGCCCCAGGGGCACGCCCCGGCCGGAGGCGCCACTTATCAAGTGGTTGAGCGTCACGGTCTTCCCGGTATTCTTGGCCATGCCGCAAACGGCAAGACTCTTGTACCCGGCCTCTTTCACGGAATCCCAGAGCGACGTCATGAGAGGCCCAGGATGCTCCTCGCCCGGCCCGGATCCGCCACCTCCCGGCCCAATTCCCGGGCCAGCCGGACAACGCGCTCGACCAGCGGGGCGTTCCCCCGGGCGAGCTCCCCCTTGGAGTAGTAGATGTTGTCCTCCAGCCCGACCCGCGCGTGCCCGCCCATGAGTACGGCTGCCGCGGCCATGGGCAGCTGGTGCCTGCCCACCCCCGCCGCGGACCAGGTCGAGCCTTCCGGTAGGGCCTCCCGGAGAAAGACGAGATTGCGATGAGTGGCCGGCATGGCCCCGGGCACGCCCAGGACGAAGTCGAAGTGGAGGGGCCGAACCAGGATCCCCTTTCGCTCCAGCCATAGGGCGTTTGCCACCATGCCCGCCTCGAATACCTCGATCTCGGGCTTTACCCCGTGCTTGTTCATGGCTTCTGCGAACTCGACCATCAAGCCCCTGGGATTGAAAAAGACCTCGTCCCCGAAGTTCACCGTCCCGGCGGTCAAACTCGCCATCTCCGGGGCCAATGAGACCGGCTCCAGCCGCTCCTCGGCGCTCATTCCAACGGCCCCGCCGGTGGATACCTGAATAACAGGGTCGCACCTCTCCCTGATCCGCCGGATTATCTCCCGGTAGACCTCCCTTTTCTGGGTGGGGCCTCCTTCCCGGTCCCGTGCATGGATGTGGACCACGGACGCCCCGGCAGCCACGGAACGGCGGGCCTCCTCTGCGATCTCCTCCGGGGTGAGAGGCAGGTACGGGGTGTCCTCACGCGTGAGCTCCGCCCCTACAACCGCCGCTGTGATAATCAGCTCCTCCAAGACTCCGCTCCTCTTGATACCGGATTCAGTAACGCTGGCACTCCTTCGGGGTTACGCAGGTGCCCGCGGCCCTGGCCACCAATATGGGCTCCTCCAGGGCCTCGGCCGCCGAGGGCCTGGCCGGGTCTCCCAGGAGGCGGATCACCTTGCGGGCCTCGAAGCTCATCTTGCGTGAGGTCCTCCCCTCGCCGGTGATCCAACCGGTGGCCTCGATATAGTCGCCGCCGTTCACCGGGGCCAGGAACTCCACCGAGTCGTATGCCACGAAGAGCCCTTCGTCCCCGTCCCTCAGGATCAGGAGCTCGGTGGCCACGTCACCGAAAAGGCCCAGCATTCGGGCTCCGTCGACCAGGTTGCCCGCGTAGTGGGCATCGTGCATGCTCATGCGCACCCGGATGGTAGCCTGTATCATCTTTGCCCTCCCTTCCTCTTTGCCAGCTCCTGGACCATGAAGGATGCCACCTGTTCAGGGTAGGTGCCCCGGCCGAACCCCGCATCGTAGCCCAGCTCCTTGGCCAACTCAGGAGTAATCTGCGGCCCGCCCACGATGAGGACCATGCGCTCGCTCAGGCCTTCCGCCTCCATAATCTCGATCAGCCGGGTGAGATTTTGCAGGTGCGCGTTCTTCTGGGTGACCACCTGGGAGACCAGGATCGCGTCAGCCCCCTCCTCCATGGCGCGGGCGGCAAGCTCCTCGGGCGGGACCTGGGCGCCCAGGTTGACCGCCCTGATGCCGGGGTAGCTCTCCAGGCCCTTGTGCATTTCGTAGCCCTTCATGTTCAGGATGGCGTCTATACCCACGGTGTGAGCGTCGCTCCCTATACACGCCCCTACAACGGTGATTTCACGGCCCAGCTCCTCCCGGATAAAGGCCTTGATCTCTTCCGGCTCCATGGCCGGGTAGTCCACCTCGTGGACCCGGATGGAGTCGTAGTCCACGGCCTCCCGTACGGCGCCGTAGAGGATGAAATAGGTGAACCCTGGATCCATCCCTTCCATGCAGACCACGCGGGCCTCGTGAAGCCCCATCTTTCCCGCCATGATCAGTGCGGCCCTGCGGGCCTTCTCACTTGCCGGCACTGGCAGGGTGAACGAGACCTGCACAAGCCCGTCCCCGGGAGCATCACCGTAGGGCGTGACGGCGTCCGGTCTATTCATCGCCCCCTCCCTTGCCCGCCGGAAGGTCTTCAAAAGGATTGAAGTAGCCGCCGGACTTGTCTACAATCCCCCCCAGCCCCTTCCCTCCTTCCCGAGTCCTCGATATGTCGGCGAACATGGCCCTGCCTATGGCCTCCATGAGCCCGATCTCGGCTATCTCCTCCAGCATGTCCACGGCGTCGGAGAGCACGCGCCCGGCCCTTTTCTCGATCCTCCCGCCCGAGAGGAACGCTATCTCGTCGGATAGATGCCGCATGGCCCTGAAGACGTAGTCTACGTTTTGGAGGGCCAGGTAGCGGTCATGCACGTGTGGCGTGTGAACCGCCTCCGTGGGCATCCCCAGCAGGTGGATCCCCTGGGCGGTCAGGATCGAGACCGCGTTGAAAAGGGCATCCTGGACGTTTCCCTGGAAGATGTTCCCGGTCATGTATTTGGTCGGGGGCATGTACTTTACAGGACAGCGGGGGAAGATCTGCCTTACCAATTGGGCCTGGGCCAGCTCGTAGAGGAAGCCGTCCTCCAGCTTCGGCGACATCTCAAAGGCATGGCCCAGGCCGATCTGCTCGGGCCTCAGGCCGCTCCTCAGGGCGAATTCTTCATTGATGAACTGGCTTGCCAGGACCGTATGCGCCTTTTCATAGGCATCGGCCGTAGTCAGATAATTGTCCTCGCCAGTGTTTATTATTATCCCCGCCCGGGCGAGAACGGCCCTGGAGAAGTGCTGGTCTATGAAGGTCCGGACCATATTGATGTCCCGGAATATCACCCCGTACATGGAGTCGTTCAGCATCATGTCCAGGCGCTCCTGGGCCCCCAGGACCGCCATCTCGGGCATGCAAAGCCCCGAGCAGTAGTTGGTGAGAAGGACGTATCGGCCTGCTTCCTCGGATACCTCGTCCAGGGCCTGCCGCATGACCCGGAAGTTCTCCCGGTTGGCCACGGTCCCTCCAACCCCCTGGATGCTCCCGTCCTCCGGGACGTAGTCGAGCAGGCTCTGTGCGGTATGCCGGATGACGGCCACAACGTCGGCGCCCTGGCGCACCGCTGCCTTGGCCTGGAGAGCATCCTCGTGGATGTCGCCCGTGGCGACTATCACGTACCTGAGGGGCTCGGCGCCCAGGCCCAGGCGCTCCTTCCACTCATCTCTGGCCCGCCCGGCCTGATCCACCCCGGCGAGCCCTTGCCGGGCCAAGGCCTCCATCCTCTCCACGACCCGGCCTTCATCCGAGCCCGAACCCGCACCCAAGTCCAGCCCGCCCCCGGCGGCCGCAGCCGCAGCCCGCTCCAGGGGCATGCCCGTGGAAACGTGGGCCTTCACCAACCAATAGGCCGCGCCCCTGTCCAACAGACCTTTATCAAGGAGCCGGTCCACTATCAGGTTCACCCAGGGTACGCCGGCCTCGTCCACCCCGTCCACTCCCAGGAGTCGGAGGACCGCCCTCTCGATCGCGGTGGTGGTCTTTCCCCGGATCTCCTCCAGGGTGCCGGAGACTATCCCGGCGGCCGCATCCCTGGCCCGCCTCACCAAGCCCTCGTCTATAGGAATATTAGCCATGTCAACCCGCCCAGCCTCGGTCTGCACGCCCCTCCCCGGGAATCGGCCCCTGAGAGAGGAAACTATGAACTCAAGCATATCCCGTCATCAAGGCTCAACGCAACGGACTTTTCGGCCCAATCAGTAACTCTTCGTTTGCCTCCAGGACATTCCTTCCGCTATAATAATGTCTTAAATTAGTGGTCCAGTCAGTCTAAACTCAAATTATAGCCACAGACACCGATTCGGCTCAGACAGGGTACCTTGTGAAGGACAGCGTACAATCTGTGAATGACGTACGGATACGATTGACTGAAGAACGGTGGATGCATATCGTTGAGGAGCATTATGAACTGGCTGGTATGAGGGAGACAGTGTTGGAAGTTGTAGGCCGACCACATTTAGTGCTGTCAGGAAATCATGGCGAATTGCTGGCTATAAGAGAGATTCATAAAGGAAAATTCTTGGTTGTTCCTTATCGTGAAATTGAGTCGGATGGATTTATTATAACAGCCTTCTTGACAAAAAGATACGGTTTTATTAAGAGGAGAAAACAAATATGGCCTGGTCAGCAATAACCGAATATATAAAACTGATACCTGCAATAAAAAAGACTCCTGGAAATTTTCTATGGTCCTCTTATGATGCTGAAGCAGACGTACTCTATGTTAATTTCAAAAAGCCCAGTTATGCCGACGATAGCGAGTTGACTGATGATGATGTAATCATCAGGTACGAACATGGGGAAGTAATAGGTCTTACAATACTAAATGCGTCCAAGCGCCAGAGTACATAGCTTCCGGGATTACCCCTTGACTCCGGGCCGTTCCCCGGATAAGATGGCTGCCGGTCTGCACGGCGGGCGGATCCGGTGCGGAGACTGAGCCGGGCCGCTCCCTTCCCGTCTCCCACCTGCAATCAAAGGACCCATGCTGAAAAACATCTGGAAACCCGCGGCACTCCTCTCACCGGCCTTGAGCGCCGTGTTTTTCCTTTTGGTGGTGCCGGTCTGCTTCGTGGTGGTCTACAGCTTCTGGCTGAGGGCCCCCAGCGGAGCGGACATCCCGGCGTTTCAGTTCGGGAATTACGCGAAATTCTTCGCGGACTTCTTCTACCCCTCCCTGCTGATACGCACCATCCGCGTCGCCCTGGAGACGGTGGCCCTTTGTCTGGTCATGGGATACGTACCGGCGTACTTCTTCTACCGCACCGAGAGCCGGGTCAAGCCCTTCCTGCTCATTTTGATCATGCTCCCTTTCTGGATCAGCTTCATCATAAGGACCCTGAGCTGGATCAACATCCTGGGAGACACCGGTCTGATAAACCACCTCCTGATGCGGGCGGGGATACTGGACCAGCCCCTGGGGATGCTCTACAACGAGGGGGCGGTGCTCATGGGCCTGATCCAGTATCTCCTCCCTTTCATGATCCTGAACATATATGTGAGCCTGGAGGGGATCGACAAGAGCCTCCTGGAAGCGGCGAGAAGCCTGGGTTGTACCGAATGGCAGGCCTTCCGCGAGGTGACCCTCCCGTTGAGCCTGCCCGGGGTGAGCGCCGGGTGCCTGCTGGTCTTCGTGCTCACCTGCGGGACCTACCTCCCGCCCATGATCCTGGGCGGGCCCGGAAACGACATGATCGCCAACCTGATCTTCAAACGGGTCATAGGGACCCTGGACTGGCCCTTCGGCTCGGCCATCAGCACCATCCTTCTGGGGCTCCTGGGTATGATCGTCTACACCTACAACCGCTACTTGGGGATCAACCAGATCTTCAAGAGCTTCCAGTAAGAGGGGCGTCCCATGTTCCGGGTCTCGGGCTGGTCCGTAATCAGGCTCTACACCATCCTGGTCTATGTCTGGATGTTCGCCCCCATAGTGGCGGTGATCATCCTCTCGTTCAACCCGGAGCAGTTCGGCTCCTTTCCCATGAAGGGATTCAGCTTCCGGTGGTATGTGAAGCTGGCCAACAACGCCACCATCCTCAACGCCTTCAAGAACTCAATGATATTGGGCTCCCTCACCGCGGTGATAACCACCGCCGTCGGCATCCCTGCGGCAATGGCCTTTGTAAGGTACGAGTTTCCCGGAAAGAACTCCTTGAACACCCTTCTCCTCACCCCCATCATGATACCCGAGGTGGTGCTGGGCGTGGCCCTCCTGCTCTTCATCCGGTGGCTCCAGCAGCCCAAGAGCTTCGCTCTGCTCCTTATCGGGCACGTGGTCCTGACACTGCCCTATGTCCTGCTGGTGGTCCAGGCCAGACTGGTGGGCATTCAACGGGTTTACGAAGAGGCGGCCATGAGCCTGGGGGCCAATCCTCTCCAGACGTTCAAGGAAATCACCCTGCCGCTTCTGGCCCCAGCAATACTGGCCGGGATGCTCTTTTCATTCACCATCAGCTTCGACGACGTCACCGCCACTCTTTTCTGGGCCACGGCGACGAGCCAGACCGTCCCGGTCAAGATCTTCGGGATGCTCCGGAACTCCATAAGCCCGGAGATAAATGCGCTCGGCACGGTGATGATCTTCTTGACCATATCCATCCCCCTCCTGGCAGGCTATCTCACCCGCCGTTTCGCCAGGGGCAAGTAGTGGCGGGTCCGCCGTGAGGGCCCTTTCGGTTGACAACGTTTTCAAAAGGAAAGGAAGGAGACCCATGAAAAAGGATCTGGAAAACCAAGTTGAGGCAATGGCGGAGCGCTACCGCAAAGGGGAGATAAGCCGCCGCGACTTCATCAAGTACCTCGGCCTGGCCGGGGCTGCGGCCGGCCTGGCAGGGGGGCCGTTCGGGCTCTTGACCGGGGAGGCGGCTGCGGCCAAGTCCATCCGGTTCGACTCCTGGGGAGGAACGACCTCCGAGGCACTGCGAAAGTACGCCTTCGAGCCCTTCACCAAGGCCACCGGCATAGAGGTGGTGGACGCGGCCTTTACCGGCATGGACGCCTACCTCACCCAGGTCAAGGCCTCTTATCCGCCGGGCGGCGAGTACAACCTGGCCCACCTGAGCGCGGTGTTCGACTATGCCAGGTACTGGGATCTGGGCTTCGGGGTGGAGCTGGACGAGAGCAAGATCCCCAATCTCAAGAACGTCATGACAGCCATGATAAAGCCGTTAAAGGAGATAAGCGGCGGTACCCTGTCCGCAGTGCCCTACGACCTGGGGCAGACAGGAATAGCATACAACTCGAACAAGATCCCAAAGCAAAAGGCGGAGGAGCTCGGAGTGGCCCTCCTCTGGGACAAGGACCTCAAGGGCAAGCTGGGGAGCTGGGGAGCGGACTTCAGGACCAACATGTGGTACGCGGCCCTTTACACCGGCCAGAGCCCCAACAACATCACCGACCTGGATGCGGTCTGGGACGCACTGAGAAAGCAGCGCGATCTGATGAAAAAGTACTGGGCTTCGGGCTCCGAGCTGATGAGCCTCCTGGCCAACGAAGAGATCTACGCCACAGTGGCCTGGTCCGGCCGGGTGGCCGCACTCCAGAAACAGGGCCATCCCATCGGATATCTGGCGCCCGAAGGGACCTACTCCTGGATGGAGTACATCTTTGTCCTCAAGGGGACCGATCTGGAGGTGGCCCAGAAGCTCCTCAACTTCATGCTGGAGCCCGAGGCGGCCATTGCTGTCGCCGAAGGCCAGAACTACCCGCCGAGCCTCGACCCCACCAAGGTGAAGATGCCCGAGTCAGTCCGGAAGCTCCCGGCGTTTGATCCGACCGGAAAGCTGGAGGGTTATCTGTTTGCCAAACCCGCCTACTGGAACAGCCACCAGGTGGAATGGGCTGAGAAGTGGGACAGGATCAAGGCCGGCGTCTAGGGCGTATGGGGGCGAAGGGGGCGGGGAATCCGCCCCCCGGTCTCGCCCCGCGAGACTCCGCAAGGGCGGCGCGCCCATTCAGAAGTACTCATTACCGTCCGCGGCCCCGTATCGGGGCGGGACCGGGCAGGGAGAATAGGGCAAAGTGGAACCGGAAGGCAGATCCCCGGTGGTCAAGCTCCGGGGGGTGGTAAAGAGATTCGACAAGGTGGCGGCGGTCGAGGAGATGGACCTGGATATCGAGGAAGGGACCCTGGTCACCCTTCTCGGCCCCTCCGGGTGCGGCAAGACCACCATACTCCGGATGATCGCCGGACTGGAGACCCCCACCCAGGGAGATATCTACATCAAGGGCAAGCGGGTGAACGACACCCCCATCCACAAGCGGAACCTGGGGATGATCTTCCAGAACTACGCCCTGTTCCCCCACAAGAACATCTTCGACAACGTGGCCTTCGGGCTCAAGTACCGCAAGGTCCCCAGGGACGAGATGCGCAAGCGGGTGAGTCGCGCCCTGGAAATGGTAAGGCTCCCCGGAGTGGAGAACCGGATGCCCTCACAGCTCTCCGGAGGCCAGCAGCAGAGGATAGCCCTGGCAAGGGCCATTGTGATCGAGCCGGATGTCCTGCTCATGGACGAACCGCTCTCCGCCCTGGACGAGAACCTGCGGGAGGAGATGCGCAGGGAGGTGGACAACCTCCAGCAGATGCTGGGGGTCACCACCATCTTCGTCACCCACGACCAGAGGGAGGCGCTTTCCATGTCGGACAAGATCGTGGTGATGAAGGACGGGATAAAGCAGCAGGAGGGGAGCCCGGAGGAGGTCTATAATAGACCGCTCAATCACTTTGTGGCCGACTTCCTCGGCCACTCCAACTTCTTCAAGGGAACTGTGGCGGCAAGGGAGGATCAGTACGTACGTGTCAAGCTGGAGGACGGAAACGAGCTCGGCACGATTCCGGAGCGGGAATGGGCCGCCGGGGATCCGGTGGAGCTGGTCGTCAGGGCCCAGAAGTTCGAGCTCTATACCGAGGATGAGACCGACCGCATCCCGGAGCGAAACACCTTCCGGGGAAAGATCAAGGACAGGAGCTATATGGGGGGCGAGGTCAGCTACTTTGTAGAGCTCGAAAACGGCACCATGCTCCACGCAATCAGCATGGTCAAGATGGGGGCCTTGAGGCGGGGGGAATCGGTATTCGTACACGCCCCGCCCCGCCACTGCAATCTCCTCTCCCTGGAGTAGCCCCTTCATCTCTCTTATTACCCACCCCACGGCCCTTATCCTGGATGCGGGAGCCCGGTTGTGCCGCAACCCGGGATTGGATATAATCGGGGTGGAACATCAGCCGCGATCTCCCGTCACGAAAGAGGGGGCGTGGGGAGTAA
Source organism: uncultured Desulfobacterales bacterium (assembly GCA_964647905.1). Classification (GTDB taxonomy): domain Bacteria; phylum Desulfobacterota; class DSM-4660; order Desulfatiglandales; family HGW-15; genus CAZYJR01. The sequence goes on along the minus strand of CAZYJR010000012.1, from coordinate 50,715 downwards.
GGACATATGGCCGGGAAGGACTACCACCTCATACTGGGTATCGGGAAGGACGCCGGGCCGGAGGAGATCAAGAAGGCCTACCGGAGGCTCGCTATGCGGTACCACCCGGATACCAGCGGCGGTGATCCAGGGGCCAAGGAGCGCTTCCAGGAGATAAACGAGGCCTATGACGTCCTGACCGACCGGGCCGGGCGGGACCGCACTCCCAGGGATACGGATTCGGCCGAAAGCGGCAGGGTTCCGGTCAATCGGGGCGCACCTCGAAGTGCACGGTCCTTCGGCCCGGAGCCGTCATGGGTCCACTCCCGGGGGGGCGGCTGGTTCCACTGGGACTTCGAGGACCTGGAAGATCTGTTGGCGGGCGGCCCTTTTTTCACTCGTGAAAGCCCGAGACCGGGCGCCTATGAATCCAATGTACACGAGATCCGCCTGACACCGGCCGAGGCCCGGGATGGGGCCGAACGGGACCTCAGGATCACCCTGCCCGGAGAGACCCTGAGGGTCACCGTGGAGATCCCCGGCGGGGTGGAGGAAGGATCCATGCTCAAAGTGGTGGGCCCAAAGACCGGGGAGCGGGGCATCGAGCTCTACCTCAGGGTGAGGATTTCGTCCGGAGCAGATCCATGGACATGACGCAGGCCGCCCAGAGACTCCTGGATCTATACCCATCCAGGCTAGTTACCATTGACTCCCATACCTGCGGCGAGCCCACACGGCTGATCATGGGGGGATTGGGACCGATCCCCGGCAGGGACATGAAAGAGAAGCGCCTCCACTTCATGGAGCACATGGACCCGGTCCGCCTGTGCCTGACCAGGGAGCCCCGGGGCCACAGGGACATGGTGGCTGCGGCCCTGACCGAGCCCGCTAGCAAAGGGGCGGACTTCGGCCTCATATACATGGACGCCAAGCGCTACCCCTTTCTCTGCGGCCACGCCACCATAGGGGCGGTGACCACAGTCCTGGAGACCGGTGCGCTGGAGGCCCGCGAGCCCGAGACCACCGTGACCGTGGACACCCCGTCCGGGCCAATGACCGCAAGGGCCGAGGTCTCGGACGGCCGGGTCGGGTCGGTGTCCGTGGAGACCGTGCCCTCGTTCGTCTACGGGGAAGGCGGAGAGATCCGAGTCCCCGGGCTGGGCCAAATCCGGGTGGACACGGTTTGCGTGGGCGGCTTCTTCGTCATGGTATCGGCGGCCGAGGCCGGGGTTCGGCTGGAGCCCGAAGAGGGCCGAAGACTGACCGACCTGGGAATGGAGATCATCAGGTGCGCCAATGAGCAGTTGGAGGTCTGCCACCCCGCCAGGGCCGAGGTGAGAACGGTGGACGTAGCGGAGTTCTACGAGGAGAACGGGCCCCGCAGGGGCAGGAGCGCCGTTATTTACGGTGAAAGCCACCTGGACCGATCTCCCTGCGGGACCGGGACGGCGGCCAAGCTCACCCTGCTCCACCACCGGGGGGAGCTCGCGCCCGGGGAGATCTACTACAATTCGAGTCCGCTGGGAACCACGTTCGAGGCCCGCATAGTCAGGGAGACCGTGGTGGGGGGCATGCCTTCGGTGGTGGCGGAGATCACCGGGAGCGCCCACGTGACCGGGGTCCACTCATTCGTGGTCGCCCCGGGCGATCCTTTCGGAGAGGGGTTTCTCATATGAAGCCGGACCTGATACTGAAGAACGCGGCGGTCCGGACCCTCGACCCGGAGCGGCCCTTTGCCTCTGCTGTCGCGCTTGCCCGAGGCTGGATCTCGGCCGTGGGGTCGGACTCCGATATCCTGCACCTGGCAAGGCCCGAGACCAGGGTCCTGGATCTGGGAGGCAGGCCGGTGCTGCCCGGCTTCACGGACAGCCACTTTCATTACTATGACTGGGCCATGGGGAGGAAGCACCTGGATCTCGCTCCGGTGAAGACCTTCGCCGAGTGCATGGAGCTTGTGGCCCGGGCCGCGGCCGGGACGCCCCCCGGCTCATGGATCCTGGGTCTCGGATGGAACGAGAGCGACTGGCCGGACGGGGATATGCCCGATCGCAGCGACTTGGACCGCGCCGCCCCCGACCACCCGGCCGCCCTGTGGCGCTGCGATCTCCACCTGTGCAGCGTCAACTCCCCGGCCCTGGAACGGGCGGGCATAACCCCGGAGACCCCTGATCCGCCGGACGGAGTAATCGCCCGCGATCCGTCCGGGCGGCCCACCGGCATCCTCCGCGAGCTCGCCCCGAACCTGATCAAGGAGGCGATCGCCGAATCCGGCGACGCAGGAGTCTACGAGGCCATGGAGGAAGGGATCCCGGTCCTCCACTCATACGGCATCACCGGGCTCTATGACGTAAAGCTCATGGGGGGAGTGGAAGGCCCCCCAGCGCTCAGGGCCTGGCAGAAGCTCAGGGAGCGGAGCCTGCTGGATCTCAGGTGCTGGGTCAGCCTGCCTGGAGAGCGGCTGGAAGAGGCTCTGGCCTTGGGTCTCCGCACAGGACTGGGTGATGATAGGTTGACGATCGGGCACTTGAAGTTCTTCATGGACGGGGGCATGGGCGCCCGCACCGCCTGGATGATCGATCCATACCTGGACGCGGAATGCGGGATGCCCCTTTGCCCGCCCGAGTCCTTGAGGGAATGGGTCCTTCGGGCGGAGGGCTCCGGATTGGCCGTGATGATCCACGCCATCGGGGAGAGGGCGAACAGGGAGGCGGCCTCGGTGTTCGAATGGGTGAGACGGGAGCGGGATCGCCTCGGAATCGCCCCGGGCTGCGGGCCCATTGTTCCGCACAGGGTCGAGCACCTGCAGATGATACGCCCCGAAGACCTGGCCCGCCTTTCCCGCCTCGGCCTGGTGGGCTGCATACAGCCACACAACCTGCTCCTGGATATAAACATGATAGAGCGATCGGTGGGGGAAAGGGCCGGGCTGACCTACGCCTACAGGAGCATGATCAATGCCGGTCTCCCCCTGATCTTGAGCTCGGACGCACCGGTCTGCGACCCGAGGCCGCTGGTCGGCATCCATGCCGCGGTCACCCGCACGAGGCGGGACGGCACACCCCAGGGCGGGTGGTACCCTGCGCAGAGCCTCACGGTGGATGAGGCGGTAAGGGGCTACACCACCGCCCCTGCAGCGGCCCGCGGCCTGGGAGGCGTGCTCGGAACGGTCACGCCCGGTAAACGCGGGGACCTGGTGGCCCTGGACAGGGACATATACCGGGTGGACCCGGCCGAGATAATCGAGGCCGGGGTGGATATGACCTTCTTTGACGGCCGGTTGGTTTACGAGGGTTGAGAGCGAGGCCGTCAGTCCGGGGCCAGGACCGCCCGGATCCGCTCCATGGCCCAGTCGATATCCTGCCTGCGGATGGTGAGCGGCGGGGCGAACCGGATGGTGTCTTCATGGGTCTCCTTGCAGAGGAGACCTTTTTCCATGAGCTTCTCGCAGAACCTGCGGGCCCCTCCGGCCTCGGGCGCGAGCTCCACCCCGATCAGCAGGCCCCTGCCCCTGACCTCCCTGATCCAGGGGCTCCTTATCTCCAGGAGCCGGGACAGGAAGTACTCCCCCGCTTCCCGGGCGTTTTCGATCATGCCCTCTTCCACCAGCACCCTGAGGGCCGCCCGGGCCACGGCGCATGCCAGGGGATTGCCCCCGAACGTGCTCCCGTGCTCGCCCGGCTGGATCACACCCAGGACCTCGGTGTTGGAAAGGACCGCTGAGACCGGGTAGAAGCCGCCCGAGAGGGCCTTTCCTATCAGGGTCACATCGGCCTCCACCCCCTCATGCTCCTCGGCCAGCATCCTCCCGGTGCGCCCCAGGCCGGTCTGGATCTCGTCCAGGACCATGGTCACCCGGTGCCGGGTGCAGATCTCCCGCGCCTCCCTCAGGTAGCCCGCGGGCGGCAGGATCACTCCGGCCTCCCCCTGGATGGGCTCGGCCAGAAACGCCACGGTCTCGGGCGTGATCGCCTCCTCCAGGGCCCGGACGTCGCCGTACGGGACGGTCTTGAACCCGGGGGTGAACGGCCCGAACCCCTCCCGCGTCGCCGGATCAGAGCTGAATCCAACTATGGTTATGGTCCTCCCGTGGAAGTTGCCCTCGCATACGATCACCTCGGCCCGACCAGGCGGCACGCCCTTGACCTTGTAGCCCCACTTGCGCACCGCCTTTATCACGGTCTCCACGGCCTCGGCCCCGCTGTTCATGGGGAGGACCTTGTGGGAGTTGGTGAGGCTGCAGAGCTCCTCGTAGAAAGGACCCAATTGGTCGTTGCGAAAGGCCCTGGATGTCAGGGTAAGCCTGCCCGCCTGCTCCATCATGGCCTCCCTGATCCGCGGGTGGCAGTGGCCCTGGTTGACCGCCGAGTATGAAGAGAGGCAGTCCATGTAACGCCTCCCTTCCACGTCCCACACCCAAATCCCTTCTCCCCGCTCCAGCACCACGTCCAGGGGCTTGTAATTGTGGGCCCCGTAACGGTTCTCCAGCTCCAGGTACTCGGCGGATCTCATGCCACCTCCCCCTTCAGTATCATCAGGACACCATGAACCCGCTGGCCGAGGCCAATCCGGGCACCTTCACCACGGGGCGCCCCTCGGGATCCTCTTCCACTCCCTCCGGCCACTCATAAGCCGGATCCATGGCCTTGAAATAGGCCAGGTCATAGGGCAGCAGGCGGGCCCAGACATCTCCGCCCCTGCCCATCAGCCTTGAGCTCAGCCCGAAGTCCGCCTCCCCCAAGTAGGTGAGAATGATGTAGGCCGGTATCTCCCTGCCGCTTCCATCCCGCCTCACCTTGGTGGCCATGTCCAGGAGGTCGTCCACGTCAACCGGCCGGTCATGGTTGCATACCGCCTGGAGGGGATGCCCCGCCGCGTAGACATGATGGAACTCCATGCCCGCCGCCCTGCAGGCGGAGGCCATGCGGTGGAGCTCCTCGGCCGAGTCGTTCACACCGGAGATCACCGGTGTGTTCACATAGACCGATATCCCCCGCCTCCTCAAGGCCGCGGCGACCCGGCCGTGCTCCGGGCCGATCTCGCTCGAGTGGAAGAACCAGGTCTCCACCTCCACCCTCAGGGGGCGCACCACGCTCAGGCGGTTCAGCTCACCCAGGCGTCGTATCACCGGCCTGGTGTAAAGCGACGGGTCGGTGTTCAGCCTGATGCTCCTCAGGCGCACCGCATTGACCCCGGGAATCCCGCCCAGGCCCGTCACGATCTCCTCCACCGCGGACAGGCTCTCCACCATATCCCGTTCCGAGGCGAGCACCACATCGGTAATCGCATCCTGTCCCCGGAGGTAATCCAGGGACCCCGGCCCCTTTTCAGGATCGAGCTCCACCCGGGTCTTGTGAACTCTGACCACGCCCTCAGACCCGGTCTCCACTACGGAGCGGCCGAAACGCTGGTCCCGGATGGCCTCGGCCCTGATCTCCTCCAGGAGACCCGGGTCCTCGTCCTTGTCCCTCACCACCCTCGGGGGCCGGGAGCCCAGGTAGAGATCATCGTCCCCGATACGGGCCATGTACTTCACGTCGATCGTGCCCTCGTCGTTCACCCGAACCACTTCCAGCTCATTGGCCACCGGAGCGAAGGCCTTGAAGTACTCAGGGGTGTATGGGGAGCGGATCCAAAGGAAGTGTTCGTTCTCCCCGTCCGGGCCCACGGCCCAGCCGCTGGTGTTCCAGTCCATCTTCCCTATGGGGGTGGCCGTGCAGATCCTCGGTATGGCCCTGTCCGAGACGTGCGCCCTGAGGTAGGCCCCGGCCGCTATACCCTTTGAGAGCGGGGCCCAGTAGATGCTGTTGCCGTGGATGGGGCTGCAGGGTATATAGATATAGTGCATCTCGGCCCCGGCCCCTCTTAGCTTGGAGAAGAGGTCGACCAGCTCCGGGCCTTGGTCGTTGCAGCCGTTCAAGAACGGGGTCTGCACGTAGACCTGTATACCGCTCCTTACCAGCTCCGAGATGATCTCCAGGCTCTGGGGGCTGACCTCGTCGGGGTGGATGAAGTGGGTGGCCACTTCGATGCGCTTGTCCTTTTCCTCCAGCTCCAGGTTCTTCCGTTTCAGGTAGTTGAGCCAAGCCTCCCCGTTTCCCAGGAACAAGTGCGGATAATAGGATATGGAGCGAGTGGCCAGGCGGAGGGTCTTTACGTGGGGCACGTCCCTCAGCCCGTCCACGGCCTCTTCCATGTTCCGCCTGTTGAGGAACGGGTCTCCGCCCGTGATCACCACTTCCTTGATGTCGGGAGAGCCCGCCACGTACTCCACGGCCTCCCTCACGTCCTCCGGGGCGGGCGGGGCCTCGTTGCGGGAGTCCTTGTGCTTCCTGAAGCAGAATCTGCAGTATACCGGGCAGGTCATATTGAGGAGAAAGATGACCCGATTCCGGTACATGCGCTCCAGGAGGCCCTTGTGGAACTGCCCGATCCAGGTGTTTACGTGACCCACCGGGTCCAGCTCCTCCACAAAGGGCAGATACTGATAGGACACATCGCCCGAAACCATCATCTGCCTGGCCGTATGCTTGGAGATCCTCACCGGGAAGAGCTCGATCACTTCCTGGAGCTTCCTGCGCTCGTCCTCGTCCGCGTCCAGGTTCGTCAGGCGATCCAGGTCCTCCACCGTCTTGACCGGGACGAACTCCTCGCCCGGCAGAATCCTCTCAAGCAGGGCCACGAGGAATGCCCGGGGGAACGAGACCCCGTTCAACCGCACCGGCTCCCTGCTGTTTGCACTCCGGGACGCCACCGCCCCCAGGAGCGATTCAAAGAACCCCTCCGGGTCCCCGGGGTGCCCGGCGGCCTCCATGAGCCTGTAGAACTTTGTCGCGCCGTCTCCTTCACCCACTATCCCGCAGAAGTCTCTCCCCGCCAAAGGACTTGAAGCCGCATAGTCCAGAAAGGCCTCCGCCTCGTCCTTCAGCGCGGACACGGGCACCCGGACAGGGTCCCCTGCCTTGACCAACCGCACTTCGAGCATCTTTGCTTCCCCTTTCTCTTGTCCGCCTGTAGTCACCGCAGCCGCCTCTTGAGCCCGGCCGGCTCCAGGTAGACCTTCTCCCCAGCCAGGAGCTTGGCCACGCCATCCAAGGGCCTGTAGCGCTCGTCCTCGCAAATCCTGCAGTGGCCGCAATCCGAGAATACGTTCTCCGGTTGCGTATACGTGGTTATCACGCCTTCGTAATTGCGCAGCACCAGGCGGCGGTCGCCCTGCGACAGTATATAGTTGGGCATCACCGGTATCTTGCCCCCGCCGCCCGGGGCGTCCACAACAAAGGTGGGCACGGCCATTCCGGTGGTATGCCCCCTGAGGTTCTCTATGATCTCCATCCCCTTGGTTATGGAGGTCCTGAAATGGGCGATCCCTCGTGACAGGTCGCACTGGTAAATGTAGTAGGGCTTGACCCTGATCATCAGGAGCTCCTGGACCAGCTTCTTCATGATGTAAGGGCAGTCGTTCACGTCTCTCAAGAGCACGGTCTGGTTCCCCAGGGGGATGCCGGCGTCGGCCAACCGCTCGCAGGCCTCCTTGGACTCCAGGGTTATCTCGCCCGGATGATTGAAGTGCGTGTTCAAGTATATGGGGTGGTACTTCCTGAGCATGGCGGCCAGGTCGGCCGTTATCCTTTGTGGTAGAACCACCGGTGTGCGGCTGCCGATCCTGATGATCTCCACGTGATCGATGCCCCTCAGCCTGGCCAGGATGCTCTCCAGCCGGTCATCGTCCAAGACCAGGGGATCTCCTCCGGAGACAAGTATGTCGCGCACCTCCTTGTGCTCCTCTATGTAATGGAAAGCCCGCTCCAAATCGCCGCCCCCGAGGTGGTGGTCCCTGGAGCCCACCATTCGCCTCCTGGTGCAGTGGCGGCAGTACATGGAGCAGATGCCGGTGACCAGGAACAGGACCCGGTCGGGGTAGCGGTGGGTGATGCCCGGCACAGGGGAGTCCACGTCCTCTTCCAGGGGGTCGTCGCGGTCGTCGGCCTCGTACTCGAGCTCCCGGATTCCGGGCACACCCTGGAGCCTGACGGAGCCCCGCTTGTACTCCCGGTCCATGAGGCAGGCGTAGTACGGGGTGATACTCATCTTGAAGGTCTGCAAGACCTTCTCCAGGTCCCTCTCCTCCTGGTCGTCGATCCGGATGATCTTCTTGAGGGTATTGATGTCCCGTATTCCGTTCCGGAACTGCCATTTCCAGTTGTTCCATTCTTCTTCGGATATGTTCTCGAAGAGAGGGACGTCGCGATAGGCCGCCCTTGGGTAGGTCTTCATGGTCTTCTCCCCGCTTGGGTCCTGTTGTCCGGAGGGGGACCGAGCCTAGCACCCATGGAGGGGAGTTTCAAGCTATTGCACCGCCTCTACTCGATCAACTCCAGCACGTGACGCTTGCGCACCTTGGCTGAGGCCGCGCTCAGGATGGTCCGCATGGCCTTGGCGGTGCGGCCCTGCTTTCCAATGACCTTGCCCAGATCCTCCTTGGCCACGCGGAGCTCAATGACCGAGGTCTGCTCCCCCGTGATCTCGGTTACAACCACATCTTCGGGTTTATCCACCAATGCCTTGGCAATCGTTGCAATGAGCTCCTTCATCTCGGCCCCTCCGTGATCAACACCGCTGTCAACCGGAATTAACTGGAATTAAGCTCGCCGCAGGATCTCTCGAACCGATATCTTCGCTTCAACTTGACCGTTTCCTACCAAACTCCTGTCCGTATGAGTCAAGGATAATCAAAACCGTTGCCCTAGTCAAAGAAAAAGGCAAAGTCCCGCCGATTCATCCCTTCCGATCCTCTCCCATCATGGCCTCGAGCTCTTCCCCCTCTATCTTCTCCCGCTCCAGGAGCAGGCCTGCCCCTTTGTCCAAAATCGCCTTCTTTTCCTGGAGGATGGCCTTGGCCCGCTCGTACTGCTCGGACAGGATCGACGCGGACGGTGCGGAATACCCCGGGGCCGGACCCGCCTCCCGCCTGGATCTTCCCCTGGATCAACCGATCGGATACGGCCACCTCGGCCACCCCCCCTCCTTGAGGAGCTCGAGGAACTGGCTGTAGGGGATGTTTTGGATGGAAAGGGCGTTGGTCAGCAGGTTGTGTATGATCAAGACCATCCATGCGCCCAGCAGGACGTACCATATGGAGAACTTATGGTGTTTTTCCATGGAACCCCTCCGGCCTCCCTTGTCTTCACCGCCCGTGTTCCCCTTTAATGTAATCACCAAAGAGGGAAGGACCAAGGCCGGGCTTGTATTGATGCAGCGAAATCCTTGACACGAGGCGATGCGCCCGATATGTTCTAGTATTGTCCGACCTTGAAGAAAAGTACAAGGCTGAAGTGCAATCAGGAAGGCGGTCTTCCTTGAAGGACCGCCCCGTCAGGAGGGCGACCATGGATAAGTATGTATGCACTGTTTGCGGCTACGTGTATGACCCTGAGGAAGGGGACCCGGACAACGGAGTGAATCCGGGCACCGCGTTTGAAGACCTGCCGGATGACTGGACCTGCCCGGTCTGCGGGGCCACCAAGGACCTGTTCGAGAAGGAGGCCTGATTCGGGCAGCGCCTGCGAACTTCCCGATCGGGGGTCTTGGCTTTCCCGGAAGGGTGAGAAGCATCCATGGATCGAATTCCCGGGACCGGGGAAGAGGCCTTGGCATCAACAAGCGCCCCTGACCTGGGCATTCCCTTTGACTCATGCATCCTGGAGAGGGTCCCGGACCCCTGCATCCTGGTCGTGGTCGGGGCCTCCGGCGACCTGACTTCCAGGAAGCTGATCCCGGCCCTCTATGACCTCCATCTGAACGGGGGGCTGCCCCGGGGGTTCGCGGTGCTGGGTTGTGCCAGGACTCCCCTGGACGACCACTCGTTCCGTGAACGGATGCGGGCGGCGGTCGCCAAGCGGGGCAAACAGCCTGAGGATACTTCATGGGAGGCATTCGCTCGGGCGCTGTTCTACCGCGTTGTGGACTACGACGACCCCCGGAGCTTCTCCCTGCTGGCCCGAGACCTGCGGGAACTCGATCGGGAGAGGGGGACCGCATGGAACCGGTTCTTTTACCTGGCCATCCCACCGGGCCTCTACCAAACAACAGTGCGCATGATCGGTGAGTCCGGTCTCTCGGCCGAATCCGGCACCGGCGGAGGATGGTCGCGCATAGTGGTTGAAAAACCCTTCGGCTCGGACCTGCAATCCGCGTCCAGCCTGGACGGGCTCCTTCACGAGTACTTCGAGGAGCACCAGATCTTTAGGATCGATCACTACCTGGCAAAGGAGACGGTTCAGAACATCCTGATGTTCAGGTTCGCGAATTCCATCTTCGAGCCGCTGTGGGACAGGCGATATATAGAGTCAGTAGGCATAACCGCCGCCGAGACCGCGGGCGTTGAGCACCGCGCGGGCTATTACGACCAGGCTGGGGTCCTGAGGGACATGTTCCAGAACCACATGATGCAGCTCCTGGCCCTTACGGCCATGGATCCGCCGTCTCTCTTCGAGGCCGACCGGGTGCGGGACGAAAAGGTACGGGTCTACCGCTCCCTTCGCCCCTTCCCCGTGGAGAGCATAGACCGGCATCTGGTGCTCGGGCAATACGGCTCGGGGGAGATCCACGGCGAGAAGGTGCGGGCCTACCGCGAGGAGCCCGGGGTCAGGCCGGGGTCCCTGACCCCCACTTACGCCCGCATGCGGGTCTTCCTGGACAACTGGCGGTGGCAGGGCGTCCCTTTCCATCTGGCCTCGGGCAAGAGGCTGGCCAGCAAGCTGACCGAAATCACCATCCGGTTCCGGGAGGTACCCCACTCCATGTTCCGCGAGACCCTGGGCGGACAGATAACCGCCAACCGGCTGAGCCTGGGCATCTACCCTGAGGAGAAGATCACGCTCAGCTTCCAGACCAAGAACCCCGGGGCCAAGGTGTGTCTCAGGACGGTCACCATGGACTTCAACTACCATCAGGGCTACACGGGGCCTGTGCTGGAGGCCTACCAGAAGGTCCTCCTGGACTGCATGCTGGGGGATCATATGCTGTTCTGGCGGCAGGACGGAGTCGAGCTCTGCTGGGCCTTCCTGACCCCGATCCTGGACCAATGCGAGGTCTGCGGCAGCGGCTCGGCCCTGCTGCGTTTCTACGAGCCGGGGACCTGGGGCCCTCAGTTGGTCGATTGACTGAGCTCCGAGGCGAAGCGCGCGGCGCCCAAAAGCCCGGCTTCCTCATTGAGGATCACCCGAACGCCTATCCGCTCCAACACGGGCCGGAATCTCCCTTTCTGAACGAACGACTCCATGAACCTGCCTTGCCGCAGGGCCGGAAGTATCTTGGGCGGGATCCCGCCGGCCAGGTATACTCCACCCCTGGCCATGCTGATGAGGGCCAGGTTCCCTGCCGCCGCACCCAGCAAGGAAACGAAAAATTGAAGAGCGGCCGCGGACAAGGGATCCTCCTGCTCCAAGGCGGCCCGGCTGATCAGGGCCGGGGCTTCATTTTCCCGCTCCCTCACCTCCCGGGCGAGCCAAGGGGCCTCCTCCCGCCTGCCCGAGTCCCTGAGCCAGGTATAGATGTTGACCAAACCCGGCCCTGAGAGGACCCGCTCGACACTGACATGGCCGAAGCGACCTTCCAGAGATCGCCAGAGATCCAGACTGTCCCGATCAAGTGGCGCGAAGTCCGCATGACCCCCTTCTGAAGGCACCACCACCCGGGCCGCTCCCGCGTCCACGATCAGGGAGACCCCCAACCCGGTCCCGGGGGCCAACAAGACCTTGTTTCCCTGCTCCTGCACGGGCACGTCGTTGAGTGAAGCCAGGTCCCGATCCGCCAGAACGGGCAGGGCATGGGCCGTGGCTGCCAGATCGTTCAAAAGGCTCACCTCTTTCCATCCGAATCTATCCCGGATAGCCTCCTCGGAGACCACCCAGGGCAGATTGGTGGTCCGGCAGCGCCCGTTCTCAACCGGGCCGGGGACCCCCAGGCAACAGGCCGAGGCATCGGCCCGGCAATCCTCCAGGAATCGGGCGATCAAGTCCTCGACGGAACCCGCCTCCGCGCTTGCATATGTCCTGGTGCGCAAAGGCGGCCCCTCTGGCCCGGGGAGGAACAACCCAAAGCAGGCCTTTGTCCCGCCCACATCCCCTGCGAGGATAAACCCGGCCTGCCCTTCTCCGCCCCTCATGGACCACCTCACCTCCGGGTCCGGGGACCCCGGCACGGCGCTTCACCCCGGGATCACGACAAGTTCCGGTAATCATGGGGGCTTCACTGAGTCCTGTCAAGGGCCCTGAAAAATGGGACTTGATTCGATTGATGAACTATATTAAACTAAATTCTGTAATTTGAGAAAAAACGCGTTGGTTCTGGTGATATGGGTTCGTGTCTCCAAGAGGGCGCCTCAGGGGCGTCCTTTTTGCCTTACCCGAGTCCGCGCCCGGACTTCAGCCTGAACCAGCGGATGAAGTTTAGCTCAATCCGCCGGGCGGAAGCAGAGCACTCACTTGAAGCCCGGGCGTTGAGTGCCAAGGAGGAGAAAAGATGCAAGAGTCAACAACAATCACCCTTAACAAGAACATGCCCATAGGGCAGCGCATAGAGGAAGTGAATCGAAGGATATCCGAGTGGATAGAGACTCTTGACGAGCCGTTCAATCACGAAACCGATGAATTTCAATTGATCAGGTTCGACAAGAAGAGCAAACAATATCAGTACAAATACATGATAGCCAGAGGAGTGAAGAGTCTCCGCAAGAAGCGCTGACTCGGATGGAGATGAGTTTTACGGAACCCAGTCATGCTTTCCAAGATTCTCCTAGGCGCAGGAATCCTGATACTCTTGGTGCTCGCCTACGAGGTGTACAAGCTGGTGGCGGACCGCCGCGGCGGGCGATGACGCCTCGGACCGGGCCCCGTGAAGTGCCGGTCGGATGCGTAGAATCGGTCTCAGGCCCGGGAAAGGCAGGTTCTTATGAACGAGTCGCGGGAAACGGAAATGAAGGATATCGTGGAGGAGCTGGCCGAAGACCGAGGAAGAACCATGAAACGGGATGAGGGGCAGCTCCATCAAAATGAGCCGCCCGGAGAGGGAATCGGCTGGCGACCCATAGCTATAGCGGCGGCGGTCTTGGCGGTCTTGCTCGCCCTGGGTCTCATCCTCTTCAGCGGTGGAAACGGAGATTCCATTACGGAGCTGAACTCGTTGAACCAGCGCCTGGACCGCGTGGAAACACGCCTCCGGAACCTCGAAAGGGTACTGGAGCGGGTGACGGAGACGGCCGGCGCCGCCGAAGAGCTCAATGAGTCCGTATCCCGGCTGGAGTCCGAGCAGAGGAGCATACTGGACCATATTGACGGCCTGGCCCGCAAAGTGGAGGAACTGGGAAGGGAGCGCACCAGGGCTCCGGCCGAGCCCGAACCCGCGACCGGAACCCATACGGTGAAACGCGGCGAGACGCTGTTCAGCATCTCAAGGCGATACGGCATGAGCGTCGACGAGCTCTGCCGGTTGAACGGTATAGGGCGGGGCGCGGTGATCAGACCGGGCCAGGAGCTCACAGTCAACAAAGGGGAATAAAAAGGAGGCGATACGCCATGTTGGGTGATACGATCAAAAAAGGGCTCCTTGCGGGGCTCGGGGCCGTGCTGCTCACCCGGGACAAGATCGATCGGGTGCTGGATGATCTCGTCTCAGAGGCGAAACTGAGCCGTGAGGAGGCGCATAAGCTTCGCGAGGACCTGATAAACGCCGGCGAGAAACAGTGGGACGACGTGGAAAAACGAGTGCTCGACATCGTGAGAAGGGGAATCGATCAGATCGACATAGCCCGGCGGACAGAGCTCGAGGAACTCCGCTCCCGCGTGGACAACCTGGAGAAGCGGGTTTCCATCCATGAAGAGTCTCATTCCGAAGCCCGACCCCAAGGAGCGGACTAGGTGGACTTCAAGACCATCTCCAATCTCGGGCGATTCAGGGACGTAGGGAGCGTCCTCATCCGCTACGGCTTCGATGACCTGGTCGCCCGGTTGGAGCTGCCCGGGATGGGCGTCCTGCGGCGTATCCACAAGCACGATGCGGAGCTCACCCCTTACCAGCGGATACGTCACACCCTTGAAGAGCTGGGGCCCACCTTTGTCAAGTTCGGCCAGGTAATGAGCATAAGGCCGGACCTCCTCCCGGTGGAGCTCATAAGGGAGCTCCAAGGGCTCCAGGACGACGTGGCCCCGCTGCCTTTCGAGAGCATAAGGGAGGTGGTGGAAGGAGGCCTGGGACGGCCGCTGGAGTACTTTTTCAGCTTTTTTGACGAGCGCCCCACCGCGTCGGCCTCACTCTCCCAGGTCCACAAAGCCGTTCTCAAGGAAAACGGCCTGGTGGTTGCGGCAAAGGTCCAGCGGCCGGGGATTCGGAGCATTATAAGAACGGATCTCAACATCCTGGATGCCTTTGCCAGGCGTATTCACCAGAGGGTTGAGGGGCTTAGGGTATACGATCTTCCCAACATCGTGAGGGTTACCAGGCGGACACTCCTAAGAGAGCTGGACTTCACCAGGGAAGCCCGTAACATGCGAATAGCACGCGCATACCTGGAGCGGGACGGCGGTATATATGTCCCTGAAGTCCACATTAATTACTGTACGGAAAAGATCCTGATAATGGAGTTCGCCAAGGGGACCCGGTTGAGAGAGGTGGAGCCCTCCACCCTTTCGCACCCCGAACATCTGGCGGCCTCGGGGCTCCGCTCCGCAATCAAACAGATCCTGGAGGACGGATTCTTTCACGCAGACCCCCATCCAGGGAATCTCCTGTTGACCGATGACGAGACCTTGTGCCTTTTGGACTGGGGGATGGTGGGACGGCTTACTGAAAGAGACCGCCTCCAGCTGATAGACCTTATACACACGGTGGTGGAAAAGGACTCCAGACGCCTGGCAGGAAGCCTCTTGGCCATGACGACCGGCAGTGGGGAGACCAACCGCCCGGCGCTGGAGCGGGACCTTTTGGAGCTCCTGGACGGGTTCTACTCCGTCCCACTCAAGGAACTCAACCTGGGCCACCTACTGCTGGACATTACCGCACTGCTCAGGGAGCACAGCCTCAGACTGCCTGCAGACCTGGTCATCATGGTCAAGGCGCTGGTTACGGCAGAGGGAACCGCACGGGGGATATATCCGGAGCTGAACGTGGTGGCTGAGGCCGAAAGCCGCGTCAGGCGCCTGGCTGCAAAGAGATACAAGCCGGGGACCCTCTGGAGGGAGCTCAGGCTCACCTTGTCCCAGATCTGGAACCTCTCTCAAGAGCTTCCGGGCCGGATCACCCGCATAATGGACAAGATGGACAAGGGGGAGCTCCACATCCGGTTCGAGCACGAAGGCCTGGAAGGGCTTCGCAACTCCCTTGACAGCAGCTCCAATCGGGTGACCCTTGGTGTCATCATTGCATCGATGATCATAGGCTCGTCAATGATCATAACCACCGGTGTGAAGCCGCTGCTATTCGGCTTCCCCCTTTTGGGTATCCTGGGTTACTTGATATCAGGCCTGCTCGGGCTGTGGCTGGTGTTCAATATCATCAGGAGCCGCAGGTACTGAGTATGGAGGTTCCCCTGGGCTCCGAAGTTCAAGATCGCGCTGGATCCTGAATCAGGTCCCTGTCTCTGGGAGGGGCGGATGATCATACGGTGTTACGGGGCGAGAGGCTCCATCCCGGTCAGCGGGGATAAGTACTTGCGTTTCGGCGGAGATACCACCTGCCTCGAAATCCGAAGCCGCAACGACGAGATCCTTATAGTCGATGCCGGATCCGGGATACGCCGCCTGGGAAACGGGTTGTTAAGGGAGAACAGGTTCGAGTACAGGATACTCTTTACCCATTCCCATTGGGATCACATACTGGGATTCCCTTTCTTCAAGCCGATATACGACGATCGTGCGACCATTCACCTGATGGGGTGTTCCACCACCCAAGGGGACATCCACAAGCTCCTTTCCAAGACAATGACGGCCCCTTACTTCCCATTCCCCTTCGAGAGGCTCACAGCCGCCATCCATTATGCGAACGACTGCAGCGCGGACTTCTTCGTGGACACCATCAGGGTCACCCCTATAGCCCTCAGCCACCCCAACGTGGGGATGGGCTTCAAATTTACAGAGGCGAGCCGGAGCGTGGTCTTTCTGACCGACAATGAACTGGGATACCGCCACAGGGGCGGCCGCGGTTTTGAGGACTATGCGGAATTCGCCCGAGGAGCCGATCTGTTGATACACGACGCCGAGTTTACGCCGGAGGAGTATGCTCAAAAGATTACCTGGGGCCACTCTTCATATACCGATGCCCTGGAACTGGCGCTCAAGGCCAGCGTGAAGCGCTTCGGTCTGTTCCACCACAACCAAGACCGCAAAGACATCGAACAGGAAGGTATAGTGCGGCATTGCAGGGAAATCGTCTTGGACCGCAAGGCCTCCCTTGAATGCTTCGCGCTGAACCAAGAATCCGAACTCGTCATATGAGCCGGGGAGTGAGGCATGAACAAGGAGTACTGGACCGCAACCGAAGTGGTCGAGATATTCGAGATCGAGGGGCGGTTCCTTGATGAGCTGGAAGACGAGGAAATCATCCGCCCTGTTTCCGAAAGGCGGACACAGGGGAGACTCTTTCCATCCTCCGAGCTCGAAAAGCTTAGATTGGCCAAGCTCCTGGTCGAGGACATGGGGGTGAACCTGGCAGGGGTCGAAATCATCCTGCGGATGAGGCAGACCATGTTCGATATGCGCCATCAGTTCGACGCCATCCTGGAGGACCTGTCCGGTCAAGTTCGCAGGATGCTGGAAGGGGGTCCTTGAGTCTAGTCAGAGCCTCAGCCCGGCCCTGACATCCCCGGGATAAAGCCCGTCCATCTTCCTGGCCGCTTCCAGCGCTTCCGGGTCTTCGGTCTGAGGGACCTTTACGGCCAACTTGACCATCAGGTCCCCCCTGGACTTCTTCTTGGGATTGAAGGCGCCTTTGCCCTTCAATCTGAGCGTCTGCCCGTTCTGGCTCCTGGGGGGCACCTTGACCTTCACCTGCCCTTCTATTGTGGGAACGGTAATGGTGGCCCCGGCCATGGCCTCTCCCACCGTCACCGGGACCTCCATATGCAGATCGTCCCCTTCCCGCTTCAGCAGCTGGTGGGGCTTTACGCGCACCACCAGATAGAGGTCGCCCGGCGGGCCGCCGTTCCTCCCCGGTTCGCCCTTGCCCGCGACCCTGACCTTGGACCCGTCACGCACCCCCTTGGGTATGTTCACCCGTATACGCTCCGTACCCAGGCTCCGCCCGCTTCCCCCGCACTGGGAACAGGGCCTGCCCGACCGCCCGTGGCCTCCGCACTCGGGGCAGGCGCGGGTGAATTGAATGGGGCCTTCCGCGACGTTGATCCGCCCTGATCCGCCGCAGGCCCGGCAAACGCTCATTCCGGCACCCGGCTCCCGCCCTGTGCCCCCGCATCCCTCGCACTCCCTCGGCTTTTCCAAGGCGATCTCGGTCTCGAACCCCTTCAATGCGCTGAGAAGATCAATGGACATCTCGTGCTCCAGGTCCCTGCCTTTCCCCGGAGACGAGGTACGGAAGTCGGCTCCCGGTCCCCGGCCTCCTGCTTCGAAACCGAAAAGATCCCCGAAGAGGTCCTCATAGCTCTCATACCGGCCGAACCCGCGAGTGCCGGCTCCGGCGCCCGCCCCTGTCCATTGCCCGCCGAAACCCGAGTCCCACTTCTTGTATTCCCTGGCCTTTTCCGCATCGAATCCCGCCTGCAGCCCTTCCTCTCCGAACTCATCGTAGAGCTTGCGCTTCTCCCGGTCGCCGAGTACCTCATAGGCCCGTGAGACGTCCTTGAATTTCTGCTCAGCGTCCTTATTGCCCGGATTCAGATCAGGATGCCACTTCCGGGCCAGCTTCCTGTAGGCCTTTTTGATCTGCTCCGGGGTGGCGTCCTTGGAAACACCCAGTATCTTGTAAAAATCCTCGGCCATTTCCTTATTCAGCCCTCCATCCCTGCCCTTGGCCCCTCCGGGCCTACCCGAGCCTGCGAAGCACCATTGCCTTCATTCTCATCGTCCTCGTGAGCGCCCGCCCACAGGTCGAATATACTCAAAGTCGATTCCGGGGATCAACTCGAATTTCCGGTGAACAGCCGCCCGCCGGAAGAAGCAGCGCTCATGGAAAGGCCTTGTCATTCGAGGTCGAATCCTGTAAACAGTCGCTTGAATCCACCACTGACCCAAGGAGGCCGCAATGAAAGCTCTGGTTACCTATTACTCTGAGTCCGGGAACACCAGGAAGGTGGCTGAAGGGATCTACCAGGCCCTGGATGAGGTGAAGAAGGACCTGAGTCCCTTGGACGAGGTGAGCGACCCCGGAGAGTACGACCTGATTTTCTGCGGTTTTCCGGTTCAAGCCCATAGCGTGCCCGGCAAGGCCTCCAGGTTCATCAAGGGCCTCCCGGAAGGAACAAAAATCGCCTTTTTCGCCACCCACGGCTCCCTCCGGGGCGGGGAGCTGGCGGTTACCGCCTTCCATGAAGCCCTGACCCTGGCCTCGAAGCTCAAAGTGCTGGGCACATTCGGGTGCCGCGGGAAAGTCAAACCCAGCATCATCGATGGAATGATGAAAAAGCCGGAGCACAGGGCTTGGGCCGAAGAGGCCAGGAGCGCGGCCGGCCATCCCGACCAGTCCGATCTGGAGGACGCCGCCGAGTTTGCCGGGTTGATGCTCCAGAAGGCAAGACGGCTCTAGAGCAGCGCCCGGGGATGAACGCCGAGACCCGCCTGAGCATACTATTCGCCGATATTTCTCAGAGCACACATCTCTACGAGACCTTTGGGGACCGAGAGGCCCGCGCCCTGGTCTCTGCTTGCCTCTCAAGGCTCTCAAAGGCGGCCGGCCGCAGATCCGGGACCGTGGTCAAGACCATAGGAGACGAGGTCATGTGCACATTCCACTCGCCCCAAACGGCGGTGGAGGCGGCCAGGGATATGCACAAGGCCCTGGACGAGACCCTTGAAACCCGGCAAGGGGCCCCGAGCCGCTCGCTGGACGTGCGCATAGGGATTCATGCGGGACGCGTCATTGTCGAAAAAGACGACATCTTCGGAGACGCGGTAAATGTGGCGGCGCGACTGGTGGAGCTGGCCAAGCCCAGACAAATACTCGCCTCCACGGATGTGGTCGAAGGCCTGGATCCCATGAACCGGACAGCGGCAAGGTTCCTGGGCAGGATCCACATACGGGGAAAAGAGCGGGAATTCGCGGTCTACGAGGTGGTATGGGAAGAATACGACATGACCATAATAACAGACCAGGCCTTGACATCTGGGGCGATCTCCACATCAATGGAGTTGGAATTCGGCGGAGCGAGGATCCGGGTGGGGCCTTCCCGCCCGCTGGTCACTCTGGGGCGCGAAGAGACCAATGATCTGGTTCTCCCAGGCAGTCACGTCTCCCGGCACCACGCCCTGGTCCAGTACCAGGGAGGGAAATTCTTTCTCTCCGACCAGAGCTCCAACGGCACGTATGTATGCTTTCAGGGCGGCGAGACGGTTCATCTCAGGCGCGACCGCGCGATTCTCCATGGCACCGGCTCGATCTCACCGGGCGCCAGACCCACCCCTGATACCCTGGCGCCGATAAGCTTCCTGGAAAGGCAAGGGCAATAGCCCCGTGGGATCATGAGCGCTTCTGCCTTACCGCCAGGACCGCTTGATTTCTTAATGTCCTCAAGTAATTGATGTGCCTGGGGGCGAAGACCGATTCAGTCCCCCGCCCCCCGAGGAAAAACAAGCCGAAGGCCCGGCCCTCCACCATAATGGGGAACAGGGCGAACGAGGGATCCCCCAAAACCTCGGTGTACCACTCGGGAAGACGACCCTGGATGCGAGGATCAAGCGCGTCGCTTATGTGGATATCCTTTCCCTGAGCAACCGCCAACTGGAATACGTCCCGCGGTCCGGTGGTCATTGAGAGGCCGAATCCCTGGGACTTGGCCTCTATACTCCTGCCGAACCCGATGCGCGCGCTCATGGAGGGCTTGGCCCGGTCGCGGATGCAAAGGATCGCCGTGCCCAGCCTGAACCCCCTGTAAAGGGTCTCCAGGACCATGGTCAGGACCTCGTTGAGATCATATTCGCCGAGCAGTGTGTTGGTTATGTCCTGAATCCCGTTGATCAACAGGGCCTCTTCTCCGGGCTCGTCTTGCGTGCTGGGAAGGCTTTGAGGGACCTCGATCTCCGGGGCCTCTTCGGAGGCCCCGTGGGTTTCGAACAACGTCCCCGGGCCCAGGTCATGGCCTTCCAGGTGTCTCATCAAGCGGCTTTGCTCCAAGTCCACCCCCAGGATGCTCGAGTATTCCCTGAGACCTTCCTTGGCCTTTTGCAGGAGCTCCCCGGCCTGATCGCGCCCTATGGGGACGGCCTTATCGAACCGCTCAAGCAGCCGTCTCAAGCGCTCCTCCACGACTTCCGGGTCCGGCTCCCCTGCATCAGAGACAAGAGTATTGGAAAAAACGGAAAGGCTCTGCAGAGTTTCCACTTCGCTCCTGGGGATCGGGGCCTTGCCCGCAGGGATCTCTTTCATCGCGGCCACTATTTTCTCCGGGAACCTCCATGTCCTGGCCACCCCCTTTCCCAACTCCTCGTAGGAAAGACCTAAGACGCTTCGCACCGCGGCCGCCTCACTATAGCCCTTTGAGGCGATCAGTGATTGTATACGGTCGCACTCCTCGGGGAAGTAGCACAGGACCAAGTGCCGGCCCAGATTGTGGATCATCGCACAAATGAAGGCCTCCTCCGGCGCCTCGTAGCGACGTCTCTCGGCGAGCTCCCTGGCTATCATTCCGCTCATGAACGAACCGAGCGCCGCGTCTTTGAGCTCCCCGGCCCGATCCGAACTCTTCATGTGCTCGAAGAGCAGCAGACACGAGGCGGCTGTTCTCACTTGCTCGAAACCGAGAATCACCACAGCCCTTGAAAGCGTGGTTATGGTGCCTGCAAACTGCCCGTAGAACGCCGAGTTGACCAGCCTGAGCAGCTTGTTGGTCAAGGAAAGGTCCTTGAGTATGGCGTTCGCCAGCTCCGAGGCGGAGGCCATGTTGGCCCTGGATGTGGAGGCCTTCTTGTTGATTTCAACGATATTTCGGGAGAAGGCGGGGAAGTCCCCTTGATGGCGGATCCTGCGCAGCAGGAAATCCAGCGTACCGTGTACCTGTCCGCTCCTCCACTCCGCCGGGGAGGCCGATCCGTCGTCCTCGGCCAAATATGACTCCAGGTCCCTCCGCATGTCCTGTGCCGACGGGTAACGGAGGGCCGATTCCTTTTCCACGGCCCTCAGGAAGACCTCGTCCAGCCGCTTGTCAACGTCCGGATTCTCCACCGAGGGAGGGGGGATGGACTCACTGGCGATCTTGTACATCACCGCCACGTGATTGTCCGCTTGAACCGCCGGGCGGCCCAGAACCATCTCGTAGAAGATCAGCCCCAGTGAGAAAATGTCCGACTGGGCGGTAAGAGGCTCCTTTGAGAAGTGCTCCGGCGACATATAGCAGGGAGTCCCGGATACATCCTTATGGACGCTCTCTTCCACGCCCATCATCAGGGATATGCCGAAATCCATGATCCTGGGAAGGCCGTTGCGGTCGATCAGGATGTTGGAAGGGGTGAGGTCCCGATGAACGATCCCCTGGTCGTGGGCGCACTGGATCCCCGCCAGTATCTGGATCATCAAATCTATTGCCTCCTTGACCGCCAATGGCCCCCTGCCCTTCCTGCGCCGCCCGAGGGTGGTCCCGTCTACGTACTCGAATACCAGGTAGAGGAGGCCCTTGTCTTCCCCTGCCTCGTAAAGAGGCAATATGTTCGGATGCTGGAGGCGGCTGACCATCCGGGCCTCCTTGGTCAGCCGGGCCTGCTCGGCCTCCGGATCGGGCGTGGAGACCCGAATCGTCTTGATGGCCACCCTGCGGTCCAGTCGGGGATCGCGCGCCAGATAGACCACTGCCTGGGACCCCCTCCCCAGCACCTCCAGGACTTGGAAACGGCCGATTTGTTCGGGCAGCCCCATATGCGATCACCCGATCACCTTTCGCTCCGGGTTCCGTTGAACCCCCGGAATGTCCCCGCGGCGTTTTTCCCTCACACGAGAATAAATCGGTATTCCGGGCGGAACTCTTTAGCCCGTGCCTGGCATTTCCTTGACCGCCGGGGGGATTCTTTGTAGGGTCCTGGTCTGGATGGCGAGATTCTCTAGGTCAGTCCAATTCGATGCTTTTCAATTCAAGAGCCGGAGGGACCATGGACACTCATCAGACGGCATGGAACGAGGCGGCGGCCCGGCACATAATCAAGCAATTGGAGAAGAGGCGCATGGAGGGCAGCTTCGCCCCCACCGCGGCCCAGGCCAAGAGAGAGGTCCTGGCCATGATACCGGAGGGGGCCACGGTCTTCCGCTGCGGGTCCATGACCGCGGCAGGGATGGGGCTGTGGGAGGAATTGGCGGCCATGCAGGGCGTGGAGCTGATCGACCCCTATCACCCGTCCCTCTCCCCTGAGGAGGGCTTGGAGCTGCGGCGAAAGGGCTTGTCCGCCGATATCATGATCGCCGGGGCCAATGCCGTGACCTTGGACGGGAAGCTGGTGAATTTGGACGGGATGGGCAACCGTGTGGCCGCCATGGCCTTCGGGCCGAAGAAGGTCATCCTGGTCGTGGGCATGAACAAAGTGGTTCCGGATGTGGAATCCGCAATGGCCCGGGTGAAGCACTATGCGGCGCCAGTCAACTCGATCAGACTGGGTTTGGACAATCCATGCACGGCCACGGGCCTGTGCGCCGACTGTGCTTCCCCCAAGCGGATATGCAATATATGGAGCATAATCGAGGGGCACATGGTCAAGAACCGCATCCATGTCAAGCTCATAGGCGAGACTTTGGGCTATTGACCAGGCCCCTCGGGCCCTTCAGGGATGCCGTGACAGGCATCAAACGCTCTGCGGGATCTCCAAGAGTTCCACTTCGAAATAGAGCGTCTGTCCGGCCAGGGGGTGATTGGCGTCCAGGGTGACCTCTTCCTCCTCCATATCGGTTATCACTGCAGCGAACGGCGTGCCGTCCTGCTGCTTGATCTGGAGCTGCATTCCGATCTCCGGCGTGATGTGCTCCGGGAAGTGGTCGGAAGGGATGTTGAAGACCAGCTCCTCCCGCCGGGGGCCGTAAGCCGCCTCGGGCGGGACCTCGAGGCTTCGGGTCTCCCCTATCTCCATCCCGACTACTCCTTCTTCGAAACCAGGGATAATGCTTCCCTCGCCCACTGTGAACTCCAGGGGTTCGCGCTCCTTTGAGGTGTCGAACACCCGTCCGTCTTCGAGCTTCCCGGTGTAATGCACCTTGGCTGTGTCTCCGTCCTTCAAGTTGGTCATTCTGTCCTCCTTCTTTCCCATGCTCTCCCATGGGATCCGCGGTTGCAGTTATGCCCGCCCGGGCCGGAGACGTCTCCGGCCTCTCACCCGGGAGGTGGATCAATTGCGGATTTTGCCGACCAGAGGGGGTTCAAGGATGCCTGAATGGCTCAACGGCGGGTCAAACCAATGCAGGGGATGCCGGCCGCCCATGTCCCTCATCACATTGAACATCCGGTTGCAATCATCGATACGTTAAGAATTACAACCGCCGGTGTCAATGGCAATAACCACAAATGACGAATAAGGGCGTCGGGTCAAGGACCAGGCGGGAGAGGAGGCCTCCTCTCCGGGACGTAGCTCTCGGGGACCCTGCCCCGGTTCCAGTCCTTGGTCACGTAGAGATTGCAGTAGCAGGATCCATACTCAAGTATATCAGCCTCGCGGTAGACACAGGGACATATGATGTCTTTATCCTGCCTGCGATCTCCGGAGGCCAGCCTGCACGGGCAGGACATGTAGCCGTAGCGCTCCTTGTTGAGCAAGAGCCCGCGGAGCAGATCCATCACCCTCTCCTTGTCCTTGTTGAAATAGTACCCTTTGGGCTCCTGCACCTTCCTGAGCGCCTCGTAGAGCTCCTCAACCTTCATGCCAATCCCAAGGCCTCCTTGATCTCCTGTTCCTTATAGCCCACGATCACCTGATCACCGATGATTATGGTCGGAAAAGAGCAGCGCGGGTTTATCCTGCGTACGTCTTCCAATATGGCCTGCCTCTCGTCGCCTTCCAGGAGATCCACGTCCGTGAACTCGTATTGTACGCTGCAGTCGTCCAGAAGTTTCTTCGTAGACTTGCAATGACTGCAAGTGCTCAGCGTATAAATCTTTACTGCGGTCGATCCTGGTTCCATCGAGTACCTCCTCACTCCGGGAGAGGCTCCCGGCGGTTAAAGGTGCCGTCCTCCACGCCCTTCAAGGCCGCTGCAGCAAGTTCTCTTATCCTGCCCGAGGGCAGGATCGCGTCCAGGTCCTCGGTTATCTCTCCGCTATCAGAGAGGAGCCGCCGGAGGCGAGGCCCGGCTTCCTTGGAGCGGATAAGGCCGGCCAGGCGGGCAGCAAGCCCCCTCAGGACCGGGTCGGGCGAGCCCAGGAATTGCACCGCATCGGGTCGGCCCTCGCTTACCGGCCGGGGATTCACCCCGGCCAGTCTTACCAGGCCCCAGAGAAGGCCCCTTTGCAGCAATCCATGCTCCAGGAAGTTCCCGTCCCTTCGGCTGTAGGAAGCAAGGATGCGCGCGTACTCCTCGGCCAGGACCTGATTCCTCGTCAGGGCTTCACCCATGGCCTCCGGGCAACCCCAGCCGATCCCGCCGGATTCGTCATTGAGGTTCCACATCATACGCCTGATCACCACCCTCGCTCTTTCAATGTCTTCACCGGCGATACGTTCAATCACGGCGCCCATCAACCGAACCGCTGCCCAGTGGATGCGCGGCTCCATGTTATGGAGCGCCCCGAACAAGGGGCTGACCAGACGCTTGGGGGGGATATCGGCCAGCTCTTCCATGGCCGCCGCCTCCCCGCAGCCCTTGCCCAGAAGATCAATGACCCTTTTCTTCAGGACCCTCCCCCCGGGGCCGCGCTCCTCCTTCATTCCTCCCCGCATTTCAGCCCCGGTGGATGCAATCCTTGGGGCACCACGCAACGGCCTCATCCACGGCCTCCTCCGGATAGTGCGAGAGATCCGCCGCCTCGATCACACCGGTTTCAGGATTCCTGCAAAAAACTTCGGAGCAGAGCACCAGGCAGGTCCCGCACCCGGAGCAACCGTGTGAGTCCACGACCGGCCCCGCGGCCGGGTGCCCGGCTACTGTGGCGGCCGCAGCCATGGTCAGCCCCTGAGGGCCTCGGCGACCCTGCCTGCCAGCTCCCTGCATGCCTCGAGGGCCTCTCCGTCCGGGACATAGTTCACCCTGACCCCCGGGTCCACCACCTGGAACTTCATCTCCTCCAGCTCCCCGGTAATCATCTTGACCGCTTCCCCGCTCCAGCCGTAGGAGCCGAAGGCCGCCCCCACCTTGTTCTTCGGCTTAAGCCCCTTCATATAGGTCAAGAAGTCGCTCACCGTGGGGAACAGGCCGTTGTTCATTGTGGGGGAGCCCACCAGGACTGCGCCCGCATCCAGGACCTCGGTCATGACGTCACTCCGGTGACAGGCCCGGAGATGCATGGGCATCGCCGCCACCCCCCGTGCGGCCAGTGCGTCCGCGATCTCCTCAGCCAGGCGACGGGTGCTCTGCCACATGGTATCGTAGGCTATGACCGCCTTTTTCTTGGGCTCCTGTCTGCTCCATTCCACATAAGCCTGAACGATCTTGGATGGATCCTTGCGCCATATGACACCGTGATCAGGGCAGATCATGTCCAAGCTCAGGCCCAGCTCCCCGATCTTGTCCGCAAGCTTGAGAATCAGCGGGGAGTATGGGAGGAGGATGTTGGCGAAGTACTTCCGGGCATGGGGCATGATCTCCCCGCCGATCTCGTCGTCGAAGCGCTCCGGGCCGGCATAGTGCTGGCCGAAGGCGTCGCTCGAGAACAGGATCCCTTCCCCCTTTACGTAGGTGAACATGCTGTCCGGCCAGTGGAGCATGCGGGTCTCCAGGAAGGTCAGAGTGCGCCCGCCCAGGGAGAGCTCGCCCTGGTCGTCCACCGGCCTGTAGTTGAATTTGCCGGGGAAATGCAGTGACAGGTTCTTGTGCCCCATTTTGGAGCAGTAAACCGGCTTGTCCTCTCCTATGCGGTGCATCACCCTGGGCAGCCCGCCCGAGTGGTCCATCTCGGTGTGGTTGCTTATGACCAGGTCGACCTTTTCGGGGTCGATCACCTGGGCTATCTTGTCGATCATTTCGTCCGCGAACCGGGCCTTCACCGTATCGATGAGAGCCACCTTCTCATCCAGGACCAAGTATGCGTTATAGCTGGTCCCTTTGTTGATGGAATACCCGTGGAAGTCACGGGCGTTCCAATCGGCCGCCCCCACCCAGTATATGTCCTTGGCAACCCCCAACGGCCTCATCCCTCTTTCCTCCTTTCAGCAACCGTCCTTCGGAATAATATCAATATAAGGCACGTATTTCATCATGCCGCTTCCAGCTTCTGCCTGTCGGCCATGTCCACCAGGACCCGCTCCCGGGCCTTGTCCAGGCCGAGCGCCTTCCTTTTCTTGTCAATATGGGCGATCATCATAAGGGCCATCTCCCGAGGATCACGGGTAAAGCCCCATTTTCCGAATCCCTGCTCCTCCAGGCCTTCGAACAGAAGGTTGTGAAACCTGGTCTCCTCGACCACCGGGAAGGTCACGCCGAAAACGGTGTATACCCCAGAGGCCACGAAGTACTGCCCTATGGAGATCGCCTTCTCGCTCATCCACTCCGGGGCCGCACCGGCGACCGGCAAGTCCGCAATGCTCTCGCCCAGGCCCCCTACCCGAACCATCTCCGAGCAGGCTGTCAGGATACGGCTGTTGTCCACACAGGAGCCCAGACCCAGCACCGGGGGCATTCCCACGGTCTCGCACACCTCGCGAAGGCCGGGCCCGGCCAGGTGGGCGGCCTCCGGGGTGTACAGGCCGGCCTTTGCCAGGGCGATCTGGGAGCATCCGGTCTGGACCACCAGGACATCGTTTCTTATCAGCTCCTTGACCAGTTCCACGTGTACCTCGTCCTGCTTGACCCTGGGATTGGTGCAGCCCACCACCCCCGCCACCCCGCGGATACGGCCGTTTATGATGTTGTCGTTGAGCGGGGTGTAGGAACAGCGAAACATCCCGCCCAGCATGTAATTGATGTACTCGTGGGAGAAGCCGTGAACCCCCATGTTGCGGATCTTTGGTATCTCCACGGCGGCGGAGCGGTTCTTGAACCTCACTATTGCATTTTCCACGATGGAATCGGTGCACTCCCTGGGTGTATGGTCCTTGAACTCAATGTGGTCCACGCCTTCGATCCTGCAGCGCGGGTTGGTGGTGAAAAGCTTGGTCCCGTAGCACTCGGCCACCTTGGCCAGCCCCTGCTTGATGCATTGCACATCCACGCCCATTGCATCCACGGCCCCGGTCACCAAGACCGCCTCCGTGGACATGAAGTTGCCTGCGTGGGGGATGCCGTGGCGGGAGAGCATTTCCGCCCCCGAGCAACACATGCCCACCAGGTTGATCCCCTGAGCCCCAGCTTCACCGGCCGCCTGAATCAAGGTCGGATCGTTCACAGAGTCCAGCATGGATTCGAAAAGGTTGGGCTCGTGACCGTGAATGATGATGTTCACCTGGTCTTCCTTGAGGCAGCCCATGTTCACTTCCGCCCCTACCGGACTCGGAGTCCCGTACAGGATGTCGGAGATCTCGGTGGCGACCATCGATCCGCCCCAACCGTCCGAAAGAGCGGTTCGTGAGCACTGTTTGGTCATGTTTTGATAGTCTTGGTCCACACCCATGTGGGACCTGTGCATGATCTCCATTATCTCGCGCATAGCCCCGCGGGGGACCACTCCGTTGTTTCGCCATGTCTCCAGGGTCTTTTCCGGGACGCGTTTGGCAAAGGGGATTTCGCCTTCCACCTGGGTGTAGGTCCTTTCCAGCTCGCGGTAGAGATCCATGGCTATGTCGTTCAAGTCCCGCCCCTCCACCTCTATACCCAGCTCCCGGGCGGTTTCCTCGAGCTTCACGGGGTCCTTGACGGCATAGTCCTTAATGTTCCCGTTGACCACTTCCCTGAAGAGCTCCAGCATGGACATCCCGTGGTCGGTGTGTGCGGCCGCGCCGCTGGCAATCATTCGGGCGAAGTTGCGTGACTGGATGGTATCTATGGTCGCACCACAGACCCCCACCTTTGAGTAGGGATCCTTGGAGACCAGCCTGCAAGGCCCCATGGAACAGTGCTTGCAGCAGGCCGAGTCGGCTCCTATGGGGCACGCCTTCATGGAAGCGGCCCTGTGAAAAGCGGTTTCCACGCCGTCCCGCCCGGCCTTTGCAAGCATGCGGGAGGTCGCCTCACAACCGGTAAAGTCCCTTGCATCCTGTTCCTTACCTGCCTTGTTTTCCTGTTTCTTCTTTTCCATGGTGAAACCTCTCCGGCCTCGTTAAAAGAGGACCATATTGATAACTATTACTGATTATTATAAGAATCTCCCGCCCCGCTTTGGCGGGGCGGGTTGCGCCTTAATCAGGCCTTTTCAGCCGGTACCCTCAAGCGTACACTTAGTGAAGTCGATCTCCTGCTTGCACTGACTGCAGGTATGCTTGCGATCGAACTCATCGGAAAATATCTCTTTCTCCTTCCCGCAGTTCGGGCACTTGCACACGAAAGATTTCAAGTTCTTGATGTCATCGAATCCAGGACAATGCTGCGGAGTAGTCATTTCAAACCTCCCTAGTTTCCGTCCAGAAATGGCCCTTTCTCCCAATCTCGGCGTCGATCTGCGGGGTTGGTCGTGCGACGTACTGCAGTACGCCTCCTCCCAACCCCTTGATCTCCTTGACCTTGGAAGAAATTGCTCATTTCTGCCCTGGAAACTCGCTAGTGCCGAGAACTCATTTGTGGATGGACACTCCCTAAAGATCAAAAGCCGGCCTCTCGGCCGAGTCCTATTTCAGCCTGGGATCCGCGCCCGTCTCGCCGCAATCAGGGACATAGCAAGACACGTCGACGAATTCGCAGACCTGCTTGCAAGAGGGACACCTCTCAGGGGGTTTGTCCCCCTTGAGCAGGTACCCGCATTTCTGGCATTTCCACTCGGTCATTTCGGATCTCCTCTCTCGTCCGGGTCTACTTTTTCCACAGACCGTGGATATTGCAGTACTCCCGCGCGGTGACTTCCGCCGCATCGATCTTGAATACCGCCTCGGGCGCGCCTCCGGGCTTTAGGAACTCCCGGTAGGCCTTTCCGTCCGCAATCAACTCGATCCACTCTATGTAGTGTTTCTCCTCCATTGGGTGCGCCACTTCACCGACCTTGACCTTGAAGCCTTCAGCGGTTTTCTCCACCACGGGCACGTGCTTTTCCTTGGCCGCATCCACCGTGTTCTCCTTGAAGAGCTTCATGGGCTGTCCGCAGCAGACCAGCTCGCCCTGCCCTCCGTGGAGCACTTCCACTATGTTTCCGCACACATCGCACTTGTATATCTCCAATCTTTCGGCCATTTCCATCCTCCTTTTTAAATCGATTGGTTGCTGATTCGTCCCAAGCCTTCTACGGACGACCCTAGTAGTTCTCCCCCAGGAGTTCGAAGTGAGCCCTGGGGTGATCGCACGCCGGGCAGGTATCGGGCGCTTCGGTGCCTTTGTGTAGATACCCGCAGTTTCGGCAGCGCCATACCACCTCTTCGTCCCGTTTGAAGACCCTTCCGGCCTCGATATTGGCGGCGAGGTCGAGGTAGCGCTTTTCATGCTGCTTCTCTGCCACCGCTATCTTTTCGAACACGTCCGCCAGCTCATTGAACCCCTCCTCCCTGGCGATACGGGCGAATTCAGGATACATCCGGCTGTGCTCGTAGTTCTCTCCGGAGGCGGCTTCCTTGAGGTTCTCCAGGGTGCCGCCGATCACCCCTGCCGGGAAGGCGGCCTGGATCTCGACCTCACCCCCCTGGAGGAACTTGAAGAGCCTCTTTGCGTGCTCCTTCTCCTGATTCGCGGTCTCCTCGAAGATGAAGGCGATCTGCTCGTAGCCCTCCTTCTTGGCTTGGCCGGCAAAGTAGGTGTAGCGGTTTCTGGCCTGGGACTCACCTGCAAATGCGGTCAAGATATTCTTCTCCGTTCTGCTACCCTTTAATTCCATCGCTCCATCCCTCCTCTTTCCGGCTTCCCTGTACCTCTGCCAAGAGGTCACCTCTTTCCTTTCTGCATTCCGAGCACAGTCCGAAGAAATCCAGCTTGTGCCCGAAAACACCGTGCTTGGTCAACTTGCCCAACGCCCTTTCCAACGTCTCCAGGACCTCCTCGTGGGGCTCGAGCGGCAGGTCCTCCACACGCCCGCAGCCGATGCATGTGATGTGATAATGCTCCGAGGTATTCCCGTCAAAGCGCATCTGAGAATGCTCGGGCCCGATCTTTCGTATCAGACCGTTGGAGCTGAGAAAGTCCAGATTCCTGTATACGGTTCCCATGCTGATCCGAGGCATGCGTTTGCGAACCCTCTCATATATCTCATCCGCTGTCGGATGGGTCCTACAGCGACTGATCTCATCCAGTATGACCCGCCTCTGGCGGGTCATACGGTGCCGGGTGGTCTCACACATCGGCCTCTCCTTATCAATAACTATTACTAATTGTAAGAGGCCGACACCAGTTTGTCAAGCCGCTGCTTGCATATTCACGAACCTTGGGAAGCCGCCGACCCCGGCCCGCCCAGGGGTCTGAACATCTTTTTGCCGGCGCCGCAGACCGGGCATCTCCAGTCTTCGGGCAGGTCCGCGAACCCGACCCCTTTGGGCACCTTCCCCTTTCGGTCACCTCTCTCCGGGTCGTAGATGTAGCCGCAATTCACGGTCTGACACTGGTACATCTCCTCTGGCACGCCCATGCCGTCCTCCTCCCTTCGTTACCGGGTTCACCCGCGTCCCTCAATCCACATTTCACCGGCTCCCTTGCTGTTTTTTTGGAGACCCTCTGCCCGGTCTCCCGCA
>CAZYJR010000012.1:0-19560 GCA_964647905.1 uncultured Desulfobacterales bacterium | reverse complement strand
CATTTCACCGGCTCCCTTGCTGTTTTTTTGGAGACCCTCTGCCCGGTCTCCCGCATTTGACTCCGATCCCTTTCAACTCCTGTGCCAGGCGACGCCCCCCCGTCCTAGTTCGCGCAACAGGCTTGAAATAACAGGCGTTACGGATAAATGTCACAGCCCGGGGACGCCGGCCCCTATACTCCCCCGACGCCCGGGCCAACCAACATGGCAGGGCCCCACACCAAAACGGGATGCCGCCGCCGTTGGCACTCCCTAGTTGCGGCTCATCAAGTGGGTGACCGCCCCCTCGAGACCGTCCAGGGTGAGCTCGAACATGGGAAAGATCTCTCTGATGATCTGTATGGTGCGTGTAAAGGGCCACTCGTCGGCCATCTTGGGGTTCAGCCAGACAGAGTGGGGAAAGGTGGAGGCGATATACTGGAGACGCTCATAGCTCGGCCTTCCGGACCGCTCCTCAAAGTGTATGGACCCGTCCGTGGCCATGAGCTCATATGGCGCCATGCTGGCATCACCCACTACTATGAATCGGGTCTCCGGATCCAGCCTGGCCAGCTCATCCACCCGAAAGGGCTTGTGGAGCCTCGGCGGGTCTTCCCATAGGACGTCGTATATCGTGTTGTGGAAGAACAGGGTGCGAAGGTCCTTGAACTGGGCCCGGGCGTAATTGAAGAGGGTCTGCACCACGCCCACATAAGGCTCCATGGACCACCCTCCG
Source organism: uncultured Desulfobacterales bacterium (assembly GCA_964647905.1). Classification (GTDB taxonomy): domain Bacteria; phylum Desulfobacterota; class DSM-4660; order Desulfatiglandales; family HGW-15; genus CAZYJR01. The sequence goes on along the minus strand of CAZYJR010000012.1, from coordinate 18,845 downwards.
TTGTCTATGGCCAGAATGACCTTGAGCCTGTCCTTCAGGGCGCGGTCAAAGACTATCTCGATCTCTCCGCCGTTTCTCATGGTCTCGTAGATGGTCTTGTCCACGTTCACCCGGTCCTTTGGGCCGGCCGGGACCAGATTCCTCAGGCGCTTCAGGGCCTCTCCAATCTGGGCTTGGGTCAGCGGGCCTTCCTGCGAATAGTCCCTGTAGCGGCGATCCATGGCCACCTTGATCGCAGACTTGTTCCGGGAAACCCCGCCGACTCTCATGCCGCCCGGGTGGTAGCCGGAGTGGCCCACCGGCGAAGTCCCCCCGGTCCCTATCCATTTGCTGCCGCCGTGATGGGCCTCGGTCTGCTCCCGCAGGCGCTCCATGAAGTAGTCTATGAGCTCCTCCGGGCTGAGCTTGGACAGTTCGCTCTCGTCAATGCCCATGGCCTGTGCCAACTCCTGAGGGTTCTTCAGCCATTCCTCCAGCATGGCCCGGGCGATCTCCTCCAGCTCGCGCTCGGTGGGATCGGGCAAATCCGCGCCTTCGAAGTGGTGGGCGAACACGCGGTCGTAGAGGTCGAAATAGCGCTCGCTCTTCACCAGGATGGATCTCGCCGCAGTATAAAAGTCTTCCACCGAGTTGATCAGACCCCGGCTGAGCGCCTGCTGCAGCTTGAGAAACGCAGTAGGAGTGACCGGGACTCCCAACTCCTTCAGCTTGTAGAAGAACTCGACAAACATCCGGCGCATCCTCCCGCGTCAATCATATCCTGAAACGCCGCAGGCTGTTCTGGGCCACTGCATAATCCGGACTCTTCTTGAACAGTACACCCAGATAAGGGATCTCCCCCTTCAACAGATTCTTGGGCTTGAAGTCCGCGTCGCTCTTCAGCGCCCTTATCCAGTTGATGAGCTCCCTGGTCGCCGGCTTTTTTTCCACCCCGCGGATCTCTCTCAACTTATAGAAGGCATCAACCGTGTTCTCCAGGAGATCGCCGCTCACATCCGGGAAGTGCACCTCCACGATCCGCCGCATCATGTCCGGATCAGGGAAGGCTATGTGGTGGAAATTGCATCGACCCAGGAACGGGTCCGAGAGGTCCTTCTTGGCATTGGAGGTGATTATGATCACCGGCCTGTGCTTGGCCTTGATGGTCTTGTCGATCTCAATGATATCGAATTCCATCTGGTCGAGCACGTCCAGCATGTCGTCCTGAAAATCGGTGTCCGCCTTGTCGATTTCATCTATCAGGAGCACGGTGCGCTCATCCGAGGTGAAGGCCTGGCCGATCTTGCCCATCTTGATATAGTCCTCGATGTTGCTCACATCCCGGGTGGAATCTCCGAAACGGCTGTCATTCAGCCTCGTTAGAGTATCGTACTGGTAAAGCGCGTCCACCAGCTTCATGCTGGACTTGACATTGAGGACAATCAACGGCATGCCGAGGGCCTCCGAAATGGCATAGGCAAGCATTGTCTTGCCCGTGCCTGGCTCTCCTTTGAGCAAAAGAGGCATCTCCAGGGTCATGGACACATTGACTATCTGGGCCAGCTCGCTGTCCAGGACATACTTGGTGGAGCCGGTAAAGCTGCTCGGGCCGTGCTCCGGCATATTGTCCAAGGGCATGGAATCTCTCCTTGTAATCATCCGCCCCCCTCCTTTTTGGGGATTGAGTATCCGCTTGAAGTCTTCGAGTTGCATTCTAACCGATTAATATAGTCATGATAACCAAAAGGGCAATGGTAACGCCGGCACCCGGTGGTGTCAAACCCTCGCCTACCTTGCCCGTTCGCCTCACAGGCCCGCGGAAGAGCTCTCCCAAAAAAGGCCTTTTCCGCGGATCCTCCCCATGATAAATGGCCCGGCTTGGAACCATGAGACTGCAACCCAATCGGATGCCCGACCCGGAGAAAGGAAAACTTATGCCTCTAGGATTTCAGACCCTGAACAGGGGAGAAATAGCCTTTGGGTTTTTCAACATAGAAAGCGACCTCCTCCTGATGGATAGATACTTCCTGTTCGCCCCGGAGTTCTGCGAGTATGTGGGCCTCCTGGCCGAACACCAGGGCCTCTGGCCCATGGAGACCCAATGGGCGGCGGACTTCATCCGGGACCCGGTCCAGGTGGGAGACCTCATGGGGGCGATTCACGGGATCCGGTATCTGGGATTCATAGGCGAAGTCTACCGGCGTTACCCGTTTCCAAGAGACCCGGATGCCTTCCGTCAAAATCCCGAGGGTTACAGAACAAGGGAGGAAATCACCGCGATCCTTCGCCGGTACGCCACCAGGACCGATCTCCCGTTTTCAGCGGACCCGGAATCCAACCTGGTCCGAATCGGGGAGTTCGACTTCGACCGGGCAGTCTTCCTGGAGCTGGTCAGGTACGTCTGGTTGGGCGGCTACCCCCGCTGGCGCGACATGTTTCGGCCACACTGCGTGACCGAGATGAAGCAGAGGATCGAAAAGGGCGGGAGCCCCCTGTTCAAGGGTCTCACGCTCACTTGATAGCCGCGCGGGTCAAGGAGCGAGGGAGAGCAGGAGATCCAGGTATAGATCAGAGGCCAGGGCCACCTGGGAGAAGCTAACGTCCTCGGCCGCCGTGTGGGCCTTCTCGAGCTGACCCGGGCCCAGCATGATCGGCCTGACTCCCTCGGCCCAAAGGAGATTGGCGTCCGAGTGGCTGCGGAATGCACCCGGCGCCCAAGGCAGATGGTGGCGGTGGTAGACCTCCCTCAGGAGGTCAGGAAGCCACCCGCGGTCCGGGATCTCGTAGCCGTTGTGCAGGGTGCAGTACTCCAGCACGTCCCTCAGGGGCGTGCCCTCCGGCAGGCACCCGCTCACAACCTCTTCCAGCTCAGCGGCTATCTCCCCTACCGGAGACTTAGGCGGGAGGTGGAGGTCCACGGCCGCCTCGCACCTATCCGGCACGGCGAATCCGGCCTGTGAGCTGGTCATGTCGCGGATGTTATAGATCACGTCCCGGCGGGCCTTCTCCAAATGCCCGCTCAAGCCCATCAGGATCTGGAGCATGCTGCGTATGGCGTTATAGCCCTGGTCGGCCAGGGATGCATGCACGCGGCGGCCCGTGGTTGCCATCTCCATCTCTATGTAGCCGTAATGGCCCAGGCAGGGGACCAGGTTGGTTGGCTCTCCCACCACCGCCCACGAGAAACGGTGGTCCTCGAGCAGGGCCGAAGTCCCGTCACCGGTCTCCTCCTCGCCCACCACCAGTGCAAGGGCTGCAGGCACTTCACGCAGGCCGGCCAGAGCCACAAAGGCCTCGACCATGGCCGCGCACCCGGCCTTCATATCCGCCGCGCCCAGGCCCCTTATCTCGTCGCCGGTCTCCTCGCAGCGGTACTCGTCGTAGTCGAATGCGGCCACTGTGTCCACGTGACCCAAGAATACAAGCCTCGGCTCCAAGCTCTCTGGGAGCACCACCAGGTTGTCTCGATCCTCCTCCACAGGCTGTCGCAGGACGGAGAGCCCCTGCCCGCGGAGGTATGACTCCAGGAACGAGACCACCTCCCCTTCCTTGCCCGACGGGCTGTAAATGTCGATCAAGGATCTCAGGAGGCTCCTGAGGCGGCTGCAGTCCACCCGGGCGCCTGCTGCGCTCATGCAACCGTCCTCCCGGGCCTATTGCAAACGCGGCCCGTTTCCTTCAAGACTCCTCCAATCTCAGGGTAAGATAAACATGGTCCTGCGGGGAGCTGAAACCGCTCTTTTCGAAAAACCTGAGGGCGTCTTCGTTCCCGGCCTCGGTGTCCACCAGGAGCATCCGCACGTCCGCCTCTTCCATCACGCGGCGGAAGTGGGAGAAGAGCCGCCTGCCTATACCGTGGCCCTTGAGGGCCTCATCCACGCCGAACCATACCAGGTAGCCGTACCTCCTGGGGGAGTTGCGCTTGTCAATGACCGTACCCAAAGCAAATCCGACCACGCGGCCGTTCTTTTCAGCCACCAGGCATGAATCCGGGTCATTGCGGTATATGTCGATGACCTCGTACTCGTCCCAGGTGCGGTAAAGGCTGGGGGACTCCCTCAGCGTAAACAGCTTCTCTCCCAGGTGGAACACCGGAGCCAGGTGCTCTATCTTCATGCGCCGGACGGTAATTTCCCCGCCGTCCTCGCTCATGTGCTTCTCCTCCTGCCTTTATCCCCTGCAAAGTCCGATCCCTCTCCCGGGCGTCCGCATCAGGCATGCCCTTTCTCCCGCTCGCAGCAAGGCCGTGAACCTCAGCCTGAGAGCCGATCCCAGCTCCGGCGGGCCCTTTCCTGCGCCGAGGGGCCGGGGTCGGAGGCGCCGGACTCGGGTCCTTCGGTTCTGAATCCGCGCAAGCGGGCTATCCTTTGCTCCAGCGGCGGGTGCGTGGAAAACAGGCCGGCTACGCCGCCCCCGCTCAGAGGATTGACAATGAACATGTGCGCCGTCTGCGGCTGTGCCTGCATGGGGAGCCTGCGCGCATACCCGCCCAGCTTCTCCAATGCGTCTGCCAGCGGTCCTGGCTCTCCCAGAAACCCGCTTGCGCCGGCGTCCGCATGGTACTCCCTGGATCTCGATATGGCCATCTGAACCAGCATAGCCGCCAGGGGAGCCAATATGGACATTATGATCAAGCCGATCGCTCCGAGCCCGCCTCCCTCTTCGTCATCAGAGCCCCCGCCCAGGAATGCGGTCCATCTGGCCATGGAGGCCAGTATCATTATCGCACCCGCCATGGTAGCGGCGATGGAGCCGATGAGGATATCGCGGTTCTTGATGTGGGCTATCTCGTGGGCCAGCACACCGGCCACTTCGTCCGGGTCCATTAGTTCCAAAAGCCCTTCGGTCACCGCGACCACCGCGTTATCCGGATTCCTGCCCGTAGCAAAGGCGTTGGGGGATTTATCCGGTATTATGAACACCCGGGGCATCGGGATCCCCGCCCGGTCCGCCAAGCGGCGCACTATGCCGAAGAGCCCGGGATGATCCTTCTCCGAGATTTCCGCGGCCCTGTACATCCTGAGGACGATCTTGTCCGAATACCAGTAGCTGAAAAAGTTCATCCCCATCGCCAGGACAAAGGCCAGCACCATTCCCTGCCGCCCGCCGAACAGATGCCCTATCCAGACGATGAGCAAGGTAAGCACTCCCAGCAAAAGAGTGGTCTTGAACCAGTTTCCCATGTGCCTGTTTCCTCCTAGCCGGTTAATATCCATCAATCAAAATAGCTACTGCCCGGGCCTTGTCAAGGCTAACCGCCGGCGCGGCCGGGGCCTAGCAGGGCTCCCGCTCCCCCAGCTCGGCCATGGTCTCGTCAAACCGGCGGGCTATCATGTTCTCGAATTCCTTTCCCAGGTAGGGACGGTTGTGGTAGAGGAACCATTTGGTTCTGTCCCAATGCTCGCGGAGCTCAGCGGGCCTTTTAGTCGCTCGCAGCAGATTCGATATTTCCTCCAGCTTTTTCCGCTTAAGCTCATCCTTTCGCAGCTCATAGAGGTCACGGAGTTTGCTCTTCTGCTCGTCGGTGAATCCTATGTCCAAGGAACGCGCCATTAACTCCTGGTAGCGGCGGTTGATTTCCGCGAAGTCCTCTTGCCCGTCCATCTCCTTCTTCACCTCGGAGAGCATGAAATCGGTTATCTCATGACGCCTCCGCTCAAACGTCTTTTCCAGCTCGTGTTCGTAGTCTTCGGTATAGAAAGGGATTTTCCGCAAGGACCTAAGGGTGTAGTGAAAGTAGTCTTTCAGTTGATCCAGGTCAGTGATCGACTCCATGTGGGAGAGCCTCTTGCCTACATGGAACTGGTCCACGAAATCGATCACCACCACCTTGGCGGTCCGGTCCATGCGGAGCAGGAGTCCGGTTTGGGAACGGAGGAACAACCCCGGGTATTCATCTCCCTCCCAGAGCTCGCCGGATGAGTAACCGTTCAGGGTGTGGTTTAGCGCCTCGTACCTGCAGCCTATCTTCTCCATGAGTTCCAGGAAGCTGACGTTGACCGGCGCCCCGGAGGCGTCTTCCAGTCGGCCCGCGCCCATCAAAACCACCAAGAGGATCTTCACCTGGTTCTCATAGGAAAGATATCCGCTCACGTTCTCGAACCCGAAGAGCCTCACCTTGTCTCCCGCCAGAGACCTCAGTATGAAGCTGCGGCTCGAATCGGACAGACTCTCTATACTCCTGTACACCCGGTAGGCCTCATAGAGTTCCCTCTCAAAACTCGGGTAACCCACCCCGTGGAGCCCGCGCTTCTTATAGACGTAACGAAGCGGTAACTTCAGCATCAGTCTCACCAAGTCCGGGAATTGGACGTACTTGAGCCCTCTCAACCTGAATATCCGCTCCATCGAGGCCACACTGCGGCCCGCCGCCACGGCCTCCGCATCTTCGTCCCCTTTCTGCTCCCGGGATTCCAGGAACGTAACCGGGTTCTCTCCTTGGGGCAGCCCGTGAGTTTGGTAAGCCTCCAGGGCCCTCTGCAGTCGGCCCAGCCTTGCATGGATCTCGTCGAAGTGCCCCTCCAGGCTCTCCCGGCCCTCGATTGCCCGGTGGCACAGCAAGCGCGTCTTGAAGAGCTCCCCTGCCAGGTCCTCCAAGATCAGATCCTCGCGCAGCGAAAGGAGCATAATGATGGAATTGACGAAGAAGGCGTCGAACAGATCCTTGTCCCCCAAGGCGACCACTTCCCCCAGGGCGTAGGGGGAAAACTCGCCCCGCAGGATATGATGCATGAAGTCATGGTAGCGGACCAGTCTCAAGAGGCAGTCCCGGGCGCCCTGTTTCATCCCGTATCTTTCAGGGATTCTTTCCTTTTCCAGGAACAGAGCGCCTGAAAGCGCATGATCCGCCGGGTGCAGGTAGTCCCTGTGCCTCCACCTCAACTCAGGCACCCGTCCCAAGTCCTGAAACACGAAGGACTTGACCAGGGCCTCGAAGATCGATCCGGACTTCCTCAGCCGAGCCGCTATGCCCTCGAGCTCGCTGATCTGGGCCTGGCTCACGCCGACCGTCCCCGCGGTCATGGGACCGAACTCGCGTTGGGCCAGCTCGTGGAGCAGCTTGTCATTCTGGAACTCGCGGCGCTCCCGCCTGATCAAGGCCTGGAGCTTCCGGGTGTTGGTGAGGATGTATTCTATCGGGGAGTCCTTGAGATATGAGTGGCCTGCCAGATCCAGGCCCGCCAGTGCGCTCACCTCCGGGAGCAGGAAGCTGAAAAGGGTATACGCACGGCCATGGAGCGCGGCCAAGTCGTCGTGTATGTGCTCGGGTTCGAAAAGAGCTCTTCGAAAGGCATCGCTTATAAACTCGCGAAGGAAAGCGGCCTTGTTCATCCAGGCCCTCTGGCGGGGCGGAAACCCAAAGTCCTTCCAGCGCCCTTGCTCCGCCTGGATCATTCCCGAGTGATTCACGTAGAACGATTCCAGATGAGAGAAGCGGCGGTCAAACTCCTCCAGGACCTCCGGAGGGATCCCGGAGATCCTGCTTCCTGCGAATGATTCGCTCAGTTCCTCCAATCCGAGCAGGACCTGGTCGAGGTCCACGCACCCTACGTTCAGGGCCTGCGTCTCCGGATCGATCCTGAGATGGAACCCGGTCCCCATGATAAACCCGGTCCCGTCGGCGTACAACCGCCTGCTGAATCTATCCAGGGTTTCCAGGTCCAGGTACTCCAGGTTGATGGCCCGGGCCTCCTCTTCCACCCGCCTCACCCCGTCCATCAGCTCCGAGCCCCGCGCCTCCCCCAGTATGGGATTGAAATTGATCACCTCGCCCTTTAGGACGTTCACGGTGATCCACAGCAGGATGAAGGCCAGACGACTGTCCATACGCTCGAACAGATGACCGGTGCCATGGAACTCCACGTTCAGGAATTTCCGGTAGAAGATGGCGGCCTCCAAGGGGTCTTCCCTCAGAAACTTTTCTTCGCATTCCTTTATTGTATCGATAAGACGTATTATGTTCTCTATTTTTTGGAGCTTGAGTGGATCGTAGTCAGCCAGGCTCTCCTTTTCCATGTCGCCCTTGTGACCCAGTTCCTCCCAGCTGTCCAGGAACTGGAAATGATCCACCAGGTCCATCAACTTCAGGACCTTGCGTACGATCATATTGTGGATCCCGCCCATCTGGCTGATCTTCTCGTCCAGCAGCCTGTCCCAGTCCATGTCGCGGGCGGTCACGACCCTGACCACGGATTCGTAGAGATCGAAGAGCTCGGAGAGGTGCTCGGGCCGAAGCTGCGCCCCCCTGGAGGCCACTGTCTCCGCCATGGTCATCACCCTGCAATAACGCAGGAGGTTCAAGGCCGTCACCGGATCCTCCCTCCTGGCGCGGTCGGACAGGGGTTTGAGGGCCTTCTCGGTCATCTTGCCCGAGAGCACTCTGCCCATGGGAGTGTGACCCACCACTATCAAGTATATTTCCTTCAGCTCTCCAGGGGTCAATCCGAAGAAGGGCAGAATCTCCAGATGCTCCAGTACTGGGGTGACCGGGCCCTCGATGCCTTCGGGGTTGAGGCGGGACCGGATTCGCTCCAGGCGTCTGGTCCCGTTCATCAGGTGAATCACCTCGTTCAATCCCGGATAGCGCCGTCTCTTGTTCTCGAAAGGCTGCCTAAGTCGGGCCATAAAGACCTCGGGCATACCGGAGTATGAGCCGTCCTTGATCTCCTTGAGGACATTAAGGGTCCCGATCACGAACCCGAAAGAATCCCGGTAGTCGGCAAGGAGACTCAGGGGACACCCCGCGAGTCTCGAGGTCTCTATCTCTTCCTTGATCCGCCTGAAGGAAACCTCCACGGGCTTCTTCTGGCCGAGGTAGGTCAACTTGTATCTCGGAGTGTAGCCGCTGGCCGAGAACCTGCGCCGCCACTCCGCCTTGAGGGCGGTGGGGACAAACGGCTTCAAGGCTATCTGCTCGAAAAAGACACCGAAAAGCCGAGGCCATAACCTTTCCTGGTCATAACCCGTCTCTTCCTCCAAGGGATAATTCAGGTAGGGCAGGGCTCGGATCTCATTGAGCAACATGTCTTCGAGCCTTTTTCCTCCCAGGAGCCTGTCTATCACTTCCTGCTCCACGTATACCCCGCGGAGGAACTTCTGGAACTCGAACACGTTTACCCGTATGGTACGGTGCCTGAGCTGATACCTGCGCCTTGTCCTGAAGATATGGGTGAAGAGGAGGAAACTCTTCTTCTCCCGCTCCGACTTGAAGGTCACTCGAATCGCCTTGCCGCTCTTCCTGGGATAGTGGTTGGCTATGATGAAGACCTCCCCGCCGGGCTTAAGGACCCGGTAGACCTTGGCCATGAGGTAGGAGGCGTACTGCTCCAGCCGATGGCGGGAGAGCCCGCCCCCGATCTGCACGCCCAGGAAGCGCTCCATTATCAGGATTTCCTGTATGTCGCGGGAGACTATGACCAAGTCAAGGGGTTCGTTCTGGGCCTTCAGCTTGTCCAGCGAGTCCAGGACAACAAAGCGGTGTTCCTTGAAACGAACGGACAGGTTGTTGACCAGGAGATCATCAGTGTGGGTTATAATACCTATCGTATGATTTTCCTTGAGGACTTTCCTGCGATGGAATTCGATTATCTTGCCGATCTCTTCGGCCTTGTTCCGGATGTGGCTGAGGGAGCTGGAGACCAGGTGCTCAGGTATGAGATAATACGGCCTTCCCCGGCTGGAAAACCTGATCAGGAGCCCCAACTCCCTGTAAATCCGATTGATCTCTCGGTAGTTGCGGCGGATCTGATCCGGGTCGTCCTCCGAGACGGACTGCAGGAGTTCCAGGTCCCCGGGATCCAGCCGTTCGCTCAGCTCAAACAGACCGAACCCGTACGCATTGCCCCCGAACCGGCTTTCGATCTGAGAGGGATGCCGTTGAGCGGCGAAGGTGCCGGGCGGTATGTCCGCGGGATCGATCCCCAACGACTGAAAGGATTCCGGCCGAATGAAGCCGAAGGGATCCTCCCGCCAGAAGGTCTCGATGGGAATGGAGTCCAGGGTGTCCAGCATCCTTGATTCCTCGTGAAGACGGGCGGTGCCGCGGGTTTGGTCATCAGCCCCAAAATATTATTATATCAGAGCTCCCCGTGCCGTGCAAAGCCAAGCGTGGTCGTGCGTGGAAGGGCCGGCGTCACCTGCGGGGGACCATGGCCCCTGTTCCACGATCCGTTTTTTTTCTTGACATGATCCTGAGTTTGGATTTATCTGTAGGTAATATTAAGCTTCCTGTTGTCCTTCGTAATGCGTGCAACCCTTATATAATAGCAAACATAGCTGTCGGGCCAAGAACCTTAACGTTTTAACTAAATCAGGCGATATACCTCAAAGGCAACTCATCTACAGAATAGGTCGATGCGTTGAAAGCATCGAGTGTAAGCATAGCATCAGTAAACCCATAAACAAGAGGAGGAGGTGCCATGCGTAGAGTGTTTTGTCTAAGTTTTGTCTTGGCAGTTATCGTTGGATTCATTAGTGTGGGTTTGGTATACGAGGCTTCGGCTGAAGAAATCAAAGTGGCCGCTGTAATTAATTTGACCGGTCCTGCTTCAACATGGGGACAGTTTCATGCAAAAGGACACCAAGAATACTTTCGATATGTTAACGAGATAAAAGGAGGAGTTAACGGTCATAAGATCAACATGACTGTCGTAGATCATGCCTATAAGGTGCCGGAGGCCGTTAAATACGTAAAGAAGTTCTGTACTGAAGACAAAATGGACATAATAGCCACCTGGGACGCCGGATCAGGAATCATGGCCAAACCTGTTATACAGGAATACAAGGTTCCTAATATCAATTATTCCACTTACCAGGGCATCTTGAAGCCGCCGATAGATTATGCTTATCTTCCCTTCGGGGCGTACGACATGGACAGCTTTGCCGTCCTGGAGTACATAAGCGCCATACACAAGGGTGATAAGCCTCCGAAAGTAGGACTTCTGACTTATAACAACGCATACGGAAAATCGATCCATGACCCTGCCAAGAAAGCGGCGCCCAAGTTCAATGTGGACATAGTGGCAGTGGAGGAGTTCTCGCCCAAGGCCCTGGAGCTCAATACCGAGCTCTTGCGGCTCAAGAACGCGGGGGCGGATTATATATTCATGCAGTGCCTGCCGTCGGCCATAATCATGGCCCTGGAGTCCGCTGATCGAGTGGGCTACGAAGGGCTCTTTTTCGGGACCTGGACCTCGACAGACCCGGATTTTTTCAAGAGAGGCAAGGGCCTCATCCGGGACCGCATGCACATGCAGTTCTGCGGCGGTCTCCCCGGGGACGGAACGCCCGGAGTCAAATTCATCCAGGAGCAGTGGGAGCGGTACGGGACCGTATCCAAGTTCGACACCGCATATTGGGAAGGGACCATAATCGGCATGATCATGGAGAGGGCCTTTGAGCGAGCTATTGAAAAGTTCGGCGAGGTTAACAGCGAGACTGTGAACAAGGCCCTGGAGAGCTTTGACAACGAATCCTTCGGCGGGCTGCTCCCGGATGTGACCTATACATCTGAAGACCACGGCGCTTCCTGGAAGGCCAGGATGGTGAAGATCAATGAAGATCAGACCTTCGAACCCCTTACCAACTTCTGGGCCCCGGGGAAAGAGAAGGTCAAGCTGTTGAAGTAGAAGGGCGCCTGCCGATGAAGGCCTTTCGCGGAGAACCAAGCGTTTTCGCCTCAGCTCGGCCCGAGGACAGGCGGGCCGAGCTGCAGGTGAAAGATCTGACTTTGAGATTCGGCGGTGTGATCGCCGTAAACAAAATCGACCTTTCCGTATACAACGGAGAGCTGGTCGCGGTCATCGGACCCAACGGCGCAGGCAAGACCAGCCTTCTGAACTGCATCACCGGATATTACAGACCCCAAGAAGGCAGTATCGTCTTCAACAGCCAAGACATCACCCGGCGCCGTACCCATCACCTGACCGAGATCGGCATCGGCAGGACCTACCAAAACATCGAGCTCTTCCCAGGGATGAGCGTCCTTTCAAACATGCTGCTCGCCCGGCACATCCACAGCGGATACGGCGTCGGAGTAGCCTCCCTGTTCGCCGAATCCGTGCGCAGGGAAGAGGTGCGGCACAGAAGGGCGGTGGAGGAGCTGATCGATTTTCTTGAGATGCAGCCCATCCGGAAAAAGCTGGTCGGGTCCCTGCCCTACGGCCTCCGCAAACGCGTGGAGCTCGGGAGGGCCCTTTCACTGGAGCCCAAGCTCCTGATACTGGACGAACCCTTTGCTGGAATGACCCTCGAGGAAAAGGAGGACATGGTTCGCTTTCTCACCGAATTGAACGAGGCATGGCAGCAGACCATGATCCTGGTGGAACACGACATGTCCGTGGTCATGAGTATCTCCAAGAAGGTTGTGGTTCTCGACTTCGGGGTAAAGATCGCCGAAGGCGATCCTGAGTTCATTCAGAAGCACCCTCAGGTGATCAAAGCCTACCTGGGAGATACCGCCACCATAGACTGAACCCCCGGCAGAACAGGACCATGAATATAAGGGATCTCAGCAGAATACAGCGGATAGACCCCGAGGCCCTGGCCTCGATGGGCACCTACACCTTCCCCCAGATGCTCTTCAGGCAGGCCGAAAGATTCGGGAGCTCGAGGACAGCCGTAAGGGAGAAGGCCTTGGGGATATGGCTGACCTATGATTGGAACGACTACCTGAGCTACACCAAGAGGGTCGCCCTGGGGATTCTGTCCCTCGGCCTCGGCCGAAAAGAGAATGTGGGACTCATTGTGGACAATCACCCCGAATGGCTCTTTGCGGAGCTCGGTGTTCAGGCCGTGGGAGGGATCACGGTCCCTCTGTTCACCTCCGCCGTGGCCAAGGAGATCCAGTACGGGCTCAACCGCGTAGAGGCGGCCTATGTATTCGCCCAGGATCAGGAGCAGGTGGACAAGCTCCTGGAAATCAAAGATGAACTGCCCCACGTGCGGCGGGTGATCCATATCGACCCTACCGGCATGAGGACTTACAGCGACAATCCCTGGTTGATCAGCTTCAGCGAGCTCCTTGATTCAGGTCAGTCTTTGGATCAAGAGCAACCCGAGGTCTTTACCAAGGAGCTCTGGGAGGGCAAGCCGGATGATATTGCTATCATGATCCTCACCTCAGGCACGACCGGGCTGCCTAAACTGGTCATGCTAGCCTATGAAAATATTGTGGAAATGGCTCGGAAATGGCTCGAGACCGCCCCCATAGGAATAGGAGACAACTGGATCTCCATTACACCCACCGCGTGGATCGTGGACCAACTCTGGGGTATGGGAGTAACCCTTTCCGGCGGCATGGCCATGAACTTCCCCGAGACGTTTGAGACAGCCACCGACGATTTCAGGGAGATCGGTCCCACAGTGATCGTCACCTCTTCCCGTTTCTGGGAGGACCTGGCTTCCAAGATCAGGGTCAAGATCAGTGACTCGGGGTTCGTTAAGAGGCGGCTTTACCGCTGGGCGCAGGGGGTGGGGGGCAAGGTCGTGGACCTCCAATCAGAGGGCGGGACCGTGCCCGGGATCCTCAGGCTCAAGCAGGCCATCGCCACCCGTCTGGTTTCCCGGCCTCTCATGGACCGTGTGGGCTGCCTGGGCATGCGCGGGGCATATACGGGCGGACACCCCATCAGCCCGGACGTCATTCGCTTCTTCAGGGCCAACGGACTGAATCTGAAGCAATGCTACGGGCTCACAGAGGCGGGCGGCATCTTTCAGGTACAACCGGACGAGGAAGTCAAGCCCGAGACCGTGGGCAAGCCCCTCCCCAGGACCGAGGTAAGGATCGCCGAGGACCAGGAGGTCCTGGTATCGAGCAAATCCAACTTCACGGGATACTACCAGGATCCGGAGGAGACCGCCAAGACCCTGAAGGACGGCTGGTTGCATACAGGCGATGCGGGCTACTGGGACGACGACGGCCACCTCTTGATCATAGGCAGAAAGTCGGACATCATGCGGACAAGGGAAGGGGAAGCCTTTTCCCCTGATTTTGTGGAAACCAGGCTCAAATTCAGCCCTTACATCCAGGAGGCGGTCATATGGGGGGAAGGGCAGCCCTATCTGACCGCCTTTATCAATATCGACTTCGGAAATGTGGGGAACTGGGCGGAGGACAGAAAGATCCCCTACACCACATATACCGACCTTTCCCAGCAACCGGCCGTTGAAGAGTTGATGGTCGGGGAGGTGCGCGAGGTGAACAACCAGCTCCCGGAGCCCATGCGCCTGGCCAAGATCATTCTCCTCTACAAGATGCTGGACGCGGACGACGAAGAGGTAACCAGGACGGGCAAGGTGAGACGGAAGTTCGTCTTTGAACGATACAAGGATCTTATTGACGCCATGTACGCAGACAAGACCGAACTGCCGGTCAAAGGAGAGGTCCGCTACAGGGACGGCCATGTAGGGACGATTGAGACTACGGTAAAAATATTGAAAGTCTGAGACAGAGGCAATCAGGAGGACGATTCTGTCATGGAATTTTTCTTTTACTTGCTGGTAAACGGTATTTCCCTCGGACTGCTCTATGCCCTCTCAGCCCTCGGATTCGTAATGATATTCAAGTCGAGCAGCGTCTTGAATCTTGCACACGGGGAGCTTCTGGCTATAGGGGCGTTCATCTTTCTGGTCCTGTCCGCCTGGGCCGAGCTGCCCATAGTGATCGCCTTCGCCATCACCCTGGTCTGCACATTCGTACTCGGTTTCGTGGTGGAACGGCTCTTCCTGCGCCCCCTTATCGGTGAAAATCTGATTGAGGTGATCATGATGACCCTGGGGCTCGGGATCATGTTCCGGGGACTGCTGCTCTTCATCTTTGGGGGGGACATACACAGCTATCCACGTTTTCTACCTCAGGGGCTTTCCATCTCGGTGGGCGGGTTCTTCGTTCCCTCGGTCAATGTCGCCACCTTGATAATCGGGATTCTCTTTCTTATTATATTCGGGCTCTTTTTCAAATACTCGTCCCAGGGTATCTATATGAGATCAGTGGCCGACAATCAACCGGCCGCCTTATCCCTCGGGGTGCACGTCCGGCGGGTCTTTGCCATGTCGTGGGCCATCGCATTCATTGTGGCGGCCATGAGCGGGATCGTGCTGGGGATCATCAACGGGGTCAATGTCCACAACCTGAGCGGAATCGGCCTCAAGGTGTTTCCAGTGGTCATTCTCGGGGGCCTTGACAGCATAGCGGGTGCGATCGTTGGGGGGATAATCATCGGCCTCCTGGAGACGTTTACCGGGGGCTATATCTCCACTTCACTGCGGGAGATAATCCCTTATATCGTTTTGATCGTCATTTTGATGGTCAAGCCTTACGGCCTTTTCGGTTTGGTTGAAATTGAGAGAGTCTAGTTAGTGAGGGAAGGAAGGCATGCGGAAACTCCGATTTCATCCCTGCGGCAATTTCAAGGAAACATACGAAGAGGAACTGAGCATATTCGAGACCGACTTCGGCAGACTATGGCTGATAATCGGTCTGGTCATCCTGTTCGCAGTGATTCCTTTTATCAGCAGCACCTATATGTTGTATGTGCTGAATACCGTCGGTATTTACGCCATCGCCGCCATAGGGCTCAACATTCTCATAGGCAATACCGGCCAGATCTCCCTTGGGCACGGTGCCTTTTTCGGAGTCGGCGCCTACACCGCCGCAATCCTCGCCACCAAGTACAGTTGCCCTTTTCTCCTTTCGATCGTGGCAGCGGGATTGATGACGGCGGGCGTGGGCATCATTTTCGGACTGCCTTCGGCAAGACTCAAGCACCTATATCTCCTTATAGCCACTCTCGCGGGACAGTTTATCATCGAGTACGTCTTTGTCCATTGGGAGAGCATGACCGGTGGGGCCGAAGGCATAGTCGTGGCCCAGGCGAGCCTTTTCGGTCTCAACCTGAGGAATGACCGAGTTTTTTACTTTGTAATCTTTATCATTTTCACATTGATGGCTTGGGTTGCCAAGAACCTGATGCGCACGAGGTACGGCCGAGCGTTCACAGCCATTCGAGACAATGATCGGGCTGCGGAAGGCATGGGGATCCCCATCTTCCGCTACAAGCTGCTCTCCTTTGCCGTAAGCTCCTTTTACGCAGGGATAGCGGGTTCTTTGTACTCTTACTACATGATGAGTATGACGCCTGAACCGTTCAACCTCTGGCTGTCCATCGAGTTCATCGCCATGATAATTATCGGCGGTTTGGGAAGCATTCCGGGAGCTGTTTTCGGGACCGTATTCATCGTCAGCCTGAACGAAATCCTCGCCCACATAACGGACTATCTCATGAATGTGGGTACATCGGGTATGGGCCTGACCATAGCTCCGCTCAAGGAATTCGTATTTGGCTTGGCTATTGTGCTCTTTATCATTTTTGAACCTAAAGGAATTGCAGAGATCTGGCGCATTGTCCGCTCAAGTTTTCGGCTGTGGCCTTTTTCTTATTAATCATAGCAACTCGCTATAAACTATAAGAAGGAAGCCCGGAACTGTTCATATATGAATATCGAAGAGGTCCTGTAGTATGGAAGATAACATCAGACTCCTGCTGAACAACATCAGCGTAGTTTACTCTGATGTTATTCAAGTCTTGAAAGGAGTCTCGCTTGTAATAAGAAAAGGACAGGTCGTATCCCTCTTGGGCAGCAACGGGGCCGGAAAGACCACTACCCTCAAGGCGATCTCCGGGCTCCTCAAGCCTGAGAACGGCAAGGTGACCGAAGGTTCAGTGGAATACGACGGCAAGCCCATCCACAATCTCTCCCCTGAAGAGATCACACGGATGGGCATCATTCAGGTGCTGGAGGGACGGCAGGAGTTCAAGTACCTGACAGTGGAAGAGAATCTGAGGGTGGGCACCGCCACGCGGTGGGGCAAGGCCTACAGGGAAGACCTGGGCATGGTCTATGACTACTTCCCTGCCTTGCTGGCCAGGAAAAAGGGCCTTGCCGGGTACTGCAGCGGCGGGGAGCTTCAGATGCTGGTCATAGGAAGAGCCCTCATGGCCCACCCGAATCTGCTCCTTTTGGATGAGCCCTCTCTTGGGCTCGCCCCCTTGCTCGTAAAAGAAATATTCCAGATAATAAGGAGGATTAATCAAGAGCAAGGGACCACCCTCATGGTGGTGGAGCAGAACGCCAACATGGCACTGCAGATTGCCCATTATGGATATGTAATGGAAAACGGCAAAATAGTCATGGAAAGCACTGCGGAAGAGCTCCGAGAAAACCCTGATGTGAAGGAATTTTATTTAGGTACGGCCTCCTCGGGAGCACTGAAAAGCTATAAAAACGTCAAAGCATATAAACGCAGGAAGCGCTGGCTCTGAGATGCGCCTTTCCTGATCCCCGCCAATGAGTATCCGCCGAGAGGAAGTTTATGGGACTATATGACTTCACCTTTTACGATTTGATCCGCCGCAACGCCGCCACTTACGGGGCCGAGCAGGCATGGCTGGAGGTGGAGGACGGGCGGACCCTGACATTCCTGCAGATGAGGGAAATGACGGACCGCCTGGCCTGCGGTCTCCAGCAATCCGGAATCCGAAAAGGGGACCGTATCGGGGTCCTGGCCAAGAACCACCTGGAGTATTTCCTCGTCTTCGGGGCGGCCGCGGCTCTCGGGGCCGTTGTCCTGCCTATCAACTGGCGTCTCTCCGCAGAGGAGATAGGCTACATTATAAGGGACGGGGCTCCAAGGATCGTTCTCGCGGATGAGGAGCATCAGGGATTGATCCGGGACCTCAAGGGGGACCTGCCCTCTGTTGAGAAGACCTTCAGCCTGGGCCAAGCCAGAGACGACTTTGCAGCCTTCGGCGACCTGCTGGACAACAGGGGGGAGTACCAGCCGGCCGAGGTGGCCACGGAAGACGGGTTCGTAATCATCCATACGGCTGCGGTGGCGGGGAGGCCCAGGGGGGCGCTGTTGAGTCACGGGAACGTGCTTTGTGCGGACATTCAGTTTGCCTATTTGATGAAAGTCGGGGCCGAAGACGTCCATCTCTTGTTCCTCCCCCTCTTCCATGTCGGGGGGCTTTTCATGGCGACCACCGCGTTTCATGCGGGCGCGAGCAATCTGAACATGAGAAAATTCGACGCAGGGAAGGCGGCGGGGCTCATAGAGGAAAAGGGCGTGACGTTCATGATGATCTTTTCGCCCATTCTTGCTTCCATCCTGGAGCACCATGAGAAAACCGGGGTCGATATCCGATCCCTCAGGGCGGTCACCGGCATCGATACTCCGGAGACCATAGAGAAATACCAGCAATTGACCGGCGGGACTTTCTTCTCCATGTACGGGCAGACTGAAACCTCATGCGTGGCAAGCTTCGGCCCCTACAATGATCAACCAGGCGCGGCAGGCAGGATGATCCCCTTGGCCGAGTTGCGTCTCGTGGACGAATACGATCGGCCCGTACCGGCGGGAGGGGTAGGGGAAATCACCATGAGAGGCCCCATGGTCTTCAAGGGCTATTGGAACCTGCCGGAGGATTCGGACTATACCTTCAGGGACGGCTGGCACCATACAGGGGATCTCGGTGTCCTGGATGAAAAGGGATTTCTGTGGTACAGGGGCCGCAAAGCGGAAAAGGAGTTGATAAAGCCGGGCGGCGAAAATGTCTACCCCAGCGAGGTCGAAAAGGTTATCCTCGAGCACCCGGCGGTGGAAAGGACGGTCGTCTTCGGGGTGCCGGATCCCAAGTGGAAGGAAGGGATCAAGGCCGTCTGCCGGCTCAAGGCCGGCCAAACCTTGGAGCCCCAAGCCCTGATCGATTTTGTGGGGCAGCGAATCGCCCGCTACAAGAAGCCCCAGTACGTTGAGTTCGTGGATGACCTCCCGCTCCTGGAGGATGGAACCCCTGACCGGGCCAAGG
>CAZYJR010000011.1:15675-105909 GCA_964647905.1 uncultured Desulfobacterales bacterium | reverse complement strand
CCAAAATTAGGGGTTGTCAAATAAGGTCACAAGTAAGGTCACAAGGTTGATTTCAGTGTTTGGCTGACTCCCATTGAGTTGGTTTGGTAGTTGAAATATCAGCATAAACTCATCCTAAAGACGGCCCCGGGCGCAAGGCGGTGCATCCCGAGTGACCTTGCGGGAGGGCGCCGTCTCGCAGCGACTTGCCTGTGGGGGACCCCCTGGCTCCGCCCCAATCCAAGTTTCGTGCCGGGCCGAGTAAAGGTTTGCAAATCCGGCAAAAGCATTGTACAATTGTCCTTCATGCCTCGGGAAACCCCCGTATGTTCAACGGCCCGGGTCCGGGCCCGATCCGGACGCCGGGAGGCGGGATCACCAAGATTGAGCAGTCACTTTCGCAATTGACGGCCGCACCCGCAGTGTGCGGGCATCCTTGACCGAATCATCGCCCCTGTGTTTCACTCTTGTCCAGTGCGATTCGAAACGCCACACGGAGTGGCGGATCGGTCGACAAAGGAGAGCCATGGAAGTCACGCCGCAGTTCTCGCTGGAATCAGAGGCCATCATTCAGCACTGTACATACGGCATCTGCGTGGCCGACGCCCGGGGGATCATGACGCGGGTGAACAGCGCCTTCGAGGACATAACCGGGCTCGGGTCGCACCACTTCCTGGACCTCCACGTCCAGGAAGCCGTAGACAAAGGGATCATAGACGACTCTTCCATACTGAAGCTCCTCAAGAGGAAACGGCCCTCCACGGCCACCGTCACCACCATGGCCGGCAAAAAGCTCTTCTCCAGCGCCTTCCCCGTATACGACGAGGAACGGAAAGTCATCCGGCTCGCCACCATCATGAGGAGCGTCCCGGGCAAACACGGGCTGGGCGAGCTCGAAGGCCTGTTCCGGGACCACCCGCTTCACCGCCCTGCCCGGGCCCGGCTGGTCGGCTGCAGCCCCCAGATCCTGGACCTTTTCGGCAAGATCAACCGTTTGTCCCTCTTCGAGTGCCCGGTGCTCCTCACCGGCGAGACCGGTGTGGGAAAAGGCCTTTTCGCTTGTATTATACACGAGCGAAGCGCAAGGTGCCAAGGGCCCTTTATCACCGTCAACTGCAGCGCGGTGCCGGCCCATCTAATGGAGTCTGAGCTCTTCGGCTACGAGGCTGGCGCCTTCACCGGCGCGCGAAAGGGAGGCAAGTCAGGGCTCTTCGAGAGTGCGGACGGCGGCACACTGGTGCTGGACGAGATCGGGGACCTTCCCCTGGAGCTCCAGGCCAAGCTCCTGAGGGTGATCGAGACCGGGTCCGTGATGAAGCTGGGGGCTGTGGAGGAAAAGGAGCTGGATGTGAGGATCATCGCGTCCACCAACCGCCCCCTGGAGGCCATGGTGGAGGAAGGCGGCTTCAGGCGCGATCTCTACTACCGGCTGAACGTGGTGCCGTTGAACATCCCCCCCCTGAGGGAGCGCCCGAAGGACATACCCGAGCTGCTGTCACATTACGTGGAGCACTTCAACCGGAGGTACGGCACCGGGACCTGGATCAGCCCGGAGGCGGTGGAGACCCTCACCAGGTATGCCTGGCCGGGCAACGTAAGGGAGCTGGCGAACTTGCTGGAAAGGCTGATCATACTCCAGTCCCCGGAGGTGATCCGGGTGGCTGACCTGCCCGCGCATCTCTCCGAGGCGGCCTCCCCCGGCGGCGGGCCGCCCGCGGGCCGGGGCGCTCCCGGGAACCACGGCTCGGGCGGCGGGGTAAGGCCTCTCAGGCAGGAGCTGGAATGGTACGAAAAGACCCTGCTTGCCGACGCCCTCCAGCGCTTCCCCAGGCAGGAGGAGGCTGCAAGGGCCCTGGGCATCAGCATGTCCACCCTCACCCGCAAGATCCGCAAGTACCGCCTTTGATAGGCCCGTTCCGGGTCACATGCGGTAGTGCTCGAACCCGGGCAGCCGCAGGCGCTGCTCCAGGCGGCGTATTCCCCAACTGGAAAAGGTTGTCAGGACCAGGTATATCAGCCCCACTATGGCGAAGATCTCGGTAAACCGGAAGGTCTCGGACGCGATGATCTTGCCCTGGCCCGTGAGCTCGATGCAGGTCACCATGTAGGCCAGGGACGAGTACTTGATCAGGTAGATGAGCTCGTTGCCGCACCCCGGGAGGGCCCTCCTGAATGCCTGGGGGAGCAAGATCGAGGCGATCATCCCGGGGCGGCTGAAACCCAGGGCCTCGGCCGCCAGCATCTGCCCCCGCTTGATCGAGAGGAAGGCCCCGCGCACGTATTCCGAGTGGTACGCACTGCTGCAGAGGGTGAACCCCAGAACCGAGGCCTGGTATGGGGTAAGGTATACGCCCACATGGGGCAGGCCGAAGTACCAGATGAAGAGCTGCACCACCAGCGGAAAGCCGCGGAAGATCACCACGTATAAATCGGCTGCGCGCACCAGAAGCGGGTGCCCGTATACCCGGGCGGCCCCCACCACCACCCCTATCGCCAGTCCGAGGAGGCCTGAGGGGACGATCAGCTTGACGCTCACCCACAGCCCTTGCATAAGGGCGGGAAACACGTCCTCCTGAAGGAAGAGCAGCTCCCCCATTCCTACCTGCCCTCCCCGCCGTAGAGGTCGGTGAGCTTGCCGCAGAACTCCCTGGTCCGATCGCAATCGGCCTGGAGCAGGATCTTGGCCGGGGGGCCGGTCTCCACTATCCGCCCGTCCTCCATGAAGATCATCTCATGGGCCAGGTCCAGGGCGAATCCTATCTGGTGGGTTGCCATGAGCATGGTCATCCCCATGGTCCCCAGGTCCCTTACCACGGCCAGGACCTCGGTTATGAGCTCCGGGTCCAGGGCCGATGTGGGCTCGTCCAGGAGCATCACCTCCGGGTCCATCGCCAGGGCCCTTGCTATGGACACCCTCTGCTTCTGCCCGCCGGAGAGCTGGGCCGGGTACTTGTCCACGTGATCCCCGAGGCCCACCCGCTCCAGCTCCGTCATGGCCCGGCTCCGGGCCTCGTCCTTGGGCATCTTCTTGACCTTGGAAAGGGCGATCTGCACGTTCCCCAGGGCGCTCAGGTGGTCGAAGAGATTGAAGTCCTGGAAGATCATCCCCACCTTTTGGCGATAGGCGTAAAGCCCCGCCTGCTGGTGCGGTCCACCTCCTCCCCCTTGAGCCAGATCCGGCCCTCGTCAGGGGTCACCAGGTAGTTGATGCACTGCAGCAGGGTGCTCTTGCCTCCCCCTGAGGGTCCGATCAATATCTTCAGCTCGCCCTGTCGGATGGAAAGCGAGGCCCGGCTCAGGACCTCTTTGTCCCCGTACCTCTTGCTGACCTCTTGCACCCGCAGGACCGTCTCTTCAGGCCTTATGTCGCCTCCTTTTCACCGGGAGTACCCGGGGATCCTGGCCCGCTCCTCCAGGACCCTGAGCCCCTTTGTCCCCAGGTAGGTTAGGGCCAGGAATATCAGGCCGGCGGTGAAGTAGAGCGGGAGGTGCTGGTAGGTCCTGGTGGCCACGAAGTGGGCCCGGGCCATGACCTCGGCCACCCCAAGGGCGTAGGCCACGGCCGAGTCCTTGAGCACGATGGAGTATTCGTTGGACCAGCCCGGGATGGAAAGCCTCAAGGCCTGGGGGAGGACTATGAAGAAAACGGCCCCGGCGTCGCTCATGCCCAGGGCCCGGGCGGCCTTCATCTGTCCCTCGGGGAGCGACTGGATCGACGCCCTGAATATCTGGGACTGGTATGCGGCGCTGATCAGGCCCAGCACCATGGTGGCCACGGTGAAGGCGGAAAAATTCACCCCCATCATGGAAAAGAGCCCGAAATAGAACAGAAACAGAAGCACCAGTAGTCGAACGCCCCGGAAAATCCAGATATAGAGCCTTATGGGCGGCTGGATCCACCTCGGACCGTACACCTGCCCTACCGCCAGACCCACCCCCAGGCACAAGCCGAGCCCCATGGCCCCGAGGACCACTCCTATGGTGACCAGGGAGCCCTGGAGAATGTAGGGCAATGCATCGGCAACGGCTGTCAGGCTATCGGGCATCGGTTACACGCAGGCGACGGCTTGGTGTTCAAGGGCGGAAAGGCGGAAGGCACCGGGGCCGACAAGGCCCGGTGCCTTCGCCGAGACGCTTCTCCCTGGTGCTATTTCAGCTCGTACTTCGCCTTGAGCTCCTCCCAGTAAGGTGAGGCCATAAGCCTCTTGAGCCCCTCGTTCAGGGTCTCCAAGAGTTCGGCGTCCTCCTTTCGGACGGCGTATCCAAAGGCCTCGTCCGGCATGCCGAAGCGGCCCACTATCTTGACGGGCTTCTTCTTCACCGCATCCTCGGCCGGTGCGTCGTCCATTGCCGCGGCCACGATTCGGCCGTTCACCACATCCTCCACCGAGAGAGGGGCCGAGTCGTACATGACCAGCTCGAAGTCCCTGCCTTCCTTCTTGATCAGGTTCTCCTGGATCCACTTGGCCTCGCTGGTCCCCCGCTGCACGCCCACCTTGTTCCCATTGGAGAGGATCTGGTCCACGGTGAGATCCGAGTCCTTCGGGGCCACCAGCACCTGGGTGATGGTCCAGTAGGGGTTGGTAAAGTTCACCTGCTCCTTGCGCTTCTCGGTTATGCTCATGCCCGAGGCTATGAAATCGATCTTCTCGGCCCTGAGGCTGGGAATGATCGCGTCCCAGTCAATGGGCTTATGGGTGACCTTGAAGCCCATCTCCTCGGCGATCCAGTTCACCGCCTGTACATCGAAACCGTCAGGATTGCCGTTCTTGTCCACATAAGAGAAGGGGGGGAAATTGGCGTCGATTCCGTTGATCAAGACCTTGTCCCCTGCCGAGACCAAGGGGGCTCCCGCCGCGCCCGCCGCCAGAAAGGCGAGGGCCAGTCCAAAGAGAAACCACTTTTTCGTGCCTTTCGTCTCCTTTCATCAACTATTTATTAATACTGCAAATTTCAGATCGTCAACTCGGCAAGGGCGGAGTATAGATTACGGCCGACCCGGTGTCAATCATCAAGCCAGAAACAGGAGCCGGCGCCACGTGTTGCGCGGGTTGATTTCAGTTCTTACGAACTCGCCCAAACTATGCTATTTGTGACGGCTGCAAGGGGAGCGAGGTTTGGAAGAGATTTTCTTCAAGATCTTGGGGCCCGGGGGGCCCGCAGACGTGGATGCGGCATCCCGGCTGGACGGGCCGGTCGGCCCCGGCGCCGTCAATGCGGCTTTTCTCGCGGCCCTTTGCGGCCCCCAACACCCATCCCATGAGCGCGCCCTGAACCTCTTGTCAAGGGCCTGCCGCGACCCTGACTGGGGCGATGCGGCGCGCTTATATCTCCGGGGCCTGGATCTCATCCAATCGGAGCTGCGGGAGAGGCGGGCCCGCGACCGGGGCTTTGCCGGCCGGCTGGCCGACCTGGACCGCCTGCTGTCTTCAAGCCGAGCCCGAGACCCGCGGGCAGTCGCCGAGGGCATGTGGGCCGTATTCTGCCCCGAGGCGGCCGGTATCCTGGGGAACGAATCCCGGCGGGTCAGGGAGCTCAGGGAGCGACGCCGGGTGACCATAACCAGGGCCTCCGACTCCCCGGTCTTGGACCCCGGGCGCGAGCTCCTGTTCACCTCCAACGTGCTCTTGACCGTCCCGCCGGGAGGATCGCCGGCCTTCATGGAACGACTCTCCCCGGAGCTCCGCGCCAAGGTGGAGCCGGTTCTTGAGGAGCCCCAGCAGTACTGGTACGACCACCCGGTGCCGGTCGGGGTGGAGCCGGGGGGCAACGAGATCCTTTACGGCCTCAGGGGGCTGGACCGGGCCATGGCCTTTGAAAAGGCCAGGGGCACCCTGGCCGCCGATTCCCGCCCCGTTTGTATACTTTCGGTATCCGTAACGCACGCCGGGCTCCAGAGAGCGGCAAAGGACTACATAAGGGGCGAGATCCGCCGGGACAAAGGGTTCCGGAACCTGCGGGCATTCGCCTTCACCGAGCCCGACGCCCGGCGGCTCGTAAGCGAGGTCCTGGCACCGGCGGCCTCGGAGTACCTGGGCTCATCAGGCCCGGCCGAGGCCATGCGGGTCTTGGGCGTTGACGGGGAATACGGCCGCCACTACAGCTTCTTGAAGGCGATCGCAGCGCTCTGGCAGGTGCTGGCGGACCCCGGGGTCAAGGCCGCCTTCAAGATAGACCTGGATCAGGTCTTCCCACAGGAGGCCCTTGTGAAGGAGACGGGCGCCTCGGGCCTCGAGCATCTGTGCGCGCCCCTATGGGGGGCGTGCGGCCTGGACAGGCAGGGGAGGCGGTTGGACTTGGACATGATGGCGGGCGCCCTGGTCAACAGCGAGGACGCGGGAAAGTTGCTCTTCACTCCCGATGTCGCCTTCCCCCAGGGGCCGGCTACGGCGGATGAGCTGTTTTTTTTCAGCCGGCTGCCGCAGGCCCTTTCCACCGAAGCGGAAATGACGGCCCGCTACGGCCCCGGAGGCCCGGACGGGCGCGGGTCCTGCCTGGAGCGCATCCACGTGACGGGCGGCACCACCGGAATCCGTGTCGACGGGCTCAGGCGTCACAGGCCCTTCACTCCTTCCTTCATGGGCCGGGCCGAAGACCAGGCCTACATCATTGGCTCAATGGCCGGGACCGGTCCCAGACCGGCCTATCTCCACCGGCCCGGGCTGATCATGCGCCACGACAAGGAAGAGTTCGCGGCCGAGGCCGTCCGTTCGGCCCGGATATCCAAGATGATCGGCGACCATGTCCGCATACTCTTATTCTCGGCCTATGCGCGCGCCCTTGAAGGCGGGGAGGGGAACCTCAAGCAGGCCCTTTCGCCGTTTACCGGGGCCTTTATCTCGGAGATCCCCAACACAGTGGCGCTCCTGCGCTACGCCTTGAGGGCCTTGCGATTTTTCGACTCGGGCGGGGAGACCGAAGGGGCCGCGTTCGTGCGCGAGGGGGCCGGGAGGATACGGAGGGCCTTCGAGTTCACCGGCGGCGATCCCAGCCCCCTGGCAAGGACTTATGGGCTCGAGCGGGAGGGCTGGGACCTTTACTATGACACGCTCTCGGCCCTGGAGAAAGCAATCCGCCGGGGAGAGCGGACCGCCCTGGCCCTCAGGGAAAAGGCCCGCCGGATAATCGAGCAATGCGACCTCCAAACCACATCCCGGGTTTCTTGAAGCGGGCCGCGGCCACGGCGGCCGCGGGTGCGGCATGCGCCGCGGTACTAGCGGCCCTCGCCTTTCACGTTGCAACCGGCGGGAATCAGGCTCCGGGAACGGCGTTGGTCCGGGCTCTTGTCTGGGCGGGCGGGCTGCTGGGAGCGGCGGCCCTGCTGGCGGCGGCGCTGGCGTGGAGAGCGGGGATAAACTCGAGGCTGGAACAAGCGAACCGGGCGCTCGAGCGCGAGATCAAGGAGCGCTCCTTCGCGCTCGACATGCGCTATAAGCAAGTCTACTGCTTGTACGCCATCTCGCGCCTCCAGGGGACGCCCGGCATGGCCCTCCCGGAGCTGCTCGATAAGATAGCGGATCTAATCCCCCCGGCATGGCGGTTCCCGGAGGTGACATGCGCCCGTATCACCTTGGGGGAGGCCTCGTTCGAGACCGACGGGTTCCGCGAGACGCAGTGGAAGTTGGTAAGCGGGATCACCTGCGGGGGCAGGCCGGCAGGGACCGTGGAGGTCTACTACCTGGAGCCCAGGCCCGCTTCGCACGAAGGACCCTTTCTCAGGGAAGAGAGGACCCTGCTCAATGTCATCGCCGAGCATGTAGGCGAAATCGTTGATAGAAAACGTGCCGATGAGTACTTGGCACAGGCCAGACAAAGGGAGCTGGATATCGGTGCCAGGATCCAGGAAAAGCTACTCCTGGGCCCGCCGCCCGAGGACATGAACGGCGTGCGGGCGGCGGCGCTCACCATCCCGTCCCATGGAATCGGCGGGGACTTCCACGAGTTTCTCAGGCGCTCGGAGGGCGTGCTCGATATCATAGTGGGCGACGTCATGGGCAAGGGCGTACCCGCGGCCCTGCTCGGGGCGGGGGCCAAGGGCAACTTCCTTCGGTCAGTGAGCAGGCCGGTCTCCACGGCCGGGGGCCTCCCCGAGCCGGCCGCGGTGGTCCAGGACGTCCACAGGCGCATGGTGGGGGAGCTCATGGAACTGGAGTCCTTCCTGACATTGACCTACGCCCGCTTGGACATGGAAAGAGGAGTGCTGGAGCTGGTGGACTGCGGTCATCCCAAGACCATACACGTCAGCGGCGGTACCGGTGAGGTCAAGTTGATAGAGGGCTCCAACGTCCCCATGGGCCTCATCGAAGACGCGCGCTACGAGCAGACCACGGTGGCCCTGGGTCCTGGGGATGTCTTGTTCTTCTACTCGGACGGCGTGACCGAAGCGGGCGGGGGCTCGGGTGGAGTCTTCGGGGAGGAGAGACTGGCCCGAGGCGTCCGCGCAAGGTCGCATCTCTTCCCCGAAGAGATCATCCACGAGGTCCTGGAAGACGTTCTCCGGCACGCCGGGGGCAGGGCCGTATCGGACGATATCACCTGCGTGGCGGTGAGGATCAAGGACCCGGCGGATCCAGGGGCCCAGGCTGCCGTGACGGCCGATCTGACCAGTGAGCCGGAAGAGCTCGGAAGGCTGAGGGACCTGGT
Organism: uncultured Desulfobacterales bacterium; assembly: GCA_964647905.1. Taxonomy (GTDB): domain Bacteria; phylum Desulfobacterota; class DSM-4660; order Desulfatiglandales; family HGW-15; genus CAZYJR01. The sequence continues at coordinate 97,287 of CAZYJR010000011.1, read as the reverse complement.
AAAATCCTTCTGTACCGATGCCGGGCTTTCAGAGAGGGACGAGGCCGTCTGGAAGATCGAGCTCGCCGCCAATGAAGCCACGGCCAACATAATCAAGCACGCCTATCGCGGCAAGGCGGGGCATCCGATCAGGGTGGAGGCCGAGGCCTATCCCGAAAGATTCATCATAAGGCTCCGCCACTCCGGAGGACATTTCACCCCGGACTACACCGCCGAGCCTTGCATGGACAAACCCGGGGAGGGCGGATTAGGCCTCTACCTTATGGACAAGTGCGTGGACAAGGTAATATATTGCCGTTACGAGAACGGCAGAAACGCGGTTTGGCTTATCAAGAAGCGCGGCACCAGCAAGCCCCGGAACTGATTCCAGCCGATTCGTTTCAAGGCGAGGAGCCGGAACTTGTTGTTTTGTGTTGTTCCATAAAGTCAAATAATATGATACAAGACCGGAAAAACGGTCACACTAAGGCCTAAAACCGGTTCTGCTAAACAAGGAAAGGAGGAGGACCATGAAGCGAGTAGTCAAGTGGACGCTCATCAGCGCAGGAGGACTGATCGCCTTGGTCATCCTCGTTCTTATAGCGGCCCCCATGTTCATAGAGCTTGACAGGCACAAACCGATGATCGAGAAGACCGTGACGGAAGCGACCGGCCGCCCCTTCCGCCTGGCCGGAGAGCTCGACCTCTCTCTCTTCCCGTGGACGGGGATCGCCTTGTCCGAGCTCCACCTGGGCAACCCGCCGGGGTTCGAGAACGAGGACATGCTCTTCGTGAAGTCCTTCGAGGTTCGCGTCAAGCTCTTTCCCTTGCTCTTCAAGGACCTGGAGGTCAAACGATTCGTACTCGAAGGAGCAAGGCTGGTCTTGGAGAAACAGGACGACGGGACGGCCAACTGGGAAGGCATGGGGGGAGAACCCCCCGCCGCGGTCGAACCCGAAGAGCGGGCCGGGGAGGCCGAACCGCAGGAAGTAAGGGCCTTCCCCCTGGAGTCGCTGGCCGTGGGCGACTTCTCGGTGAGCGGCTCGGCCCTGTGGTTGGATCACGCGACCGGAGTGCGCAAAGAGATATCGGACTTGACGCTCAAGCTCAAGGACGTCTCCCTGGACCGGCCCGTGGGGATCTCGCTCTCGGCGCAACTGGACAAACAACCACTGAGCCTGGAGGGCTCACTGGGCCCGCTGGGGGCCGATCCGATGAACGGCTCGGTACCGCTGGATCTGATTGTAGAGGCCTTCGGCGAACTCGAGCTCGGAGTCTCGGGCCGGCTGAAGGAACTGGGCACAAGACAGGCCTTTGATCTGGCGCTCAACATCCCCCCCTTCTCGCCCAGGAAGGTCGTCTCCGCCCTGGGCCGGTCATTCCCTGTGGAGACGACGGATCCCCGGGCCCTGAGCAGAGTTGCGCTCCAGGCCAAGGCGCAGGGCGACCCCACCGAGGTGAGCGTATCCGACGGGGTATTGGAGCTGGACCAGACCAGGATGACCTTTACCTCCCGGGTAAGAGAATTCGAAAGGCCCGACCTCCGATTCGCAATCCACGCAGACCGGCTGGACTTGGACCGTTACCTCCCGCCGCCCTCAGAGGGGGCCGCCCGGGAAACCGAGCCGGCCGGGTCATCGGATTCGGCCGGGAAAACGGACTACGGGCCGCTTCGCAAGCTGGTCCTGGACGGGGAGGTCAGGGTGGACGAGCTAAAGGCCAAGGGCCTGTCCGTCTCCGATATCCTGGTCAAGGTGGGGGCCAAAGGCGGGGTCCTGACCGTGGACCCGCTGGACGCATCCCTCTACGAGGGCAAAGCCGCGTCCAGGGCGCAGGTGGACGTGCGGGGCGATGAGCCGAAACTGAGCCTGGAGACCGATATGGAGGGTATACAGGCGGGCCCGCTGGTAAGGGACCTGGCTCAAAAGGATATCATCGAAGGTCGTCTCCGGGCGTCCATATCGGTCACCGCCTCAGGGGAACAGGTCGAGGCCGTAAAGAAGACCTTGAACGGCAAGGGGGAGCTGCTCTTCAAGGACGGGGCCATAGTGGGGGTAGACCTCCCCGGCATGGCCCGCAATGCCAAGGCCGCCTTCGGTCTTGCCGAGAAGACCGAGGAGCGCCCAAAGACGGACTTCTCCGAGCTCCACGCCCCTTTCACCATCAAGGACGGGGTAGTGGAGACCAAAGGCACCACCATGGCCTCCCCGCTCTTGAGGCTCTCGGCCGCGGGCAAGGCCGACTTGGTGAGCGAGGCCCTGGATTTCAGGGTGGAACCGACCTTTGTCGCCACGCTCAAGGGCCAGGGCGACGCCACCGAGAGGAGCGGAATAAGGGTTCCCATCCTGGTCTCGGGCACCTTTTCATCGCCCAAGTTCAGGCCGGACCTGGAGGGAATGATAAAGGGAAAGTTAAAGGAAGGCGTACCGGATGCCGAAGGTATTAAGGAGATGATCAGTCCCGGACAAGAGGGCGGTAAAGAGTCGGAGGATACCAAGGAAAAGGCCGAGGGCTTGCTCAAGGGGTTGCTCGGACAATAGCATGCCGCCGGCCCTGCCTGCGACAGGTCGAGGAGGGATCTCATGCAGATCCAAGAAAGCGAATCCGGGGGGGTGTTCGTGGTAACACCCTTGGAAGACCGCCTCGATGCAGCCAATTCGCCCCTGTTCAAGGAGAAGATGAGGGAGTTGATCAACGGCGGCCGCCGCAGGTTGGTCCTGGATCTCACCAATGTGGACTTCATGGACAGCAGCGGCCTGGGCGCCGTGGTCTTCACCATGAAAAGCATCGGGGCGGAGGGAGATCTGGGCGTTTGCTGCGTCAAGGAGCAGGTCATGGGGCTCTTTCGACTGACCAGGATGGACCGCGTACTAAGGATCTTCGACTCTTTGAGCGAGGCCGAGGAAGCCGTGGCCCCTTGAGACAAGGTGAGGTCTTACAGCGGCCTGCGGGCTCCGGCCCGCTCCCGGGTTCCCGGGGCCCGGAGGAAAAGGACCGGGCGGAGGGCGTCCACCAGGACGTGGAACAAGGCCCGGGGGCAGCGGCGATCGGCCCTGGTAAGGCCGGGGAAGAGTTCCAGCCGCAGGCCCCTGGATATTTCCAGTTGAAGGCCGCGGCCCGCTAGGCTGCGGTTGCATAGGTTTCCGGCGTGCCGCCCCGGGAAGCGGGGATCCTCTCTTACCGAGAATCCGGCCAGGGCCAGCCTCTCAGTGGCCTCTTCGACGAGCAGTGAATCCAGGCCGCCCACAAAGACGGCCGGCTCCCCGCCCCGGCATCCGTGGAGGGTGACTACGGTGTCAGCCGCATGGGCCATGTCCAGCGCGAGGGGCTCGTCGAACTCGGTGCTCGCTATATGGAGCTCCATGTTCCTGTCGGCCCTGATGCCCTCGAAGCTGTAAAAGGAGTGGCCGTCCAGGGACAAGGCTTCGGCGATCTCGGTGGTCCCGGGCTCTATATCCCCTCCGTGGGGGGCCATGACCGCCACCCCGGACCAGCCTGTCCTGGTACGTATCCGATAGTCCCGGTCCACCCACTCGCCGGCCGAGAGCTCGGAATATGACCAATACTTGCCGCCCAAAGGCGAGACCCCCTTACTTGCGGTCCCGGACCCTGCCGGACCGGAATGAATCGCCTTCGGGTATACCAGGAGCGGCCCTGAATCTCCACCAAAAAGAGCCGGGGTCGCAAACGGGAAAGGAGTAGTCACATGCCCACCGGTGCATGCGGAATCAACTGCGAGGCTTGCGGGCTCCATGCCCGGAGGATCTGCTCGTCCTGCGGTCCCGGCCGAAGCGATGAGGCGAAGAAGAAGCTCGGGGCCCAGGAGCGGCTGCTGGGCGGGACATGCCCCATCCTGGCCTGTGCCGCGACCCGCGGAGTGGACTATTGCTCCAGGGACTGCAAGGACTTCCCGTGCGATCAGTTCACGGCCGGGCCTTACCCTTACAGCAAGGGTTACCTGGGGATGCAGGAGAGACGCCGCAAGGAGCGCCCGGCGGACCGCACGCCCTCGGGCGGGGAGGTGGTCGTGCCCGGGGAGTATTGGGAGGAGCTGGCCGCAAGGAACAGGGAGGTAATCTGCAGGAACGCGGGCGTCAAGGAGCACCCGCCGGACGGCATCCTGCTTCCCTTTCTCGAGGAGTACCTGATCGTGGACCCCAAGGCCGGAAAAATTCTGCGACAAGCCCATGCACACTGGGAGGAGGTCGACGACCCCCTCCTCGAGCTCCTCTGCCTGGTCTACCTGCTGAGCGCCGGACCCTCCCCTGTCAGGAACCAAATCGTGGGGGTCAAGGAGCTCAAGGGGGCCCGTTTCTTCACCGGCCCCCACGACCTGGACATGGAACCCCTGGTTTCCAGATACGGAAACGACCCGGCCGGCTTCAGGGCCGCCGCCGAGCGCCTTGACGGCAAGGCGGTGGACATGGCCGATGCGGCCTACCGCCTTATGGCCTTCCCCAAGGTGCCCCTCTACTACCTCCTTTGGGTGGGCGATGAGGAGTTCAGGTCCAGAATCACGGTCCTCTTTGACAAGAGCATAGAGGAGCACCTGGCTCCGGACGCGATCTGGGGTCTGGTCAACCGGGTCAACTCCATGCTCCTACACGGCAGGTGAGGCCGGACGATACCGCACGGTACCCTCTCGTCCCCGGTCGTGTGTGCGCTCAACGAATGTAATGGACCCTGTCCGGTCCAGCAGGACCAGGGTGGAGGAGCGAGTGCCATAGGTGGGGCTCTCGATGAAGACCGGGGAGAGGACCCGCTCCCAGTCCAGAGGCACGCCGGTGGCGGGGAGCTCGGAATCGGGCGGCCTGGTTCGGTCGGAGAGGAGGTCGAAGAGGTCCTCCTCCTTCACCTCTCCCTGCCTCGAGAGGATCCGGGCCAGCCCCGCCTTCGCCCTCTTCACCTTGGGCCATGGGGTGTCCAGCAGGTGGTTGCTCAAGCCGTGGATTCCGGGCGGGATCCGCCGGATCCCCTCCCCGCGGTTGGAGTACCAGTAGAGCTCCGAGCCCCGGCCCAATATCAGGTTGAAGCCGTCATAAAGACGGGCCTTGCCGGAGAGTGCCTGGAGAAACGCCGCCGGATCTTCGGGCTCGAGCAGGTACCGGCTGACCATGAGGCCCCTGGAAGGGGGGTTTTCCTTTCGGGAGGCCGGGTCGCGGAAATTGGTCAACGCAGCGATCTTCCCGCTCCCGGTCACCCCCATCCAGGTACCGCGCCCCTTCAGGTCCCTGCCGGCCAGGACATGAGGGGCCTCCTCCCAGAACCCGGCCGGGGCCGTGGGTCTTTCGTAGAACTCGTCGCGGTTGGCGGCCAGTACCAGCGGGTATAGGGGATGGGCCTCTAGGGCCAGGACTATGAGGCACACTGCGGGACGCTCTCACCTCCTTCACCTGAACCATGGATTTGCATTTGAAAGCGGGTATGCTTAGAGGGTACAACAAAACCCATGGCAATGCCAATGATGAGAAGGAGACACCATGAGATACCAAGCTCTGAGATCTGTCGTGCGGCTCATAGGAGCATTTGTGCTGGCGGCATCGCTCTCGGGCTGCGCGGGATCCACCTATGTACTTCTACTTCCGCCGGAGCGGGTGGGAGGTCTCGGTGTCCCTGCCCGCGGACATGCGGCTGGACCGAGGTCATTACGTGATGCTGGAGATGGATACGGACCACCCCTATCAGTACCACCGGGAGGTGGTCGAGCATTACCCGCCCGGACCGGACAAGAATAAGTCCAAGGGGAGGGGCAAGGGCCGCCGGAACTGAGCCTCACGGCCCGATGCGAACGTCCTGATGGAACAGGTGGAGCCTCCCGGGGTGGAACACCAGGGAGACCGTGTCGCCGGGGGAGAGCGGAAAGTCCTTTGGGGCGCGAACCGTTATGGGCTCCTCTCCCACCCTGGCATGGAGAAACTTCTCGGCCCCGGTGTGGGTAACCATCTCCACCCCGGCCTCCTGGCCCGAGCCCGGGCCCGGTTCCAAGTCCTCAGGGCGGACACCCAGCTCCACCTCTGCGCCGTCGCCCGGTTCCTCGCATGGAAGGGGGCCCAGATCCACCCGAAAGCCCCGTCCCTCGAACACCCGGGCATGACCATCTCTTATCAGCCTGCCCCGGAAGAAGTTCATCTCGGGCGAACCGATGAACCCGGCCACGAAACGATCCGCGGGCCGGGAATAGATCTCTGAAGGGGTGCCGGCCTGGAGCATTCGGCCGTCCCGCATTACCACCACGCGGTCGCCCAGGGTCATGGCCTCCACCTGGTCGTGGGTCACGTAAAGCACCGTGCCCCGTATCTCCCGGTGGAGCCTCTTGAGCTCGATCCGCACGTTGGCCCTGAGGCGGGCGTCCAGGTTGCTCAGGGGCTCGTCCAGCAGAAACAGACTGGGCCTCCTGACCAGTGCCCTGCCCATGGCCACCCTCTGCTGCTGGCCTCCGGAGAGCTCCCTGGGCTTCCGCCCCAGGAGGTCCCCTATGCCCAGGAGCCGGGCGGTCTCCTCCACCCTCCGCCTTGCAGCCCCCTTTTCCATGCCTTGCATGCGCAGGGGAAAGGAGAGGTTCCCCTCGACAGTCATGTGGGGGTAAAGGGCGTAGCTCTGGAACACCACGGCCACGTCCCTCTCCCTTGGAGTGAGCCGGTCGACCGGCCTCCCCTCCATCGCCACCGTGCCCGCGTCCTGGGTAATCAGCCCGGCCACGATATTGAGCAGCGTGCTCTTGCCGCAGCCCGACGGCCCCAGCAGGACGCAGAACTCCCCGTGCGCCACCTCGAGATCCACCCCTCGCAGGGCCTGCTTGCCGCCGAACCTCTTCTCCAGCCCCTTGACCGTGAGTGAAGCCATGACCCCTCTCAGCCCTTAATGCCGCCGGCGGTAAGCCCCCGGGTGAGATACCGCTCGAAAAATAGAAATATCACCAGCACGGGTACGGTGACCAGGACCGACGCGGCCATCACCAACTGCTTTGAGAGATGGACGCTTCCAGCGAGCTGGTAAACGCCCCTGGAGAGAGTAAACTTGTCCGGAGAATCCAGGAACATGAACGCGAACAGGAACTCGTTCCAGGCGATCATGAAGGTGTATAGGGCCACGCCGGCCAGGGCCGGGGCCGAGAGGGGCACCACTATGCGCCAGACCACGCCCAACCGGGAGCAGCCGTCCACCAGGCCCGCGTACTCGATCTCGGGCGGCAGCCCCTGGAAGTGGCTCCTCAGCATGTAGAGGGCGACGGGCAGGGTCTGGGCCAGGTAGACCAGGACGAGGACGTGCACCGAGTCCCTGAGCCCCATCCTGGAGAAGACCACGTAGAGGGGGATCACCAGCACTATGGCCGGAAACATATAGATCACCAGGATGGCCGTGGACATGGGCCCCCTCCCCCTGAACCTGAGCCTGGTGGCGGCGTAAGCCCCCACCGTGGCAAGGCTCACCGAGAGGACCACGGTGAGGGCCGCCACGTAGAAGCTGTTTCCTATGTAAGTGGTGAATCCGTGTTCGAACAGGACCCGGCCGTAAGCGGCCGGATCCACCTGGCCCGGCCCGGGGATCAGTCCGCCCGGGTCCATCAGCATCGCATCCAGGGACCTGAAAGAGGCCGCGGCCATCCAGTAGAAGGGAAAGCCCACGCCGATCACGAAGGCGGCCAGGCCGCAGGCCCTGAGGATCCGGACCAGGATCATCTCCGTCCGCTCGCGATTCATCGTCTCTCTCCCTCGCCCCGACCTATCCGGGGTTCAACCACCTGAGATACACCGCTATAAAGGCCGCCAGCACGCCGAAAAGGATCATGGCCACCGCGCAGGCAGCGCCTATGTCAGCCGCCCCGAAGGCATACTCATAGACCTCCAGGGTCAAGACCCGTGTGCCCGCCTGCCCCCTGGTCAAGAGGAATATGTCGTCGAACTTGTTTATGGTCCAGATGAACCTGAAGAGGAACAGGGTGTAGATCACGGCCTTGAGCTGGGGCAGGGTCACGTGCCTGAACCTCTGGAAAGGGCCTGCACCGTCCGCCCGGGCCGCGCTGTAGAGATCCTCGGGCACCGCCTGGAGCCTTGCCAGCAGGAACAGGAAGGCGAACGGGAAGTAACGCCATCCCTCGAACAGGATCACCGATGTCAGGGCCAGTGGGACGCGGAAGGAGATGCCCGCCACGGAGAGCTCGTACCAGCGCTGGCTGAGGAAGGCCACGGGCCGGTCCAGGAGACCGTGGGACATTCCCAGGGCGTTTACCACGCCCAACTGGGGGTCCAGAATGAAGCCCCAGGTGAAGGCCACCGCCACCACGGGAGCCACATAAGGGGCCAGGAAGAGCCCCCTGAACAACGCCCTCCCCGGGATCTCGCCGTGTACCAGGAGCGCCGCGGCAAGACCCAGCAGGACGGAGAGCCCGCTCCCCGCGACCGTGTATACCAGGGTGGTGACAAGCACCAGGGGAAAGTCCGGGTCGCTTGTGACCTTGCGGAAGTTGCCCAGCGTGAACTCCGGGGACAGGAGCTCCCCGCCGCGGAGATCGGCCAGCCCCACGGGCTTCAGGCTCAGCCAGACGTTCCAGATCACCGGGAAGACCACGAAGAGGAGCACCACCGCCGTTGTGGGAAGGAGCATCCAGAAGGCAAGCCTGGCCTCCCGCCTCTCCAGAATGGAGCCGCCCTTCTCCATGCCCCCCTACTCCAGCGCGCGCACCTTTTCTTCCATCAAACGCACCGCCCCGTCCTCGTCCAGCTCTCCGTCCAGGAAGCGCTTGAGCACCTCGGGCACCACCTTGGTCCCGTAGATTCGGCCGACCAGGGCCCCGCGGCCCTCACCGAAACCCCACCGGTCGAACCCGTCCAGCCCGGCGGTTAGGGCCCGCACCACGTCCTCGCCGTAGTACTCGGAGATCCGCGCCCTGGTGGTCACCCCGAACTCCAGCTCCATCCACTCCCGCATGAAGCGCCCGGGGTCGTCCTCGGTCCCCTTCCTTACCGGGAGCTTGCCCTCCGCCGCCATGCCCAGCCACCTGGTGTAGCCCTCGCTCAACAGGAACGAGACCCACTTCTTGGCGGCCGGTGCGTCCGCATCAGTGGTGATCCCCAGGCAGTTCACCTGCCCATACTGGGCCGAGCCGTTGGGGCCCTTTACCACGGTCACGAACCCGGTGTTCCTGGCCAGGTAGCCCTCCTCCCCCTTGGCCTTGTCCGGGACCACGGGCTGGTCCTGCCGCAGGCCGGAGAGCTCGTCCAGTATGAACGGGGACCAGACTATCATGGCCGCCCGGCCTGAGAGGTAGTCCATGCGGGTGTGGAGCCAATAGAGGTTCCCCGGAGGGCCGAAATCCGCGAGCTTCCTGTAGAAGCGGAGGGTCTCCTTCATCTCCGGAGTGTTCAGCCGGACCCCGCCGTCCGGGCCTGTCAGGCGCACTCCGTTGGACAGCGCGAAGTGCTCGAATACCTGCTGGGTGTATACCTGTCCCGGGTCGGTGGCCGCCTCGAAGCCCCACATGAGCGGCGGGTCATGGAGGGCCCCGGCCGCCTTCAGGATGCGATCCCACGTATCCGGGGCTTCCAGGCCCTTTTCCCGGAACAAGTCCTTGCGGTATAGCAGCAATTGGCCCCAGCCGTCCGCGGGGACCGCCGCCGGAAATCCGTCCCGGCCGACCAGGGCCAGAGGGCCGGCGCCAAAGGTCCCCTCGCCGAGCCCCGTCACCACTTCCTTGGCCGCCTTCGGGTCCAGTACGCCCGCCTCCAGCCATCCCATGGAAAAGTCCATGGGGTGAAACACCACGTCAGGCAGGGACCCGGCCGCAAAGGCGGCCGTTATCCTCTCGGCCAGCCGGTTCTCTTCGACCGGCACCACCTTGACCCCAATCCCGGTCCTGTCCTCGAACTCCCGGGCCAGATCCTCCTGGACCCGCATCCTGTCCTTTTCCACCTCGGTCGTCCAGAAGCTCAGGGCCTGGTCCGCAGCCCCTGCCGCCGGGCCCGCAAACAGGCCCAGAGCCATAATGACCGACATGATGGAAGCCTTCATTCGCTTCATGATCATCACCTCCCCAGAGCGGCCGACCCCGCCCGGGACGCGCAAGGGACCTTGCAATCCCGGGCTGACTGGGTTAGGGTCGGGCAAAGAGTGGACGCCTCCTCCCGGGGCGGAGCCGAGGAGAAAACCCTGGTGAACCGAACCGACAAGCAAGACGGCACTCAACAGCGAATACTGGTCTTCCAGCAGAACGGCGGCGGCGAGAGCAAGATCCAGGGAATCCGCCGGTTCGGGGGAGATAGGTTCGACCTCCGGGTGGTCTCCATCGACCGGCCGCTCCCCCCGGTATTGGACGATACGGGCGATCTCCTGCCCCCATTGGGCGAGACCGACCTGGTGCTCGATTTCCTTGCGCATCCCGACCTCTCCCAGGACCTCTGCCGCAAGTGCGCGGATCAGGGCATCCCGGTGGTGGCCTCGGGCAAGAAGCACCGCATACCCGGGGTCATAACCCCTCCCACCTGATGCGGCCTCTCCAGGCAGGTCGGCCTGGGCCCATACGGGAAGCTCTTCGGGTCACCGGTCTTCCGGGTCCGCCTGGAACAGGGCCGCATAGCCGAGATCCATGTGCTGCGCGGCGCCCCTTGCGGGGCCACCTGGGACGCCGCCGCCCGGATCCAAGGGCTCCCGGTGGAAGAGGCCCTCACCCGGATCGGCCTGGAGACCCAGTTCTTCTGCACGGCCGACCCGGCGGGCTGGGACCCGATGTACGGCAAGAGCCCGGTCCACTTCGCCGCTGAGCTCCACCGCGCCGCCCTCTCCCGAAACCTTGCCTGATCCGACATCATCGAGCAGCTTATGCAAAGGCTAATCGGCGACCCTTAGGTTCCGGGATTGGATCATTGAATTCTTTTGCTGTCTGGATCCATAACTCCATAGCAGCTTTAATATTTTCTAACGCAGATTCATATGTATCTCCATGCGCCATGCACCCCTGGAGTTCGGGCGCGTCCGCTATGTATACACCGTCTTCATCACTCCAATATATTATTATTTCATATTTAGTTGTCATCATTTACTCCCATTTTATATTTCAAAAGTATATTTCTTACTTGTTTGACTTGGTATGGCTTAGCTTTATTGCCTTCCTTTTGCAGATTCAGCTTTTCTTCAATACCTTCCTTACGAAAAATGTGATGACCGCCCTTCACACGCATCTCAAACCCCAAATACTCCAAAAGGTTGACTAGATCGGAAAAAGCGATATTTGCATCGCTTGTGCCTCTAAGTATTTGAAATATCAGTTTCTTATATTTACTCATTATGTGTTTGATCCCCTCGCCGGCACACCGAGTTCCTCATTGATTCCGATCGGATCACCGCCCTTTCGGCCACTATAGAGTTTTTTCCAGGGGAGATCAAGAAAGCGCAGGTTCCTTGCGGGTCTCCGGTCGGCCGAGGGGGAGGGTCCGAACGAGGCTCGGGAGAATTCGGTATTTGCTTGTTCGGGCGGGCCCGGGAATGATATAAAAACAGATCGTCGCTTGGTAGGTCTTTCAAGAAACGTCTCCTGAGAAGGCACAGGAAAGGAGGGTATTCATGGACAAGATACTGAGAATCGACATGGGGGCGCCCGGGGGTCCCAAGGCGAGCGAGACCCCGTTGGGTGAGTATGCGGGACTGGGCGGCAGGGCCCTTACATCGGCGGTGGTCTCCAAGGAGGTACCTCCGCTCTGCCACCCCTTGGGGGCGGACAACAAGCTGGTCATAGCCCCGGGGCTGCTGAGCGGGACCGTCGCGGCCATGTCGGGGAGGATCTCCGTCGGCTGCAAGAGCCCCCTGACCGGGGGCATCAAGGAGTCCAACTCAGGGGGGCAGGCGGCGCAGGTATCGGCGAGACTGGGCTACGCGGCCATAGTCCTGGAGGGAAAGCCCGAGGGAGACGCCCTCTACAAGGTCTTCATCAACAAGGACGGGGTCCGGATCGAGCAGGACAAGGGCCTCAAGGGCCTGGGCAACTACGACCTGGTGGACAAGATGAAGGGCGAGTGCGGTGACAAGATAGCCTGCATGTCCATCGGCACTGCCGGAGAGATGAAGCTTTCCGCCGCCTCGATGGCATGCACGGACATGGAGGTGAGACCGACCAGGCACGCGGGCCGCGGCGGAGTGGGGGCGGTCATGGGGAGCAAGGGGGTCAAGGTCATAGTGCTCGACGACCAGGGCATGAAGATGAGAAGCCCCAAGGACCCGGATGCCTTCAAGGACGCCAACAAGCGCTTCGTGGAGGGCCTGAGGAAGCACCCGGTATCGGGCGAGGGCCTCCCTGCTTACGGCACCAATGTCCTCACCAACGTGATAAACGAGGCCGGGGGATACCCCACCCGCAACTTCTCCTCGGGGTGGTTCGAGGGAGCCGCGGCCATCAGCGGCGAGACACAGGCAGAGACCGAGACCTCCAGGGGAGGCGAAGCAACCCACGGATGTCACAGGGGCTGCGTGATCAGGTGCTCGGGCATATACGTGGACAAGGACGGCAACTATCTGACCAAGCAGCCCGAGTATGAGACGGTCTGGGCCCACGGGGCCAACTGCGGCATCGACGACCTGGACGCCATCGCCATGCTGGACCGCCTGGACGACGACTACGGCCTGGACACCATAGAGATGGGCGCCACCATAGGCGTGGCTATGGAGGCCGGGCTGGCCCGATTCGGCGACGCTGAGGCGGCCATTGATCTGGTAAAGGAGGTGGGCCGGGGCACCAACCTGGGCCGCATACTGGGCAACGGGGCCGCGGTGACCGGCCGCGTCTTCGGCGTGGAGCGGGTCCCGGTGGTAAAGGGGCAGGCCATGCCCGCCTACGACCCCCGTGCGGTACAGGGGATCGGGGTGACATACGCCACCAGCACAATGGGCGCGGACCACACCGCGGGCTATGCAGTGGCCAGCAACATCATGGGAGTGGGCGGCAGCGTGGACCCGCTCAAGGCCGAGGGCCAGGTGGAGCTCTCCCGCAATCTCCAGATCACCACTGCAGCGGTTGACTCCACCGGCATGTGCCTTTTCATCGCCTTCCCGGCCATGGACCAGCCCGAGACCTTCCAGGCCCTGCTCGACATGATAAACGCCTTCTACGGCCTGGAGCTGACCGCGGACGATGTGGCCGAGCTGGGAAAGAGCGTTCTGAAGAACGAGAGGGACTTCAACCGCAGGGCCGGAATGGGCCCGGAGCTGGACCGGCTGCCGGCCTTCTTCCTCCAGGAGAAGCTCCCGCCCCACGACGTCACCTTCAAGGTGAGCGACGAGGAGCTGGACCAGGTCTTCAACTTCTAACGGCGCGGCCATGAACCCATCCGAGACACTGCTGGAGCTCCTCCCGGCGGACCGGGAGGGGCTCCTCTCCGCCCTGCGCCCCCTGGTCAACCAGGGGGTGGACCTGGAGGTCCGCACCGGGGGCTCTGTCATGGAGTTCCTATCCGAGGACCTGGGCCTGGGGCAAGAATACGTGGAGAAGAGAATCAAGACCGTGTTCCTGAACGGAAAGCCGGTCGACCGGATGGACCGGGCCGTTCTTCGGGACGGATCGGTCCTCGGGCTATCTGCGGCCCTCCCCGGCCTCCTGGGCGCCACCCTGAGGATGGCCGGGCCTTATTCGTCCCTCAGGAGCGGCATCACCCACCGGGAGGAAGGCGCCGGACCCGGCCGGTCAGGGACCGGGAGGATCACCGTAAAGGCCTTCAACGTGCTCCTGCCCGAGATAACCCCGGTCCTTGCCGGGCGGGGCTTCCTCGTAAAGGAGACCCTTTTGGGCAAGTGGCTGGAGCGGGAGGCCGAACGCATCAGCCGGTGCGTGGAGGCGGCCGAGCTGGGAGGCGAGCCCGTGGACCCGGACGAACTCCCTCTCCGCTCCTGGGAGGGTCAGGGCTCGGTCATGCTGCGGGTCAAGGATCGGGCTGCGGCCGGCCCCGCCTCGGGCTAGCCGCCCGCCACCGGAGGAAAGATCCCCACCCGGTCCCCGGCCTGGAGCTCCCGCTCAGGAGGGGCGTGGACCCCGTTTACGAAGACCACTTTTACCAGGTCCGCGGGCACGCCCAGGCGTTCCAGGAGCTCTCCCGCCGTGCAGCCCTCCGGGACGTCCGTCTCGCCGTCCCCCAGGCCTTCGGGGGTGTATTTCGAGAGCGAGGCGAAGAGCCTCACCTCCACCTTCATTGGTATCCCACCTCCGCGGAAAGTTTGATGTACGTCTTCTGGAAGGTGCCGCTCCCTCGGGCCACCTGGCGTCCCCTTTCGTCCAGGAGCCTTGCCTCGGCCACCAGGAAGCTCTTGGATCGGTGCACCACCTCGCCTTCGGACCTGAGCACGCCGCTCGAGACCGCCCGGGTCAAGTGGACGTTGAACTGGGTGGTGTAGACGAATACGTCCCTTACCAGGGAGCTGCAGGCGAAATAGGCCGCGTCGTCCAGTAGCTTGAAGTATACCGAGCCGTGGACCGACCCCGCGCCGTGAAAGAAATCCCTTCTAACATCCAGATCCACCTCGGCGCTCCCCTTGGATATGGAGATCGCCGGTTTGTAAACCTGATTGCAGGGAGCGGAGGTGTACATCCGCTCCAGTCTTCGAAAGTGCTCCTCGTCGGTCATGTCTTCTCCCATCCCAAGTCGGCTCTTATTCCGCAGCCACCCGCACCCCGGGAGCATAGGCCCGCCCGGCTCGGGTGTCAAGCCGCACCGGCCTTGATTCCATGGCGCGCCGGCTGTATAAGGGGTGCATGGGATGATGACAGCCGCCCCGGAGGGAGCCATGAAACCAAAGACCCCGAAACTGGAGGATCTGCGCTGGAGGGCGGGGCGCGGGCTGGAGTATCTGCGTAGAGACATCTGGAGGGTCTACCGCAGGGACCTGCCCGGATTACATGCCTTGCTCATCCGCCACCTGCGGGTCATAGTGCTCACCTTCAGGGGGCTGACCGAGGACCGCTGCCAGCTCCGGGCATCCGCTCTCACCTTTTACTCCCTGCTGTCCATCGTCCCGGTCCTGGCAATGATATTCGGCATAGCCAAGGGCTTCGGGTTCGAGAAGACCCTCCGCACCCTGATACTGGAGCGCCTGCAAGGCCAGGAGCAGGTGGCGCTCAGGATCATAGAGTTCTCCCACGCGCTCCTCGAGAACGTAAAAGGCGGGCTGGTGGCGGGAATCGGGCTCCTGATCCTCTTCTACACCATTGTCAAGATCCTCTCCCACATAGAGAACGCCTTCAACGACATCTGGGGCGTCAAGACCCCGCGCACCCTGGGCCGCAAGATCACCGACTACCTCTCCATGATGCTCATATGCCCGTTCCTGTTCATCCTCTCCAGCGCGGTCACGGTGATCATCACCAGCGGGGTCACGCTGGTAATGGAAAAGATCGCCCTCCTGGGTGCCCTGAGCCCCCTGGTGATGTTCTTGCTCAAGTTCCTGCCCTTCTGCGTCCTCTGGGTCCTTTTCGCCTTTGTCTACATGTTCATGCCCAACACCAGGGTGCGTTTTTCCTCGGCTGTTCTGGCCGCGGTCATAGCGGGCACCGTGTACCATGTCTTCCAGTGGGGCTACGTCCAGTTCCAGTTGAACGTCAGCAGGTACAACGCCATATACGGGAGCTTCGCGGCCCTCCCCCTCTTCTTCATATGGCTCCAGATAAGCTGGCTCATCGTACTCTTCGGCGCGGAGCTCTCCTTTGCCCACCAAAACGAGGACACCTATGAGTTCGAAGAGGACTGCGTGAACGCCAGCCGCTCCTTCAAGCGGCTCCTCTCCCTCAGGATAGCCCACCTCCTGGTCAAGAACTTCTCCCGAGGGGGCCCGGCCTGGACCGCAAGGCGGATATCCGAGCACCTCGGGGCCCCCATCCGGCTGGTAAACCTCCTGATCCACGACCTGGCCGCCTCCGGGGTGCTGTCCCTGGCGGTCTCTTCCAGCGACCGGGAGCCGGGGTACCAGCCCGGCAAGGACCCGGATACCTTGACATTGAAATTTGTGATGGACGCCTTAGACAAGCAGGGGAGCGACAACGTCCCCGTGGCCCGGACCCCGGAGCTGGAGCGGATCGAGGAGGGCCTCGAGACCTTTTCCAGGCTCCTGGAGGAATCCCCGGCCAACCGGCTCCTCAAGGAGTTATGAGCGCAGTGGGATCCCTCAGGCTGATCACCGGCAACCGACTGGAGACACTGGCCGAGGAGCTGGCCCGGTCCCTTCTGCAGCCGCTCTCGTCGCCGCTCGAGCCCGAGATCGTGGTGGTCCAGAGCAAGGGCATGGAGCACTGGATCTCGATGAAGCTGGCCGAGACTCACGGCGTCTGCTCGAACGTCCGGTTTCCTTTCCCCAACCGGTTCCTGGAGGAAGTCCACGCCAGGGTCATGCCCGGGCCGGGACAGGTATCGGGCTTCGATCCAGCGGAGCTCTCCTGGCGGATCATGCGCCTCCTCCCCGGCCTGGCCGAGCGGCCGGGCTTCGAGCTGGTCCGGTCCTATCTCGCCGGCGACACCCACGGCATCCGGAGGCTCCAGCTCTCCAGGCGGATAGCCGACAGCTTCGACCAGTACCTGGTCTTCAGGCCCGACCTGGTATTCTCCTGGGAGCTGGGCCGGGGCGAGGGCTGGCAGCCCGAGCTCTGGCGGGAGCTGGTCCGGGAAATCGGCCCGGGATCACACAGGGCGGCCCGGGCGAGGGACCTGATGGAAAGGCTCGAGTCGCCCGGGGCGGCGGATCTCCTGCCCGAGCGGGTCTCGGTCTTCGGCATCTCCGCCCTCCCCCGCTTCCACATGGAGATCCTGGCCGGGATCTCGCGCTTCACCCGGGTCACCCTGTTCCTGATGAACCCCTGCATGGAGTACTGGGCGGACATCGCAGGCGCCCGCGAGATCGCCCGCAGGACGGCAAGGGATCCGGAGCGGCCCGGAGCCGGGGAGCTCCACCTGGAGAGCGGAAACCCGCTCCTGGCCTCCATGGGCGGCATGGGCAGGGACTTTCTGTCCCTGGTCCTGGACCACCCGGTGGAGACCCTGGAGCGGTTCGAGGACCCCGGTGAGGAGAGCCTTCTCCGGGCGGTCCAGTCCGACATCCTCGGCCTCAGGGACCGCACCTCGGATCCGGAAAAGACCGCCCTCGGCCCTGGGGACGACTCGGTCCTGGTCCATGTATGCCACAGCCCCTTGAGGGAGGTGGAGGTCCTGCGGGACCGGCTCCTGGAGCTATTCGAACGGGAGCCCGAGCTCCTGCCCGGCGACGTCCTGGTCACCATGCCGGACATCGAGGCCTACGCACCCTACATCAAGGCGGTCTTCGACACCCCGGACGGCCGTGAGCTCCGGATCCCTTACACGGTGGCGGACAGGAGCGCCCGCAGGGAGAGCGAGGTGATCGAGGCCTTTCTCAGGCTGATCCGCCTGGCCGATGAGCGCTACTCCCTCTCGGGCGTGCTCTCGGTCCTGGAGTCCGGCCCTGTGATGCGCCGCTTCGGCCTGTCCGACACGGATCTCGACCGCCTCCGGAGCTGGCTCGTGGAAGCCGGCGTCCGCTGGGGGCTGGACCGGGAGGACCGGGCCGGGCTGGGCCTCCCCCCCTTTGAGGAGGGGACCTGGCGCTCGGGCATCAAACGCCTCCTCCTGGGCTATGCCATGTGGGGCGGAGGGGAGCGCCTGTTCGCCGGCATCCTCCCCTATGAAACGCCGGGTGGAGGCGAGGTGGACCTGCTGGAGCGCTTCCTGGAGTTTGCAAGCGCCCTCCTGGACTCCATCCCCCGCCTCGAGCGCCCCATGCCCGCGGCCGACTGGGAAAGAGAGCTCTCAGGGGTCCTGGAGCGGTTCCTGGACCCGGGGGACGCGGGCCACAGCGAGATCCTGGCCCTCCAGCGGGCCTTGAGGGAGCTCGGAAGGGCCGGAGACCCGGAGGGCCCCGACTTCGGCGAGGACCTGAGCCCGGCCGCTGTCCGATCCTTCCTCGCCGAGCGCCTGGACCGGGAGGCCATGGGGTTCGGGTTCATGACCGGCGGTGTCACCTTCTGCGCCATGGTGCCCATGAGGAGCATCCCCTTCCGGGTGATCTGCTGCCTGGGCATGGACAGCGACTCCTTTCCCAGGGCCCACAGGAGCCCGGGCTTTGATCTGATCGCCAGGCACCCGCGCCCGGGCGACCGCTCCAGGAGGAGCGACGACAGGTACCTCTTCCTGGAGACCCTGCTATCGGCAAGGGACCACCTGCATCTGAGCTACACGGGAAGGAGCGAGAGGGACAACAGCCCCATACCGCCCTCGGTCCTGGTGAGCGAGCTCTTGGACTACATTGAAGGAGGCTTCGAGACCTCGGAGGGAGTCAAGCTAATGGAGCGCCTGGTGGTTGAGCACCGCCTCCACCCCTTCAACCCCGCTTACTTCCAAGGGGACGAGCGGCTCTTCACCTACTCGGCCGAGCACTTGAGAGCGGCCGAGTCCCTGGTCCGGGCAGGCTCGGATCCCCCTCCCCTCTTTGACCGGGAGCTCCCCCCGCCCGGTCCGGAGTGGAACCGGGTGGAGGTGGACGACCTGGTCCGCTTCTTCAAGAACCCGGCGGGATTTCTGCTGAAGAACCGCCTGGGGGTGGTTCTCGAGGAGCGGGAGGGCCTCCCGGAGGACCGGGAGCCTTACGAGATAGAGGGCCTGGACCGCTACACCCTGGGGGAGGAGCTGGTGGCAAGGCACCTTGCCGGGCGCGACCTCGAGGCCCACTTCCACCTGGCCCGCGCATCAGGCAAGCTCCCGCCCGCCGCCGTGGGCCGGGTCCGCCACCAGGACCTCCTGGAGGAGACCGAGGCCTTTGCGAGGGAGGCCGGGCCCTTTCTGGAGCCCGGGGCCCTGCCGCCCCTGGAGGTCGATCTGGAGCTCGGGGATTTCCGCCTGGCCGGCCGCCTGGACTGGCTCTACCCCCAAGGAATCCGGCGGTACAGATTCGCCCGAATCAAGGCCGGGGACCGCCTGAGCCTCTGGATACTCCACCTCGTGCTCTGCGCCTCCCGGGAGCCGGAGAGCGGCCCCTGGAGGAGCGTCTTGATGGGCCTGCCCCCGGCTGGGGGGAAGAAGACCCGCTGGGCCGCCTGCGAGTACGGGCAGGTGGAGGCCCCCGGAGAGCACCTGCTCTCCCTCCTCGAGCTCTACCGGCAGGGGCTTTCCAGGCCCCTCCCGTTCTTCCCGGAGACCTCTTGGGAGTACGCCCGCCGGATCCTGGAAAGGCCTGAGCGGCCGGATCGAGAGGCCTCGGGCCCCGCCCGGCGCACCTGGGAGGGCTCGGGCTACGGCAGGGGCGAGAGGGAGGACCCTTACACGGCATTGTGCTTCAGGGGGATCGACCCGGTGGGCGCCGAGGAATTCAAGGAAATCGCGCGCCGGGTCTTCGGCCCGTTGAGGGATCATGAAACCCGCCTCGCCTGACGGGGCGGCCCTGCAGGAAGAGAACGGCATGGAACGCCCCAGGGAGCTCGACATCCTCGAAGCACCCCTCTCGCCCGGCACCTGCCTGATCGAGGCAAGCGCGGGCACGGGCAAGACCTACACCCTGACGGGGCTCTATTTGAGGCTGCTCCTGGAGCAGGCGCTGCCCGTGGAGGGCATCCTGGCGGTCACCTTTACCGAGGCGGCCACCAGCGAGCTCAAGGGCCGTATCCGGGCGCTGCTCAAAGAGGCCGTCTCGGCCTTCTCGGGAGAAGAGGTGCAGGAGCCTTTTCTCGAGGAGCTTGCCAGGCGAAGCCCGGCCCGGGACAAGGCCCTCCTGAGGCTCGGGCAGGCCCTCCAGGACCTGGATCAGGCGGCCGTCTTCACCATACACGGTTTCTGCCGCCGTGTCCTCTCCGAGCTGGCCTTCGAGAGCGGCTCGCCCTTCGAAACCGAGCTGGTGGCCGACCAGGAGCCCTTTGTAAGGACCATGGTGGAGGACTTCTGGCGGAGGCACCTCTACCGGGCCTCTCCGCTCTTCGCCCGATACGCCCTGGCCAAGGGCTTCACCCCGGACGCACTGAGGCGGCTCCTGGGCTCGGGACCCGGGCTCCTCTCGGCCAGGGTGATCCCGAGGAGCGCCCCGCCGGATACGGGGCGCCTGGAGCAGGCCTACCTGGAGGCCTTCCACGAGACGGCGGCCGCCTGGGAGGCCCACAGGGAGGCCGTGGCCGAGATCCTGCGCCACGACGAGGGTCTGAACAGGAACAAGTACAGGCCGGCCTCGGTCAGCGCCTGGCTGAGATCCATGGATCTTACGGCCTCATCGGGCAGGGAGGATCCTTTCCTCTTTGAAAATTTCGAGAAGTTCACGGCCGGCCATCTGGCCTCGGCCGTCAAAAAAGGCGCATCCCCGCCCGTGCACCGCTTTTTCGACCTCTGCGAAAAGCTCCACGGCCTCAGGCGGGAGCTGGAGGAGGCCTTCGAACAAAGACTCCTCGGGCTCAAGGCCGAGCTCCTGGAAAGCGCCCGGGCCGAGCTCTCCCGGACAAAGGCCGGCCGAAACGTCCAGTCCTTTGACGACCTCCTCTTGGGAGTGGCGGGGGCGCTCTCATCCGACGCCGGAGAGGCCCTCTCGGCCGAGCTGAGGGAGCGCTTCGGCGCGGCGCTGGTGGACGAGTTCCAGGACACCGACCCCGTCCAGTACCGCATATTCAAGGGTATCTTCGGCGGCGGCAAGTCCCCGCTCTTCCTGATCGGGGACCCCAAGCAGGCCATCTACAGCTTCCGGGGAGCGGATGTGTTCGCCTACATGGAAGCCGCGGGAGAGGCGGACCGGACCTACACCCTCCCCAGGAACCGCCGCTCCGAGCCGGGCCTGGTAAGGGCGGTAAACACGGTCTTCCGCTCCCATCCCGCCCCCTTTGTCTTCGAGCGCATCCCATTCCACCCGGTAGAGCCCGCAGCGGACCGGGAGGACCGCCCCCCCCTCCTGGTAAGGGGCGGGCACCGGGCCCCGCTCCATGTATGGTTCGTGGAGGACCGGGACGATCAGGGCAACCCCAAGGCCCCCACCAGGGGAGAGGCCAGGGGATGGATAATCGATGCGGTAACGGCCGAGATCTCCCGGCTCGCAGCCCTGGGCCGGGAGGGCCTGGCGACCCTGGGCGACAGGGCCCTTGAGTTCGGGGACATGGCGGTCCTCCTCCCCACCAACTCGGACGCACAACTGGTAAAGCGCTCCCTGGAGGCCGCCCGCATCCCCGCTGTCCTCTATACCACAAGCAGCCTCTTCGACTCCCACGAGGCGGAAGAGACCGCCACCCTCCTGGCCGCCCTCCTAAGACCCGAGCACACAGGCCTACTCAAGGCCGCCCTGGTGACCGACATGCTGGGCCGTACCGCGGCCGGGCTCCATGACCTCTCCTCCGACCCCGAGGCCTGGGAGGCCAGGGTGGTGGCCTTCAGGGACCTCCACCAAACCTGGAAGGAAAGGGGCTTTATCGGTATGTTCAGGGAGCTCCTCAGAAGAGAAGAAGTCCTGCCCAGGCTCCTGGCCTTCCCTGACGGGGAGAGGCGCGCCACCAACCTGCTCCACCTCTCCGAGGTCATCCACCAGGAGGAGGCCGACCGGGGAGCGGGCATGGCGGGCCTCGCCAAATGGCTGGCCGAGAAGCGCGACTCCAGGACCAGGGGGCCGGACGAGCAGCAGCTCCGCCTGGAGAGCGACGAAAGGGCGGTCAAGCTGATCACCATTCACAGGAGCAAGGGCCTGGAGTTCCCGGTGGTCTTCTGCCCCTTCCTCTGGGGAAGCTCGGAGGCCGCCGGGGACCGGAGCCCATTGATCTTCCACGACCCGGACGCAGGCGGAGAGCTCACCGTGGACCTCGGCTCCCAGGACCAGGACCGCAGCCGCGCCCTGGCCGAGAAGGAGCGCCTCTCCGAGAACCTCCGCCTGGCCTACGTGGCCCTCACCCGCGCCCGCAACCGCTGCTACCTGGCCTGGGGTAGGTTCAACCGGGCCGAGACCTCCGCCCTAGCCTACCTCCTTCACGCCGCGGAGGCGGGCGGGGAAACGCCGCTGGACGAGGCAAAGGAGCGATTCAAGTCACTGGACGGCGACCAAGTGCTGGCCGACCTCCGGGCGCTGGCGGCAAGGTCCGAAGGCGAAATAGAGGTAACCCCCCTCCCTGAGGCCCGGGCCGTCCCTCCCCCGCCCGGGGCCGCTCCTTCCGCCGGGCTTCGAGCGCGCGCCTTCACCGGCGGGATCGACAGGACCTGGAGGATCTCCAGCTTCTCCTCCCTCACCTCCTCACTACCCCACGCCGAGGAGACGGCCGACTACGACCCGGAACCCGAAGCCCAGCCCGACCCGGAGCTCCTCCTGGTCGAAGAGGAGCCCGCCGGCATCCACGCCTTCCCCCGGGGTGCGAGGGCCGGGAGCTGCCTCCATCAGGTCTTCGAGAGAATCGATTTCACCGACCCGGAGACCTTCAGACCGGCGGTCGCCTCCTCCCTGGAGGCCCACGGCTTCGACCCCGAGTGGGAGCCCGCGGTCACCGGCATGGTCGACAAGGTCTTATCCCTTCCCCTGGAGCCCGGCCTGACCCTGGATCGCGTGCCCCTCGCCCACCGCCTGACCGAGCTCCCTTTCCTCTTTCCTCTTCGCACGGTAACGCCGAGCACCTTCCAGGAAATATTCGCCCGGGCCGGCGCCCCGGCCCCCGGCCTCTCAGAGAGGATGGGGAGACTCCGATTCTCCCCGGCCAGGGGCTTCATGAAGGGCTTCATGGACCTCGTCTTCTCCCACCATGACCGCTACTACCTGCTCGACTGGAAGTCCAACTACCTCGGCCCCGCCACCGAGCACTACTCCCCCACCCGCATAGCCCATGCCATGACCCAGGGCCTCTACCCCCTCCAGTACCTCCTCTACACCCTGGCCATCCACCGCCACCTCTCCCTCCGCATCCCGGGCTACCGCTACGAGACCCACTTCGGCGGCGTTTTCTACGTATTCCTCCGCGGCGCCGACCCCTCCAAAGGCCCGGGCTGGGGCGTCTTCAGCGACCGCCCCACCCCGGAGCTCATCCTCAACCTCGAGACCGCACTCCTCCGGGTCACATAGCCCGCAACCGCACTCCCCCGGCACTCAAAGAGAGAATCGCCCGCCATACGAACACCCTTGCCCCAACGGCGATAATTCTCTAAACTAATATGAACCAATAACAGGAGCAAAGGCCATGACGATTCAAAAAAGGTACATAGTAGACGAAGAAGGCAAACCCAAAGAAGTCGTCATCTCACTCGAGGACTTTAGAAAGATGGAAGAGCTTCTAGGCTGGGATCTGGATGAAGAGGCTGGCAGACAACTCAAAGAGGCCCGCCTGGACCGCGAGACCGGCAACAAGGGCGCCTATACGGACCTGAATGACCTCTGAGCGATGGGAAAAGTCGTCCTACACCGTCACGCAGCCAGGTACCTTAGTCGACTTCCTAAAAAGTCCAAAGATCAAGTCAAAGAAAAGCTCAAAGACCTTGAAAACAATCCATTAGGCCAAAAAGGTGTTAGCTCTATGGCAGGGGAATGGTCTGGATATTACCGGCTACGCATAAGGGACCTTAGAATCATATTCTGGTACGATCGAGATCTGGATCTCGTCTATGTGGACCACATAGGCCCGAGAGGGGATGTCTACAAATAGGAGACAACGCTACAGCAACTTTGGCGGCAGGTCCTGGTAGCCCTCCAGTTGCAGGGGAACGCACATCATCGTGGCCGTCCCATGGGCCAAGAGCCTCTCTTCCTGATCAAAGACACTTGCTTCCGCCAGGGCCAAGGACTTACCGAGCTTGATGCAGCGGCCCCTGGCCTGCAATCGACCCTTCCGGGCCGGCGCGAGATAGTTCAGCTTCATCTCCACCGTGGTGAGGCCCGCATCATCCTCCATCCGCGAGAACGCCGCCCAAAAGGCCGCGGCATCGACAATCGACGCGAACACCCCCCCGTGAACCATCCCGTACGGCTGGAGGTGGTCTTCTCCCAGATCGATCGCCAGAAACGACTCCCCCCACTCGAGGTCTTCAAGCCTCATGGAGAGCAGTTTGAAATAGGGCGACCGGTTTACCAGTCCGGCCACCGCCTCCACATACTCCGGATTCAACCTTCGATCACTCATCTCATCTCCTCGTAAAACCCGCTTGACGTTCTTTCCGGTACCGCTTTCCCGCGCGCTGCTGCCATCCCGTCCTCACCTTTCTATATTCCACGGCCTTGCTTGACAAAGGATTTTTGCCCATGACCCTGGAGTACAATTGGATGGGTAAATATTCTTTCATATTGGACGTTGCGGGCATCCGATTTTTGTCGTACGGTCCCGCCCATGAGCTTGATGATCCGGATTGACAGGCGGTCCAATGAAGCCGGATCTCGGGAATCACGCCGTGCCCGGCGTGGGCCCCTGGTGCGGAAGGGAGAAGAAGGGAGGACGACGTGTCGCTTCAGAATCGATTGGTCACCCAGGACCTCAACCGGACCTACCCGCGAATCGTCCGCGGCGAGGGAGTCTACCTGTTCGATCAGGAAGGGAAGAGATACCTGGACGGCTGCTCAGGGGCGCTGGTCGCAAACTACGGCCACAGCGCCCAGGAAATAGTCGCTGCGATGAAAGAGCAAGCCGGGAGGCTGTCCTATGTCTATCGCTTCCACTTCTCCACACCCGCAGCCGAAGAGCTGGCCGCACGCTGCTGCCGGCTCACTGATGAGCCCATGGGACGGGTATACTTCACCAACTCCGGCTCAGAGGCAATAGAGACCGCGGTCAAGCTGGTCCGAACAAGACACATCCGGGCCGGAGAGAGCGGGCGGCACAAGATAGTGTCGCGCTGGCAGAGCTACCACGGAATAACCATGGGGGCGCTTGCATGGTCCGGTTTTGCCGCCCGCCGCTCCGATTTTCAGCCCCTCTTTAGGGACTCCGTTCACATTCCGCCGGCCTACTGCTATCGCTGTTGGTTCGGGCGCGATCCGCAGAGCTGCGGCCTGGAATGCGCTCAGGCGTTGGAAAACGCCGTCCTGGAGGAGGGCCCCGACACGGTGGCGGCGTTTATCGCGGAGCCCGTGGTTGGAAGCGCGCTCGCTGCGGCCGTTCCACCGGCTGACTATTTCGGAAGGATACGTGAAATCTGCGACCGGCACGGGATTCTCTTCATAGCGGACGAGGTCATGACAGGCGCGGGCAGGACCGGCGGGAAATTCTTCGCTTCCGACCGCTTCCCCGGCCGGCCCGATGTGATCGCCTTCGGCAAGGGCATAGGCGGCGGCTACTATCCACTGGCCGGAGCAATGATCAATCGTGAGACGGCGGAGACAATAGCAGAAGGCCCGGGGACCTTTGCAGCAGGCCAATCCTACTCCGGGCATCCCCTGGGCATGGCGGGCGGCCTGGCTGCATTGGATTTCATGGATGAACACGATCTCTTGAAGCGCTCCGAACAGACGGGCCGCTACCTCGGCGCCCGCCTGGAAAAGCTCCTTGATCACCCTCTGGTGGGAGACGTGCGCGGGATGGGCATGATGCGGGGCCTCGAATTCGTCCGCGATAGAAGCTCAAGAGAGGCCTTCGATCCCGAACTGAACGTCCATACCAGGGTCTACGAAGCCGCCCTGGAAAGAGGCTTGGCCATCTTGCCATCGGGAGGCTGCGACCGCGGGGCCGCTGGAGACATGGCCCTTATCGGCCCTCCGCTCACAATCTCCCTGGAGGAGATCGACGAGTTGGTCGATACTCTGGGTGAGGCCGTAATCTCGGTGGCGCGGGAGCTATGAGTTTTGTATCTTATGAAAATGCTTCATCGAATACTATGAGGAAGAGGGCCTTCTCGGCGTCTGGTTAACCCAACTGTTCGGTCGTAATCATAAAAATATTCTCTGTAGCTTTAAGCTGATACCGATTGGTATATAACCGGCCGATATTTCGGAGGCGAAACAGGTTTTCCCTCTGCTCGTGCAGCCTCCAACCATAGTTTTTTAGCTTTTTGGACCTCGCGTAACGCCTCATCGGGAGTTTCGCCGAATGCAGAGCATGCCTCAAGATCAGGTATATCGGCGATGTAACCATCGTCATCGTCCGAATAAAAAATGTTAATATGATAATCTCGCATTATTCATCCTCCAGTTTTAGATCGCATTTCTCAACCAGTTTCAGAAACTGACGCATTTGATATGGCTTTGTTTGACCCTTGACGTTCTGAAGATTTACTGATGAGCCACTGGACGAAGCTCGTAAATACGTCCATATTTTGTTGCTGATTTTAAATCTCCGTTACGAAGCGCATCCCGCACATCATCCAATTTATAAGCATCCTCTACGCTAATATAAGGAGACCACCCAATCTCGTCTTCCATCAGTTCAACCTCCACTTCAGCAACATATTGCCCTTCATGGATATATTTGATTTTTTTCCGACGTTTCATCTTTTGTCTCTCCATAAGAAATTTTCATCCCAGCGTTCCGGATCTGGTCTGTAGACAGTAACCAGAACGGCGGGTTTATCAAGCCCTTTTGGAATACCCCATACAACATGGACAGGATTTCCTGACCGTTCCTGCTGCAAAACCAAAATACATGGACCTTTGGGGTATTGGGGATATTCTTCAACAATTGTCCCGTTTGCTACACCTTCAACGATTTCTCGGATTGACAAGTTATCTTCAGCCAATTCATCATATCCATGCTCCGATATCAAAACCTCGCCAGCCTTGATAAGGCCGTATATCTGGTTGAAAAGATCACTCACCTCATTTTCTCCGATTTAATCATTTTAAGCAACCGTTGCATAATCGCGGCGCTCACCTGCGGAGCGGACGGCAAGCCGCAGGCTTGACGGCCGAGCCGTCAGGTGAAGTGCCTTTCAATATCCGTCGTCTATCCCGAGCGGCTGCCTGAGCTGGTCCACCCCCTTTTGCCTGGGTAGGGAGGCTTTGATGCGAATTCCGGGCTCACTCACCGTGATCCGGTTTCCTTTTGCCTGTTTCCGGACAGGGACGGGGCCGACGGCGTTTTGGAATGACACGTTTGGCAGAAGCCGTCCTGTCGGTCTATGATTCCCATCACGGACACACCGGAGTTCCGGTGTGGGTTTGGGGACATGGGGCTCCGGTCGCGGGTCGGTTGAAGCGCCAAGGTATTCGGCCCGGCGGTGGAAGGTCCGATGGACAGTGGGCACGGGGAGATGATTCGGGGGCACAACAGTGGACGACGCGTTGTCGGGGAGGAACGGCAGCGGGCGGAGAACGGTCTCGATGATCGACGCCATGGACATCCTCTCGGGCCGCATGGGCCGGGTTTGGATGATCCTGCCGTGTTCTTACGTGATTGTTGAGCTTCCAGAGTCGGTTTATGGTCTTTTAACGTGTATTGGAATGGATATCAAGAAAAAAGAGAGACCGACCGTGGGTGGCTGAGTTCCAGTGACACCAGAAGCCGTTTTTACTCGCCCCCCACTCTCCCTGCTTCGTCGAACCCACTTGTCTATTTCCACCACGATGAAAATAATCATGCTGATCCCGAGCACCAGCATCCATTCCGCAAGACTCATAGGGGCGCTTTGGAAAACCTTGTTGAAAACAGGCGTATAGGTATAGACCATCTGGAGCAGTATCATTATTGCTACGCCCAGCCATAAAAGAGGATTGCTCCACAGCCCCAACTGCCAAACCGGGCGTTTTATGGAGCGGCAGTTAAACAGGTAAAACATTTCTCCGAATACAAACACATTGATTGCCATGGTTCTGGCAACATTTTCATTCTCCGGACTGCCTTCAAGGGGGATTATCTCCCCTTCAGGCGAATAACCCGCCCTGGAGATCTCGTAACGCGGCCCGCCTGCGATGATCTCTCTTACCGTCATCTGGTTAAACGAAATGACCTCTGAAACTTCAATAGCATGCCATTCTTTATCAGAAATGTCTTTCATGGCAGGCTCTCCTTCCTCAAGAAAAACACCGTGAAGGATTCGTGACACGATAGCATAACACTAAAGGCGTCTCAAATCGTTTAGGACTCAAAAGAGAGCCGGAGCTTCAGTTCTTGGTTGCTCAAAACCCCTTTGCTTAGTGAGTGCCCATCCATAAATTCGTTCTCGGCACTAGCGAGTTTCCAGGCCAGAAATGAGCAATTTCTTCCAAGGTCAAGGAGATCAAGGGGTTGGGAGGAGGCGTACTGCAGTACGTCGCACGACCAACCCCGCAGATCGACGCCGAGATTGGGAGAAAGGGCCATTTATGGACGGAAACTAGTGAATTCGATCTTTCTCTTCATGGCCCTAAGAGGCATGAGCGCGGCAGACTGCTCTTCGCTTTTGAACTGTTATCGAGATACGACGGAGGAGGCATTGACCGTAAACAACAGCGATTTTGTACGATGAACTCAGCGGGAAGCATTGGAAGTCGGCTCATACGACGGGCAACCACTTTGCTTCCCGGTGGCGATCATTATAAAGAGAAAACAACCGTGGAACAAGGGCCGTATAAGTCCCCCCGGTACAGGCAGGATCGGTCCACACACGCCAATGGTGACAAGCTATGTTGCACCCATTGATTTCCGGCGGGCGGTATCAGCGGTTCACGAGCACGCCCGCGCGGTAGACGGAATGGATATTGGATGGATCGGCCAGGATGGAGAGGTCCGCCAGGGGGTCCCCGTCGACCACCAGAATATCGGCCCGCCTCCCCGGTGCAATGCTCCCTGTGGTCTCCGCCATGCCGAGGAGCTCGGCCGCCCGGGACGTGGCCGAGCGGATCGCCTGATCCGCTGAGAGGCCGTACTCGGCCATCAGGACTATCTCCCCGGCGTTTTCTCCGTGGAGGTTGAAGGGGGTCCCCGCGTCGGTTCCCATGGCGATCTTCACCCCGGCCCCCAAGGCCAGCTCGAATCCCGCCACGTGTTTGTCAAAGAGCCTCTTGCTCTTTTCCACGAACTCGGCCGGAATCCCGGCAGCCTCCCCCTTTTTCCTGATGTTTACCGGCGCACTAAATGTGGGAACCAGGAAGGTCCCTTTCCGGGCCATGTCGTCCACCAGCTCCCGGTCCAGGCCGACCCCGTGTTCAACGGTGTCAATACCCGCCCGGACGCAGTTCCTGGATCCTTCCAGGCTCTGGGAGTGGGCGGCGGTTCTCAGGTTCAGCTTGTGCGCCTCCTCCACCCCGGCCCGGAGCTCGTCCGGGCTGTAGTGGGGCATGCCCGGGACCCCGCCCGTTGCCATCAGCTTGACCCAGTCCACACCTGCTGCGGCCTGGGCCCTGACCGCCTTCCTGACCTCATCGGGCCCGTCGGCCACACAGGCTAACAGGTTGCCGTGACCGCCGGTGATGCAGATCATCCGTCCGGCGCATGCAATGCGCGGCCCGGGGGTGAGTCCCGCCTCCACCGCGTTTCTCAGGTGAATATCGATGTGGTTCTTGGAGCCCAGGTCCCGAACGGTGGTGAAACCGGCCTTCAAGGTCTTCAGGCCGTTGGCCGCCATCTTGAGGACCGCCTCGGCATCGGCCGCCTCGGCCGCCCTGCCCATGGGATCGGCACTCCCGTCAAGGACCAGGTGGACGTGACAATCGATCAGCCCGGGCATCAGGGTCTTGCCGCCCAGGTCCTCCACCTCGACACCCTCCCTGCCCGAAGCGGCCTCCGGGGCCCCGCCGCCGGTCGCCTCTATCCCGCCGTCCCTGACCAATACCCAGCCGTGCTCCAGCACACCGCCCAGCCCATCGATAATCCTACAGTTTTGAAACAGGCGCCTCACGTAAATGACCTCCTTTCCTCCCTTGACCGGCCGGCCCGGACATCACCAGGCGATACGGTAGGCCTCCACCTTGTCCTCGTCCACCTCCACCCCGAGCCCGGAGGCTGAACCGGTTCATGGCCTCCCCGGCGGCGGGAAACCCGCGCGTGACCGCCCCAGGGACCCTGTTCCCGGGCGACATCCTGGAGGAAGCCTTTCTCCGCACTATCGATCCTTTCAGATTATCGGATGAGTTTCATGCCGTGAGGGTCTGTGCCTCTGAGGGAATCCCGGTTAGGATCAGCTCCTTCAGGTCAATTTTTTTACTGGCGTTATCAATGTCCATTCCAGTAATGTTTCCACCGGCATCGTAGTCCAGGACGATGCCACCCGAAACCTCCCTGCTCTCCACGCTCGGCTTTGAGGAGAGATCAATATAGAGGGAGTCCGTGTCTCTATGGTAAGTTAACTTCATCCCTTGAACCCCCTGTCCGGAAATTGCGTTGTGTATCGTCTTTCCATCCCGGAGCGTAACTACGCGAAGGATGCGTCCCTCGAGCTCTGGAGCCCTCACTCATGGACCAGATAGTACGCCATATCCCGGGCGGATGGAAACATTTCTTCAAATAGTGATAAACCTCCACTGAAAGGGACAAAACAACCTATGTTGAGATCCCCTCTACCCGCCCTGAACGACCCCGAAGGAGAGCGCATCCCTCCGGATCTCCCGCCCGTTGTGGACGCGCACGTCCATGTGTTTCCGGACGGCCTGTTCGCATCGATAAGGAGGTGGTTCGACTCACACGGCTGGCCCGTCCGTTACCGCCTGAGCGCCCGCGAGGTGATATCCTTTCTCCTCTCCAGGGGCGTGGACCACGTGGTCGCCTTGTGCTACGCCCACACGCCGGGAGTGTCCCGGGGGCTGAACCGGTTCATGGCGTCCCTGGCGGTGGAAAACCCCCATGTGACCGCCCTCGGGACCGTGTTCCCGGGCGAGGAAGGTGCGGGCGACATCCTGGAGGAGGCATTTCGCGCCGGTCTACGCGGCGTGAAGCTCCACGCCCATGTGCAGGGTGTCCGGGTGGACTCCCCCGAGGTCCACCAGGTGGCCGCGATCTGCGCCGCGAACAGCCTGCCCCTGGTATTCCACGCGGGGAGGGAGCCGCGAAGCCCGGCCTACCCGTGCGATCCCCATGAGCTGTGCGGGGCCCGCCTGGTCGAGCGGCTCCTGGCGGCCCATAGGGACCTCCTACTCTGCGTCCCCCACCTGGGCATGGATGAGTTCAACGAGCACATGCGGCTCCTCGAGAAATACGAGAACCTCCGGCTGGACACCACCATGACCCTCGCCGGCTATCTGCCCGGCGCCCACCCCCCGCCGCTCCACGCCTATCCGCCTGAGCGAATCCTCTACGGCACGGATTTTCCCAACATCCCATATGCCTGGGACCGGGAGCTAAGGATCCTTGCAGCCGGCGGACTCACCGAGCCAAGCCTGGCAAGAATCCTCGGAGAGAACACGCGCGAACTCTTCACACGAAAAGCAAGGGAAAGCAATACCTCTTAAACCTCACTGTGCTTCATGCCGGGCTCTGAGAAAAGATCAATATATCTCAAACAGCACTTGGGTGGACTATAATGCTGCTTGTGGAACGGGGTGAAAACCACTATCATGTCATGGCGTTGGCGACTTTTCCCAGGCTTTTGCAGGAAGCCTCGTTGCCAATTCAAGGCCTTCGGCCCTGGAGAACAAAGGAGACTTAAAAATGTCTAAAAAATTGGAAGAAATCATTAACGAAGCAATGGAGCTGGGTCTAAAGGAACGAGCTCAGTTGGCAGGGGCGCTCTTGTCCAGTCTGGATGAACCAACTGAATCGGAGGTTGAGCGCCTCTGGCTCAAAGAAGCTGAGCGCCGGCTTCGGGACTTCCGAGAAGGCAAGGTCAAAAGCATACCAGCAGAGGAGGTTTTCAAGCGAGCTATAGCTGACATCTCATGAATGCAGAGTTCCTTCCCGAGGCTGATGAGGAGTTGCGCGAGGCGACTCGGTACTACGAAAATGAGGCCCCGGGGCTTGGCTTCAGATTTGTTGCCGAGGTACTAAGGGGTATCACGTTTATCAGCGAAAACCCTTATGCCGCAGCGCCCGCCGAAAGTGGCATCAGGCGGAAAGTCCTCAACCACTTTCCATACAGCCTCTTTTACGCTGTCGAGTCAGAGTTGGTGGTGATCGTGGCAGTGGCGCACCAGAAGAGACGCCCAAGTTACTGGAGAGGTCGTCTCAAAGATCTGAAGTAGACTTAGTCAGCATAAACCGCGTGCTGTTGGCAAGGGCCAAGGAAGCGGCTGATCGAGGGGTGGATCTGGAATTGCTCCGATTCGCCGCCTAAGCCATCCTTCTCCCATTGAAGAGACCGGGGTTCAAAGGCCGGGGCACTTGGCGTACTGGGCGAGGAAGTCGTCGATCAGGCCCTCCTTGGTGAAGGTCCGGGGCTCGCGGGGTTTTCGCTCCTTTCCGGGCATGACCACCTGGACGCGCCATTCCTTGGGCTCGCGGGGCCTGACGATCTGCGGGAACGCGAACATGTCCCGGTGGAGACGCGCCTCCCGGACCGTGTAGTAAAACTCACGCGAGTCGTTGCGGTAGACCGACAGGGTTACCTGGTAAGGCTCCCGGTCGATCCGTGCGGCCACGCCCGGATGGCTTGCGCTGAGCTCGCGCTCGAGCTCGCGGAAGGCCGGGAGCACGGTCCGGTCGAAAAAGGCGTCCAGCCGCCTGCGGCGCTCTTCCTTGGATTCCCGCCCGGCCCCTTCTTTGGCGACCGACTGCTTCCTGGTTACCAGGTCCTGTAGCTTGCTCTTCCAACTGTTCATGGTGAGCCTCCTTCCGGGCGAGGACCCCGCTCCGGGGACCCGTCGCCTGCAGCCGGCTCTTCGGCCGGGTCGCATCGCAGGACATAGCTCCTGGAGGGAACGGCCCTCAGGCCTCTCACCAGGCTGTAGCAGATCAAGAGCATGATCACACAGAACGGAAGGGCCGTGGTGATGACCGCGGTCTGGAGCGCCATCAGGCCGCCCGCCACGAGGAGGACGGCGGCCACCGCCCCTTCGGTGAGCGCCCAGAAGATCCGCTGCCAGACCGGGGGGTGGGGGTCCCCGCCGGAGGTCAGGATGTCTATCACCAGGGAACCTGAATCCGACGAGGTGATGAAGAAGGTGG
Source organism: uncultured Desulfobacterales bacterium (assembly GCA_964647905.1). Taxonomy (GTDB): domain Bacteria; phylum Desulfobacterota; class DSM-4660; order Desulfatiglandales; family HGW-15; genus CAZYJR01. The sequence goes on along the minus strand of CAZYJR010000011.1, from coordinate 64,412 downwards.
CCACGACCACCGTTGCCAGCACCACGCCGGCGCCGGAGAAGGGGAGCTTCTCCAGCAGGGCGAAGAGCGCCGTGGGCAGGTTTTCCGAGACCGCCGCCGCAATGCCTCCACTGCCGTATAGCTCCATGTGAATGGCCGTGTTGCCGAACACCGTCATCCAGAGGAAGGTGAGCAGCGTGGGCACAAGGAGCACGCCCCCGATGAACTGGCGGATGGTGCGCCCCCTGGAGACGCGCGCAATGAACATCCCCACGAACGGAGACCATGAGATCCACCATCCCCAGTAGAAAAGGGTCCACTGCTTCTTCCACTGGATCCCCTCGTATGCGTTGGTCTGGAAGGTCATGCCCGGGAGCTCCTGGAGGTAGCGGCCGATTCCCTGGACCAGGGTGCCCAGGAGGAAGACGGTCGGCCCGGCAGCAAGGACGAACAGGAGCAGCACGACGCCCAGGAAGAGGTTCATGGTGCTGAGCCTCCTGATCCCCTTGTCCAGGCCCGAGACCACGGAAACGGTCGCCGCCGCCGTGATCCCCGCTATCAAGAGGAGCTGGTTGGTCCGGGATTGCGAGACGAACCCGAGGTAGTCCAACCCCGCATTGACCTGCTTTACGCCCAGCCCCAGGGACGTGGCCACCCCGAACAGGGTGCCGAAGACCGCCAGTATCTCGACCGTGTTCCCGGCCCCGCCGTGGATCCTCTCGCCGAGTATGGGGTAGAGGGTGGAGCGTATTGAGAGGGGCAGGTCGTAGCGGTAGGCGAAAAAGGCCAGGGAGAGCCCCACCACTATATATATGGCCCAGGCGTGCAGCCCCCAGTGAAAGAAGGTCAGGATAAGGGCCTGCCTGGCCGCCTCTTCCGTCCCTCCGGTCCCCGTGGGCGGCTCGGCGAAATGGAGCACCGGCTCGGCCACGCTGTAAAAGAGGAGGCCGATCCCCATGCCGGCGCTGAAGAGCATGGCGAACCAGCTCAAGTTGCTGAACTCCGGCCTGTTGTGATCCTTTCCCAGCCGGATCCTCCCGTAGGGGCTCACAAAGAGCCACAGGACGAAGAAGAGGAAGAACCCCACGCCCAGGACGTAGAACCACCCGAAGTTGGCCGCGATCCCGTCCTGGAGCAGCTCGAAGAAACGGTTGGCCGGGCCGGTGAAGATCGCCCCCAGGAAGAGAAAACACAGGATAACCACCGCGGATATGAAAAATACGTACGGATTGACTCTCATGCCGCTCCACTCCATAAAGACCGCTTCCGAAGCTTTTAGGATACAGGCGAGAGAGGCCGTGCGGAATGGGGGCGTTGCTGTATTCGGAACCCGCAGGGACTGTAGATCGAAACGAGCCTTATCGAGTCTCCTCTTTTCCAGTGGGCCGGTTTGGGTTATCCTGGCTCCCGGCGGGATCGAGGCACGGCCGGAGCACCGATCGATACTCCCTATCCGCCGCAGGGGGAGGCGGTGATCATGGAAACAGCGCCCTTTTGGAAGGTCAAGCCACTGGATCGGATGACCCCGGAGGAGTGGGAGTCCCTATGCGACGGCTGCGGGAACTGCTGCCTGAAGAAGATCGAGGATGAAGGGAGCGGCGAGATACGGGTGATCCCGGTGGCGTGCGAGTACTTGGACACCACGACCGCCCGGTGCCTGATCTACCCGGACCGGATGCTCATAAAGAACGACTGTATCGGCCTGAGCCCCGAGACCCTGAGGGAGATCGTCTGGCTGCCGGAGACCTGCGCGTACCGGCTGCTTATGGAAGGCCGGGACCTGCCCGAGTGGCACCCCCTGGTCTCGGGCAGCCCGAAGACGGTGCACGAGGCCGGGGTCTCGGTCCGGGACCGGGTGGTGCCGGGCGCCTGCGTCCACCCGGACGATATCCGCAGGAAGGCGGAGCGTACGAAGCGAAGAAGAATGAAACGCAAGCATTACAAGGGGTAGGTCTATGAGCGGCAATAACCCGGGCGGCGGGCTCATGGGGACACTGGATCTCCTGTTCGCCGAGCTGGTCAGGGAGCTATCCGGAGACGCCGCCTCGCAGGCGGTCTTCCTGGGCGCCGGTCTTGCCTGCCGGGCCACCAGGGAGGGGCACGTCTGCCTCGATCTTTCAAGGGCCGCGGACCTGGCGGGCGGGGACCCGGAGCCGCCCTCCCCCGAGGACTGGGCCGCCGAGCTCAAGGCGTCACCGGCCGTGGGCGCGCCCGGGGCGTTCGCCCCCCTGATACTGGACGGCTCGAACAGGCTCTATCTCCATCGCTACTGGGCCTACCAGGACACGGTAAGCCGCTGGATCAGGGAAAGGGCCGGGGAGGTCGACCCGGAGCCGGAGATCGAGGAGCTCGAGGAGCGCCTGGGGCGCCTCTTTCCCCGCAGGCCGGGAGGCGCCGGGGTCGATCGGGCCCGGGCGGCCGCGTGCCTTGCGGCCCTCAAGCCCTTCACCGTAATCTCCGGCGGCCCGGGGACCGGAAAGACCACCACCGTGGCCAAGATCCTGGCCCTCCTTGCCGAGCTCTCGCCGAGCCGGCCCCCGAGGTTCGCTTTGGCCGCCCCCACGGGCAAGGCCGCCGCCAGGCTGGGCGAGGCGGTCCAGGAGACCCTGGAGGGGCTCGCCACAACCGAGGAGGCAAGGGCCGCCGTCCCGGCCTCCGCCACCACCATACACCGCCTCCTGGGCACCATATCCGGGTCGTCCGAGTTCCGGCACCACCCGGGCAATCCCCTGCCCGTGGACGTACTGGTGGTGGACGAGGCCTCCATGGTGGATATCGCTCTCATGGCCGCACTGGTAAGGGCCCTCCCGCCCGGGGCGCGACTGATCCTCCTGGGGGACAGGGACCAGTTGGCCTCAGTGGAGGCGGGCGCGGTCCTCGGGGACATCTGCGGCACTGAGAGGCCCCGCGGCTACTCCCGGCGGCTCCGAGGGGTCCTGGAGCGGGCCGCCGGCGGCGGGCTCCCTGCGGACGGGGCCGGGGCAAGCCCCATGTCGGACGCCATAGTGCTCCTGGAGGAAAGCCACCGGTTCGCCGAGGGCAGCGGGATCCAGGCGGTAAGCCGCGCCTTGAACCGCGGCGAGCCTGATCTCACCATGGAGCTGCTGGGAAGGGGCGGCTTCCCGGACATAGCGTGGTCCCCCCTGCCCGGGGCGGGGGAGATCCACCCCCGCCTCAGGCGCCCTGCGGTCCAGGGCTACGGGTGGTGCGCGCGGCCGGGCGACCCTGCGGCTGCAGGCAGGAGCCTCGAGCGATTCTCCATACTCTGCGCCTTGAGGGAGGGCCCCTTCGGGGCCAGAGCGGTGAACCTCCTCGTGGAGAGGGCCCTGGCCGAGGAAGGCATTATCAGCCCGGGCGGACGCTGGTACCGGGGCATGCCGGTCATGATATCCAGGAACGACTATGAGCTCCAGCTCTTCAACGGCGACATGGGCGTGGTGCTCTCACCGGAGCGGGGCGGGGGGCTCCAGGCCTGCTTTGCCATGCCGGACGGGACCGTCAGGAGGTTCCACCCGGTGAGACTCCCGGAGCACGAGACCGCTTATGCCATGACCGTCCACAAGAGCCAGGGCTCGGAGTTCGACCGGGTCCTGGTGCTGCTCCCCGACCGGCCTTCCCCGGTCCTGACCAGGGAGCTCCTCTACACCGCGGTCACCAGGGCCAGGGAGTACGTGGAGATCTGGGCGCCGGAGGACGTCCTGAGGAGCGCGGTCTCCAGGCGCACCCTGAGGAGCTCCGGCCTGGAGGAGGCCCTGTGGGCCGGCGGGTGAGCCACATGGGGCCGGATGCAAGGATAAACCTATTGACATACCAGCAAAATCGGCCTAACTAGTGCTCATCCGCAAATGAGCCGCCGGCGACCGGCAAGGTCCCAGGCGGGAAGCGAGCGTTGATTCCAATGAGTACGGACGATTTCAGGCTGACACCGATAGGTGCAGTGCGCCGCGAGAACGGCGGCGTCACCATAGAGATCCATGAGGCCTTTCAAGAGGCCCTCCTGGGCCTGGAGGGGTTCTCCCACCTGATCCTCCTCTACTGGATGGACGGCAAGGACAACCACCGGGACAGGCACACCTACAGGGTCCACCCTCGGGCCAACCCGGCAAACCCTTTGAGGGGGGTGTTCGCCACCCGGTCCCCGGCCAGGCCCAACCCCATAGGCCTGGACGTGGCCGGGATCCTGGCAGTCGATGGCCTGAGCATCCGGGTGGACAAGACCGACGCCTTCGACGGCACGCCCGTCCTGGACATAAAGCCCTATATACCGGGCTCGGACGCCCCGGCCGGGGCCACGGTCCCGGAATGGGTCCACCGCAACATGGAAGAGGAAGATGCGTGAGCTCAGAGGCCAAATCGAGCGCGTCACCTACAACAACGAGGACAACGGCTACACCGTGGCCCGGGTGCGGGTGAGGGGAGAACGGGACCTGGTGACCGTGGTGGGCAATCTCATGGCCCCCACCCCCGGGGAAGAGCTCCAAATGAGCGGGGAATGGGAGCTCCACCCGCGCTACGGCCGGCAGTTCAAGGTGACCGACTACCGCTCCGCGGCCCCGGCCAGTGTCTCGGGGATCCGCAAGTACCTGGGAAGCGGCCTTATAAAGGGCATAGGCCCGGTAATGGCCGAGCGCATAGTCAGGCTCTTCGGCGAGAAGACCCTGGATGTCATCGAGCACCACATAGAAGACCTGGGCCGGGTGGAGGGGATCGGCGAGAAGCGCCTGGACATGATCCGTCGGGCGTGGGAGGACCAAAAAGAGATCCGGGACGTGATGATCTTTCTCCAGGCCCACGGGGTGAGCGCCAACTACGCCGCCAAGATCTTCAAGGAGTACGGCCGCGACTCCCTGGAGATACTGCGCACCAATCCCTACCGCCTGGCCACCGACATATTCGGCATAGGGTTCGTGACCGCGGACAAGATCGCCGAGAAGCTCGGCTTTTCCAAGGACTCCCCGGTCAGGGTGGAGGCGGGGATTCTCTACGTCCTGAACCGCCTGGCCGACGAGGGCCACGTCTACTACCCGCTGGAGCCCTTGGTTGAAAAGGCCCTGGAGACACTGGAGGTATCCGGGGAGGACATAGCAGGCGCCATGGATACCATCGCGGCCGAGGGGAGGATTGTGATCGAGGACCTCCCCGGGGGCCAAAGGGCCGTGTACCTGGCCCCGTTCCACCGGGCCGAGGTCCTGATGGCCGCACGCCTCAAGACCCTCCTCAGGGCGCCTTCGGCCCTCCGGCCGGTGGACACGAAAAAGGCCCTTGCCTGGGTGCAGGAGCGCCTGTCCATCACCCTTGCCGAGCTCCAGGCCCGCGCGGTCGCCTGCGCCCTGGAGAGCAAGGTCATGGTGATAACCGGCGGCCCCGGGACAGGAAAGACCACCATAGTCAACGCCATAATCAAGATCGCATCCAGGGTGGGCACCGGGATCCTGCTCGCCGCACCAACGGGCCGTGCGGCCAAGCGCATGAGCGAGGCCACGGGACGCGAGGCCAAGACCATACACCGGCTGTTGGAGTTCAGCCCGCAGAGGGGCGGCTTCCAGAGAAACGAGAAGCGCCCCCTGGACTGCGGCCTCCTGGTGGTGGACGAGGCCTCCATGATAGACACCATCCTCATGCACCACCTTATAAAGGCCGTGCCCCTCTCGGCCCGCCTGATCCTGGTCGGAGACATGAACCAGCTCCCCTCGGTCGGCGCGGGCAACGTCCTCAGGGACATAATCGACTCCGGAGCCGTCCCGGTGGTCACCCTCACCGAGATCTTCCGCCAGGCAAGGGAGAGCCTGATCGTAGTAAACGCCCACCGCATAAGGCAGGGCGCCATACCGCCGCTCGACCGCTCCCCTCCGACCGCTGACTTCCACTTCATCCGCCGGGAGGAGCCTGAAGACGCGGTAAGGACCATAGAGGGCCTGGTGAGGGAGCGCATACCCAAGGGATTCAATCTGGACCCCATGGACGACATCCAGGTCCTCTCCCCCATGCACCGAGGCACTGCGGGCGCCGAGAACCTCAACACGGTGCTCCAGGCGGCCCTCAATCCCGGGCGCACGGCCATAGCGCGGGGAAACAGGGAGTTCCGGATCGGCGACAAGGTCATGCAGATCCGCAACAACTACGACAAGGAGGTCTTCAACGGCGACATAGGCAGGATCCGGGCGGTGGACCCGGAGACCCGTGAGGTGACGGTGACCTTCGAGGGCCGACCGGTCCCATACGAGCCCCACGACCTGGACGAGCTGGTCCTGGCCTATGCGGTGTCCGTACACAAGTCCCAGGGCTCGGAATACCCGGCCGTGGTGATACCGATCCTCACCCAGCACTTCATGCTGCTCCAGAGAAACCTGATATACACCGCGGTCACCCGGGGCAGGCGGCTGGTGGTCCTGGTGGGAACGGCCAAGGCCTTGGCCATAGCGGTCAAGAACGACCGCCCCGTGAACCGCTGCTCCGCGCTGAAGGAGCGCCTGGCCCCGCAGCCCGATCAAACCCAAGGAGGCAAGGAATCATGAGACACCCGGCACTAATCCTGATCACGCTGGCCCTGGCCCTTTTCCTTGCGGTTCCACCTGCCCCGGCCGGGTGCCTGGAAGGGGACTGCACCGACGGGGAGGGCGTCTACGAGTACCCTGACGGGAGCGTCTATAAGGGCGGCTTCGAGAACGGCGAGGCCTCCGGACGGGGCACCCTCAAGCTCCCCGACGGGACCGAACTGACCTGCGAGTTTGTGGAAGGCGCGGCCACCGGCACCGGGGCCATCCTATACCCGGACGGGGCCCGCTACCAGGGGGAGTTCAAGGACGGAGTGCGCCACGGCACCGGGGTCTTCACCGACTCCGAGGGAAACATCTACAAGGGCGAGTTCCGAAACGACGAGATAAACGGCGACGGCGTCTTCATCTCGGCCGAAGGAGACTTCCGATACCAGGGCGAATGGCGGAACGGCAAGGCCCACGGCCACGGCAAGGCGGTCTTGTCGGACGGGTCCCGCTATGAGGGGTCCTTTGAGAACGACCGGGAGCACGGCCAGGGGGTGCTGACCTTCCCGGACGGGAGCCGCTACCGGGGAGGTTTCAAGCACGGAAAGCAGCACGGCGAGGGTAGAATGATACATGCGGATGGGTCGGTCTACACCGGCGAGTTCAAAGAGGGCCGCATCGAGGGACAAGGCAGATACGAGGACGAGAACGGCCTCACCTACACCGGGGAGTTCCACAGGGGCCGATTCCACGGCCGGGGCAGGCTTGTCCGGCCGGAGGGCATCGTCTACGAAGGGGAGTTCAAGCGGGGCGAGGAAACCGGCCGCGGGGTGATCCGTTACACCGACGGATCCGTCTATGAAGGAGACGTGGTCAAGGGCCTCCGCCACGGCCGGGGCACACATACCTTCCCGGACGGCACCGAATACACGGGAGAGTTCATCCAGGACCGCATCCAGGGCCAGGGCCGTCTGGTCAGACCGGACGGCACCGAGTACATAGGCGGATTCAAGGACGGCCGGTTCCACGGCCAGGGCCTGCTCATGCACCCGGACGGCACCCACGAGCAGGGCCTCTTCCGCAACGGCCTGCCCACGAAGGAAGAGCAATAGTAAGCTCCTCCGCCTCCGGGTTGATGTCGCAGACCCCTGCTATTCGGATCTTCAGGTTGGGAAACGTCGAAACGTCTCTCGCTGCAGGAGGTCGAGAAAGAACTTGCAGGCCCGGCCGCCGCCCACGATGGCGATCTTGACCGGCAGCCTGCAGTCCTTCCTTTTCGGGTCCCCGCGCTTCCCACTCATGGCTCACCCGCCCGAGAGCTCCCAGGCCATATTGAGTCAACCAATATGAGCCACAGCCGGCATCTCGTCGTAGGTCCGCCCGTCCAGTTCTCTGCCGGCCTGTTTTTTTCTTGTCCCTCCCCACTGTTTAAAAAAGAAAGGGACATCGAATGACTCCCTTTTCTAATGCTCTTTGACCCTACGCCACGCCTTCAACTGCTCAGCTGTGAAGCAGGCTGAGCACATCTTGCCCCAGAACGCGAACTGGTTGTTCTCCGGAAACCGCCTGGCGAACTCGTACCCGTCCTCGGCCAGCTCCTTCAAGATCTTCACAGGCACGCTCTCCCCCTCCACATTCACCTGCTCGCCATTGGCGCCCGCCAGCAAGTCCTGGATCTTTACGGCCATATCCTCCCTCCTGTAGTCGTCAATCACCCTCCCTCTCTTGTATCATCCGGCTTCCATAACGCCCCTGCTTCTGCACGCCCGGCCGATGCCCATCACCCGCCCTCCTGTCGAGCCGCCTTGACGAGAAGCCCTTCAGGCGATGGGGTTCTCCCATCTCAGCCCGGGGAAGCGGCCGAAGTCGCCGTCTGTGGATTGCAGGATCAGACCATGCTCTATTGCAAGGGCCGCCAAATGTGCGTCGGCCACCAGATTGCCCCACACCCCTTGATCCTTGAGTAAGGCCCCGAGCACCCGCCGGTGATGCTCGGTGGGATTGGGAATCCAAACGGGCCTGCAGCCCAACCACGCCTCGACCTGCTCCCATGCATCCTGCACCGGAAGAGCCTTTTCAAAGACCCGGGGGTTGGTGGTAAGGCGGACAAAGGCCAGGAGGCTCTGCCAGGGAATGCCTACAGGGCTCACGCCGTTCATCTGCTCGTCGAGCCAAGACCGGGCCCGCGCATGCTGGGGGAAAGAGGCCGCATGGGCGTAGATCAACAAATTGGCATCGATAAGGATCACCTGAAGCGGTCCCCTTCCGCAACCGCAATCGCCTCGGAGACATCGTCAATGTTCCCGATCAAGCAGCGCCCCAAATCCACGCCCGGGGTCCTGTACGGCTTTTCACCCGGACCGGCCGGTTGAATCATATCCGTCAAGCCCCTTCTAAGCGCCTCGTTTACTATCTCCTTGAGGCTCCCCTTACCGCTCTTCCTGGCCCTCTCCACAAGGGCCGCCACATCGTCCTCCAATGTCAATGTCGTTCTCATACATCAAAGCATAATAGTTTTGATGCCTTGATGTCAAGACAGACAAGACCATCAAAAGACCCAAACGGCCTCTTTCTTCAACATTCGGGCGAACCTCTCATCCCTCTCCTTCAGCGCTTCCCATTCCGCCACGGAGTAGACAATGATTTCCGCCGGCACCGGCAGCCCGCTGAGGTCCCAGTCCACCGCCCTGCGCTCGAACGGCCGGGATGCCTCCGTAACCACCGCGATCAAATCAAGATCGCTGCCCACCCCCCAATCGCCCCTGGCGTAAGACCCGAAGTAACCGATACGGACTATGTCGCTCCGCCGCCGCGCCTGCTCCGCGCTCCAATTGCGCACGGCCCGGTCCACCGCTTCGCGGCTAGGCCACTTGATTACGAACGAATTCAAGGATCTCACCGGCATAGCTGATCGCATCCCTGCTCTGGATACTTCCGTAGTGCTCAAAAGGAGCCCCGGCCGGGTGCCCGTTGGCATAACGAGTGGGGATATAAAACCCATCCAGTACCTTGGCCTTATCTATCAAGTCCTCAGGCACGGAGACCGGGAGCTCCTTCAGGAGCCATGCGATCACATCTCCCCACGCCTCCTGCTTCAGAAACAAGTGCAGCGCCTTCACGGCCTTTTCAGCCGCCTGGTGGCCTGCAAAGCAGGCCCACTCGTGCCTCCCCTCATCTCGAGAGGCTTTAGCCTGCTCCAAATCCCTTTCCGCCTGCACGAACCAATCCCGCCAGCGATCAGCCATGAGATAGCCCCCGAACAAGGACCATACAGCTCCCCCGACACCTCCCACCCTACAACCGATCATAATAGCTCTATCATCCACATGCATAATAGAACCGCCCCGAGATCGGGTCAAGTAGGCCGCCATCGCCATCAACCGCCAGCGCTCACTGAGCTCCGCACCCAGCGCATCTCAATCCCGGGAGCACCTCCCCGGCCAAGCAAGATACGCCCCTCCAGCAGCCCCTTCTCAGGCTCTGCCGGAAAACACCTATTGACCCGAGGTGCCAAGTGCGGATGCCCCCATAGCGGACTCCCTCCTGACCCTCCTCGGGGTGATAGTCGGCGAGGATTTCCGCAGTACCGGCAGGACGCTCAAGACCCTGGGGCTCGGACAACTCGGAAAGGAGGAGATGGAGCGCCTCCTTCTACAGGGCCTCTAGCCGCCGGAATTGAGCGGGGCGGCGGCGGGGAATTTGTTTTCACGGTAGGATTTTTCCGGGTATGCCTTGACAAGCATATATTCAAGCGCTTAAATATATGCCCAAGAACACTCATGAGGAGGAAACCCTGGTGGAAATCAGAAAGGATGAAAAGGTCAGAACCACCGTTATTATGGATAGAAGCCTTGTAGATGAAATAGATCAATTAAACCCATTTTCAACCCGAAGAGAATTTCTAGACAAGGCATGTAAAGCGTATATAAGGGAATTGAAAAGACAAAAGATAGATGACCAATTGTCAACTGCATGTTCTCAGGCAGCGGTCGAGGACTCCGAAGTCAATGAAGAGTGGGAGGCAGTAACACTGGAGAACTGGAAATGACCAATCCGAAGCGTGGTGATGTCTACTGGATCCGTCTGGACCCCACCTTGGGTGCTGAAATTCAAAAGACCAGACCTTGTGTGGTCATTTCACCGGATGCCGCTAATAAAAGCGGCCCCTTGGTCATTGTTGCCCCGATATCAACGTTGAAAGACAACCGCATCTTTTTCCATGAAGTTCTCCTACCGAGAGGGATAGCCAATCTTGCTCATGACTCCAAAATAAAGGTCTTCCAGCTCCGTTGCGTGGACAAGAAGCGATTGAGCGGGGAAAAGATAGGCACCCTGTCCGACGAAGTCATACGACAGCTGGATGAAAAACTACGCATTGTAACAGGCCTTTATTGAAGTTACAGCGTTGGAGTCTAAGAGATGCCCTCTTACGAAATGCGGGCGCACATGCTCAGGTTCATACCCCTTGAGGGAGCAGACCTTGGGGAATTTTCCCGGGTGCCGGATCTACGGATCGAGAACCGGCTGTCCAAAGACCCAACCGGGTAGACGCGGCGAGATTCGAACCTAGATGTAGCCGCGCTGGCCGAGGTAAAGGAGGATCTCCTGGGCGGCCTCGTCCGGCCGGAGATCCGAGGTGTCTATCCGGACCTCGGGATTCAGGGGCTCCTCGTAGGGGTCGTCGACGCCGGTGAAGCCCTTGATCAGCCCTGCCCGGGCCTTGGCGTACATCCCCTTTCGGTCCCGCTTCTCGCACTCCTCGATCGGGGTGGAGACATGCACCTCGATGAACCCCCCGTACTGCTCGATCACCCCGCGCACCTGCCTCCTGGTGCGCTCGTAGGGCGCGATCGGGGCGCAGATGGCTATCCCCCGGTTCTTGGTGATCTCGCTCGCCACGAAGCCTATCCTCAAGACATTGATGTCCCGGTGCTCCTTGCTGAAGGAGAGCTCGCTCGATAGGTTGCGCCTGACTATGTCACCGTCGAGGAGAGTCACGGGCCGCTCGCCGATCTCCAGGAACCGCGAGTAGAGGATCTTGGCTATGGTGGACTTGCCCGCGCCGGAGAGCCCCGTTAGAAACACGGTAAAGCCCTGCTTTTTGGGAAGGGGATAGGCCTTTCTGAGCTCCTCGACCACCTCGTCGAACGTTGCCCACATGGGGATGTTACGGCCCTGGCGGATGCGGCCCCGGATGTCGGTCCCTGAGAGAGATACGGTCTGGGTGCCTTCGGGCACCTGGTCGGCGAACCTGTACTCGTCCTCAAAGGGCAGGTAGACCATCTCCTTGAACGGAATGATCTCGATCCCGATCTCCCCGGAAAGGCCCGTGGTCAGGTCCTTGGCCTCGTCGTCCCCGTAGTACTGCTTGCCGTTGTTCATGGGCTCGGGGTTGGCGTGGCCGTGCCCCACGATGAAGTGCGTGCACCCGAAGTTCCTGGCTATGATGGTGTGAAGGAGCGCGTCCCTGGGGCCGGCCATCCTCATGGCCAAGGGAAGCAGGTTGATCATGAAGGAGTCAGGCGGGTAGTGGTTCATGATGCGCCTGAGGCAGCGCACCCGCGTGTAGTGGTCGAAGTCCCCGGGCCTGGCCATGCCCGCCGTGGGCAGAACAAGGAGATTGGCCCGGGCCTGCCTCATGGCCTTCAGGGTCATCGCGAACTGGGGCCTGTGGATGGGGTTGCTGGTCTGGAAGCCCACCACCCGCTCCCAGCCCATCTTGCGAAAGATCCCGCGCACCTCCTCAGGGGTGTGCCTCAACTGCTTGAAGTCGAAGTGGAGCGGGTAGCTCACCACCTCCAGGCTCCCGCCCACATACACATCCCCCAGGGAGGCCGAAAGGGACCGCACCCCCGGGTGCTCGGGATCCATGGTCCCGAAGACCCTCTCGAACTCCCTTGCCCGGTCCACCGGCCACAGGTCCTCCACATGGAGGATCCCCAGCATGAACCCCTCGGGGTCCCTGAGCGCCACGGACTGGCCGGCCTCGAGCGGCCGTGCAACGGTCTCGGATACATCCAGGCAGACAGGCACAGGCCAGACATGGCCGCTCTGGAGGCGCATGCGGTCCAGGACGGACTCGTAGTCCGGCTTGGTCATGAAGCCTTCCAGGGGCGAGAAGGCCCCCGAGGCCAGGAGCTCGAAGTCGCACAACTGCCGGTCGTTGAGCACTATGTCCGGCAGGTTCAGGGCGATCTCCCTGAGGGTCGCCTTCCGCTCCTCGTCCACCACCAGGTTCTTCAAGGGGCCGCCGTGCGCCTCGGCCGCATTGCTCCGGTCCATGCTTCACCTCCGGCGCTTCGATACACCACCCAAGCCCGATTGTCAACGACGCAAGCATGGAGGCAAGGCTTGTCTTGCCGTTCCTCATCTTGACATGTACACAAGAGAAAGTACACGAGTCACACATGCCCGATATCCTAGGAGGCGCCCATGGAGACCGTAAGCGTTCGCGACGCCAGGCGGCAAATCAGCCGCCTGCTGGACGCAGTCCAGGCGGGAGAAGAGGCGATCATTACCGGGCACGGGAAGCCCGTTGCCAGGAAGCTGAGAATCTTAGAGGAAAAGGAGAAGACGGCCTCTTGCTTCCCTGATAGAAGTGCGCTCAGGAACCGCATTCCGGCCTCCTCCGAGCCCGCCTCACGGACCGGCCCTGCCCGAGGTAAGAAATAGGGCTTGACAAATTCCAACCTATGGGGTAGCCTGATTTTGAATTCTATTTCAATTGAATAAGTTTGCTAAAAACATATGTGATCCTTTATCACCATTCTATGACATTATTGAAATCAGCAATAATACTCCTTAAAAAACTATTTTAAAGGGCTTATATGGAATTAAAAATATCTAAAATAACATCAAAAGGTCAAGTTGTAATCCCCAAAAAGCTGCGGGATAAATATAGGCTGAATTCAGCCTCTGTAGTTCGATGGGTTGAGAAAGAACAGGGGATCCTCATGATCCCTGAATCAGAAGACCCCATTACAGCAGCCAGGGGAATGTTAAAGGGATCAGGTGTTTTAAAAGCTTACCTTAAACAGAAAGAAATTGAGAAACAAATGGAAGGTAAATCAACTAAAAGCTTACAAAAATGATAAATAGGTTCGTTCTAGATAGCTATGCGCTGATTGGTTACCTGGAAGATCAGTCATTCGCTGAACGAATACAATATGTACTCTTAGAGGCAAAAAACGGTAAAATAAAACTTTATTTGCATACAATTCACCTCGGCGAAATTTACTATATTACACTAAGAGAGCAGGGAAGAAACATTGCGGATTTCGCCTACGCCAGAATCAAGGGATTGCCGATCAACTTGATCGACCGTATTACTGAGGAGCTGCTTCTGACGGCTGCATGTTTCAAAGCCGAGTACCCCATATCCTATGCGGACGCCTTTGCAGCGGGAATGGCGGCGCTCTACGACTGCCCCCTCATGACGGGAGACCCTGAATTCAAACCGCTGGAAGCGAAGGGGGTGCTGCGCGCAGAATGGCTTGCGTAGGCAAGACCCGGGCTTGAATCCTGACCAATAAGCGGGTTTCACCCCTTTTCCTGCTTGACCTTTCGGGCTCTTTCGAAGAGAATCGAGCAACCCCACACACAAAGGCACGGAAGAGATGCTCAAAAGACCCCTGCCATGTATCCTTATCCTCACGGCCGTTATGCTCTTCTCGGCCCTCCCCGCCACACTCCATGCCATGGACGGGGCCGCCCTGGCTCAAAAGGTCTACGACCGCGAGGACGGTGACGACGCCTACGCCCACGTGCGCATGCTCCTGATCGACAAGAGCGGCCACAAGCGCATGAGGACCATGATAAGCGCGCGCAAGGACTTCGGGGGGCTCTCCAAGAGCCTGATCCGCTTCACCTCTCCGGAGGCCATCAAGGACACCGGCTTCCTCACCTGGGAGAAGGAGGACGGGGACGATGATCAGTTCCTCTACCTCCCCGCCCTGAGGCGGGTCCGAAGGATCGTATCCAGCCAGAAGGACGGGCAGTTCGTAAACACGGACTACACCTACGAGGACATGCAGAAGAGGAGGCCGGAGAAGGACGAGCACAAGATCCTGGGCACCGAGACCGTGGACGGCTACGAGTGCTGGGTCCTGGAGAGCGTACCCAAGGACCCGAAGAGCACCCAGTACTCAAAGGTCGTAAACTGGATAATAAAGGACATGTACCTCCCGATAAAGACCGAGTACTACGAAAAGAGGGGCCGCCTGGAGAAGGTCTTCATGGCCAGGGAGATAAAGGAAATCCAGGGGATCCATTCGGTCCTGGAATCCGAGCTCCGCAGCCTCAAGCGCAAGCACCGCACCCTGATGAAGACCGAGGACATCAAGTACAACACCGGGATCCCCGACCGAATCTTCACCAGGAGGTACCTGGAGAACCCGGACTAACCCTTTCTTGAGGAAACGTCCCATGACCCGCCTTATCCCTCTACTGGCGCTCCTCTCCCTGCTTGCCTTCCAGCCCGAAGCTCTCTCCCAGGATCAAGAGCAGCAGGACCGGGAGTGGGTCACCGAGGAGGACCCCTGGGGGGAAGAAGAGACATCCAAAGAGGAGGACCCCTGGGGCGCGGAGACCGAGACGGAGAGCCCCTGGGGGGACCGGGAGGAGCCCGCAGCGGCCCCTTGGGAGGAGGAGGCGGTGGAAGAAAAGAGCCCCTTTTCCTTCAGCGGCCGCTTCTGGAACCGCCTGGCCCACGACCTCAAGGAGCAGACCCCCTTTGAAGACGACGCCTTCAATCACACGGAGCTAAGACTCCGCGCGGACTACGACCCCGCCCCGGGCACGACCCTGGTCATGTCGGTTGACGGGGACCACTTCATCTACCGTAACAGCGGCGACCACGAGCACACAACCAGCATCCGCCCACACGAGCTCTTTGTCAGGTTCACCGGGGACTGGTGCGAGCTCACGCTGGGGAACCAGTTCGTTCGGTGGGGAAAGACCGACCAGATAAGCCCACTGGACATAATAAACCCCGAGGAGCTGAGAGACGGGCTCGTGCGCCCCCGAGAGGAGAGAAAGCTCCCCGTACCCATGGCGGACCTCAAGCTTTTCAAGGGGATGTATAAAATAGAGGCGGTCTTCATCCCGTTCTTCCAGGAGTCCAAGCTGGACCTCGTGGGCCGCGACTGGGCGGTCTTCCGCCATTACGACCGCGAGGAGGGCCCCTTCGAGATAAACGAGAGGGACCGGCCGAACGACCTCTCCCACAGCGAGTACGGGCTCCGCTTCGCCGGCACCTACAAGAAGCTCGACTACGCTCTGAGCTACTTCCGCACCCGGGAGGACATCCCGTCCATCGACACCCTGGCCACCCCGCCGGGCTTCAGGGTCCCTGACCCTTCCAAGGCCACCATCAGGGAGCTGGCCCGCTTTGCGGTCCTCACCGACCAGCCGATAAGCCTGGACTACAGGAGGCGGCACGTATACGGCCTGGAGTTCGAGACCACCTGGGGGGAAGTGGGCCTCAGGGGGGACTTCGCCTACATCTACAGGTCCTGGTTCCTGGACGACCGACTCCGCCGCACCTCACGCCCGGCCCTTCACTACGCCCTGGGCATGGACTACAACCGCCCCGGCTCCTACTACTTCAACCTCCAGTTCTCCCAGCAGATCATCCGCCACTTCGACGAGGGCCTGCTCTTCGCCGACGAGATCACCAACTCGGTCAACGGCACCATCACCAAGGACCTCTGGGACGGAAAGGCAGAGCTGGGCCTCCGCTGGTTCCACAACTTCAACCGGGACGACTACTACCTCAACCCCAGCCTCACCCTGGAGTACTGGCGAAACACAACCCTGGAGCTGGGCCTGGAGATCCTGGGCGGTCCTGACGAGAGCACCCTGGGTGTCTTCGACCACAACGACGAGGCGTACTTCATCTTCCAGTACCACTTCTAGGGTCCACGGCCATGGATCCCAGCCGCGCCCCTCTCGACTCCAAGGCCGTAAAAGAGCAAGTCGCCCAAGCCGACCGCCTGGCGGCCAACGGCGAGTACACCCGCGCCAGGGACATCTATGAGTCCCTAATTCGTGGAATCCACGCCCGGATGAGAGAGGCCGCCTCCCAGGGAAAGACCATAGGCCCAGGTACGCGCAACACCCTAAAGATCCTGGAAAAGCGCCTCCAGGACGTCCAATCCCGCATAACACGCTCTGAGCAGGAGCGGCCCACCCTGGACCTCAGAAGCTTCCGCATGCGCCTCCGGAACGCCGAGCTCTACGCGAGCCGCGATCTCCTGGCCGAGGCCCGGGAGATAGTCCAGTCGCTGGTAGAGCACGTAAAGGCCTGGCAGGAGGGATCAGCCCCGGCTCCGGAAGCGGTCCAGGCCTCGGAAAAGAGCCTCGATGTACTGAGAAAACGCCTCATGGACCTCCGGGTCAAGGAGGAATACCTGGAAAAGAAGGGGGCGCACCCGGCCCCCACACCCGAGCAAACGGCCCTCGAAGACGACCAAGCGGTCTTCTGGCTCGCGGTTGCAGCCGGAGGCTCCGGCCTGTCGGCCGAGAAAGTCCAGGTATTCGACCAGGCCCCTGACCGAGTGTCCGATATCCGACCCTACCAGGCCCTTGCCGACTTTCTGGTGGAAAACGGAGAGCTCAGGCAGGGAAAGGAGCTCTACCGGAAAATCCTTGATAGCGGCGACCTGGATCCGTCTTCCCGCATCCCACTCCTGGAGAAGCTGGCCGGCGTCAACGAATCCATGGGCATATCCAGGGCGGCCATAAGGAACTACCGCTCCATACTCAAGCTGGACAAGAACCACCCCGAGGCCCAAGAAAGACTGGATGTACTCAGGCGGGACATCCGCAGGATCCGCCTGAGCATAGCCACCGTCACCGACCACCCTTGGTTCTTCTTCGGCCTGAGCCTCCTGATCGCCCTCTTCTTCCTGGCCTTCGCCCCCTTTACCAAGACCATCAACAACGTTGATTACTTCACGCTCGAAGACGATCCCGAGATCGCCTACTACGAGGAGTTCAAGGAGATTTTCGGTAACGACGAGTTCTTTGTAATCGCCTTTGAAAAAGACGACATCTTCACAGAGGAGAATCTCACCCTGCTCCTCGAGCTCACCGAGGATCTGGAGTTCATGGAAGAGGCCAAGGAGGTCAATAGCCTGGCCAATGTGGATGATGTAATCGGCGAGCAGGACTTCTTCGAGGTAAGGGAGTTTCTCCGGGACATCCCATCCGATCCTGAAGTGCTTCGCGAGTTGCGGGAGCAGGCCCTCGGGAATCCTCTCTATGTGGACAGCCTGATCTCCAAGGACGGCCGCACCGCCTCCATCGTGGTCGAGGCGTTCGACAGGCCGGACGATGAGGACTACCGCCTCCGACTCATGGAGGAGACCCAAGAGATCCTCGGGCGCTACCGGGACCGTGCCGACGGCTTCCACATAGCAGGCTGGACCTACACCAACCTCAGCCTCAGCCAGTACATGAAGCAGGACGTGGCCCGCTTCATTCCCATCACCTACCTCTTCATCACCCTGGCCATATGGCTGGTCTTCCGGAACGTGATCCTGACCGCCCTCGCCATTGCCAATATCTCTGTCTGCGTGGGCTCGGTCATGGGGCTCATGGGCCTTACCGGCATCACCCTCAACAACGTAACCAGCATCATCCCTTCAATGGTCATGGCTCTGGCCCTCTGCGACACGGTCCACATCTTCTCTCACATGGACCGGCGCATGCTCTCAGAGGCCGGGGGAGACAGGCGAAAGGCCCTTGCCGGCGTTCTCCAGCGGGTGGTGCTGCCGAGCTTCCTGACCAGCGTCACCACGGCGGTCGGCTTCCTCTCCCAGGGCATCAGCCGGATCCCTCCCATCAGGGACTTCGCCTGGATCGCCTCGGCCGGTATGGGCTTCGAGTTCCTCTACTCCTTCTTCTTCCTGCCCCCCCTGCTCCTCCTCTTCAAGCCCGAGAAGCTTTACCAGAGCTATGATGCCAGCAGGGGCATGACCCTTGTCCTCAACCGGCTCTTCGAGCTGGTGAAAAGCCATTATAAGGCCATAGCGGTCTGCATCACAGCCCTGATACTCGCAGGCGGCTGGTACGCCACCCAGATACGGGTGGAGACCAACACCATAGGCTACTTCAAGAAGCAAAGCCCCCTCAGGCAGGCCATGGACTTTGTGGAGAGCCGGCTCGGCGGTGTGGACTCCATGGACATCTCAGTATCCGCCCGGGAGGTGGACGCCTTCAAGGACCCCAAGAACCTCGAAATCCTGGACAAGATCCAGCAGTACCTGGAGACCCTCCCCGGAATCGACGGCACGGTCTCATTCACCGATTTCATAAAGGACATGAACGAGTCCTTCCACAACGAAGACCCGGAGTACTACAAGATCCCGGAATCCCGGGCCATGGTCTCCCAGTACCTCCTCCTCTACGGCTCGGACGACATAGAAAACGTCATCAACTCCACCTATGACCACGCACGCATAGGGGTCCAGCTCTCGGTACACTCCTCCTCGGACCAGGCCAAGCTGATTGAGAAGATTCGGCCTTACTTAACCGAGCACTTCCCCGTGGATGATTTGGAGTTCAAGGTGACAGGCAGGGCCTTGAAGGATGTCATTACCATCAACGCCCTGGTGGAGGGGCAGCTCTACAGCCTGGCGCTGGCCGTGCTGGTCATTACTTTGATCATGTTCATGGCCTTGAAGTCGGTCTCCATGGGGCTCTTGAGCGTGATACCGAATTCATTCCCCATCGTCCTCAACTTCGGCATCATGGGCGCTTTGGGCATCCCTCTGGACACCGGAACCGCCATCATAGCAGCGGTCGCAATAGGCATAGCAGTGGACGACACCATGCACTTCCTCTCGGAGTACAAAAGCGTCAGGGACACCAACATGCCGGTCCACAGAGCGATCCGCGCCGTGCTCCTAATCAAGGGAAGGGCTCTCATCTCCTCCTCCCTCATCCTCTGCATCGGCTTCAGCGTGCTCATCCTCAGCCACTTCGTGCCCACCATGAACTTCGGGCTCCTCACGGCGATAATAATGATTACCGCCATGGCGGGCGACATGGTATTCCTCCCGTCCCTCATGATGTTCAAGGCAAAGATCCCGGGTAAAGGAGCCAGGCCTTGAAGCTCGACCTCAGCCCATACCAAGCCCTCCGGGACCAAAGGACCTTCAACCAGGCCCCCCTGCTCCACCCCGCCCCGGAGGAAATCACCCTGGCCGAGGAGGCCCTGAACCGGGCGAGGGACAAGCTCCCCGAAACAGTATCAGCCCGCCTCGAATCCCGAAGGGAGCTCCTGGGCCACCCTGTGCGCCCCCTCAGGTACTACCCCTTCCCCATAACCACCAACCCTGAGGAGATAGAGGCACTCTTTCGGTGGGGAAGGACCTACGCCTCGATCATCCGAAAGGTCCTGAAAGAATATCTCCAGCCCCGCTCTCCCACCAAAAGATTCTACCGGGCGGCCCTGACCCGCTTTCTCCCTCCCCACCTCCAAGAGCTCCTCTCCTCCTACCGCACCACCGACCACCTGGCCGGCGCGCACCTGGGAGACGACAACATCAACCGCATGAGCATAGAGTGGAACCTGGGAGCCGTAGGCGGTCTTGACGAGGGCTTCCTGGTCTCAAAAGAGGTGGCTCCGCACATCCCTCCCGGCCTCAGCCCGGTGGAAGAGGACCCGGTTCTCCCTTTCCGCTCAGCTCTCCGCCACGCTTATGAGTCCCACTGCCTTGCAAACGGAATCACCCCCTCCCCCAGCCCCCTCATGGCCTTTGTTGAGCACGACGACATCTACGGATCAACCCTGAGCCTCTGCCAGCGGCTCCATCTCCAAGGAGAGAGGACTTGCTTCTGCTTCGACCACGAGCTGGTCTTCCGGGATCACCTGGAGACGGCCTCGGGCTCACGCGTCGACATCCTCTGCTGCGACCTACACCTCGAGGACCTATCCCCGGGGCACCCCATCCTCCGGGCCCTGGCGGAAAACAAGACCGCCCTTGACTGCTCCCCCCTGGCCCGGCTGATCCTCCGCTCCAAGGCGACCCTGGCGCTCCTCACCTCCCCCGGCTACCAAAAGACCCTGAATCTCACACCCGAGGAGCTCCAAGGCCTGAGGTCACACCTGCCGCCCACCAGCCTCTGGTCGGCCCGGACCTTCAGGTCACCGCCCCCGGAGATATCAGCGGCACTTTCCGCCCTCTCCCGGGACCGGCGCATACCGGCCCCCGAATCCAAGAGCACCGGCAGCCCCTCCGGCCCCATGGTGGTGAAGGTAGCCATTGGAGGCGTTTTCGGAGGCTCGGCCGTAGCGGTTTCAGCCCCGGACAGCACCCGGCCTGCGGCCGAGTTGATTTTATCTCACCTCCGGCCCCTTGCCCTCGAGGCCACCCCGCTCGAGGCCCGGAAGGTCCTGGCTAGGACAAGACCGGAGCTCAAATCCGCCTTGAAGGACATGATGATAAGGTCCCTGGGAAGGGGCTTGGGCACCCGGCGGGACCCGTTTTGGACTCAGGCGGAGACCCTGTTGAGGGCCCCGCCCACTGAAGCGGAAGAAATCTACTCCCTACTCCAATCCACGGTAATGGAGCACTTCGGCGTGGACCTCGAAGCCTTGAGATCCTCCCGGCCCGGGCTCTTCAAGTCGGCCGATAGGGAGGCCCGAAAGGCCTTGGAGCACATGACCTTCAAGCCCTTCCTCGTTCAGCTCTCCATCGCCCTTGCCAACCGCCTCCTTGCCGCCGATCACTACTCCAGGGCCTACAACGAGCTCCACGCATCTTTGCAATCAGCTGCAAGCCCCGGAGAAAGACTGACCTGCACCGCTCTTTCATGCAGGATCCTCGAGGCCTTGGACTCCTTCTGGGTCAAACACTTCCAAACACCCGTTCCCGATCAGGACCGGGAGAGAATCGGAGAAATACTTCTCATTCCCTATATCGAGGCCCGCCTGAGATCTACAAACCCGGTGGTCTTCCAGCCCTACCTGGATCCTCCCCCCATCTCCCCGGAGGAGGATCTTCACGTGATGAACCGGATCCACATCCTCTTCACCGGCCGGGGGCCGAGCATTCACCTATCCGGGCTTCAGGTGTTCTTCCTGAAAGAGGGCAAGGCGGACAACCGCTACAAGATGACGGGGTCGCTATGGATCTGAGGCAGTACTACCTGAAGGAAGGCGAGCTCTCCTACGAGCTCGACTGCGAGCACACCGACGAGGCCCTCACCCGCATCGAGCTCGAGCTCCTGGCCCCCTGGCTCCAGGGCCTCAAGAAAGCGGTCCACCTCTGCTGCGGTGCAGGCCGCCACGTACTGGCCTTTGCCGGAATGGGCGTCCCCTCCATAGGCCTGGACATAAGCCCCTACCTGGTCAGAAAAGGGGCCCAGGCCTCGGACGGCTGCGGGGGCCTTGCCCTTGCCGATGTCTGCGCCGCGCCCATTCGCTCAGGGACCGCCGACTGCGTGACCCTCCTCGGAAACAGCCTGGCCCTTTTCCCCGAGCCCCAGGGCCGCCTGGTACTCATGGAGGCATCCCGCATCCTTTGCCCTTCGGGCGTCCTTTTCCTGGACCTCCCCCACCCGGACTACTTCCTTTCCACCACCGACCGGCCCAGGTTTCTCAAGAGGAGCTTCGTGACCAAGACCCTCGGCCCGGTGGAATGGACATGGCTCAGGAGCACCGATCCGCTCTCCAGGACCCTCACCTCCTGCGAGGCGATCACCTTCACCAACAGTCAAAATCAGCAGGAGACCCGCGAGCTCTCATTCACCTTCAACATCCACACACCGGAGAAGGCCTGCACAATGGCCTCCCCGGCCGGGCTCTCCCCCATCCACCGGCTCGAGTGCACCGACACCACCGGCACCTACAAGGGCATGCTTAGGAGAAGGGTCCTGCTCATCCTCAGGAAGGTCTAAATCTATGATTCCCACGGAAGCAGTTGCCTCCACCAACAGCCCATGCTATCCTTCCGGACAGGCTAGACAGCAGTTGCAAGAAGGTGATAGCTGGTGAAAAAGACGATTTGACAAGGAGCAAAGACTTGCTCAGGGAGATTGAATTTTGAAGTGAGGATTAAGCATGAAAGCAAACTGGAAGGACCATATAGTAAGCACGCCTGAAGTTATTCGTGGCAAACCCCGCATAAAAGGGACAAGGATACCTGTAAGCCTCGTTCTTGGATATTTCGCCGCAGGCAACACAACTGACGAAATTATCAAAGAGTTTCCAGATCTCACTAAAGATCATATTACAGCATGTTTAGATTATGCTCGTACATTGGCTGACTTTGAGGTTGCGGCTTAATGTCGCTCACATTATTCGCAGATCACTGTGTTGCCAACTCAATAATAGAAACACTTCGTGGTGCAGGTCATAAGGTATTTCGTCTTAAAGATCAGATATCTCAAGATTCCTCTGATTTGATGGTTATTTCCAAGGCGCAAGAGCTTGATGCTGTTCTTCTCTCCCTAGATAGTGATTTTGCTGATATAGTTAGATATCCTCCTGAGAAATTTAAAGGAATTATAGCCCTTCAGGTAAGAAATCATCCTGAGATTACCCAGCAGATCATGAACAATCTAACTGATTTCTTATCCTCCCATTCGGACATGGAATACTATAAAGGCAAATTACTTATAGTAGAGGCGCATAGAATTAGGATCCGTGGATAAGCTCTGAATAATAGCCGAAAGAATTCGAGAAGGGTGGAATACTGGACTCTATCAATCCATGCGTTCACACAAAGTCATTCAAGAGGACGGAATATCACTGCAGGACAACTGAAAAAAGCGGAATGATTTCAAAGTAAAACATAGAATGATCTAGTGGTTGAGGTGCTCATCCACGTAGCGGGCGAGGATTTCGGCCGTGGCGCGGGGCGGCCTTACCAGCAGGTAGTGGTCGATTATGGCGTGGGCCATCTCATGGGCCACCACTCCCTCGTGCACGTCCTTTACGTTGAAATGGATGGTGTTGCGCTCATAGTTGTACCAGGCCCGGACCCTGAGGTTGCGGCCCCCGGTGAAGGCCTGCCACGCCCGGGCCAGTGCGTCCTGATCCGGGTACAAGCGGAGGGTCACCTTTTCCATTTCCCCCCTCATATCAAGAATCTCCTGGACACGCTCGTAAAGAGCATCCACCTTTTCGGCCACCGCATCGAGCAGATCATCCCCTTTAGGCCTGGAGGAAAAGAGGCTGCTCAGGCCGCCCCCTGATGAATAATTGACCTTGGAGTCGAAACGCGCCAGGTCTTCCATGCTGCGGTACAGCAAAACGGTGTTCTTGGTAACCAGCTTCCGCGAGAGGGGATCCTGCGCCCGAACAGCCGAGCCCGGCAAAAGTGGGACAAGCCCTGCAATCACCAGGGCCGAGACTATTCCGAGGAGTATTTGCTTGCGCGGCTTCATGATATAGCAGGGGCTACACCCTGAACTTGTCGTGAACCGTGTCCCTGGCTTCGTTCAGCTTCTGCACGAGATGCTCGGATGCGTTTTCTTCCTCGGCCACCCTCGCGGCCTCATCCAACTGCCCGCTTAGCTCGATCAGCCGCTCCCTCAGGGAAGTGGTCATCCTGTTCAGGCTTTGGGCCATATCCGTGATCTCGTCCTTCTTTCTCAACTGCACGACCTTTGTAAGATCGCCTTCGGCGATCTCGGAGAGCTCCTTTTCAAATCGGTACAAAGGGCCGGCTATCCTGTGGGAGATGTAGAGCACCACGAAGATGCAGGCCACCGTGACCAGGCCCAGGGTGATCAGGTTTGTGTAGATCACGGCGGGCAGTATGGCCACGGATGTGGTCCTCACCATGAGCCTGGAGTTCTCGTATGTGGAAGTTAGGGACCCCTCGGCCATCATGTAGAGCAGGACCGTTGAGACCACGGCCCCCACCAGCACCAATAGACAGAACTTCAGGATGAACCTAGTCTGGTATCCCCTCTTGATGAAGTACTGCTTTCGTCGATAAGGTCTGTTCTCGGCCATGACCGCCCTCCCCGGATGGCGAGCCCCCGGGCCCGCTTCATGGTTTGATGAGATCCTCGTTCACCTCCACATCGGCTTCCTTGCGAAGTCTGTCCATCCAGGCGTCCAGCCTGGCCCGGCGCTCCTCTTCCAGCAGGGTCCGGCCTATGCCCTCCCTCATCTCCTCGAACTCAGGCAGGTCCGGGTTGGCCTGCTTCATCTTTTCATACCGGGCCCGAATGTCCTCCTGGGTAATGGAGACCCGCTCCGAAAGCTCCTTGCCCGCGATGACCATGAGATCGCGGATCAGGGTGGCCTCCCAGTAGCGTTCAATGGCCCTGACGAACTCCTCCCGCTGATCCAGCTTCCGCCGCATGGCCTCTTGAAGGAGCAGTTCCTTTCGGACGAGGCGGTCCAGGAACTCGCGCTTGTCTTCCCGGGTGAGACGATAGAGTTCAGAGACCCCGACGTCCGAGTTCAACTGGGTCTCATACTCCTTCAGGGTGAGCTCGTAATCGTTTATGCGGGCAACGACCTCCCCCTCGTCATCCCCGGGATCGCCCGAGCAGGCCCCCGCCCCGGCAAGCACGGCGAGGGACAGGCAGAGAAACAAAGCCTTATTGATTCGAGTCATTTCCGACCTCCATAACCGGGTCACCTTGAAACTCAAGGGACCTTGAATCAGTTGCAAAATCGATTCCAGCCTGCATGGTACACGGAATATCCCCGAAAACAAACAGGGTGGCGCCGGCACCCCAAAAAACTTGACATCAACTGCAAAATTGGATAGTTTTTTGGCGAACCGATTGGAACAGGAGACAAAACGATGACGCCTTCGCCCGGTCATTTGATCACCGTCATTGTATGCGTGCTGTTCGTCACGGCCGCTCCGCATATTGAAGGGGCCGCATCAGCGCAGAGCAAGCCTGTTGTGATTGCAGCCAAGGACGCCGCAGTCCCGGTCAGCCCCCCCGCCGAATACCAAGAGACCATACAGGAAGCCATGGAAAAGGTCATTCAGACACTCGAGGAAATCAATGCGGACGAGGGCCTGAGCCTGGAGGAAAAACAGCAGCGGGCGATGGAGTTCATCCGGAACTACAGATGGGGCGCCGACGGGCAGCAGTACTTCTGGGCGAACGACCTCCAGGGCCGCATGCTGGTGCACCCCACGATCCCCCGGTTGGAGGGCAATGTCCTGATGAACATGCGCGATGCCGAGGGCAAGCTGATATTCGTGGAATTCATAGAGACCTGCCTGGAAGAGGGCGGGGGCTTCGTAACCTATCTCTGGCCCGACCCCACGGGCCAGGCCCCAGAACCCAAGAGCTCCCTGGTCCGACTCTACGAGCCGTTCGGCTGGGTTGTAGGCACGGGCTTTTACATGGAGACCGTCGAGGCATACGAGGAACCCATAGACCCCGGCTTCTTCATCCCCCTGGACGACGCCATACCGTTTGACGACACCAGGCCGGCCAGCCCGGTGTGAGCACTCTCCGGGGAGTTGAGCGCCGGCCGCGGCCGTATCCTTCTCTTACCACCCGAAAGAGCGGATCCATACGCAACATGCCGCTTGACAGGCACAGGCAACAGTGCCATCGTGATGGGCCATGTTTGCTCCGGGCCGGATCGTCCCCAACGGTACGGAACTTGCTGTGCCGTTAGTGGTCTTTTACTTCCATTGGATGCCGGCAGGGGCAATCGTGAGACACATTCCGCCTCCGGGAACGATGTCCAATCTCTTACGAGAGCCGTGAACCAAGAGAGCGGTGACAGGTAAGAGCCATGAGCATTGCCTTGAAGCAAAGAAGCGCCGGGGGCCGGTTGTTTGAACCGCTGATCACCGCTTTGTCCGTCCTGCTATGCGTTTGGGGTTCCGCCGTCCCGCCCGCCGCCGCCTTGCCGAAGTTGAACATAGAGCCCATGGTCACTTCGGGCGGTCGAATGGAGACCAACTTCTTCAGCACCGAGGAAAACGAGCGGGACGTTTATACCTTCCTCCTGCAGCCCGGAATCAAGCTCGGCATGGAGACGCCCAAGACCAAGGCCACGCTTCACTACACACTGGAGGGCTACAAGTACAAGGATGTGGGCGGCGCTCCGCAAGGCGCCCCTGATATCTCGGACCTGGACTACGTGGGCCACCTGGGCGCCCTCGAACTGAGGCACCGCCCCGGCCGCCGGATCACCTTCGGCCTGGACGACGCCTATTACCGCACCCGCTACCCCACGGCCTACGACCGGCTGAGCGACTCCATCGAGATGGACAAATACAGCATCAATAGACTTACCCCCCTGGCCTTCTACGACTTTGAAAACAGGTTCTCGGCCGGGCTCCGGTACCGGCGGACGGACCTCCGGTATTCAAAGCGGAACCCAAACGACTCGGTGGAGCATCGATTCATAGGCAACATCCTCTACGACCCCACACGCACCTCCACAATCGACCTGGATCTCCAACACTGGCGGATGGACTACGACAGCATGGCCCGGGACTATACCTCGAGTCAGATCAAGCTCATCTACCAGAAGCGGTACAAGTACTTGGCCTTTGACGCCGGGATGGGCTACCACACCCGGGACTACGACAATCCGGAAGTAGACGGGAGCGACATCATGGCATACAAGGTCTCAGTGCTGGTGCAGAACCCGCCGCCGCCCGAAGGCCGCCGCCACCTGGGCGGCGAATTCGTACGCTCCCGCACACACGGCTACCTGGCCTTTGAGCGGAACTTCAACAATTACGGGGAGGACTACACCGCCTACCGCCTGACGGCGGACGCGGGCCACGTTTTCGCCGGCAAGATACAAGCCCGCATCAAGGGCTATTACCAGATGAGCGAGTACCTCTCCCAGCAAGGCCTCACGCACGCCGGGACCGTGGAGACGCGCGAGGACGACACCCTGTACCTTGCAGGCAGCATCGCCTACCTCATCTCGCGCCGAATGGACCTGGCGCTCACGGTCGGCCTCAAGGACCGAGACTCAAACATCCAGGGGGGAAGCTTCAGCAACGAGTTCGTAATGCTGATGCTCAACTTCAATTTCGACTTGGAGAGCCGTGGAGGCTATACCGAGGAGGGGATCTACTACTAGCATCGACTCCGGCATGTCCCGATGCATATACGGCGATTTTTTCATGCCCCCGGGCCCGGAGGATATTCAGGAGAAACCCGGCACGCACGAGAAATGCCGGATGTCCGGGTCTCAAGAAAACGCCGGAGGAGGCCGATACAATCAAGAAAAAGGTCTTCCCACCCAGGCCTTTCCGAGTCCAAGGTATAATGGCTCAAGCTTCGCATCACAGAGATTTTACATACCACCTCTTCAGACTCTGCCTGTGGGTATTCTGTCTGACCGCCCCTCTCCGGCCCCAGTCCGCCTTCTCTCAACCCGAGGCTTACCGTATCGGCCCCAACGACGTGATCTCCGTCTCGGTGTTTGCAGGAGGCGAAGAGCAATACTCGTCCGACCTCACCGTCACGACCCGCGGCACGGTCAACGCCCC
Organism: uncultured Desulfobacterales bacterium; assembly: GCA_964647905.1. Taxonomy (GTDB): domain Bacteria; phylum Desulfobacterota; class DSM-4660; order Desulfatiglandales; family HGW-15; genus CAZYJR01. The sequence continues at coordinate 36,493 of CAZYJR010000011.1, read as the reverse complement.
CTTCATCGGGGAGCTTCAAGCCGCCGGGCTGACCACAAGCGAATTGGAGCAGAGAATAAGGGATCCGCTCGCCCGGGACTACTTTGTAAACCCGGAGGTAAACATATCAGTCAAGGAGTTCCGGAGCCTCCACTATTACATCTCCGGCGCGGTCGAAAAACCCGGCCTCTACGAGACCCGAAGCGAGTACAGCCTGATGGAGCTCATAGCCAAGGCCGAGGGCGTGGTCTCGGATCGCGGCAACGTGGCCTACATCATGCGCCATGGCGCAACCGAGGCGGCCGCCGGGAAGGATGCAGCGGAGCTGGCGGCGGCCACAGAGCCTCTCAGGGTGGACCTGAAGCGGCTCCTGGACCAGGGCGACATGTCGGCAAACGTTGAGCTCCGGCCCGGCGACCTGGTCTACATTCCACTGGAGAAATCCCAGGATGCGGCCCAATCCAAGATCTATGTAGACGGTGAGGTCAAGAAGCCCGGTCTTTACGACTTCCGGCCCGGCATGACCGCCATGAACGCCTGCATCCTGGCCGGCGGCTTCGACCGCTTCGCCGCCCCGAACCGGGCCAAGATCATCCGCCAAGACAACGGGGCGACCGAGACGATAGAGGTCAACCTCAAGGACGTGCGCGAAGGCAAAGCCCCGGATCCCCTCTTGCAGCCCGGGGACAGGATCCATATCCCTGAGACCTTCTGGTGAGTCCGGGTCTCAGGGTAAAGATATCAACCGCCGCCGCTATCGAGGCGGCCTGAAAGCAAACTCAAGACACCGGTTCAAAATGCCTGGTACCAAAAGACCCGAACAGCCGAAACAACCAATCCCGGACCAGGACCGCCTGCCCCCTTGGCTGACCCCGGAAGGGGGCTTGGGGGAAGAGCGGACCGTCCATCTCTCGGAGTACTATCACGTACTGCTCCGCCACAAGTGGACCATAGTGCTCTCGGCCGTGCTGGTCTTCACACTGGTGGCGCTCTACAACGCCCGGGTCACCCCCGTATTTCAGGCGACTGCCACGATGATCATAGACAAGGATCAAAAGCAGTCCCCCATAACCGGGCAGCGTACCGAGTATGAGAGCTATCTCTCTGAGTCCCTCACCTTCAACACCCACTTTCAGTTGGTCAGATCGCGGCCCGTGATGGAGCGGGTGATCCAGCGCCTGGACCTGGACCCGGCCGACCTCAATCCCCAGAGGGGCGAGCCCTCGTTCGCCCCGGTGAGTGCGGTCAGGCAGTGGCTTTCGCAACTCAAGAGGAACATAAAGCTCTTATTGGGCCCGGACGAGCAGGATGAGCTCAGGATCGGCATCAGGGAACCCGAACCCCTGGACGAGACCACGGTCCTGGTCCAGGCACTTCAAGGCATGGTCGAGGTGGAACCCATAGAGGAGACCCGCCTCCTGAAACTCAAGGTCTACAGCCCCATCCCCCACATGGCCCGGGATATCGCCAATGCCGCGGCCCAGTCCTATATCGACTTCAACATAGCCAACCGGCTGGAGTCCTCCCAAAACACACTGGCCTGGCTCACGGACAACCTCTATGAGGTCAAGAAGGCCCTGGAAGACGCCGAAGAGGAATTCCTGGCCTACAAGCAGGACGCCCAGCTCGTTTCCCTCCAGGACAGCCAGCAGGTCACCGCCCAGAAGATGCGGGAGTTCAACGACGCCTACATCCAGGCAAGGAACAAGCGCCTGGAGCTGGATGCAAAGCTCCGCCAATTGCAGAAAGTGGCCGAGACCGGCGAGAACATCCCCCACGTGCGGTCCCTCATTGAAAACGAGCTCATCGACAAACTCTACGGCCAACTGGTCTCGGCCGAGGTGGAGCTGGAGCGCCTGCGCAAGGTCTACAAGTCAAAGCACCCCAAAATAGTCCAGGCCACTGCGGAGATAGAAAACACCAGGGCCAAGCTCAAGCAGGAGCTCAAGAAGGAGCTGGAAAACCTCCGAGCAGAGAGGGCGGTGCTCGTATCCCGCGAGCGGGTGCTCCAGCAGACCATGAAGGACTTCGAGCAGGAAGCCATGGAGACCAACCGCAAGGAACTCCGCTACAACATCCTGGAGCGGGGCGTGGAGATGAACAAGAACCTCTATGACACGCTCCTGTCCAGGGTGAAGGAGGCCGACATCACCGGGGACATAGATGTCTCCAACATCCGGATCACGGAGAAGGCGACCTTGCCGCAGGCCCCGGTCCGGCCCAACAAGAGGCGGAACCTGACCCTCGGCCTGATCTTCGGCCTCATGCTGGGGGTGGGCCTCGCTTTTCTAAGGGAGTATATGGACAGGACCGTCCACACCGAGGACGATGTCCAGCGCTACCTCAACCTCTCGGTGCTCTCGGTGGTCCCAAAGGCCGAGCAGTCAGCGGGCAAAGGCTATTACGCCCCCCGCAGCAAAAGGGAGGATCCCGGCAAGAAGGCCGATCCGAAGCTCGAAGGATGACCGGCCGTGCCTATACCATGAAAATGGAGCTCACATTCACCTTCAATATCAATAAACATATACCCGGGACCATATGGTGAAACGCAAGAAAGACCATTCCAAGGAATCACTGGCCAAGGCCTTCCTGGCCAACTACCCCGCCTACTCTAGGTTCGCCGAGGCCTACCGGACGCTTCGCACCAACATCCGGTTCGCATTCATGGACAGGGAGTTCCGCTCCGTCCTCATAACCAGCTCTGGGGAGATGGAGGGCAAGACCACCACGGTCGTAAACCTCTCCTACACCATGGCCCAGGCCGGCCGAAACGTACTCATGATGGACGCCGACCTGCGCAAGCCACGGCTGAGCGAGCTTTTCCCCCGCCGGAACGGTATCGGTCTCACCGGGCTCCTATCCGGCACCTTCGGGACCGAGGTCCGCTCCGGCTCTCTCAAGGACCTCGGCGTGAGCGACATCTTCCGGCTCTGCTCCTTTCAGAAGAGGACGGGGGTGCTGCACCTGCAGGAAGGCGGGGAAAGGGCCGACCTCTTCTTCCTGGAAGGCGAGCTGGTGGACGTTCACTGGCCCACCCGGCCGGAGAACAAGAAGCTCGCCACCCTGCTGGTCAAGGACGGGGCCCTGAGCAAGGAGCAGGCCGAGGGCGCCCTCAGGCGCAAGCGAAGCACGGGCCAGAAGCTGGGATTCATACTCATTAGCCTCGGCCTGATCAAGGAGGAGGTGCTGGAGGGATATGTCTCGCTTCACATGATAGAGGGGCTGCGCACCGCGCTCCAAATGAAGTCGGGAGACTACACGTTCGAGAGGCTCTCAGGCTCCTATTTCGACCGACCGTCATTTGACCCGGCCGACCTCCGCCAGCTCTACAAACAGGTGGTAATAGGCCAGGAGGAGCTGCCCTTCCTCAACAAGGAGATCCAGGCAGCGATTCAGCCCACAGAGACCGACAACCTCTTTTTGCTCTCAAGCGGACCCCGGCCGCCCAAGCCGGCCGAGCTCCTGGAGTCCAACCGCATGGCGTTCCTCCTCGATTACCTCAAGCCGCGGTACGACGTTGTGGTCCTTGATTCGCCACCCCTGCTGCCGGCATCCGACGCCCTGCTACTCGCCCCCCGCACCGACGGCGTGGTGCTGGTGGTAAAGTCCGGTCATGTCAACCGCGATTTGATCCAAAAGGCCGTGGAACAGGTAAACAACACCCACGCCAATCTGATCGGCGTCGTGCTCAACGAGGTGGACACGAAACGCGAAGGCTACTACAAGTACTATAACAAATACTATTCCGAGTACTATGGAGAGGCCGGCTAGAACAGCGGTTCTCCCGGAAACACCCGCGGCGCCCTATGTCTCCCCAACACCCAAAATCTTCAACCCCAGCCGGCCCTTCCATCGTCAAGAAGGTCCTCTTGACATCAATCATCCTCCTGCTCTTCCTCACCGCCTTCGGCTTCCTCTCCGTCCGGCTGGCAGCCCGCCTTCACTTTCACTGGGGCGGGGACGCCATGGAGGCCGGTGACCATCAAGAAGCCGTCCGTCATTATGAAAAGGCGGCCGGGATGCTCCCCAAAGACGGCGGGATGTGGAAGGCCCTGGGAGGCGCCCTCCATGCCCTCTCCCGCGAAAAGCCCGTCCACCAAGCCTATGAGCTGGAACAACGCGCCAAAGAGGCCTTTGAAAGGGCGACCGGGCTCATCCCCATAGACGCCGAGGCCCATTACGGCCTGGCCCGCTCCACGGCCAGGCTGGAGCGCATGCACTACCTGATTCACCCCGGGCCCCATGAAAACCCCCACCACCCCCTCCCCCACTTCAGAAAGGCCATAGATCTCAGGCCCAACGGCATCCTATATCGCTACGCCCTGGCCCGGTATCTCTACCGAATAAGCGACATAAGAGCCTTCCGCGACACCATAAAAGACCTGGTTCGCATCTACCCTCCGACCTACACCCGTCTCAAGCGTGAGCCCTTCTGGTCAAGGCCCTTGGAAGCGGTAGTCATTCAAGGCCTCCACCAAGCAATAGACTCAGGCACAATGCCGGCCGAGGCCCACACCGCCCTTGCCGATATCATGGAGCGCAACCTAAAGCCCCTGGAGGCGGTAAGACACTACACCCTGGCCCTGGAGGAAAATCCCAGTAAAGCCGGCCCGGCCCATCACATCCGCCTCGGCCGCCTCTTTCTCAAAGCGGGAGACCGCGTCCAAGCGGAGGACTCCTTCATGCAAGCGCTGAGGGCGAGCACCTCCCGCGAACGGCATCTCCGCCGCATCCTCTCGGCCTACAAGAACCACCTCCACATCCACGCCTTTGTGGACTTTTTCGACCGTGCGGACCGATCCATACCCTTTTCCCCGGAGGCCGGACTGGTCAAGGCCGCGGCCCTCATCGAGATAAAGGCCTATACCGAGGCCCGCTACCTCCTGGAGCGCCTGAACAGGCAAAGGCCCACAGCCGATGCCCACTACCTGCTCTACAAGATCGCGGCCCATCAAGGAGATCAGGACCGCATGGAGCTCGCCATTCAGAAGGCCACGGTCCTCGAGCCGGACAACAGCCGCTTTCACTATCTCTTCAGCCGGGTCCTCCTGGATGCGGGCAAGATCGAAGCGGCTGAGCATGCCGCCACCCGAGCCATTGAGCGATCCGACAAGCCCAATCACAGGCTCTTCCACTATAGGGCGAAACTGCGCACCCGAATGAACGACCACTCCGGGGCCCTTTCCGACTGGGAGACCGGCATAACCCTTGCAGACAAGGCCATGTACCACGCCCATGCAGCCGAGGCCCTTCTTAACCTCGGACGATTCGACGAGGCCCTGGAACACGCCGCTAAGGCCGCGGCCCTGGAACCGGAAAACCCGAGGTATGAGAAACGGCACATGGAACTCCGGGAGAAGCTGAAAGACACCTGATGCACAAATAGCGCTTGCTTTCGCTTTACTAAATTATTGACGCGATCGGTTCAGCAACCGATACTTATATGCCGACTTATTCCCTCCCGGCAGCCTCATACGGCCGCCGGCAGGCCAAATAATCCCCCGAAATCAATCGGTTCCTTTACCCATGTAACCGAAGGGGCGGAGCTGTATAAACCCGATGCCCTTTATCTCCCTACTCCCCCGATACTCCGTATACACCCTGCTCATCTTCGCCCCCCTGGCCCGAGGAGCGGTCCAGCCCTGGGCGATCACCGTCATTCAAATGATCACCCTGATCGGCCTCACTGCTTTTCTCATCACAAAGACCTGGGAGGGAAATCTCCACTGGATCAAGACGCCCCTGGACAAGCCCATTGTCCTCCTCCTTGCCCTTTGCACCATATCCCTTATCTTCTCAGTCCATAGACCCACAAGCATCCGCTCCCTGATCCTGCTCATCAACTACCTGATCGTCTTCTACCTCACCATCCATACATTCAGGACCCGCAGGGACATCCTCCACCTGGTCTATGTAATCATCGGCGTCTCCCTTTTCCTCTCCCTTTTCGGCCTTTTCAAATACCTCGGCACAAACCCTTTCCCATGGTGGGACTACACGGATCTACCGGCCCTGACCCACCGCCTCTCATCCACCTACGGGAACCCTGACCACCTGGCCGGTTTCATGGAAATGGCCCTCCCCCTCCTCCTCGGCCTCTTGCTCCTAGGCTACACACGGGGTCAAACCGTCCTATTCCTCTATATAACATGCATGGTCCTCTCAGCCCTGATCCTCTCCCTCTCCCGGGGGGCATGGCTTGCCACTGCAGCCGGCCTGATCTTCATGGCGGTAGGCCTCCTCTTTGACCGCCATTTTCACAGAAAGCGTCTTATCATAGGCATAACCGGCACCACCATATTGGCCCTATTCATCATCCTCTCCACAACCCCGGTCGTGGAGCGCATCATCGAGACAACCGCAAAGGACACCGAATCAAATCTCTATTCCAGGATCCTCGGCTGGCAGGGCACCATTGACATGATCGGCGAACACCCCCTGACAGGCACCGGACCCGGCACATACCGTTACGCCTTCACCAAATACCAACCCCCGGGGCTTGCCGCTCACCGCACCATGGCCCACAACGACTACCTCCATTTCATTGCCGAGATCGGAATAGTCCTAGCAGCCGCAATCGTGATTTCCTTGATTGCTGTTTTTGCCAAAGGTCTCAACAAGCTGAAAAACCCAAGCCGATTGGTGCGCGGAACCACATTGGGAGCGCTTGCCGGTGTTACCGCCATGATCTTCCACAGCTTCTTTGACTTCAATCTTCATATTCCCGGCAACACAGTTCTTTTCACAGCACTTTTGGCAATTTCAATAACTCTATTTCCTACTTCTTATCGTCCAGCTTCTTAATATTGTGATCTTCCCACTCCTTGACATGCGCCCTTCACCCGGTTAACCTCAAGACGGACATTATGCTTTTCTTCAAGGATATCAACCCATGGACCGGGTCATTAACACGAAAGAGCTCCGGTCACAGTTGCCGAAGATCGTGAAAAGTGTTCAAAGAGGCGAGCAATTCACCGTCCTTTACCGGAGCAGACCCGCTTTCCGCATCGTGCCCGTGAATGAAGAAGACCCTGCCAGCGGCCCCCTAGACAAAGACCCCCTCTATCGAGCCGGCGCTGTGGCCTCCTCTTCCGACGGGAAGACCGCGGGAGACCATGACGCGTTGCTATATGGTAAGCAACCGGTTCTCTTTTGATGTTCAGATTCCTAAGACAAAAAGTACACAACTTGATCTCGGACGAGAAATTCTCCGAGATCCTAACAGGCTCTGCCTGGGCTCTTGGGGCCCGCGTAATCGCCACTGTCTTCGGCATGATCACCAGCATCATCATCGCCCGCTGGTATGGTGCCGAGGTTCTGGGAATTGTCGCACTGCTCAACTCATTTCTCATGCTCGTAACGATCTTCACGCTTCTGGGAACAAACACCTCTATCTTGCGCCTGATCCCTGAACATATCTCTAAACACTCCCCCACTTCAGCCTTCAAAGTCTACCGCAAGACCCAGTATTGTGTTGCAGCAGTCTCAGTTTTCACCGGAACGATTCTGTTTCTCGCCTCAGGCTTTATTGCGGATACAGTCTTCTCAAAGCCCCACCTCCGTTTCTACTTGGCCTTGGCTTCCGCCTTCGTAATCTTCAAGTCCCTCATGCAATTGAACACTCAAGCGATTCGCGGCCTCCGCCTGATCCGGGTATTCGCCTTAATGCAGTTGCTACCGCACCTCTCAATGCTGGTAATCCTCGCTCTTATTACCGTCTTCTTCTACCACCTTGACAACCCCATCTACGCAATGTTCGCGTCTATAACCATCTCGGCGTTAGTTGGGGTTTTGATAATGGAACGCGCTTTCCAGCAAAAGAAAACTCCAAACGATACGCTGAATCTCATGCCAATGAGGGAGATCCTGTCCATTTCCATACCTATGCTCATGACGGCCACAATGACATTTGTTATAGGCCAGACTGGGGTCATTATTCTGGGCATTTTTAGGCCTCAGACTGAAGTAGGTTATTATGCTGCCGCTGTAAAATTGGCAACTCTGACAGCTTTTGTACTTACAGCAGTAAATTCTATGGCAGCACCAAAATTTTCAGAGCTGTTCCACTCGGGTCAGCTTGATCGACTCTTCCCTCTGGCTCAGAAAATAAGTAAGCTAGTTTTTTGGACTACCATGCCGCTTCTTATCTTATTGGTATTGTTAGGTAGATCACTACTTTGTTTCCTGTATGGCGTAGATTTCGAGGTTGCGTATTTTGCTATGGTTTTTTTACTATTAGGCCAATTTATTAATTCAATTTCAGGCTCAACCGCTATGTTTATGAACATGACTGGTCAGCATCAAATCTTTAGGAATATCATTTTAGGTACAGCGCTCCTTAACATTATCTTATCCTTGCTTCTTATTCCGAACATAGGCATAAATGGAGCTGCATTGGCAGGGGCGAGTTCTTTGGCCTTCTGGAACATGGTTACATTATATTATATAAAGATAACATTTGGAAAGACAATTAGCTATATTTGCTTTTGACAACAATTTATAACAATTCGAGAATATAATAGGATTACAGAATAGAGTCCGATTTCTCTAACCAAACTGGTGCTACACAATAGACTTCTTTTTGCTGGGATATAATATCTTCCACTATACTGACCTTTTTGACTATAACCTTTACATCCTTTTTCAATTTAAATGAGAATCGGCTTGCTAAGCTTAATTAAATATGTTCAAAAAAGTCTTTGGCAATATAAGCAAAGATATATATACAACTTCATTTTTATTCATATAAACAAAACAGGAGGAACCAGCATTGAAAAAGCGTTGGATTTGTTCCCTGAACATAAGACAGCTATAGAGAAACGTGAAGAGGTTGGTTTTGAACGTTTTAGGGAAAAATTCAAGTTCACGGTTGTAAGAAACCCCTGGGACAAGGTTGTGTCGCATTATTTTTACCGACTTAAGACAAATCAAACAAATCTCAAGGAAAATAGAATAACTTTCAAAGAGTGGGTACAATTAGCCTATGAAAAAAATGACCGAACTTATTGCGATAACCCAAAAATGTTTATGCCGCAGATAGCCTGGATTACAGATATCGATGGAAATATAATCGTAGATAGGATTATTCGGTTTGAAACATTAGAAGAAGGCTTTGCTGAAATTAGTGACCATCTCGGGAGACCCGTCTCCCTGCCGCACCTAAAAGCTTCGGAACGTGGGGCGTACAGGAATTATTATGATCACGAAACAATGGAGATAGTTGGAACCTTCTTTCATAATGACATAGAGTTATTCCGGTACCGTTTTTAATATTGCAGATTCATTAACTTCATAGCTTATCAAATTACCTTGACTATCAACAGAAATATCATTTTCTCATCATTAGACAATTATACATATGCCTACCTTTGGAAATTCGCCAATTTTTTGGCTCCCAGAAGGTACCCCTTGAACCGGAATGAGGGATTTAGTCCCTTTTTCATCGTTGGATCGGGCCGCTCTGGCAGCACGCTTGTCAGAAGAATATTGAATGCTCATTCGAAACTTTTTGTGCCTCCGGAAACCTATGTAATTCCAAAGGCTTTCAGGTTATTCAAACAGCTACCTGCATTTTCATGGAGAGACTTAGTGTGTCTGATTTACTCCCAATACGAATTCCGTGAGAGTTTTGATGACTTCGACATCCCTTCTTTAAGAGACCTGGCGATGGAAATCTCCGCCTGTGATAAGCCTAAACGAAGTCTAGCTCTTATTATAGCCTCGTTTTATCAGTTTTATGCGGAATTACATGGTATTGAAAAGCCGTTATGGGGAGATAAAACTCCCATGTATTCATTTCATCTCAACAAACTTGTTGCAATTTTTCCGGATGCTAGATTTATACACATCATCAGGGATGGCTGCGATGTTGTTTATTCTTATAAGAATACTGGATTTTACAATGTTGAGGACGCGGCAAAACGGTGGAGACTGTCTGTTGAGAATGTTGCCCGGTTTGGTAAAACTTGCGGGAAATGCTATATCGAGGTAAAATACGAAGACTTAGTAACCTACCCCACGGAAACCGTTAAGAAACTATGCCGCTTTTTGGAGGTTGAGTTTGAGGAGGATATTCTTCGCTCAGAGAGTACTGCGGCGACGCTTGGAGATGTACCTAAAAGAGCGCACCATCAAAGGATATTTGAGCCTATTGATACGTCAAGTATTGGCTTAGGAAGATATAACTTAACTACTATAGAAAAGGAAATTGTGAGAAAAGTGCTAAAGAGGTCTCTTCGGAAATTTGGATATGAGCCTTGTGATTAGAGACAGTCAGAGGTAGCAAGGCTCTAATTTCTAGCTAATAATTCGATTTCACGATGTCTCAGATGCCTCTCCGCCCCCTTTCAACCCTGAAAAGCCGTCGTTTCAAATCTCGCAATCAACTGCAGCTCTTAAGCACAAATACACTCCAGGAATTAGCCCGCGGACGTGCTCCTAATTCTAGGAACAAACCCGAAGACGTCGAAACTACTGCGTAGCCAAATCCAAATAATACTCTCTATTTACCTGACCAAGACCGGAATATTTGCAGAACAGCCATCATACTATCTGCAATTGAGACTTCTATAATGCCGATGTCTGCATCACTTAATTATTATCAGGCAAGAGCAGCTCCACTCTGCAATAGATTGCTATTATTGGCAATTTTGGCAAATGCAATTTTTGCAACTCTTTTGCTTGATGAAGAGCGTAATCTGGTAATTCTTATAAATTATTTAGTTGCCTTACTGCCGCTGGCGTATGCCTTTTATAAACAAGGAATACACATTACTAAACTAAATATATCAATACTTTCGTTCCTTTGTTATCTCTTATTAATTGTTTTGTTTAGCTCTAATAAGTTCTTATCTTTTAATTACTATGTGAAATTATTCTTAGGTATGATAATGTTTCCCTTTTTCTATAGTCTTAATGTGACAAACAAAGACCTACAAGGCTTCTGTGTTGTTTCATTGATTATTCTTATTTATGGAAACATCTATTTTTCTTATTCCAATTTAACAGAAATGGGATATACTGTTTATGATGCTCCTGTTTATAGAGGCTATGCCCATTTAAGCACATATTACACATATATACTTTCTATATTAATAATTCCGATTGCCTTTATTTTGTATGATCGTAAACGATGGATAAGGATTGTTAGTTATTTGCTGATTTGTTCAACAGCAATTGCCTTTATATTAATTTTCCGACGAAGTAACATTCTCTTACTCGTGTTTGGCTCAATAACTTATGCACTTTTGGCATATAACAAATCAAGAAAAATGGCCTCTTTTTTGTTCCTAGCTCTTTGTGTTTTACTGGTAGGGTCTCTTTTTTTTGGTAACATTATAGAGAAAAGCTTTTATGCCAGACAGGCCCGATTCAGTCCTGATTGGAGCATCGAACATGAGGCGCGCTTTCAGGAAAACATCTATGTTTACAATACCCTTACTAAAAGCCCTGCGGCCCTTTTTTTTGGATCCGGAGAGCTTTTCAACTCCAGGGGTAAGTACGGGTGGCCTAGCGACCGACAACTCCACAACGCTTATGCCAATCTGGCTTGGAGTTCAGGTCTAGTTGGGTTATTTTGGTACTGTTTCATTGTCGGTGCTATTTTTAGGCATTTTTGGATTATACGCAATATTAGCTATAACAATTTATGGTATTTTACTATCAGTAACGTCGCTTTAACAATTGTTAGCCTTGGCGTTTTGTCGTGGTTTATGGGGAGTTTTCCCTCGGTAACTTATGGATCCTATTACTGGGGTTCGTTGGGACTTCTTCTAAACTATTTGAAGAGCAATCTATCTTCACAGTCGGCTTCTTATAAACTCAAGTTTTGAAATGAGAGTTCTTATAGTGCATGCTGCCAATAGGCGGCGAATATCTCCCTTTATTAAGGAACAGGGCGAGTGTCTTGAGAAGGCCGGGTTAGAAGTTTTCTACTTTTCCGTTCGTGGGAGGGGCCTTATGGGATATCTAAAGAACCTCTCAAGGCTTCATGAAGCGACCAAGCAGAAAAGGCCTGATCTGATACATGCCCATTACGGATTTTGTGGTCTGCTTTCGGCGCTCCAACGACAGGTGCCTGTCATTGTAACCTTCCATGGGAGCGATATTAATGTTCCAAGAAATAGGATCTTTTCCTTTTGGGCTCACAGATTGGCAACCAAGTCTATCTTCGTACATCCAGATTTGCCTGGCAAAATCAGAGTTGGTAGCAAGCAAGCGGAAGTAATCCCATGCGGAGTGAACATTGAAACTTTTTACCCTATTGAAACTTCGGTTGCACGCAAATCTTTGGGATTGAACCCTGTTAAAAAATATATACTCTTTTCTTCTTCGTTTGACAACAGAGTAAAGAACTACAAATTAGCTAGAATGGGGATTGATTTGCTGGGAGGCGATTCCACATTGATACAACTAGCGGGGTACACTAGGCAGCAGGTTAACTTGTTAATGAATGCTGTTGACTCACTTCTCGTCACCTCACTGTCAGAAACCGGGCCTTTGGTCGTTAAGGAAGCTGTTGCATGTAACTGCCCTATTGTGTCTACAGATGTAGGGGATGTAAGATGGCTAATTGGAGATACTTCTGGTTGTTACATAACTTCTTTTGATCCCGTCGACGTTTCGGAAAAGCTTGGCCGAGCCCTTGAGTTTTCTGCACAAAATGGTCGTACAGACGGAAGAAATCGGATTGGAATGTTAGGTCTGGATTCTGACAGTATTACTAAACGTATAATTAATACTTACCGAGATGTAATATCATCCCAAATATACTGATATTTTTATGAAATGGGAATTTTTTATATATTACGTTCAGCTCTTTATCCATATGCTTGTAATAATCAATAATACTTTTGATCATTACAGAATCTATGGTGGCGGCAAGACTCACTGATAAATGATTAAAATAGCAACCATAATAGGGACTAGGCCTCAGTTCATCAAAGCCGCTAATGTTTCCAGGGAAATTGCATTTAATGGCCGGTCGACGATCACTGAAGTAATCATTCATACAGGTCAGCATTTTGACCAAGATATGTCTGGAATATTTTTCCATGAACTGGCGATTCCTCGGCCGGACTACAACCTTGGAATTGGTGGAGGCACGCATGGCCAGAACACTGGCAGGATGATCGAGGCCATTGATAGTGTTTTGATCAAGGACCCCCCTGACTGGGTACTTGTCTATGGAGATACCGATTCAACTCTGGCTGGAGCCCTGGCCGCTGCCAAGCTGCATATCCCGGTGGCTCACGTGGAGGCGGGTCTTCGTTCCTACAATCGGAGCATGCCCGAGGAAATCAACCGCATCCTCGCTGATCAGCTCAGCACACTGCTCTTCTGTCCTACCGAGACAGCCGTCAGGAACCTCAAAGAAGAAGGTTTTCCCCACAAACTTTCACCCCGCAGTGAACAGCAGATTATCAAGGTGGGAGATGTCATGTATGACGCCGCCCTATTCTATTCGACCAGAGCTGAAGAGAAAAGTCTGATCATGCAGGCCCTTGGGCTTGAAGCCAAGAATTTCGTGCTCGCAACGATACACCGAGCTGCGAATACGGATGACCCATCAAAACTATCGGGTATCCTGGACGCCCTCAACCAAATTGCTCAGGATGTACCAGTAGTTCTGCCTCTCCACCCCCGGACCAAAAAGAACCTGGAGTTGTTTACCCCTATATTCCTTACTCCTCGTGCCTCGCGCCTGCAGTTTATTGATCCAGTTGGCTATCTGGACATGGTCATGCTCGAGAAAAACGCCAGTGTCATTGTCACCGATTCTGGAGGTGTACAAAAGGAATCCTATTTTCATGGCGTACCTTGCGTAACTGTACGCGATGAAACCGAATGGGGGGAGCTGGTGGAAATGGGGGTCAATTTCCTTGCCGGAACTGATGTCCAAACCATTATCCAGGCGGTGCTAAGGGCGTGGAATGACGGTAATGTGAGCATAGCTAAGAAACAGGGAGAGCTGTATGGTAATGGCGATAGCGCCAATAAGATCGTTAGCATATTGAAAGAGGCGTATTGCGAGTGAAAAATGGAATACGCAAACGTAGGCATCCGTTCTCCCGACTAAACGCACATGCCTGGTCTCCAACCACCTTTGAACACCAAAATCCATCAGAGTCAGAGGCATCATCATCTTGAATGAGATGATGCTTGAAGGGTTCCAGACCGAAATTCGCTACTATAACCTTTGACATGATTTTTGCTCTCATTTTCTTCGCCTAAAAAGGTTTTTATCAAACATTAGCCCCCTTTGGAAAGTGATTTTACAGTAAGAGCGTACATCCTATTATACAATGAATGACGAAAAGGTATATGTCCTGTCGACCGGACGGGCGGGTACAAGCCTTCTTCACCGAGCCTTTGAGCGCCTTGATCTGGGGATCAGTCTTAGCCACCAATCCCGAGGCTCCCGGCGATTGAACATTTTGGGAAATGTGCTGTATGGCTACAAGAATGGACCCCATTATATGGAGGCCCTTTTCAGACTATGGAAGCGAACCGATGTTCCATATTCAACCACGGATCCTTTGCTTTCTATCCCCATTACAATTTTGCTTAAGAAGGAATCAGTGGCTGAAAAAGTTACATATAAGATTATACATTTGGTGAGGGATCCGAGAGACTTTGTAACTTCTTTTATGAATTGGCGCCGACAGAGATTGAGACGCATGTTTCTGCACCACTGTGTGCCATTCTGGCAGCCAAGCCCACTTCTCTGCCCTGAGTATTCAGCAGCTTCACGCCTTGGAATGAGCAAGTTTGAACACTACTGTTGGATATGGAATTTCAAGAACTCTTTTTTTAGAAGCGAATTTGGGAATGGAAATGCATATTTCCTTTTACGGAGCGAGGATTTGTTCAGTCCTAGTAAGGGCGCAGCTACCTTTAAAAGAATGTTGAGCTTTTTAGGCTATTCGTCTGTGGTAGATGGTTTCGAAGAGCTGGCGATCACCAAGGTTAATCCTAGCAAATCCAAAGGATTTCCGAGGTGGCAAATGTGGTCCCGCTCGCAAGCGAGGGCACTGGATAGACAGTGTGGAAAACTTATGGCCCGCTACGGCTATGGGTTTGAATCCCTTTGGCTTGACTTGCTGGATTAGATTGAAGTGGCACCGTCGTTTATGCCGTGTTAAGAACAGTGTATCCAAAAAAAGGATAGTCAGAACCCAATATGAGAAAGCGATATGTTTTTGAAATATCGCACCCTAAGCATTTTTATCAGTTTAAGCCTCTGGCTGAAGCTTTGATGAAGGGCAATGATGTCCTCCTTTTGGTCAGAGATAAAGACGTTTCCTTCGATGTGGTTTCAAAGAGCAGCCTGCCGTTCAAAAAATTCGGGCGACACGGCAAGATCATTCCCGAAAAAGTCGCTTATTTTCCGTTGAACGTTTTGGATATTTTGCGGATTCTTAAACAGTTCAGACCGGATGTGATTGTCAGCAGGTCTTCACCGTACTCTACGACCCTGGGGCGCATCCTACATGCTAGATCAGTCATTATGCCGGACAGCGAGGTCGTTCCACTCATCAACTACTTTGTAGCGCCTATCTCTCACCTCATCATCACGCCCGTAACCTTTGCCCTAGATTATGGACCGAAACACCACCGCGTCAACGGGCTTTTTGAGGAGGGCTATCTGCACCCCAAGCGCTTCTCGCCGGAGGAAGCAGTCAGGGACGCTATGGGGGTGGAAACCGACGAACCCTTTTTCATCTTGCGATTCGTTGCCTGGAACGCGAACCATGATGTGAAAAATTTCGGTTTTTCGCCTAAGGAAAAGGACCAGTTAGTGGAGGCCCTGCTCCCGCGTGGGCGGGTTTTTGTCTCGGGGGAAGGAAAGCTTCCGAATCACCTAGCAGGCTTTCGGCTGCCCATTCATCCCAATGAAATTCACAGTGCACTATATTACGCATCCCTCTATATCGGCGATTCGCAGACGATGGCCACCGAATCTGCTCTGCTCGGCACTCCCTCAATACGATACAATTCCTTTGTGGGGCCGAACGATATGTCCAATTTCCGCTTGCTGGAAAAGACCTATAAAATGGTAAGGAACTGCAGGAGCTTCTCAGACGTTATGGAAACTGCATCCAATCTCCTCTCTTATGATTCGAAGGCGCAATGGCGAGAAAAGAGAGCAATGTATTTTGAAAAACGGGGGGATATCAATGACCACCTTGTTGATATTCTCAGAAAAGGGTTGACCTGAAACAATAGAAAAGCAAGAGGACAGTTTAATCGGGACGGAGCTTTTCTGAAAGAGCGAAGGATATATCAAAAGGTCACTTTTGTACTACTCTTTCATTCTATTGTCAGTATTAATCGTTTTTTCTGACCTTTAACATTGGATTTTACAACAGCTACATATAGATCTCTGCTAAGGGCTTTACAGGCTCGCACCTATACCTTCCAAACTGTAAACGCTTTTTTTCATGAGCCGAAAGAAAAAACCATTATCCTTCGTCATGATGTAGACCGGCAGCCGGTGAATGCTCTGCTGATGGCAAGGCTGGAGCATGACACGGGAATTGCAGCCACTTATTATTTCCGTGCCGTGCCGGAGAGCTGGGATGAGAGGGTTATTCGGGAGATCGCTTCGCTTGGCCATGAAGTCGGCTACCATTACGAGAACCTGGCCGCTTGCAGCGGTGACCTGGAAAAGGCCTTTGCCGACTTCAAGGCCAATCTGGCTAGGCTGAGGGAGCTCGCTCCGGTATCAACGGCATGCATGCACGGGAGCCCCCTTTCCCGGATAAACAACCTCGATCTGTTGAGGAGGTACGATTACAAAGCCTTGGGGATTGTAGCCGAGCCGTATCTGGACGTGGATTTCGATCAGGTCTTTTATCTGACGGATACCGGAAGACGCTGGGACGGATGGAAAGTAAGCGTTAGGGACAAGATGTTCCAGCAGGAGAAATGGGTTCGGCAGGGGCTGGTGTTCCACGGCACCCGTGACATTATCCGCGCGGTCGAGGCAGGGAGGTTGCCGAAACGGGTCATGATTACGATTCATCCGCAGCGCTGGGATGACAGGCTGGGGCCGTGGCTCAAGGAATTGATCCTGCAGAACGGCAAGAATTTCATTAAGGCCAGGAAGGTTCACCTCAGAGGAAAGCGGGAAACCTCCATAAGTTTCTGACCAGGAAGAATGCAGGAGATGACGCTTTAGAGCCGTAAGCCGGCCCATGAAGGACTTGCCGCACATCCTTGTTGTCGACGACAATGCAAGTCTCGCCGACAACATAGTTGAGTACCTTAACCACCGCGGGTACAGGGCACAGGCGGCCTATGGCGGTAGAGAAGGCCTGGAGGCCTTTGAGCGCAACAAGTTCAAGGTGGTGGTCACGGATTTGATGATGCCCGGAATGGACGGCATGGCGCTTCTTCACGCCATACGGAAACGCGACCCGGATGCCGTGGTCATAATGCTTACCGGATTTGGGACCATCAAAAACGCTGTAGAGGCCATCAAGTCGGGAGCCAATGAATTCATAACCAAGCCCCTCAGGCCGGAGGAGATAGAGAGAACCATAGAAAAGGCGATGGAAGGGGCTTCCAGCTCCAGACCCTTTCTAGTGTTCATTCCCCTGCTCTTGGCTGATCTGTTTCTTCTTGTGACGGCCTTTGGGCTGATGCATCTTATAAAATACGGGCACCTGAACCTTTCCAGCACCAGTTATCAACTCCTCACATTACAGGCTATGGCCTTGCCGGTCGTTTCTTTGTTTGCGGACAAGTTCACAGGCATTTCCAGGCAATCTCTTATTGGCGGAGCCAGCCTTTTAGTTAAAACTGGCATTGCTTTTATGTTTGTTTTGTCCCTTGTTTTGGTCGGGCTCCATTTGACGCATTTTTCGCGCCTGATGGCATATGGCACTATCACGATTTCCGTGACTCTGGAGGTCGGGATATTTGCCTTTTATCGGTGGGTCCGCGGTGCTGCGGTGCATCTTGATGAATCCCCCCCAAGATCGTCCGATGCTGGAATTTCCGGGGCTCTTATCGTAGTGGACGGAGTCCTTCTGGTTTTATCATTTTTTTTGATCACCTATTTCAAGCGAGGCTCATTTCATCTCTACAATCCTTATGATGATATTCTTCTGCTTTTATTAGGTCTATGGCTGGCCTTTTCTATGCTTACTCGGAAATTCGACAGGGATAACTTCAGGGATATCTCACTAGCCTTGGGTCCCGCCGTTAAAACTGCAATTTTTATGGCTGCAGGGCTGACTTTTTTTGTATATTCCATGCGCATGGGCCCCATATCCAGGCTCCAGACCCTGGGTGCAATACCTCTGTTTGTGGTTCTTGAAGGATTTGTGTTCCTGCTTTACTCAAACTACCGTCGCCACGGCCGGATGGAGGCCGATATTGAGGATTTCCATAAGGTCCGGACCGTACTTGATAAGGGAGAGAAAGATCCTCTTCCCGAGGCCGGCCGGGCCAGCCGGGTGACCGAGCCGGTTGAAGTCAAGCTCAAGCACGCGCTTGAGTTTTTCGATTTGGGGGTATTTGAATTCATCAGCTCCCATGTGGACCTCAAACAGGTGGACCGGTCCCAGTGCGCGCTCTTGAACACCGATGAGCTCCACGACCTCAATTTTCTCGATGAGTGCCGGTGCTCATTGATCGTGAATCTGCACAAGCTCAACGATGTCCGCTGGTTCAACCGGTATTTCCTTGTCTGCCACGAAAAATTGAGGCCCGGAGGCTACCTCGTAGGCAAGGCCCACACCACATCCACCCAATATGACTCGTACCTGACCCGATACCCCGGGCTCACCGGACAATTTCTGTACGGCCTGAGGTTTGTCTGGAGCAGGGTGTTCCCAAAGGTGCCTTGGATCAGAAAGATATATTTTTCAATCACCAGAGGCAGGAACAGGGTCGTCTCCAGGGCGGAACTGCTGGGAAGGCTATCGTTCTGCGGGTTCGAGATCGTAGCCGAGAAGGAGATTAGGAGAAGGTTGTTCATCATCGCCCGGAAGGTCTCCGCTCCTTCCTGGAATAGGAACCCCTCATACGGCCCGATTGTCACTTTGAACCGGATAGTGAGCAACGGCAAGGTGCTTCCCATTTACAAATTCAGAACCATGCACCCCTACTCCGAATTTATCCAGGGCTATGTTTTCAATAATCAGGGCCTCCAGCGGGGAGGGAAGCTGGAAAACGACTTCCGAGTGACAGGCTGGGGCAAGGTGATGCGCAGGCTGTGGCTGGATGAGCTTCCCATGCTTTACAATTGGGTGCGCGGGGATCTCCAGCTTTTCGGGGTCCGTCCCCTGAGCAGGCAGTACCTGAACCTGTATGATGAGGAGCTCCGGGCCCTGCGCTCAAAGGTCAAGCCCGGGCTGATTCCTCCCTTTTACGCGGACCTGCCCGAGACGCTGGAGGAAATCATGGAATCCGAACGGCGCTACATCGAGGCCTATCTCAGGCATCCCACAAGGACCCAGCTCACCTACCTCTGGAAGTCCTTTGTAAACATAGCAATCAAGGGGGCTAGGAGCAATTGACCCAACGGGAGGGCTTCACCCATATCCTCGAGTTGCTTGAGCGGGACGAGGCAACGCTCTCCGTCTTATGAGGTCTGCAGAACTCCTATGCCTCCTGGCCCGCACTGAGCCGGACTCTCGGGCCGTCTTCCGCAGCCGCGCCCTGCTGCAAGGTCCCATTGACTGGGACCTTGTCATTGAGAGAGCCTCCCTCCACCGAGTCCTGCCTCTCTTTTACCGGAATCTGAACAAACTCGCATCTTCGGATGTCCCCCAGCCCGCGCTCTCCCGGCTTCGCGAGGCCTATTTGAGAAATGCGGCGCGGAACCTGCGCCTTGCTGGACGGCTCAAGGAAATCTGCGCGATTCTGGACGAAAATGGCATTGAGACGGCGCCGTTCAAAGGGCCCGTGCTGGCACAGGAGGTGTTCGGGGATGTTGCGCTGCGCCAGTTTAATGACCTGGACGTCCTGGTCCCGAAAGAGGCGGCATGGTCCGCTGTGAAGGAGCTGGAGGCGCGGGGGTTCGTGCCGGAGATACCATTGACCGCCTCGCGGTTCAGGAGCTATGCAGCGCGGAACAAGAGCCTGCCAATGGTCGATACGACGGAACAGGGCTTTTTTCTAGATCTTCACTGGGATCTTGGCGGCGACTACGCACGGGCCCCCATGACCTATGATTCGTTCAGGGAAGGCCTTGAGGCGGTGGAGCTCCTTGGAGCCTCGTTCAAGACCCTGGGGCGCAAGGACCTTTTGATATACCTGTGCCTTCATGCGGCCATGGAATCCTGGAGCAGGCTGGATCACATGTGCTGTGTGGCGGAACTGATCAAGGGGCACCCTGAAGTGCTCCGCCGGGAGACATATGAAGAGGCGGGGCGTCTCCGCCTGAGAAGATGCCTCCTGGCAGGCTGCTTCCTGGCCCATATCGTTCTGGACGCCCCTGTCCCCGATTTTTTGCTTGAGCGGATCGAGAGGGACGGGCATGTGAAGGCCTACGCAGGCGATTGCATCAGGAGGCTGTTTGATCGGGCCGGTCCCGAGAGCGACGAAGGTGAAAGGCCCAAGTTCTCCGGGCGGCATATGCTGTTGAAGGACGGCCCGGCAGAGCGGTTCAGGCACATGCTCTTTCTACTTGCAAGCCCCACAATAGAGGACTGGAGAAGGATGCCCGTGCCGGGGGGTTTGGGATTTGTGCTTTATGGGTACCGGCCTTTGAGGCTGGCTGTGGAATGTATGCGGAGGAAAGGGCGGCCGTGAAGAGGCCGCGGCGTGGAAGGCTCCTGCCGTCGCCGTGGCGGGAGGATGGCAAACAACCCTCGATTTTCATGAA